>NZ_CP180543.1:1883368-2511157 GCF_047778025.1 Neptuniibacter sp. SY11_33
AATTTGGTGAAAGAGGCTGCCGATAAGCTTTTGCGTGAAGGTATAAAACCAACACAGCAAAGCATTAGGGATCGTATTGGAACAGGCTCAATTACAACGATAAATAAGGCGTTAAACGTTTGGTGGTCTGAGCTAGGTGAGCGGCTTGATCAGGTTGAGCGAAACCCTAGCATTCCTGAGCCTGTTGCCAATAGTGCTAATAAGCTTTGGTTGCAGGCGCTCGCTTATGCGAATAAGGAGCTTGATTCACAAAGAAGTGCTATGGAAAGTGAATTTGCTGAGAGAGCTAGAGAGTTATCTAAAGCCTCTTCTGCTGATCACGGTGAGCTGAAGGAGTTGAGGGCTCAATGCCTTCGATTGCTTCAAGACAATGAGAGGCTTTCTAACGAGAAGGGTGAAGGTCTGCTAAAAATTGCAGAGTGCGAAACAAGGCTTATCGAGAGTCACTCGGAGATATCTCGTCTTACTAGAGAGCTGAAGCAGACAGAGATCATGTCTGAAGGCAGCTCTAATATCGATCAATACATTGAGGTTCAAGTGGAGAATCGGACCTTGCAAGAGGAGAATAAGAGACTCAATAGAGCAATTGATGCTCTTGCGGGTGAAAAGGCTGAGCTGCAGCTAGAGGTGATAAAATTAAAGCAAATGCTAACGGCACCTTAGAATCCTAAAGTAGTGATGCTATATATTATTAACGATGTTAATCTTTATTAAGCTTTGTGCGAAATTGATTCATAGCTTGCTGGTCATATCTTTAATAAAATAGTGCTTAGTACTGGTAAACTAATTTCTATCTATTTATAGGTAAATATCTGAAATGGATATAGTTTTAAGAGAATCGGCACAAGATCAAGAAATCATTGATGCTTTGCATCAATGTGGCCTTCAAGATGCTGTGTGCTGTAATAGCGAGCAGGATTTCAAGCAGGCGAAAGCTCTTCTTCTTAAAGAAAAGCTAAAGAATGTAACAATTCAGCTTCTTGATGATGATGGCTATGCTATTAAGCAGGTAACAAGTAAGCCCAAAGATCCAAGAATAGCGCGCGAACAACTTAATGGCAGGCAGGTAGCGGTTGTTAAAGCACTAGAGAAGGTGCTAAGGCATTGTAAGAAAGAAGGCGTCCAGCTTGTTGGTTACAGTGATGAATTGGTCGCCTTGCCTGCGCATATTCCAGTTGAAGAAATTTCTAATGCTGGAGCCATGGATGTTGAGAGCTTTGATGTATACAAAGGTGCTGATGCAATAGCACCTTCAAGTGATATTTAGAATAAAAAATTATATAAATCAGATAATTAGGCAATAAACTTCAGCTTAAATATCTATTAGCAGCCTGGTTATTAGGAAGCGAATATGTCGACCCCAATTAAGATTTTGCTTGTAGATGATCACCCTTTAGTTAGGGCTGGATTTCAGCGCCTGCTGATATCTGATGAAAGCATAGAAATCGTAGGGGAGGCTGATAACGGCCAATCGGCTTGCGAGATGTACTCGCAATATGAGCCCGATGTCGTGATTATGGATCTCAATATGCCTGCAGATTCAAATTCTGATGAGGCTGCTTCTAATAATCTCAATGGTGGTCTTGAGGCTATTCGGCGGATTATCTCGAGAGATCCAAAAGCAAGAGTGCTGGTTTTAACAGCCATGGAGACCGATCCATTTCCTGCTCATGTAGTAAATGCTGGAGCCAAAGGCTTTTTAACTAAAAGATGCGCCCCTGATGAGCTTTTGGAGGCAGTAAAGGCTATTCATAAGGGTGAAGAGTATATTACCGAAGAGATACGCTCACGAATAAATGGAGACTCTTCAGGCGGATCATCTCTCGGCAGTCTTACAAAACGCGAGTTGCAGATATTCTCTTTGCTTGCTGAGGGTCGGACGGTAGCTATAGTCGCTGAAGAGATGTTTTTAAGCCCTAAAACCATTCATGCCCACCGCACAAACATCTTCAGAAAATTAAAAATTAGCAATAATTCTGAGCTAGTTCACCTCGCAATTCGTCACAACATCGTCCAAGCTTAAGGTAACTCTCTTAACGAGGTTATCGATATGAGCGTACTGGACTTTACAGAGTTGCACCTAGAAACCGAGTTTCTTTGGAATGAAATTTCTGTAGGCGATAGCGTCATGCTTGATGCTGATCTATACGAATCCAATAGCTGCAAGCTCCATAAGTACCAGCCTTATGAGGTTCTGGCCAAAATGCACTGCATGGCGCCTGAGCCATCCATCTTAATCGTCGAGTCTGATGTGACAGGTGAGCTCATAAACCTTCATCCAGCACTATTATGTAGCTACCAATCAGCTGAAATACCCGTTACGCACTCGTAGTTCAGCTATCTTGTTTTTCTATCGTGATCCCGATTTAGTAATAGGATGTAATGCTTTTTCCTGGTTGAGATCTGGGTGCTCCTTGCCGCTAATAGAAGGCATTAAAGGTAATACCATTGGTGGTTATTGATGTTACATTTTTATCAAATTTGAAGCATTTTAAAGTCGCTTTAGGCTAGTTAAAGCAAGTGCTTGCAAGGCTTGTAGTCGTTGTTATTGCTGTATATTCGACTTCGCATAATATATATTATGTTAAATAGGATATTTAAGTATGTAACTATGGCTATCGCCTACTTTGTGTAGATACGTATTGAACATATAACCTTATATGCGGAGTTAAAATTATCGTGCGGAGAGCTTCGTAAAAATTAAATTTGGGAGCTAAGTACCGTAAAGAACAACGCAGCGCACGCTGTTCTTTCGGTTGATAGTTAGAGATATGTTAGGACTGTTGTTCTGCTAGTTCACGAATCTCTTCAAAGGACCATTCTTTTAAAAGATCTCCATTGCGATAAACAGTGATTAGTTCATTGTTCATTGCTCCTAGCTCATCTTCTCTAATGGTTAAGAAATTGTTATTAGCATTTTTAATAAGCGCTAAGCGTCCTCGTTTAGATCGTTTGCCTGGATCTGTGATCGGATCTTTATATACATCCTGCCATTTTCCATTGATCTGAATTGCAGACGCCTTCATCGCAAACTTCTGGGTATCGCGATTTACTTTTTGTAGAAGCTCACCGCCCATACCAAAAGCGATATTCTCGGCACTTATTTTACGAATCTTTAATGCCTCTAAAATAGCTGCGATAGATTCTAGATTTACACCGTCACCTTGTATGACCCTAATGCAGTCCGGTAACACTCTGTAACCTTTGCTGTTATAGCGACTGCCGAACTTAGCCATTAGACGCTCAATCGTCTCTGAAACGATTTCAACTGGATCACCAGAGTCTGGACGCACAACCAATGTTCCTTCCATATTCTTAACATCTTCGATGAGCTCTTCACCCCAGATATTATCGATGGCATTCCATAGATTGTATGAGTCACTTACTACGGCCAGTAGCTTATCTTTACCACCAAATTGTTTCAGCATGTTTTTATAGGCTGCAGATTCATTTGGCTTACCCCAGCTTGTTATGGTGCTGTGTTCTGCTGCAGGAATCGAGAATCCAGCCATGTCGGCACCGTAATAACGCTTAGCTGCTAATAAGCCTGATACTGTATCAGTGCCCATAAAATTCACTAAGTGAGCGGCTGCGCCTAGCGCTGAAGATTCTTCTGAACTTGCGCCCCTGGCACCGAAATCGTGTAACTTAAATGCAAGGCCATCAGTGCTATCAGCAGTTTCTTCCATGTATCTTTTGATAATCGCTTTACAACTTTTAGAGACTGTCGCTACGGTTGTTGGATACCAAATGGCCCTTAGTAATGCCGTTTCTATATAACTCGTTAACCATGCACATTTAGGATCAGTGTTTTTTACCTGAACCATAACGTTATTGGTCGGTAATAACGTGCCTTCTGGTACTGCCTGAATCTCTAGAGGTAGATAACCATCGTAGGCACTCAAGATATATTCCCAGCCATCACGGTTAAAAGGAACACCGTGCGCTGTAAGAACTATCTCTGCCTCGTCTATATCTTCTTTCGTGACAGACTTGCTTAGATAGGCTTTTATGAATGCCTGAAGGCCAAATACAATCGTATTTGCATAAACACCACCGCGAGATTCGATATAGCTAGATACGAATTCTGTACCTAGAGGATATTGAACGTAGTGTGACGTTTTGTAGGAATCTGTATTAAGTATTAGGTTTTTCATGACGGAGTTCCTCCTGTCTTATGTGTGACAGCATCGGTCTATCCAATGCTGTTTTACTCCTAGTAAGCAGAATCCCTGCTCACCTATTTTGATTATTTAAGTGCTTCGCAATCACTTAATGAATACATAGTGGCCTATAGCCACTTATAAATCAACAATTATTTTATTATGCATAAGTTAGTTTGTTTTTAGCTTGTTCCGAGTAGTTCTTGGATTATGAAATAATGGTCTTCAAACATCTCTTGTGGCTTTAAATCACCTAGAGGAATCCAACGCGCATATTTTGCATCGTCACTTCCTTTGACTTTAGGAAGCGCAGAGTTTGGTTCTAGTTCAATATGAAAAGCGTGCGTTATGGTTCGCCCTCTGGCAGAACGGTTAGGTTCATCAAACACTTCTTGACGTTTTATCGATCCTTTCAATACAGGGCTTGGTACTTTTAATCGAGTTTCTTCACGAAGCTCTCGTAAACAAGCATCTAAAAGACGTTCATTCTGATCAACAAATCCTCCCGGTAAGGCCCATAACCCCTTCCCTGGATTTGCCTTTCTTTCTACCAGTAAAATATGACCCGATTGGATAACAACAGCATCGACTGTTACAAAAGTCGGTGCATACGGGGCTGCTTCCCACGCTTGTTTATATTTCTTCACAAACCCAATTTCATCGGCGATTTGTTGGTAGGCTTCATTACTCTCAGCAAAGTTGATTAGCCATTCACTTATCGAATCGGGTAAAAGTTCGTTATTACCTATCTTGAGTAACTCGTTGATTAATGGGCTGAAGTATTGTTCTCTAATTGGGGTGGCGCTAATCCCTGCATAGTTTTCAACGCTAATATTTTTCCATTGTGGGAAAAGGTTCAGGTAAAAACCAGTGTGGTCTTTTTTGTGCCCAATTAAAGCAATCGAAGCTTGTTGATGTGGTTTGGTGTGATGTGCAGTAACCGAGCCATTAACTGTGGCTTGTACATTGCGAACCCAAAGATCATCGTTATAAGGAACATCCATTAGAGGTAAACAGATTAACCGCTCGTTATCTGTTTCACTCAAACATGCCCTGATCATCTGTTCTCGTTCAAAGTGATTCCATGGGTTTCGTGGATTTCTTGCCTGCCAAGCAGAGCCTATTAATACAATAAGCTTATCCGCTGTGGCTAATCCTTCGCGCACTACCTGTAAGTGACCATTGTGAAAAGGCTGAAAACGGCCAATAAAGACCGCAAAGTCGTATTTATTTTGCATACAGCAAGCTCCTTGCCGTTAAATGTTAGCTGACAGGTCTTTCCCATCAGAATGTATGTTGCGTAATTTGCTACGCCCTTTTATTATTGGCTTTATGCCACCAAAGTCAACTTTTGCTGCGAGTTTTTAAGAAATTATGAAATCGACTGAAGATCAAGCTTATTTAAGTCAGTACGATACTAAGCAATTTGATATTCCCATCTATTCGGTAGATGTCGCTATTTATACATTGCATGAAAATCAGCTAAAGATCCTACTCGTTCAGCGTGCACAAGCTCCAGAAGTTGGGAAATGGTCACTGCCCGGTGGTTTTGTAGACTTAAATGAAGACTCAACTATTGAGATTACGGCTAAACGTAAGCTTTTGAGTAAAACGGGCGTTAATGCACCGCATCTTGAGCAAGTCAGTACTATTGGTAACGCATCACGTGATCCTCGTGGCTGGTCAGTGACTACGCTTTATATGGCTTTAATCCCGTATGCTCCTACAGAAAGCTTTGTCGAAGCTGTTTCAGATGCCCAATGGTGGCCGATTAAAGAAATTTCGGGACTGGACCTAGCTTTTGATCACCACAATCTAATCAATACTGCCAGAGAAAGGCTGAAGAATAAGACCGCTTATACTGTACTTCCAATTCATATTATCAGAGCGCCTTTTTCTCTAACGCAATTACAGCAGGCTTTTGAAATCCTCATGGATAAAAAACTAGAGAAGAAATCTTTTAGACGTCGCATAGCTAATGCGGAACTATTAAAAGAGGTAGGAGAAGGTAAACCCGAAGGCGGGAAAGGCCGTCCTGCAGCGCTTTATATCCCCGCCCCTGGTTCTGAAGAACATCTATTTACCCGAGCGTTTAACGACTAGTTACCAAGGTAGGACTTCACCGTTTGAATGCCAGAATGTACCTGTATTTTCCAGATTAAGTTCTTCAATACGCTGAGAAAGTCTTTCTGCAGCCTGATCCGGTGTTATATCACCTACTCCACCAATCATTTCTGTTCCAACTAGTCCAGGGTGCAAGATCGCTACGGCTATACCACGAGGTTCTAGGTCACGTGCTAAGGACATGCTCGCGATATTTAGCGCTGCTTTGGACATACGATAACCATATCGACCACCACTGGTATTATCAGTGATTGAACCCATACGGCTCGTGATTAGCGCGACCTTTGCCGGTTCCGCTAAATTATCAAGTAACGTCTCCGTTACCAATAGAGGCGCTATTGCGTTCGTTTCAAATTGATCGCGAATAGTTTCGACATTCAAATTGCCAAGAATCTCATTACGTAAAATACCGGCATTGTTAATCAGTAGATCGATTTTAATGCCTGTTAAAGCTGTTTTTAACTTCTCTAAACCTTCATTTGTTGCAACATCTACTTCATCAATGACTTCAACACCTAGCTGTTTCAGCTCAGGAGAACAGGTACGGCACGCAGCAAAAACCTTATACCCCTTAGATTTGTATAACGCGGTGAAAGACAAACCTATACCGCGGCTAGCACCTGTAATTACGACTGTTTTTGACAATTTACTTCTCCATCAGAAAGAATAAGCAAGCTGATTTACTATTTGAGTACGGACTCTGTCGCACGTTTAATCGATTCTAACGTTCTTTTTACATCATTATCAGTTGTTGCCCAAGACGAAACACTGAGTCTGATCGCTGTACGTCCTTGCCACACGGTTGTACCAAACCAACATTCACCTTCGTCTTGAACAAATTTAGCGATCGCTTTTATATCATCAGGGTTGCCAATGGTAGCTACGACTTGATTTAAAACGACATCATTTACAATTTCATACCCTAGCTCTTGCAATCCATTGGCTAGAGTTATTGCATGGTTACAGCATCGATTGATCAGATCAGAGATTCCTTCTTGTCCCATCTCTTTTATTGCAGCCCACACTTCTACCCCTCGTGCGCGACGTGAAAATTCAGGGACCATATCCTTTGGCGGTACATTTTCGCTGGAGGTTAGATACGGTGCCACAGTGGTCATCACTTCATGAACTGCTTTTGGGTTTCTACAGATTGTTATACCGCAATCGTAAGGTGTGTTTAGCCATTTGTGCGCATCTACCGCCCATGAATCTGCAAGCCAAGCACTCTCCGCTAGATGCTTTTTATCAGGAGACGCTAGGGCCCAAAGTCCAAACGCACCATCTATATGTACCCAAGCCCCTTTCTGTTTAGCTTCTGGGATGATCTCCGCAAATGGATCAAAGGCACCTGAATTAACGTTCCCTGCCTGTAAACAAACAATTGTGTCAGGCCCAATTTCTGGCAGCGCATTGGGTTTGATACGGCCTTGGCTATCGCATGGCACTTTAATCATTTGATTAGTACCGAATCCAAGCAGTTTTAGCGCTTTATGGACGGTAACATGGGCTTGTTCAGACAAAACCACTTGCAAAGGAGGTGCATTTGTTAGCCCGCACTCCTCAATATTGATTCCAAGGTTTTCATACAAAGCATTCCTCGCTGCCGCTAATCCCACAAGATTGGCAACCGATGATCCTGTCGTGAAACCTACGCTGCCATCGTTAGGTAAATGTAATAGATCAACTATCCATTGTGCCGCTAAGCGTTCTAAATGGATTGCAGTTGGTGCAGTATTTTCCATAATAGCGATCTGATCCCAAGCGGCATTCATTATGGAAGCTCCCATAGACGCTGGTGTAGCACCGCCCACTACTAGGCCAAAATAGCGACCTCCTGTAGTGGCTACTGTTGCATTAGCACCATATAAATCTAGTTGTTGAAGAACATCGATTGCAGCAGTACCGTTTTGAGGCAAGGCCTCATCAAAGTTACGAAGTGCATCCAAATCGCTTTGCGTTGGGAATACGCGCTTATCTCTTATTGAATCTACGTACCGCGCTGCACAAGTACCTGCTAAATTCACAGCATCTGTAGATAAATTTTTAATATCTTGATCATTCATACTGTACTTCATGCATTAATACCCACTAAAAAATACAATTTGTTACTCAAAAACTTATGCTCAAAGCTCAGTTTCAACTGACTAACATGTTATTTCTGGTCATTAGAATGATGAAGACACAGATAATGTATTTTTTATACATTTTCTGTACTGGTGTGACTACTGCTACGAACAGAGCTTTCTGAGGATATGAGGTTAAATTAGTAGTCTTAGTTTTTTGGTAGAAGGTAACGATTCTTTAACTGGTTATATCTGCCTTGTTCTTTAAGCTCATCCAAAGCGAGCTGCCAAAGCCGTATCTCTTCATCAGGCGTTTGTTTTGAAAAAGCGATATACCCCTCACTTCGATATAAAACGATTGGCGTCAGTTTGATGATCTTTTCTGATACGCCGCTAGTTTTAAAAACATTGGACACTTCGTGCAGTGAAACAGGTGTGTAATCAACCCGCCCTTCAGCAAGAAGCCTAAAACAACTGTTGTAGCTATTGGCTACTAAGATCAACACAGGAGTCTCAGCTTTCAGGATTCTCTCGTGCCTGCTGCCCCGCAGCACACAAACCCTGACCTCTTCTGTAAACTCAAGATAAGAAGTAAGTTGCTTGGTATATAGGGTATTTTTGAAGAACTGAACGCTGTCTGATTGTAATGGGCCAACCCATTTAAACAGGTCTTCGCGCTCTTCATTACGACTGATATTGAAGATTGCATAATTTGGTCCTTGCTTTACAAGATCCACCCCTCTTAAAAACGGCACCTCTACAGGGTTGAAAGGAATCTTACGCAATTCCGACATAGCTCTAACCAATTCAAGGTTAAACGCTCTCCGTCCAGCGTGTTCTATACCCCTTATTGCTTCAGAGTAATCTTTATATACGGATTTTTTCAGGTTATGGGTAAGAAACTGAGTAGCATGAGACGAGACTTGAGAATCGGCATAGGTATAACCGCTGGTGAAAAATAAAAGGGAGATAAGCCAACCTACTCTCATCTAACTACTCCAAATCTAGTATGAGACTTAGTTACTAGTTTAGACAAGTGTTGTCAGTTAAGAGCCGATATAACTCAGTGTTTATCGTGAATATATAAAGCGGTTCAGTTAATATCGCTGGAAGCATAACTTAAGGAATAGATTATGGCGCAAGTTGGACCACTGATAGATACACTCAAACGAGAACTTAAAGCTCAAGGTAAAACATACCTAGATGTCGCCGAAATTCTTGATTTAAGTGAAGCGTCTGTAAAGCGACTTTTTGCGGAAAAGAACTTTACCCTTGCAAGACTGGAAGCTATCTGCGACATGCTCAATATCGAGCTATCTGAACTTGTACAGAAGATGAGTAAAGACCAGTGCCAACTGACTCAATTAACCAGAGATCAAGAAAAAGAGATCGCTAATGATCTCATTTTATTATTGATCACAGTTAGCGTGATTAGTGGAATGACGTTCACTGATATCCTCAATGCTTATGATATTCCAGAAACGGAATGCATTCAAAAGCTGGCTAAGTTGGATCGCCTTAAGATTATCGACCTACTGCCTGGTAACCGCGTAAAACTCCTGGTTGCCCCCAATTTCCATTGGCTACCAAATGGCCCTATCCAACAGTTTTTCCAAGAAAAGGTTGAGCAAGACTTCTTTAGCTCACGTTTCGATAAAGCTAACGAAAAGCTGATCGTGACTAATGCGATCCTAACCGATAGCTCCAATGCTCGTTTGCAAAAGAAAATGGAGCGACTCGCTGCAGAGTTTAACGAATTAATGCAGGAAGACCACTCTGCTCCGCAACAGAAAAAAAGTGGTACGACCATGGTGCTTGCTATCCGCCAGTGGCAATACTCCTTATTTAAAAAGATCTCTAAATAGTATTGTTTGGTATTAACTTACGGAGTCAAACCAAAGCGCTGCCTTCACTGGTTACTGTTAGTTTCCCTTCTTCAGTGAACGAGAGTTCAACTGACGGGTACTGTCGGTTATCGCCCAGCAGATAACTGTATTTTTCGATAATGGCATCTATCTCTGCTTGTGAATTGGCTTTATCCATCTCTTGTCGGTATGGCTCAAGCTCTTTGAAAGCCGCAAGGTGCGACGCTAAAGCATTAACAGTGCTTAGCTCTTTGGCGATAGCCGGTTCTTCTTTCAGTGCTTGTTTAAGCTGATCGGCATAAGGGTAATCAGCTGGTAAAACTATCTGGCCTTTACCGTCATAATTGATCGATTCTGGTGCTTCTGGAATGTTGTGACGGGATAAGAAATCTGGGAACACTTTTGAAAGGTGATCCTGTAATGCGCTTACGTTCTGCTGATTTGGCAGCAACAAGCCCTCAATATCGAAGACATCCCCTTCATGGGTTGGCTTCGCTTGGAAATAACTGTCTAAATCGTACTCTTTGTCACCTTTTGCTGTACTGAGAGTATAAATAGACTCAGATTCGCTTAGCTGTTTTGCTTCTTCCGTTAAGAACACTGTATTGCCGTTTACAGAGGCTGATCGGCCAGAGTTTGCCAGAGAGGCATTTTGTCCGGAGTCATTCGGATTTGTGCCTATTAAGCTAGAAGACTGATAATTACTGGAGATATACATATTTAACTGCGCCTAGGTTAATCCATTAAAACAAGGAATCTATGTTCAGATCATATAGTGAGCAATCTTCAGGCCAGTTCATAAAACAGCTTGGTATTATATTTTGATACTTATAGCTGTTTAATATAAAACCTATTTCAATTTCATTTTAACAATCGCCTAAACATCACAATCTTGCTCCCATCAACAGATGAGGAACAAGCGATGAAACACTCAACTCCTAACCTAAAACGCAGCAGCCTATTCACAGCCATAGCATTAGGAAGCGCTCTTTTAATGAGCCCATACAGTAATGCTGCAGGACTATTAAAACCGAGCAATGCAGGGTATGAAGAGCTAAAAATCAAAGAACACCATGTCGATGTTGTGATTGAAGATATGTACGCAACCACAACGGTGGAGCAAGTTTTTCATAACCCTAACGCGACAGATCTAGAAGCTATTTACTCCTTCCCAGTTCCAGATAAAGCCGCCGTTGGTGAATTTAGCTATTGGATTGATGGCCAACCCGTTACAGGTGAAGTTGTTGAGAAACAACGTGCCCGACAGATCTACGAACAAGAAAAACAAAAGGGAAATGAAACAGCCATCGTAGAAAAGGATCAATACAAAACGTTCGATATCTCTGTCTTTCCAGTGAAGGCTAATCAAGAAGTCAAAATCAAGTTGGTCTATCTCCAGAATACCCAGACCGACACTGGAATTGGTCGATACGTATACCCTCTTGAAGATGGTGGCGTCGATGAGCAAAAACTGAGTTTTTGGGATCGCAACGAAACGGTAAATGAGAAGTTCTCTTTTGATATGAAGCTAAGGACTAGCTATCCCGTTGATGGTTTAAGAATGCCTAAACACCCGAATGCATCCTTTCAACAACTTAATACCTACGAATGGCAAGCTAGCTTGATCAATTCAGCTAACAATCTGACCCAACAGCAGCTAGGTCTAGAGCAAGAAGAACGGTCCGAACAGAATGAGTCGCAAAGCCCCGAAACTCCTATCAATAGCAGTGTGACGACCCTAGATAAAGATATATTGCTGTACTGGCGTCACGCTGAAAATCTACCTGCAAGCGTGGATATGTTGGCATATAAAGAAGCAGATTCTAGCAAAGGTACTTATAAACTGACGTTAACGCCGGGTAACGACCTCCCTGTAATGACTCAAGGTCGAGACTGGGTGTTTGTACTTGATATCTCCGGCTCTATGCATGGCAAATTCTCATCCCTGATCGAAGGCATTCGAAGCGGCTTAACACAGTTAAACCCTAATGATCGGTTCAAGATCGTATTGTTTAATAATCGAGCGCAGAGTTTCACTCAGGGTTACCTACCTGCTGATCAACAAACGATCAAAGACACATTACAACGTCTAGATCAGGTACAACCAAGTAGCGGTACAAATCTATATGCAGGACTTAAAACCGGCATTAATCAACTGGACTCGGATAGAAGTACTGCAGTAGTTCTTGTTACAGATGGCGTTGCCAATGTAGGTACGACCGAAAAGAGTAAGTTCTTAGATTTACTAGAGCAGCATGATGCCCGCCTATTTACTTTTATTATGGGTAACAGTGCTAACCGTCCTCTTTTAGAAGAGATGACACGCGTATCTAATGGCTTTGCTCTACAGATTTCTAACTCTGACGATATTAGCGGCCAGCTCCAGATAGCCAAAGGCAAGATGGCGCATGCTTCTATGCGGGATATTCAGATCGAGATTGATGGCGTAAGAAGTAAAGAACTCGTAAAGCCACGTCTTGCAAATACCCTTTACCACGGTCAACAGCTAACCCTGTTTGGACACTATTACAAACCGGGTAAGGCAGAGGTAAAACTTACTGGCACTATCAACGGTGAAAAGAAAACTTACACAACGAGCTTTAATCTACCTGAAATTGCAACCGACAACCCTGAATTGGAACGTCTATGGGCATATGCAGCCATTGAAGAGCTACAAGCAGAGATGGACTATTTAGGCTCTGACAAAGATGCTGAGCAAGCGATTGTTGATACTGCAGTGGAATATGGTTTAGTCACTGACTACACCTCTATGATCGTCGTTAGAGACGAAGTATTCAAAGCGATGAATATTGAGCGCTCTAATAAAATACGCGTTGAGAAAGAACAGACCGCACGTAAAAATCGAGCACAACAACCGATTACCGCTCAGCAGAAACGCGTAGATACTCAACAGCCAATGTTTGTCGATCAATCTCAAGATCAGGCTAACCAGAGTCAAGTTAGACCAAGTGTTTCATCAACACGCTCAGGTTCAGGTGGCGGCGCCGTATCCCCTTGGTTAGTGATCTTTATCGCAGTAGCCATTGCACTTGTACAGATTCGCCGCTTTAAACGCTAAAACGAGCTGAAACAATGATGAGTGTATTCACTAAATTCGCAACTGCCCTTCGGGGCGGTTGTGACTCTTGCAACTGTCGTAACAATAAGGACCAGCCAGCAAAAAAACCGCTATTCACCTTATCTCTGATCGTCAGTGTGTTGAGTATCGGATTATTAAGTGATTTCTATCCTATGCTTTCGTGGCTCTGCTTTGATCACGCCCTAATTACAGAGCAACAACAATATTGGCGCTTAATTACGGCACATCTGGTTCATAGCTCAATCGAACATTTGTTTTGGGATCTTATAACCTTTGCAGCAGCAGGAGTGTATTTAGAGAATCGTAACCCTAAGCTATTCATATACGGATTACTCTCAAGCCTAGTTACCCTCTCTGTCTTTCTACTCTCACCACTAACCGATATAGCCAAATACAGTGGTCTATCAGGAATCCTCTACACAGTTATCTGTTTAGCAGCATGGCAATGGTTGAGAGAGGAAACAGGCTTTATCGCTTGGCTACCGTTATTGGCAATCGTTGTTAAAACTATTGCTGAGTTATTTATGCTGGACACAGTCTTTGTAACTGAAGGTTGGGAGGTATTTAGCGAAGCACATATCGTTGGGGCTGGAACTGCATTGTTGCTAGCCTTCTATCAGGCAGTAGGCGTTACTGATATATAACCACTTTCATACCTATCAAACACAAAAAAGCGCCATTAAGAAACCTTAATAGCGCTTTGATTTATAACAGTTTTTAGCTTTCTTGATTGTTCGCCAAGAAGAACCAAGTATCGAGAACAGAATCAGGGTTCAAAGATACGGTGCTAATTCCCTGCTCCATCAACCAACGTGCTAGATCAGGATGATCGGATGGGCCCTGACCACAAATACCGATGTATTTGCCCTGCTTCTTACAAGCAGAAATCGCCATTGAAAGAAGCTTTTTAACCGCTTCATCTCGCTCATCAAATAGGTGCGCAATGACACCAGAATCACGATCCAATCCAAGCGTTAGCTGTGTTAGATCGTTAGAGCCAATCGAGAAACCATCGAAGTGCTCTAGGAACTCGTCAGCAAGCAATGCATTGGATGGGATCTCACACATCATAATTACACGTAAGCCGTTCTGACCACGTTTAAGACCATTAGCAGCAAGCAGATCAACAACCTGTTTAGCTTCACCCGGTGTGCGTACAAACGGGATCATCACTTCAACGTTAGTTAGCTGCATCTCATCGCGTACACGTTTAAGAGCACGACACTCTAGTTCGAAGCAGTCACGGAAGTTTTCAGAGATGTAACGTGCAGCGCCACGAAAACCAAGCATTGGGTTTTCTTCACTAGGCTCAAACGCATCTCCACCGATTAGATGACCGTATTCATTCGACTTAAAGTCAGACATACGTACAATCACTTTCTTCGGATAGAACGCAGCAGCCAATGTAGAAATGCCTTCAACCAGACGATCTACATAAAAATCAATCGGGCTGTCGTAACCCGAAATACGACGAGAGATAGTTTGCTGAAGTGCTGGTGGCTGCTGATCGAAATTAATCAACGCTTTAGGATGCACACCGATCATACGGTTAATAATGAATTCAAGGCGCGCTAGACCTACACCCGCGTTTGGTAGAGCCTGAAAATCAAATGCACGGTCAGGATTACCCACATTCATCATGATTTCGAAAGGTAGATCAGGCATAGATTCTACGCTGTTCGACTGGTGCTCATAATCCAATTTCCCAGCATATACACGTCCTGTATCACCCTCAGCACAAGAAACTGTTACAAGTTGACCATCAACGAACTGATCCGTTGCATCACCACAGCCTACGATCGCTGGAATACCTAATTCACGAGCAATAATTGCCGCATGACAAGTACGACCACCACGGTTTGTTACGATAGCTGCAGCACGCTTCATAACAGGTTCCCAATCAGGGTCGGTCATGTCTGTTACAAGCACTTCCCCTGGCTGCACTTTCTCCATTTCACTAATGTCATAAACAATACGCACATTACCAGAGCCAATTCGGTGACCAATAGAGCGGCCTTCAACGAGTACTTGGCTGGTTTCCTTGAGAAGATAGCGCTCAATTACCGCCTGATTACTGCGGCTCTTAACAGTTTCAGGACGCGCCTGAACAACAAATAGTTCGCCCGTATCACCATCTTTAGCCCACTCAATATCCATAGGGCGGCCATAGTGGTTTTCGATCTCAATAGCGATCTTGGCTAATTGCTGAACATCGTTATCATCAATGGAGAACTGCTGGCGCTCAGCCTGATCGACTTGAACAGTCGATACTGGATTGTCCGAATCTGGCTCAGAGTAGACCATCTTGATCGCTTTAGAACCGATCGTTTTGCGAATAATGGCTGGCGCACCCATTTTTAGAGTTGGTTTATAAACGTAAAACTCATCCGGGTTAACTGCACCTTGTACAACGGTTTCACCTAAGCCGTATGCGGAAGTAATAAAGACAACATGGTTAAAGCCAGACTCAGTATCCAAAGTAAACATTACACCGGAAGAGCCTGTTTCACTGCGAACCATGCGCTGAATACCCGCAGAAAGCGCTACTTCACTGTGCTCGAAACCATGGTGTACACGGTAAGAGATCGCACGATCGTTATAAAGAGAAGCAAATACCTCTTTGATCGCGTGCTTAACATTGGCAAGACCACGAACGTTTAGGAATGTTTCCTGCTGACCAGCAAAAGAAGCATCTGGTAGATCTTCAGCCGTTGCGGATGAACGAACCGCAACAGCAATATCTTGATTGTCAGCAGACATATCAGCCCAGTAGGCTTCGATCGCTTGATCAAGTTCTGGCTGAAACTCTGCTTCCATGATCCAATCACGTACCGTCTTACCGGTCTCTTTTAGTGCTTGGATATCGTTGGTATCAAGCTCTTTAAGCTTGGCGTTAATCTTATCTTCTAGACCGCCATGAGTAAGGAAGTCACGATAGGCATCAGCCGTAGTTGCAAAACCATTAGGCACTTTTACATTTGCACCAGTAAGTTCTTGTAACATTTCACCAAGAGAGGCGTTTTTTCCGCCGACTCTTTCTACGTCATTCATTCCTACCTGATCTAGGCGCAGTACATAGTTCTGCAACTGTATATCTCCTACTCTGGTGTATAGTTATTACTTCTAATAATGGTGAGATCTTACTGCACTCAGCAGCAAAAATCCCCTGAAAAAAGCGGATATATGGTGGATTATTTTGATGACAATCAGACTATTGATGAAATCATAACCAGACTTTGAAATATGGGTATATTTCAGAGCCACAACACTGCTCCACATCTGGTATAGTCAGGCCTATATTTTTGTTGCAGATTGTAAGTAGACAATGAAACGAACAGCTTTTTTTATCTCAGACGGAACAGGTCTTACCTCAGAAGCATTGGGGCACAGTTTACTTGCTCAGTTTGATAGCATTGAATTCGAACAGATTACTCTTCCCTATATCGACGATGTTGAAAAGGCTCGCGAGGCCGTGCAGAAGATCAACCAAGTTGCCGAGCAACATGGCACTCGCCCTTTGATCTTTGATACGGTCGTAAATGAAGATATTCGTAATATTATTGCCGAATCCAACGCCTTTAAAATTGATGTCTTTTCGAGTTTCCTCAAGCCGTTAGAGAATGAGCTTGATGCTCACTCCAATTATTCCGTAGGTAAATCCCACGGTATCGTTGAGCGCACTCGCTACAAAGACCGCATAGATTCAGTAAACTTTGCAATCGATAATGATGACGGTGCGCGTACACGCCAATACGCCAATGCGGATATCATCCTTGTAGGTGTATCTCGCTGCGGTAAGACGCCGACATGCCTTTATATGGCGATGCAATTTGGTATTCGTGCAGCCAACTACCCTCTGACTGAAGAAGATATGGAGTTTAACCGTCTTCCAAAAGTACTAGAGGAACATAAACATAAGCTCTACGGTCTGACGATTGATCCATTCCAGCTATCTGCGATTCGTCACGAACGCCGCCCGAATAGCCGTTATGCTTCACTAGATCAGTGTGATTTCGAAGTGCGTGAGGTAGAGCGACTGTTTAAGAAACTCAATATCTCTACTATCAACACCACCAATTTCTCGATTGAAGAGATCTCAACACGAATCATGGCACAAGCCGGCCTTGAGCGACGAATGAACTAACTCAATAAAAAAAGGAGCCATTGGGCTCCTTTTTTAATGCCTCTAAATAACCGCAGCTTTTATTGCGCTTCAGCCATTTTGGCTGCCATCTCCCTGAATTTTTCAGCTTGTTGAGCTTTTCCCGGCATCGCCTCTAGCGCTTCCGCCATTAACTGATAAGCCTGCACTTTGTCTTCATACTCAGGGAAATCACGATGAAGACCATTCAGTAACTTGATAGTTAACTTGTGTTTACCTGCTTCAAAACAGTGTTTAGCAATCTCATGTCGAACCGATGGTTCTTTCAACTTAAAGCTAGGATCGTATTGATAAACGCGTTGAATCAAAACCGGAATTAATGATTCCCGATTAGACTGCTTTAGGCACTCAAGATAAGCCGGCATAAAGATACTGGTATCATCAGAGTTTTGAATTGCGCAGAGGTAATCAAAATAACGGTTAAAGATATCTAATTCTTTAGGGAACCGTTTTATACCCTGTTTGAATTCGTAAGAAACATCCTCAAAACGCCCCTCTTTCGTCAGCACTTCAACCTTATCCATAAAATGCAGCTTATCTGTTCGGATCTGCATCTCATCTTCATCGAACCGGCTAGCAAAACCTAAAGCACGTTGTTTTTGGAACAATAGGTACCCCATCAGATGAAAGATCACGATTAGATAGTAATAAGAGGTAATGCTTTCCAATATATTTGAAAAGAAATAGAAGTCAGAAAAGAGCTGATTAAGCGTTGCAACCGATGCAATCATGATCAGCAAAAAGACAAGCAATAAGAGATAGGATCGGCCTAATTTACAAACCAATTTAATCAACTCAATTGGGTTGATTGCAGCGCCGATACTTTCAAACCTTGCATAGTTGATAAAGACAGCTGGAAGTGAAAACAACCAAAACATCGCAAACGCAGTTGTTACGAAATCACCAAATGTCTTCGAAACTGCCAACATCATCAGCCCAATAGCTAGGAAAATGGCAATGATATGAATAATCATTTTGACGCCACCGCTATAGGCTTCAGACACCATAGGGGCTTTCATGTTGCCATCGGCAGTTTGTTGTAAACAAAGAAAACTAAATTTAGTGGTGACACCGGCAACCAAAATAGAAAGAATGAAACCAATCAAACCGCCAATAAATGCACCTACAGCGGAGAGTACTGATGCGCCCAAAATAAGCATCAATACTTGCGTATTCATCGGATAGCGAAATGCCAGATCTAGACGACGCCAGAAAGGTTCAATATTAGCCCCTGCACCTAAGCTATCTAATCGCTCACCACAGCGAACGCAACGGATCTCATCATCTGTTTCATCAACACAGCTATCACATACACTAAGATGACAAGCACTACAGTGATAGGTTGATGCTTTTAAAGGGTGGTATTTACAATGATCCATATAAACCCTAATGACTAATTAAATAAACCGCGACGGCTTCGTTCGTAGATCTCATCTGCAGCAGTGGCATAGCGTTTACATTTGGCATCGTGTTCCCTTTCACCAAATGCCACCGATAACTTCCTAGCTAAATGGCTAAACTCCTCAGTTTTCATTCCACGACTATAAAGCATGGTAAATATCTCTTCAGAAGTTTTAAGACTAGAGAGTGTTGTCATTTTCCAAGCAAGTTGTAGAAGGTCATCATTCTTAAGCTCTTCTTGAGCAAACGTGCTGCAATGCCATAATTCTTCTATCTTATCGAGCTCTTCAGCAGTTGGCTTTTCGTAAGTTAAAAGCTGCAAGGTAACTGATCGATAATCATCGTCATGCTGTGCCTTTAGAATTTCATACTTCACGCGCCTTAGTTCAAAATCAGAACCGTACTTTTCTTCAAACTCATCAATGGCTGAAATAGCCGTTTTAAAAGAGAATTTACCTAATAAATGGTAGATCTTGTCTCGCGCCTTAACATCTTCAGCAAGATCCTCTTCATTTTCTAGATATTCTTCATCCAGTACTTTTGGTGAAACGAGAATAGTCGTAAATATCAGTAATGCGCCGGCGATAAACCCACCTGTATGCGCCATGAAAGCGACGTTTGAGTCGGTTACTGTGGCAAACTGATATAGCTCATTTGCAATATAAAGACCCAATACCGATAAGGCTGGTGCTCGAATGAATCCAACAAAGATGAAAAACCAGTAAAAGAATTCAATCTTTCTAAAGCGGAATACACCTAAGTACATTGCCATAACTGCTGAGATGGAACCTGAGGCACCAACTAAAGCACTTGGACTTTGAGAATTAACAAATAAGAAAAGTACCCCACCGGCCATCCCGCCTAGTAAATAAAAGAGCAAGAAGCGTAGATGACCAATGGCAGCTTCAACGGCAAAACCAAAAATCACTAAGAAGAATATATTGCCTATCAGGTGGAAAAAATCACCATGCAGAAACTGGTAGGTAACCAAATCAAAGGGCGAGAAAGCCTTGGGTTTTAAACCATGACCAAAGATCGTGGTACTAGAAATGAGATCATACAGCTCAGTACGATTAAGCCAGTAATCACCGTTCCCAGGTTCATTAAAGCGGACTTGGTTATAGCGGAGATATTCAAAGAAATTTAAATCACTTAGCAAATAATAACTTAACTCAAGCGTATTCCCAGATTGATGCAGGTTCTGATATTCGGCTATCTGGTTATCAGCTACACCATCCTCTTTTAGGTAGCTAAGGTACATTTCCCATTCTGCATCGAAATATTGAAGCTCTGAGTAACGATTAAGCGCATCATTAATCATCTCTTCGTCTTTGTCTTGCGCGAAGAAGAACACGAGCACATTCAATATAACCAAGAAAAACAGAACAAATGGCGGTCTTCGCCAATCAAACTTCTTCTCGGTTGGGATTATGACCATAGTTTACGATTCCATTCTAAACTGTTTGGTAATTTCCTTTGGATTAACAAAGAGTAACACAAACAGAAGGCGCTATAATTTTATGTGGTTAAGAATAAATTTAGCTGAAAAGCTGCAAAAACCAATAAAACGACAAAAAACATACAACCTTTCATAAAATCAATCTGTTAGGTTGAAATTTAAACAATGCTGTTAAGATAATAAATTGTCCCTTGGAACTATAAGGTTTTGTTGCACTTTTATTACAAGGACAGCTTTCTTAGCTCTGATTGCTATCTGACGAATTACTGTAACAATTAACTCTAAGTGCTTTATGCTTAGCCTAGCGAATCTGACTCATAAAAAATGGAGCTTTTAGATGTCACGTCTATCCAAGTTTTCACACCTTGCCCTGCTATTACTCTGCTTCCTTACCAAACCTGCGGTTGCCAGTAACGAAATTGGTAAAGTCGTTCTTATTCAGGGAAAGCCTTTGGTTGAGCGTCAGAATCAACATCTATTTATCAAAAGGAATGATCCGCTATTTACTGAAGATGTTTTGATCACCCCTGTAGGTAGCAAGATACTGATTAAACTTGAAGATAAGACAACGATATCACTGGCTGAAAATACCCAGTTTGAGCTGTCCAAATATCAATTTGATAAAAAAGCACAAACCTCAGATGTCAGCTTCAAAATGCTAAAAGGTGCATTCAGAACCTTAACCGGATCAATTGGTAAACAAAAACAACCTAAATTCGAAATACATACACCGGTTGCAACCATTGGTGTCCGTGGCACAGAGTTCTGGGGAGGTATGATCTTCACAGATGCACTGGATGTAACTATGTTGGAAGGTAAAGGGGTTTACATCAAAAACGAACATGGCCAGGTAGAGATCACCCGACCAGGTGATGGCACTATGGTTTCTAAAGGCATGAAACCTTCAGATGTATCTATGTGGACTAAGGAAAAGTTGAAGAAAGCGGCAGCAGCTACAGAGCTAAAGCAACAACGACAAAACCAAAGCGATGATTATTTAAACTATTAATTTAAAATTTAATTAATTAATAATTTCTTGAGTGCTTTTCAACATTATGATCAACCACATCTATCACCTGATAAGTATAAAAATGAATTCGATCACTCCAGTAACCGCTAGGTAAACCCGCTTTTAACTTCAACCGTTCAATAAATTTTTTGGCTGTAGGTAATTGATGCCAAACTTGAGGTAGGAAGGTGGCTCTATGCCCTCCCTCTTCTATTATTAGCCCATCAATTCCCAACCTTAAACTACTCAGAAGTTCTTTTTCATTTGATACGTCTAGTTTTACGGGTGCCGTTAAGACAGAGATATGAATTGAAAGAGACTCGAATTCACTTACGGAAACTGGTTCAAAACGAGAATCATAAAATGCTGCATTCACTGCATTACTTTGTAAATCTTGAAGTAAAGACCGTCGAGCTTCTAAAGTTCCGATACAACCACGCAATGCTCCGTTGATAGAGAGAGTAACAAAGGTAGCAGCTGGCTTTTCCAACCAGTCTAATGTCGAAATTGAATCATAGTCTGCGGACCGATATCTGGGCTGTAGCTTAAGCTTCGATGCTATTGAATCTTGAGCGATTTCAATCATTAAATTTTGCTGCTCATGACTAAATTCAGTAAATAGCATAAGCACCATACCCTACGACGCGGGCCTTATCCCCGGCACTGTCTCCTGAATTACTGCATTGTAATAAATGTGGTTTAAAATCTGTGGAAATTAATGCCCACTGTAAACCGTTAAGGCCCATGTAACCGCATGCCTCATCTCCTCTTATATCTGTATCACCAATAATAATTCGCTGATTAGTATGTTCGTCTATTAATTTAGCTTTGACATAAGAGTGATAATGGCTCAAATCGGTACTGATCACAGTTAGCACCTCTGGGTCTTGTAATGCAGGTAAAATCAATCTGCCAACATCACTTGCCGAGGCATTTCCGACTACAACAGGAATTAGGTCTGCTTGTATTTCGATTTTCTGAAGAAAAGGTAGCTGGACTTCAAGACTATGCTCTTGCCTATGCGCAAGGTCGTTGTAACTAACCAAGCAATTATCGACTAATTCGCTGATTTTATCTGCAGCGATAGAGATATTACCAAGTGGTGTATTGAATTGATCAGCCAAAGGAACAGCCATACCTTGAAATGCCACCCGATGGCTTGGCCCAATCAATAAAACGTACTTAAACTTTGCATCGGGTGGGATACAACTGAAAGCTGCGGCTGCAACACTGCCTGAGTAAATATATCCAGCATGAGGGACAATTAGTGCCCTTAAGTTCGGTATCACTTCTCTCTGCTCTTGGCTCAATAGAGCATCTACTTCACACGCCAATTCTCTAGGATCATTTGGGTAAAACAAACCAGCCACGGCTGGCTGACGCGTATTCATAGGCTTCTCCGTTTCATGCCCCATCTAGCAAGAGCACATGAAGGTAGTTTGATTGCTAACAGTCACGAGGCGTCCTACTCTTCAAGTATAGAAATAAGTTACGAGAGTTTTTTAAAACATCATCGATTAATGACCCAAATAGGAACCCAGAATGAGTGTGATTGAAGTGGGGTTCTGGCATGAACTTGATCAAAACAAAATTCAATGTGATCTATGTCCCCGTTATTGCAAATTAGCAGACGGACAACGCGGACTCTGTTTTGTACGTGGTAATGAAGGCGGCCGGATGCACCTATACACTTATGGTCGTTCGAGTGGTTTTTGCATAGACCCCGTAGAGAAAAAACCACTAAATCATTACCTACCCGGTACTCCCGTCTTATCTTTCGGCACAGCTGGCTGTAACCTCACCTGTAAATTTTGTCAAAATTGGGATATGAGCAAAGCCCGTGAGATGGACCGGCTAGCTGATACAGCCAGCCCAGAACAATTAGCAAAATATTGTAAGACCCATAAATGCCGCTCTGTAGCATTTACCTACAATGACCCTGTCATATTTCACGAATATGCAGAAGATGTTGCTATTGCTTGCCATGAATATCAAATCAATTCGATTGCTGTCAGCGCTGGCTATATCACTGATATCGCGCGCCCTCGGTTTTTTGAACATATGGACGCCGCTAATATAGACCTTAAAGCGTTCTCGGAACGGTTTTACAAAAAGCTTTGTGGAGCCAGCCTCACTCCCGTCCTAGATACTCTTCTCTACATTCATATTGAAACCTCAGTATGGTTTGAGATCACAACCCTGCTTATTCCAGATGAAAATGACAGCAATGAAGAGATCGATGCAATGACCCAATGGATCTACAACAACCTAGGCCCCAGCATTCCACTACATTTCTCTGCTTTTCACCCTGATTGGAAAATGAAAAATAAAGACCGAACGCCAGCATCAACCCTAACGCGTGCGCGAGACATAGCGATGAAAAACGGGCTGAGATACGTTTACACGGGTAACGTACATGACACTTCGGGTAGCTCAACCTACTGCCATAACTGTGGATTACGTTTAATTGAACGCAATTGGTATCAACTTGGGGAATGGCACCTTAAATCTGGATGTTGTGAAAATTGTGGAGAACCGTTACCTGGTCGTTTTGAAGACAGTCATGGCTGCTGGGGTGCTCATCGACAGCCACTATATTTGCAGGACAGGAACTAAATCACTTTAACTAGGCCAAAAAATCGAAAAACCGATTTAACATTAATTAAATCGGTTTAATCTGAATTTGGTAGCGGAGGCAAGAATTAAATCAACGACCTTCGCCCAGGGTTACAAGAGCTGAGCCCGACGAGCTACCAAGCTGATCCACTCAATTACTAAACCCCAGAAACGAAAAAGCCGACTTAGTATTAACTAAATCGGCTTTTTCTATGTTTGGTAGCGGGGGCTGGATTTGAACCAACGACCTTCGCCCGGGGTTACAAGAGCTGAGCCCGACGAGCTACCAAGCTGATCCACTCAATTACTAAACCCCAAAAACGAAAAAGCCGACTTAGTATTAACTAAATCGGCTTTCTCTATGTTTGGTAGTGGGGGCAGGAATTAAATCAACTACCTTCGCCCGGGGTTACAAGAGCTGAGCACGACGAGCAACCAAGCTGCTCCACTCAAATTACTAAACCCTCGAAACGAAAAAGCCGACTTAGAATTAACTAAATCGGCTTAATCTATATCTTGTAGTTGTGGCTGGATTTGAACCAATGGCCTTCACCCGGGGTTACAAGAGCTGAGCCCGACGAGCTACCAAGCTGCTCCACTCAAATTACTAAACCCTAGAAACGAAAAAGCCGACTTAGAATTAACTAAGTCGGCTTTTTCTATGTTTGGTAGCGGGGGCTGGATTTGAACCAACGACCTTCGGGTTATGAGCCCGACGAGCTACCAAGCTGCTCCACCCCGCATCAATGTGGTGCGAATAATATAGACCCGCTTAAGCTTTAGCAAGCACTATTTCACGCAGATGCGAAATTAATGGATAAACAGCTCTTTTTGTATAAAAAACATACATTTATGATCGTTTTTGACCATCCCTAGCAGTTTTCATCTATTTAAACTGGATACCTGTAAATAAAGCGCTATTATTGCCTCACTTTGTATGGAAATAGATGTTGCATAAAATGCAACAGAGCAAACCATATATATCATTTTACGCGATACCCTGAATCTTTTAGAGTAGCGCTATAACAAACATGTCGGTTTACCGACTTTATATTTATTACGGAATGTAGAAATGTCTAAGAACTATTTCAACACGCTTCCACTGCGTGAGCAGCTAGAACAGCTGGGTAAATGTCGTTTTATGTCTATGGACGAGTTCAGCGATGGCGTTGAAGCTCTTAAAGGCAAAAAACTGGTTGTTATCGGTTGTGGTGCACAGGGCCTAAACCAGGGTCTTAACCTGCGTGACAGTGGTCTAGACGTTTCTTACGCTCTACGTCCAGCAGCAATCGCTGAAAAGCGTCAGTCTTGGAAAAACGCTACTGAGAACGGTTTCGTTGTTGGTACTTATGAAGACCTAATTCCAACTGCTGACGTAGTTCTTAACCTTACTCCAGACAAGCAGCACACACCTGTTGTTGAAGCTGTAATGCCACTAATGAAAGAAGGCGCTTGCCTATCTTACTCTCATGGTTTCAACATCGTTGAAGAAGGCATGCAGATCCGTGACGACCTAACAGTAATCATGGTTGCGCCTAAGTGCCCAGGTTCTGAAGTACGTGCTGAATACGTTCGTGGTTTCGGTGTACCAACACTTATCGCTGTACACGAAGACAACGATCCAAAAGGCGAAGGTCTTGCACTAGCTAAAGCTTACGCTGTAGGTACTGGCGGTCACAAAGCAGGCGTTCTAATGTCTTCTTTCATCGCTGAAGTTAAGTCTGACCTTATGGGTGAGCAGACTATCCTTTGCGGTATGCTACAGACTGGTTCTATCCTTTGCTTCGACAAGATGGTTGAAGAAGGCATCGACGCTGGTTACGCATCTAAGCTTATCCAGTTCGGTTGGGAAACAATTACTGAAGCTCTTAAATACGGCGGCGTGACTAACATGCTAGACCGTCTATCTAACCCAGCTAAGATCAAAGCATTCGATCTTTCTGAAGAGCTAAAAGTTATCATGCGTCCGCTTTACAACAAGCACCAAGATGACATCATCGACGGTACTTTCTCTCGCGTGATGATGGAAGACTGGGCGAACGACGACAAGAACCTACTAGGCTGGCGTGCAGAAACTGCTGAGACTAACTACGAGAAGACTCCAGCAGGCGACGTAGAGATCTCTGAACAAGAGTTCTTCGACAACGGTATCCTAATGGTTGCAATGGTTAAAGCGGGTGTTGAACTAGCATTCGAAACTATGACTGCTGCAGGCATCATCGCTGAATCTGCTTACTACGAGTCTCTACACGAAACTCCGCTGATTGCTAACACAATTGCACGTAAGAAGCTTTACGAAATGAACGCAACTATCTCTGATACTGCAGAGTACGGCTGCTACCTATACAACCACGCTTGCCTACCACTACTAGGCGACTTCATGAAAGGCATCAAAACTGATGTTATCGGTAAAGGTCTAGACCTTTCTGATACTGGCGTAGACAACGCTCGCCTAATCGAAGTTAACGAAGCACTACGCTCTCACCCAGTTGAAGCGATCGGTAAAGTGCTACGTGGCCACATGGCTGACATGAAGAAGATCGTATAATTATCTAATATTTATACATTTTCTTTCTTGTAAGAAAATTAAAGCCAAGGCTTTGCCTTGGCTTTTTTTTAGCTAAATTTAAGCCTTTTCCGTAACAGATTCCTATAAAACCCAATCGTTAGATCCGCATAATAGAGACTATGAACAGCATTAAGATTGAGAATTACACGGCAGAATTTGGTGAGTCATTCACACTCAACAACATCAATTGGACAATTGAACCCAACCAACATTGGGTGATTACGGGTACCAACGGTTCTGGTAAGTCTGCCCTATCTGCAATCTTGGCCGGGGCTGGCGATCAAGTCAGCGGTACTATTTCGGGCCTACCAAAACATATCGAACTTGTTTCTTTTGAAGCTCAGGCAGAACTGATTGCCCGAGAGCTAAAGAAAGACGATGCCGATATCATGGATGTTATTAGTGAAGGCACTCCGGTAAGAGAAATACTGGAAGAAGGTAAAGCGATCTACCCAGAATTTGATGCTGACTTACTAGATCAACTCGTCAGTATGTTCAAGCTAGAACATATGCTTGATCGTAGCTTCAGAAAGCTCTCAACGGGTGAAACACGCAAGATCATGCTGATTCGCGCCCTAGCGAACAATCCAGACCTTATTATTCTTGATGAGCCTTTCGATGGTCTAGATGCTGACTCTATGAAGCTGCTGCACGACCTGCTAGCAAGCAAGATCGATTCAATGGGCATGATTCTGGTATTAAACCGTTTTGATGAAATGCCTGATTTCATCACCCATGTGGCTTATACCGACAAAGGTGAGCTTCATCACACGGTTGATATTAACGACAAGCAGGCTTACGACGACCTATATCAGCTGCTACACCTAAAAACGACTGATCTATCTGTGCCACCGACCGATGAATCCGATCGTCCACCAGCGCTTAATCCAGAAGACCCGCTAGTGCGTTTAACGGATATTAAAATTGCCTACGCAGATTCAAAAGTTATTGATGGCCTTAACTGGACCATTAAGCCGGGACAACACTGGCAACTAAGCGGCCCTAACGGCAGTGGTAAGACTTGTTTGCTGAACCTAATTACCGGTGACCACCCGCAATGCTATACCAACGATATCTTTGTATTCGGTATGCAACGCGGTAACGGCGAAACCATCTGGCAGATCAAGCAATATATCGGTTATGTATCTACTGCTCTACAGTGGGAATATCGCGTAAGCATTAGCCTTAGAAATGTCATTATCTCTGGCTTCCACGACAGTATCGGCATGTACACAAAGAGTACCGATAAACAGAAAGAAGTAGCAGATAAGTGGCTAGCCCTGTTGGGTATGGAAGATCGTGCCAACGAGCCATACAACCAGCTTTCTTTTGGCGATCAACGCTTGTTGTTGATTGCACGCGCGATGGTTAAGCACCCTACCTTGTTGATCCTTGATGAGCCTTGCTTAGGCCTCGACGATATCAACCGTCAGCTCGTACTGGCGTTAATTGAGAAGATCTGTGCCAGCGGTGACACAACCGTTCTATATGTTAATCACCATGCAGAAGACCAGATCAGTGGAATCAAAGAATTTAAACAGCTAGAAAAGCTAACCGCTGAATAAATCCTCTAAAGCCTAGTATTTGCTAGGCCTTTTTCCTTTCACATCCACTCTAATATCGTCTAAAAAATTTCATATAAAACTCGTAAAAAAGATTGTCTCTTGAATAAAACAGGAGTCAAATTGCACTCATGTACCACAAGGCTAATGCCTTAATTGAGGATCAAATGAGTGACAATCGAAAAGAATATCTGTGGCGCTGAAGAATGGTGCAAGTTCCCTCAACTTGCTGTTCCTGCAATCAAGGCCAGAGTTGACTCTGGCGCCAAAACATCTGCAATTCATGCTTTAAATATCCAACAATTCCAAAGAGATGGGGTTGCCTGGGTAAGGTTTGATGTATGCCCATTACAAGATAATAGAAAAACGGTAGTTCATTGCGAAGCGCCTATATTTGATCGCAGGAGTGTCAAAAGCTCTAGCGGTACATCGGAAAAGCGTTATGTAATCAAAACAAGTATGGCTATTGGCGATCAAAGTTGGGACGTTGAACTGACTTTGACTAATAGAGATGCGATGGGCTATCGCATGCTATTAGGCCGTGAAGCGATGTCAGGTAAGTTAATTGTCGATCCAGAGGATTCTTTTTGCTTAGGTGACATTACTGATGATGAGTTAAAAGAACTTTATCTAAGCAAAAAACCACCCAAAAAAGGCATGAAAATAGCCGTTTTAGCTAGTAACCCTAATCTCTACAGTAATCGTAGGATTATGGAAGCAGGTGAAGAGCGCGGTCACGAGATGGTGTTCCTGAACATCAAGCACTGCTACATGAAGATGGATGCTGAAAATCCAGAGGTTCATTATCGTGGCGGCAAGGTTCTAAACGACCTTGATGCAATTATCCCACGGATTCGCCCAAGCATGACCTTCTATGGTTGTGCACTGACACGTCAATTTGAATCTATGGGTGTGTATTGTCTAAATACCGCTGGGGCTATTACTCAGTCTCGAGATAAGTTGCATTCCCTACAACTCCTCTTCGAGAGCAAGATTGATATCCCTATCACGGGCTTTGCAAATTCACCGCTCGAAACAGATGATCTGATCAACATGGTCGGTGGCGCACCACTGATTATAAAACTGCTCGAAGGTACTCAAGGCAAAGGTGTTGTACTCGCTGAAACCAAGAAAGCCGCAGAGAGTGTTATCAACGCCTTTAAGAGCCTTAAGGCCGACATACTCGTTCAGGAGTTCATAAAAGAAGCCAACGGCAAAGATATTCGCTGCTTTGTAGTGGATGGAAAAGTTGTGGCTTCAATTCAGCGTGAAGCTGAACCTGGCGAATTCAGAGCGAATATCCATCAGGGTGGTACAGCCAGCCTTATCGTTCCAACATCTGACGAAAAGAAGATTGCCATTAAAGCCGCTAAAGCTATGGGCCTTAAAGTAGCTGGTGTAGATATCATCCGTTCAGCGAAAGGTCCTTTATTGTTAGAGGTGAACTCTTCTCCTGGCTTGGAGGGCATCGAAGGCGCAACTGGAAAAGACGTTGCTGGCCTGATGATTCAAGCTATAGAGAAAAAGCTAAAGTGGGTAGTTAAAGCCTAATACTCTCAACTCCTAAACCCGTTCCCATAATTGTGGGAATGGGTTTTCTGATCATGCACTAAATTCTCCTGCCCTTTTCAAATCCATAAATCCATTTTCTGACTACTATTAACTTATTAGCCTCCAGAAATTAAAGCTAATGGGAGTCAGCAAATTAGATGGATAAAATTTGGCTATTCCTCATAGTTGCGACAGCCATTGTTATAATTTTCGACTTCACCAATGGATTTCACGATGCATCCAATATGATCGCATCGGTGATCGCTTCGCATGCAATGACACCTCTACAAGCTATTTTAGTCATAGGCACATTCACCTTTTTGGGGCCTATGCTTGGCGGTACAGCAGTCGCCAACACCATTGGTAAATTCGTGACTTTAGATGATCTCCCAAGCAATCTATCTCTCTCATTAGTGATCTGCGGTTTATTAGCTGCCACTGTTTGGAATCTGTTTACTTGGTATAGAGGCCTACCCTCGTCTTCGTCACATGCATTGGTTGGTGGCTTAGTTGGGGCGGTTGTCGTATCAGCAGGGCCAGAACATGTACTCTGGGGTTTTTCACAATTAGCCCAAGGACAGATCACTGGCGTTACGAAGGTGCTGCTAGCACTGTTTATATCCCCTTTAGCGGGTTTCTGGATAGGCTTTTTACTGCAACGAATCACCCTCTACCTCTTACGAGCAGCCAGCCCTTTGATCAATCGTGAATTAAGGGGCGCACAATGGTTTACAACTGCGGGGTTAGCCTTCTCCCACGGTGCTAATGATGCCCAAAAAAGTATGGGGGTATTGACTCTCTGCTTATTAATAAGTGGGGAGATATCCGAATTTGCTGTGCCGTTTTGGGTAATCCTAGTCTGTGCCATCTCTATTACTTTAGGAACACTACTAGGCGGCTGGCGTATTGTTAGAACACTTGCCTTCTCAATCTACAAAATTAGGCCTCTACATGCCTTTAACTCTCAAGCTTCATCTGCAGGCGTTATATTTTTAGCCTCAATGATTGGCGCGCCCGTATCAACAACTCACGTGGTTTCCTCATCTATTATGGGTATAGGCGCGGCAGAGAGAGCTAAAGCCGTAAGATGGACAAAGGCTAAAGAGATCGGCATCACTTGGCTAATCACCATACCTGGTGCTGGCATAGTCTCCATTATTAGTTATGGCGTACTGAGCCTTACTAAGCTTGCTTAAATATAGAAAAGGATTGGATATGAGCAATCAGGGTAAAAACGGCTTCTTTCGTAAACTTCTTAATAGGATTGTCCCTACGCCACCTGACTTTTTCTTACTCCTAACCGAGCAATGCACATTGGTAACGGTAACGATCCGAAACCTCTATCAATATATGAAAAGCCCAAACCCCTATCTTGCAGAAGTCTTAGCAGCAGATGAGCATCAAGCAGACGCGCTGAAAATCCGTAATTTACACCAATTAAACCGGGCCTTTTCTACTCCAATAGACCGCGAAGATATCTACCGTGCCATTGCTTCTTTAGATTGGATTATTACGCACTGTAAAAGCACCATAAATGAGATGCTCGATCTAGGCGTTGAGCCCGACGAACAGATGGTGAGAATTCTAGAGGAGCTTCTAACGGGTTGCGAAGCTTTAGAGCGCGGCTTTGGGGGATTATCAACCTATCCCGCAGGCAGTGAGAAAGATGCACAAATTGCCCGACATGCTCATCGACGTATAGAAAGACTGTATCGGCACAGTTTAAAAGAGCTGTTTAAAGGTCAAGTCACCACCGAGATGCTTTGCAAACGAGAGATATATCACCACTTGATGGATGGTTCACGAAGATTACATGCTGCTGCAAACGTCCTTCACGACATTATGGTCAAATTGATCTGAAAACACGCGATAAATTCTCAATTCCATAGCCACTCTACCCACGTAAAAGATCAATTTTGTACAAAAACCAAAATCTTGTTTACGCTAGAATGTAACCATGAGTAAAAAAGAGACCGCTAACTACCATATAGAAGAAGAACTAGGCGGATTAGAGATGCTAGAAGCGTCTTATGAGCGCCAGAATTTCTCTAGGCATAGCCATGAGGGTTACACGGTAGGTGTGATTGAAGAAGGAGCACAGCGCTTTCTTAGAAACGGTGCTAACCATGTTGCGCCACAGGACAGTATCATTCTGGTTAATCATGATGAAGTCCACGATGGCCACTCGGCGACTGAAGGTGGTTGGTCTTATAAAGCGATCTACCCGCTACCTGATCAATTAGCCAACATCGCTAAAGAAGCGGGCCTTAATATCAGCGGATCTATCTATTTCTCTGAACCTGTTGTTAACGACCCAGAGCTCGCTGGTTTGTTCCGCCTTGCCCTATATCACTTACAACACTCTGATAATCGCCTGCTACGCGAGACCCTGCTCTACAACGCATTGCTCAAGCTGATGCAGCGCCATGGTAAATGCAGTACCGAAATACCTGAGCAAGCAGATGCTAAATCTCGAATTGCTTTGGTAAAAAATTATCTTGATGATCACCCGCAGGCTGATGTGTCTTTAGAGGATCTCGCCAAACTTGCAGGCATCAGCGCCTTTCATCTAGTGCGACAGTTTCAAAAGTTCTATGGGCTCCCTCCTCATGCTTATCAAATACAATCCCGTGTAAGGCTAAGCAAACGCTTTATAGCTCAAGGCGATACACTTTTAGATGCTGCCTTAAAAGCAGGCTTTCATGATCAAAGCCACCTTAACCGTCATTTCAAACGCACTATCGGTGTAACGCCCGGTCAATATGCTCGCCAGATAAGAAGCTAACATCACAAACAGGCCGCAATCCTGTACAAGACTCACAACCACTAACTATTTATCTTTATCGCTCAACATAAGAAAGAGCATGAAAGTGAATAGTCAGGTAAAACTTCCATTAAGTCCTAAGCAGTCTTTCCTTAAAGGCACAGTTGCGATGCTACCCCTTATTGTCGCGGTTCTGCCTTGGGGCATATTAGTCGGCGCATACGGGATCGAATCAGGTCTAACCGCTTGGCAAACCCAAGCCATGTCCCTATTTGTATTTGCAGGCACATCACAGTTGGTTGCTATAGGTATGCTGCAAGCCGGTGCTTCTGTATTCAGTATACTGGTCACTACCTTGCTAATTACCTCAAGGCACCTGCTCTATAGCATGGCCATGCGACAGCATATCCAAGCACTGCCCCTTAAATGGCGCAGCTCACTCGGTTTCCTGTTAACCGACGAACTCTTCGTAAATGGCACGCAAGATAACGGTATATTTAATCGCTGGTATGCCTTGGGTGGCGGCTTAAGTTTCTATATCGCGTGGAATTTTGCGACGCTGCTAGGAATCGTTGCAGGTGAAGCTTTGCCAAATCTGACTAACCTTGGATTGGACTTTGCTGTTGTCGCAACATTTATCGCCATACTCATCCCGATGATTAAAAACCTCTCCTATCTGGTTTGTGTAGGTATATCACTGATGGTATCGGTGTACTGCGAAGCTCATAAGATCCAAGCAGGCTTATTGATCTCAATTATTTTGGGGATGTTAAGTGGTTATTTCTTTAAGTGCGCAGCGGGGAGATCGAAATGAATGATTGGCTATTGTTTGCGCTTATGGCGATCGTTGTATTCGCAAGCCGCTATCTATTTTTAGAACCACGCTTACCACTCAAGCTAAATGCTAAAGCACTAGAGCTGCTAAGCTATTCGGCCCCTGCCGTACTAGCAGCCGTTATAGGTCCATTAGTTTTTTTACAAGAAGGAAAGCTAACAACAAGCTTGGACAGCCCGTATATCATTGGTGCACTGGCTGCCATCGTGTTAATGCTATTAACCAAAAACACATTAATGACAGCCGTACTGAGTATGAGTGTGTTCTTCGTCTGTAACCTATAAGGTTACAGACGAACAGAACGGATCGAGACTTTGCTGATTGAATCACTTCCAGGCGCTAGATCAACAGCATTATCCAGGACAGACGCATTTTCCAAGCAAACCATATTCTCATAGTCATTATCAGCAAAATGGCTTAAGCGTTTACTTTTATCGATCCAAGGGTTCCATACCACCATATCAGGTAGGTTATCAGCGCTCATAACAATCTGACGGCGCATCTGCTTATCTTTGATAGCAACCTGAGCTGGGATATTTGGGTAGATACGGTCCGTTTCAGCCGAGATATCAATCGCCGAATTAGATTGCTTAACCTGCCAATTTTCCAGCGTATCTATGTACTCAACAGTTTCTAGCCCTTCGATAGCGGTCTCACTGACATGGCCAATCTGAAGGTAACTATGCAAAGCACTGGTATAACTAAAGGAATCCGAACCTAAGTTTTTAACTTTAAGCTCTAGATCCAACTCTGTACCTACAGTAACCGTTAAACGAAGAACGGCAGGATAAGGCCAGAGTTCTGTTGGTAAAACTTCAAGCTGAAGTGTCAATCGGGTAGTTTCACTATCGATCAGATCGACAGCTAATAGCTCCCAATCTTGTGCGCGTACAAAACCGTGAGCAGGTACTTCTGTATAGTTAACTTGCTCTTTAACTTGATCTGGATTTCTTGATAAATCCCCAAACCATGGCCAACAGATAGGCACGCCACCACGTAGAGACTTACCGGCTTTAAAATCGTTTTCTTGGCTCAACCATAAAACAGGTTGTTCCCCTATTCGGCTGTACTCAGCAACTTGTGCCCCTTGTAAAAAAACAGTAGCGGAAGCCGCTTCGTTTTTTACAGCAATGGCAATAAGCTGCTTATGAATCTCAATAGTAATGCCTTTTAGAGCACCATACTTTGCATATAGCGCTTGAACTTGATCTGCCAGATTCATAATTTTTGTTATTCCTGGTTACTAAACTGCAATGCAGTATTTTACGCTTACCAATACTTGGGTAAAAGCCAATCGAGCGTTTATATACATGAAATATTCTCGACTGGTAATCCTCATCCTACGCCGATAAGCTGAGTGAATCATCAGCAAAACTACTGAATTATGTCTCGCAACCCACTAGTAACCCCCATAGAAGAGATCCTTAGGCAGTCCGAAAACAGCTTAAGCGAATACGAGTTATTAAAAGCTTTAGATCTCAATGCTGATGATTTTGGCGAAGATGCCCCATCAGGTAGTGAGTTGGCCCTATTTAGACAGCATTTCCTTATTATGAATGCGCTCTATACCTTACAACCTAAATTTTGGGATCAAGGCTTAAAACTGAACATCTCTGCATTAGATATCAGCCTTATCAAAACAGAAAACAGCAATCAAAACGAATTGTCGCTAGAGTCAGATCAAGCAGTCAGAGAGTACTATCTAGATTGGGATGAGTTCACATCAAGTAACCAAGAATCGGTTAACAAACTGTTAGATAGTTTTTGGACCCGTTACTTTAATCAAGATCACTATCAGAATGCTCTCGATGTTTTAGGTCTAACTGAAGATGCCAATTACCAATCGGTCAAAACACAATACCGAAAATTAGCTTCAGAACATCATCCAGACAAAGGCGGATGTAAGATCAAATTTAATGAGATTAGAGAAGCTTACGAGGTGATAATCAGCGTCACCAATAAGGTATAACTTATTGATTAACCTTAATTTCCATAGACTGATAAACCAAACCTGACAACTCCCTTACCTCCCCTTGAACCTTAAAACCATATTTCTGATAAGCAGGCACAGAAGGTAATGACGCGCTAACAGTTACAGTTTCTGATCTCGCATATATCAATACAGTTTCAAGTAATCTCCGACCAATTCCGCACTTCTGCTGACTAGGTGTAACAAATAACATAGCAATATGCCGGCCTTCCTTTAGCTCAACCACACCTACGATTTCACCGTTATCACCTTCTGCGACGAGTATACGATTATCTACTTTCATCCTATTGGCAAAAGCATCTGGAGAGGCGATTGCCGCAAATGTAGCGATTCCTTCATCAGACAACAAACCAGCAACCGAGTCAAAGAAAGCGTCTAAACAGACATGACTAACGCCCTCAATATCGTTCTCGTTCATCTCTCTAATGATCATCTTTTTCCTTATTATTTCAAATAGAAATCTATCAAGCTGAAGGGCTCAGTTTTATTTTTCTGAATCGGGAATATTGTCCCAGCTTTCTTTAAACTCGTTTAGGCACTTACAGCACAAACACTCATCCCATCTCTCAGCTAAATAACCCGCCTGCTCCCTTGTTAGATGGATCTCACTACAATCGCAGATAAAATAAGTGCCGACTTTGCACTCAAACAATGAGCCGCATTTAGGGCATGTGACTTGTTCATGTTGAGGCATACATAAATCCAAATCACTAACGTTGATGTTTAACGGTTGGTATACGGATTATAAGCGAAGAATAAATTTGTTTATGGTACGGGTATTTATCTTTTAAGTTTTAAACTAGAAACTTTATAAGGCCTTATAGCGAATACAGAACGTAAGCCGAAATGCACCATATAACAGCCCCAACTAAACGCTCTGCCATATCTCCATAGCGAACCCGCTTATTCCAATGCGGAGGGTACACTGCTTTTATAGAATACCGACCCGTTGCAGAAAGGCTAAGATCTAACAGCACCCCGCCCTCTATAGCGAGCTTTAAAAGAAGACCGAGGCCTTTGATTACAGCTTCTAGAATTTCTAGCATTTATCTTTATTGTTCATACAGCCTAACTGAGTACGTCGGATGACTTTCCTTGTTATGCGTGACGCCATACGCCACGCCCTAAAAGACCACCTATACAAAAAAGTGGAAATATATAAATTGGCCAATACCAGAAAAATTGGTTTCTTCCATGGTGGCTAAGGCCATTATTCAATAAGTAGAGAAGCATTGGCAAAGATACACAGAATCCGGTGATAGCCGACATTTTTATTTTATTGTCTGGACTAATTGAAGCTGTAACAAAACCACCGACGACACTAGCGAAAACAGAAGGTACTAACCCACTCGCCCCTAGCTGATAAAATATTAGGTGGGATGACGCGACTAAATACCACACCAATACGAAGCTAGAAGCGCCTAGTAACGAAGCTAAAATGTAACGTATTCTCGTATCCATACCTTTACGCATAACGCCCAGCACAGCCGCCGGCAAAAGTGGCACGTAATTGCGCAGCAATTTGAGTGACACTTTTGACTGTCGGTTGCTGCTGCTTGTTAAAGCCATTATTCATACCCAGTTACCAATCTTTTCTCAATTTCATCAGCCGGTTCTCCGAATAGTGCTTCGACTTCTTTTAGATTGGGCGCAGGGGTTCTTTTTAATATTTCGATAAGCAGTTCATTGCCATTATTTGAATAGATTAAGACTGAGCCATATTGTTTGAGCCGCTTAGTATCTATGCGAGTTTTAGCGTATTTAGGAAACTCGCATAAGAAATTATCTAGTTCGATGATAATATCATCTGTAAGCTTAATTACTCTCTCGGTTAGGTCGACGAGGACGCTCATATTGGCTGGACCAATAGCTGCTACGGCTTCTTCATAGCTAATGTCTACATAGGATTGATGAGGAAATTTAGCCATCAACTGTTCTTTTATTGGTCGCTCGATCTGATTTCTTTGCTGCCATAGTTGAAGAAGATAGTTGTAGTTATTTACCATCGACCGAATACGAGATATCTGGCTCCATTTAGGATAATCCTTTTTCCGATCTTCAGCTTTGGGAATAATGAAAGATAGCTTTTCAAAGCTTTCTTCTACGGGAGATGCATGAAACAAAATACTTGGAATTGTGGCTACACGCTTTAAGGGGTGATCACTTAAATCTTTATAGTAGTTTCCTTTAATTGAAATCAATGCTGCCCTAGCTTCCTCCATTAAAAGAGTCCACTTATTAGCAGTATCCATCTTTTCTTTCTCTATCTGAATTTTCTCTTGGTGCTTTAAAGTAAAGTACGCAATTGCTGCACCCAAGATAGATGTAAAGAATGCACTAGCTATAGGGAAAATATAATCTTTAAAATAGTTGGGATCTTGCCTTAAACCATCTATTGCTTTTACTAACAATTCCGTTTCTTGATGCATTCACTATTCCTAAGGCTTTAACGCTCAGCTAAGTGGCGCGCAAAGCGCGTCATATTTGAGCTGCTTGTTATGCGCTTCATTGTAATCGAGCCCCTAGAACTGAAATATTGGAAAACCATTTTACGGAATCGCCCTCATCCCAGAGTTGTGCAAGTTCAGAACGCTTAGTGTCTTTACAATAACCCAGTATCTCAGTGGCTCGTGCTGCTAACGCAACTTTGTAGTCAGGTTTGTTGACTTGAACCCAGTTGGCTACAGATTTTGGCAAATTCTGTGTTTTCCCATCTTTGAGAGACGCTGTTACTTCGGCCGCGGCAATTGCTACTGAGCAGACATCAACATCAATGTACCCAGACGATGGCACAGCATTAAACACTGTAAGTAAATAACGAGTAGTCTTACTCTGATCTAGCTCATATACCCAGTCAGCAGCACTATCGTTGTCAAAACTGCCATAATCCCAAGCACCTGAAAAAGCCTGAGGAGGCAGGAGAATTGCAAGGGCTAATAATATTTTATTTATACTCTTCATTCTCGATTCTTTGTTTTGCATAACGCTAAAAGTTGCGGCTGCGAAGCAGTCCAGCCACGAAGTGGCGATGCAACCTTGCCTTGTTAATATTAACCACCGCCGAGTGTTCCAATTACGGAAATGATAAGAAGCACTAAAAGAATCGCCATTACGTACATAGCGACAAACTGAAAAGCAATTGCACCAACTCCAAGTGCGGCTGCGCCACCAGCAACACGTGAAGGCTCTTTCTGAGCAAATGAAATTACGGCCAGAATTGCAGCCAGACCACCAAGCAAAGGAATGATTACATCTATAACTTTGTCAGCATTCCACAGGGTGGTGTAAGTTTCAGAAACTACTTCTTTTCCTGAAAGTGCATCAAGCGCAGCCGTTCTAATTGAAGCTGCTTTTTCAGCGACTAATGTTTCAATGGAAGGTTGCGGAGAGAATGGTCCCGCCCAAAAACTGACCAGTGCAAGTAGAAGTGCAATTGACCCTAATGCAATTCCAAAATATCCATACTTCAAAGTTACTGCTCCTAAAATATTAACGCTTAGCTAAGTGGCGCGCAAAGCGCGTCAGATTTGAGCTGCTTGTTAAATGGCATAGCCGCCAAGCCTATTAATAGTAAATGCGACATACTCTCCAATAACCTTTCGGTCGTTGGTATGAAATACATCTTCTTCTATTAATACCCCACAATCGACCATGACAGGGTTTATCGCGACAACTTTGCCATACGCTCTGTATTTCCAACCTTGTATTTGCTCAAGGCACTTTTTCCTTTCTGGATTTCCTTGAAACAAGGACTCCCACGATTCACCTTCATTAACCAAGTTTGAGAACTCAAACTCAAAGGTTTCTCCAACTTTAGGCATGGTGCCTGCATCATGACTGATTTCATCCATGACGCAGTACTCACAACCGTCTATTTGAATAGATGCCTCAAGATATGTGCCTTCTGACGAAATAAGAGTCGCTTTCATAGTTGCTATTTAACGCCTAAAGCAGCCGCGGAGTATGCGTCGGATACTTTTTCTTGTTATGTTTTTTCTCGTTTTGTAATTGCATCACACTCCTTTAATAAAACGGTGTGTGCCGGTTTGATCTTTTTAGACCACTCCCTTGAATCACCATGCTCAACTTTTTCTGCAACTGTAACCGCACATGCATGATTAAGCTCTCTTATGGCTTTAGCTAATTCAGGATATCTACCAAACCTACCTGCTGCATGCCTCAATTCATCATGTAAAGGGTGAAACTCCTTTTCAATAATCTCTGGGCTTGCGCAACTAAGAGCTATTTCCTGAGCGATACCTGCCTTTTCTTCAAGGTCATGAAGGCGTTGAAGCTCTTTTTCCCATAGCATCATTCTTTTTTCACGCATAACTGCAAGACGAGAATTAAGGCCCAGTGAAACAATAGAGGTCAGTGCTGCTATAAGCGCGGCAATGAGAGTGACTTCTTCCTTAGTCAAAGACTTACTCCTAAAACATAACGCTCAGCTAAGTGGCGCGTAAAGCGCGTCATATTTGAGCTGCTTGTTAAATGTTTTTAGCACAATGTTTATGACTCAGCCTGGTAAGTTTTACACTGTACTCGATTATTGATTCTGATATTACAACTTCAAAGTAGTTTTGATTGAAGTTGCCATTTTCAATTCGATCCTTCAGCACGCTAATGGCTTCGCATAGCTCAAACTTAGCTATTTCTGACCTCTTTGACTCGTCACTTTCGTTTAGCACATATTCTAAGCTAGAGACCTCCAAAGCATAGCCTGACATAAACACTGCTTCGTTCTGCTTAGATACTTCTTTACTCAATAGGTATAGAGCAACACTAAAAAGGAACGCCGCAGTTACAAAACCTAGAAAGAATGAGGTTTTCTTATTCATGGACATTTAACGCTTGTGGCACGGGCAGACGCGCAGCGGCTGTCCTAGCCAGCTTTGCTGGCGAATGTGCCCACCCTTGTTAGGTGGTTGTTCAAGCTTGATACTGACTTGCCCAAACAAACACCAAAATGATTGGAGAAAGAGGGCCATATACCAAATTAATATAGCCAGCCCACTTTCGAATTTTATATAACTTAAAAAGCTCTTTATCTCTCATTTTTAGGATAATTTCTTTATCTACAAAAAGAGAATTAAAGCTTGCTCGTTGACCTTTTATTGGATGAATAATGGACAAATAAGGCCCACCACCAAATAGCATCTGCCCGATTTGCCTGCCACTTCCAACGAAATGGCTACTACTCACGTTTAAAGTCACGAAGAAGTCTGTATAACGAACCTCGTAAATTTTCCTCATTCTATAATTAGTTACCGCCATTACGACAAAGCAACTAATAACAGGTATGAAAACTACGAGAGGATTTATGCTCAAACTTGCCACCTAACGCCCAACACAGCTGAAGGAGCGTAGCGACGATCGGATGCTGTTGCTTGTTATGGCGAATGACTGTCTTCGATGCATATTAGACCTAGTACTCCTTTACTATTTTCTATTACTACAGCTATATCTAGGTATGAATGCGAAATGCATTCGAAAAAGTTATCAAAGTTCGTTACAAATCTTGATTCATCTGAGAAGCTCTCAACAAAAGAGCTAATCAACTCAAACGCTTTTGATTCTTCTAGTATTTTTTCATCGTCTTCTAAATGATAACAAATACTTTGTAGAATCAATTTCTGAGCCTCTTCTTTATTTATAGGTATCCAGTACTCATCAGGTAAAGGAACAAAGCCACTCTTAATTAAACGCTTTTTTTTTGGGAGAACCTGAACTCCGTGAAAAATACTACACGTAACTTTACCAATAGGTCTGATTCTTTCTATTGAATCGCAGATGTTCATTTACTTGCAGCCATAACGCTTAAAGCAGCCGCGCAGTATGCGTCGGATGCCTTTCCTTGTTATACCCCTAACCTTTTCAGAACGGTAACGCCTTGAAAGTGCCCTCTACTTCCACTCTCGGAAGGCGGAACCATAAAGTTGGATACAGAGCGATTCCATAATAAGGTCAATGAATTAATGTCCTTCAATAATACAGTGAAGCTAAAAGATTCCACCCAACCTTTGTCAGAAGCAAAGGCATAAATTAAAGCATGAGTTTTGTGCCGTATGATTTTGTATTCATAACCTGATTTATACCAAAATCCGTTCCTGAAGGTTCCCACCAGAACAGAATCTCCTTTGATTCTAAGTCGAATTTTATTGCGGAATACAAAATCAGGATCGTTTGAAAAATAATCTTTACTTTCAATGCTTCCTTCCCAATCTCCATCTAACTGACTGAAGTAGGTTTCCAATTCCTTTTTGGCAGTTTCTAATTCGGCTTCAGAGGGAGCTGCTCCTGAGCTTAAAGAGAACAGCAGAAATAAAGCACTAATCAAATATCTCATAGATACCCTTGGTGTATAACGCTTAAAGCTGCCGCGCAGAATGCGTCGGATGACTTTCTTTGTTAAATGAGTATTCTTCGAACGCTCTTACAAAAAAATAGATACTGGCTGCAAAAAGGTTTCCTGCAAGCCCAAAAAGCAGCCAAAGAAATGAGTTATAACCATTACTCTTTGCCCTGAAGTATAACCAAATACCTATTGCTAAAGGTTCAATTACTCCCATTATTAGTGGTAGCCAGTTCGATGCAAGTACAGCCCATTCAGGCATCCCAGCTCCGTTTATACCTCCTACTATCGCAGCAAGAGATCTTGCTGATGCAGAGGCAAGAAGGATTTTTAGAATTAAAACTGGCACGTAAATTTTTGCTAATTGCTCTGCTTCTTGCCTTAAGCTCATAACTAATTCCATTTAACGCTCAGCTAAGTGGCGCGCAAAGCGCGTCATAGTTGAGCTGCTTGTTATGCATTGCTGAACCATTTATATGTGCCTATTGCCAGTGCAGCGACAAAAGAAACTAGTAAATATGTTGGAACTAAACTAACTAGAAATTGTGAAACGCCTATTTCACCTATTTTGGCAAACATTGCAGTTAGACCGCTTAATTCAACATGCTGCCCTGTCATAGCATGCCGGCCACTGAACTTTGTAGTAAGAGCAGCATATAAAATCGTAAGCGCCAATCCTAAGAATCCGCCATAAGTTATAGATTTAAGAATCAAAATACCCATGTGTTCCTTTAAGTGCATAACAGCTAAATATATGTCAGATTGACGTGTTTAAACGCGTCAATTTGACATATATCTCCATGAAATAATATTAGAAGTGTATTGTAACGATTTGATTAACATAAGCTTTCCTTGCTTAGTGGATTTTGACCTTCGATAAAAAGCGTCAATTTGACGTACTATCCTGACATATCCTTAAAACAGATTAAACACTGTATATAAATCCAACATTCACACTACATTTGGTATCTAAGCCACTGACACAACAATACCAACTCCCCTCTTAGCTTTTCTGGTTTTTAATTACATTAGAAAAATCCCATAAAGCTGAGCTTAAGGTTCGAGCTTTAGAATCGCCATTGTCCAAATGAACCCAACTTCAGGAAGAACAATGGTTATTACAACTAAAGGCGCAGCAAAACTAAGTCTAATATCAAGCGCTATCCTACTTGCAGCATGTAGTGCGAGTAACCCACAACAATCCCCATACTCTGCAGCAGAATTAGAGCAACGCAATCAAGCGCTATTAGAGCGTGAGAAAGCTGTATCTAAACGTGAAGCGCAAGCTCAAGATGCAGTGGCACGTAGCCAAGCAGGTGGCGATGAGTTATTACCGCCTAATGCTAAAGCTGGTGAATGCTACGCTCGCGTTTGGGTTGAGCCTACTTACCAAAACTACACTGAGCAGATGCTAGTTAAAGAGGAAAGCGAGAAGGTAGATATTATTCCGGCTCGCTTCGAGAAAGTGACTGAACAACTGCTTGTTCAGCCTGCTGGCGTAAAAATGGTTGCTGTTCCAGCTAAATACGAAACCGTTACTGAGCAGAAGCTTGTTCGTGAAGCAGGAACTGAATGGTTAGTAGCCCTTAACAAAGGCAGTGCACCAGCGAGTTCTGAGCTACTGAAAGCAGCGGCTAACCATGGCATTAATTTGAATGCAGCTACACCAGGTATGTGTTTCCACGAACACTATCTACCAGCTAAGTTTGAGCAAGTTAACGAAAGCGTACTTGTTCAAGAAGCTTACGATGTCGTTGAAACTGTACCTGCTGAATACCGCTGGGTAGAGAAAAAGGTACTAGTTAAAGAAGCGAGCTCTCGTATCGAACAGGTTCCAGCGCAGTACTCTTCTGTTTCTGAGCAGGTGGTAGACGTACCTGCTCACACAACTTGGAAAAAAGGCACAGGCCCAATCCAGAAGATCGATGAAGCAACTGGCGAGATCATGTGTCTAGTTGAAGTACCAGCTACCTACAAAACTATCACTAAGCGCGTGCTAGCAAGCCCTGCCACTACGCGTACTGTCGAGATCCCAGCTGTATACAAAACAGTTAAGGTTAAAGAGTTGGTATCTGAAGCGCGTGAGATTCGTAAAACAATCCCTGCGAAGTACAAAGACGTAGCTGTAACTAAGAAAGTTGCTGATGTTGGTTTTACATGGCACGAAGTTCATAACCATGAGCATCCTGCAAGCACGCGTACTGGCAATCAGATCTGTTTGACTGAGCACCCTGCCCAGTACAAAACAATCACTCGCCAAGTTGTAGCTCAAGAAGCAACAACTAAGAAGATCGAAATTCCAGCCAAGTATGAAACTGTCACCGTTACTAAGGAAGTTTCCGCGGCTTCTGAAAAACGTACAGTGATTCCTGCTGAGTACAAGACTGTATCGCTAAGCAAGATCGACAAAGCTGGCTTTATGGAATGGCGTTCGATTCTTTGTGAAACCAATATGACACAAGCTACGATCATGGATATCCAACGCGCTTTGGCTGCAAAAGGATATAACCCAGGTCAGATTGATGGTGTTGTAGGCAGTGACACTATGAGTGCGGTAAACAACTTCCAGCGTGATGAGAAGCTACCGACTGATAAATATATCAATATCGATACAGTAAAAGCCCTAGGCGTTGGTATCTAAGCTCTGATTTTTGATATTTAAAGCGTCCCCCAAAGCTCTGGTATGGAATGCTGTCCGCTACCGGAGCTTTTTTTATCTCTTAAAAGCGCGCTTTTTAGCACGTCTTTTCTGCGCGGCCTTTGTATTGTTTCGACTTATCTCAATTTCCCGAGTCAGATCCGGCTCAAAACCTTGTAACCACTGCTGCGGTAAACGTGTATCCAACAAGACTTCGATCTCTTCCAATAGATGATTCTGCTCTTCTATTAACAATGAGATAGCAACGCCCTTCTTGCCTGCTCTACCTGTTCTTCCAATACGGTGGATATAATCAGCTGCTTTAAATGGCATTTCGTAATTGATTACGGCTGGAAGGCTTTCTATATCGATGCCTCGTGCTGCCACATCCGTAGCCACTAAAACCTTAAGGAGCCCCTGTTTAAACTGTTCTAAAGCTTCTTCCCTCAGCTTTTGTGATCGATCTGCATGTATGGCATCGGCGGATATATTCGCTTGTTTAAGAGCCTCTACCAATTTATCTGCGCCCTGCTTTGTATTACAAAAGACAATCACTTGTGACCAGTCATGCTTTTCGACTAAGTGACTGACAATCGCTGACTTACGATCAGGGTCGCAGTTATAAACGATTTGCTCGACATCAGCTGCAGAGGAATTACGTTGATCGACTTCGATACGCTCAGGCTTATCTAACAAGTTCTTACTAAAGCGATAGATGGAATCACTTAAGGTCGCCGAGAAAAGCAGTACCTGCCGTGGCTGTACGTCGCGCTTAGGTAACTTGCTTAAAACTGCTTTAATCTCATCTTTAAAGCCCATATCCAACATACGGTCAGCTTCATCAAATACCAAATGAGTGACCTGCCTAAGATTTACGGCTCTCTTTTTATGTAGATCCAATAGGCGACCGGGCGTAGCCACCAGCACATCTATTCCTTTCTTGATTTGATCAACTTGAGGACCAATGCCTACGCCGCCATAAACTACGGCTGATCTAAACCCAGTTCCTTTGGCATATTTCTTAAAGCTGTTATTCACCTGCTGCGCTAACTCCCGTGTGGGCGCCAACACTAAAGCTTTGAGCCTTTTGTTTTGATCACTACTAAATTCAGGATCGGTCAGAATGGATTGCAAGATGGGCAGCGCAAAGGCAGCAGTTTTACCTGTCCCCGTTTGTGCACCGACAAGGAGATCTTTACCAGATAGAATGACAGGTATCGCTTCAGCTTGTACGGGTGTTGCTTCGCTATAACCTGCGGTATTAATGGCTGCGATTAAACTCTCGCACAAAGGCAAAGTGTCAAACTTCATAATCAACTTCCAAGAATTTGTAATGGCAGAGCAAGTGCACTATTACCTTGTTGGCCTAAGATCCAGATCACCCAACATAAACCACCTACTGTAGCGAAGTACCAGAGTGCTGATACTACCTGACCATAGCGTGCCAACGGCAATAGCTGACTACTGTGACGGTGTTTCCATTCGAGCACAATCTCGATACTACCCACAGCCAGCAAGAAGCCTAGCAGCGCCATACCAAAGTAATAGCTGATTACCACGCCAGCTAATGCGCCGACTACACAAATGATTAAGCCAAAAACAGAATTAACCGAAAAAGCTATACTCTTGAGAATGTGGCCACCATCTAGCGGTAACACAGGCAGCAAATTAAACAGGTTTAACAATGCATTGAATGCTGCAATCCCTGCCAACATTTCAATATCCGTCAACCAATATAGAACCAGAGCAACTACGGATAGAAATAAGCCAAATACCGGCCCCATGATAGAGATATAGACATCTTGCCAACGGGTGTTAATGCGATCATCAGATAAAGCCAAACCACCCAAAAACGGAACCAGATAAATCCCTTTGGTCTTTAATCCAAAACGCTTCATGGCCCGAACATGGCCATATTCATGGAAGACCAAACAAAGGATCAGTGCTAACGCGAATTCAAAGGAGAATAACCAGCTATACGCCGCCAAACTTCCTGCAGCAAACAGCACCTTGATGACCTTTGCGCTTTTAAAAAGCTTAAGGCCTAAAGATGCCATACCCAGTATGCTGATCTTATTTGGTTGTTTAACGACATTCTCAACCACTTGGGTTTCGATATCCTTTTCGGCTAGCTCACCACTTCCAAGCTTCTGATCTGCAACTGCTAGCTCATATTCCAGATTGAATGGCTGCCAAGTGAGTGACAAAGTTAGAACACATTCAATCTCTTCGCCTGTTCCCGTCATCAGAGCAAAACGGTGCTCTGTACTCTCAGCAGGATCTGCACTCGCCGCTATCTGAGACACTAACTGATTATCCCAATACAGGGCCTGCCATCCAGCCATTGAACCTTCAAGACGTAAAGTTTTGCCTAGACAATCGATGCGTAACAGCTGCACAGTAATTCCTGTTGCTTATAAATGAGTGTTTATAGAAAAAGCGTTTATCAATTAAGCGGCGCATTATAGCCAATCAGCGGTATAATGCAGCTTCTGCAATTGGAGAACGTCTAATTACATTAACAAGGACACAGGTATGAAAACGAAAACAACCGTATCCTCAACCCATGAGGTGGATACAGGTAGAGGAAAGATTAAACAAAATCACTTAGCAGCATTAGTCACTTCAAAGATTTTTAAATCCCAAGTGGTCAAAGCTAAAAAAGGTAAAGGCGCTTACAAACGTAAAGATAAACACAAAGGACGAGAGTCCTATTTAATAGCCGCTTAGTTAGTTTCAAACTGCCAAATACTAATTCAAGCTACTATCAAATAGGGCTCTTACCATTGTGAGGTTACAGCTTAATTTCCTGCTGAGTCGCACAATGGATGCTGCCGCCGCCCGAAGCGATACCATCAATAGCAATCTGCTCGATCACTCGATCAGGGAAAGCCTCTTCTAAAATACTACGTGCATTATTATCGGCGGTTTTATCGCCAAACTTTTGTGCGATCACAGCGCCATTACAAACATAGTAACCAATGTAACCTGCAGCAAAATCATCCGCGCCGAAACGTTCATCAATAATATCTGGCGTATCGATGATGACTAGATCTAACTTACGACTCTGGGCGTCGATACTGTTCTGTAATACTTCGATGTTTTCCCGCGTTATGTCGTAGTCATACGACTCTCGATAGTTATCCCGGCTTACCAACACCTGACCTGGTTTGATAAATCGCGCGTAAAAATCAGTGTGACCATCGGTAATATCTTTGCCTTTTATACCATCTAGCCAGATAATTTTTTTCAGTCCTAGTAGCTCTTTTAACTCACCTTCGATTGCTTGCTCACTCACGCCAGGGTTGCGATTATCGTTGACGATGCAGCTGCGAGTCATAATAGCAGTACCATCTCCATCCACCTCAAAGCAGCCACCTTCTAATACAAGCGAGGATTCTTCTGCGATAGCGCCAGATTGTTTAGCAATAAACCCAGCCACTTGTGCATCAAGCTCGTGATCCTGTTTATTGCCCCAACCATTAAAGTTAAAGTCGATTGCGTACTTTTGACCATCCGAACCTTTGACAAAGGTAGGGCCTGTATCCCGTAGCCACAGATCATCCACATCAAATTCGATTAGCTCTACCTTATGATTTAGCTCTGTAACATTACCGAGTAACTCTGTCGCTTCATCAATATCATAAGACGACACCAGCATAGAAACGGGCTCATATTTGGCGATGGTTCGCGCGATATCAATTAGATTTCGCTTTACTTCAGGAATTTGCCTGCGCGACCAAACATAGTCATTCGCAACAAACGCCATCCACGTTCGCTCATGTGGCGCACTTTCATCGGGCATGGACAATGTTATCTCAGAACTGGATTCACGCGCATGACTACCATTGCTTAGTGCAATACCACTTGCCAGCACCCCCATACTTTTCAAAAAGAACCGACGTGAAAACACAATAAATACCCTAAGAGAGATTTAAACTTTAAGACTTATAAATAGAGAAAATAAGTATGCGAGTAACTAAAACTCTAATACAAAATCACGAAAATGCCTGAGAAGACAGATTTACTTCCAGCGAACCACATCGCCGTGATCAAATACATGACCAGAAGCGACTTTACGGTAATTGATAAAGATATTGCTAAAAGAGACGCCGCTTCGCTTAGAAATAGAGAAGGCAACCGACTGCATCATCGCTTCAACACTGTCCATTTTATGGAAGCTCGGTGCATGAAGATCTACAAGGATAGGATGACTACCATTTTGCGGCTGACTTGCAGGCATCAGGCCAGCAACAGCGTAATGACGGGAAGGAATGTATTCCCAAGTAACAGTGATATGTTCGATACTGATATCAGTGGCGCGCGACAAGTCTGTAGTTATTCCTTTAATCATATTTGGGATATCGCATTCATCTTCAAAAGGTAAAGATTTAATACAGATTAATGGCATCGTTCGCACTCACTGCAAATGGTGAAGGCTTGAAGTTAAAACAAGCCAAGTACGAACACAAGACCTTAACATCTAATTTACAAATGCTTATTTCACTTTTGATTCCATAATATAAGCTTCGAGCTTCTTATCTACACCGAAAATATGGCGTTTCAGCCACTCAGTAAGAAAGTCAGAAAGCATATCTCTTAGCTGTGCGTCATAAGTGTGATGGTCATCCAGCATCTTTTTAAGTTCAGCACGGAATTTATTATGCGCTTGAAGATGGACACCAAAGTCTGGATAGTTCAACGCTTGCATGTACGCTTCTTCTAAGCAGAAATGGTGATCTGCATAATCATGAAGGCGAGTAAAAGTAGATACATCAACCTGCTCTGCTTTAATCTCATCGATCAGTTCAAACAGAACTTGATGCTGTTGGTCTTGCCAAATAAGTTCACTGGTGAGCGTCATATGAAGCTCCTGATTATAGTTATTTTTACAGCGTAACTTTCATTATGTAACAAGTAGAAACTGGGGATACTGATCTGAATCAGCTATCGACTAAACGGTTTGTAACAAACAGCTTGCGAGGTTTTTACAAATCTTTTACAACTTCTATATATCTATCTGACTTTCTATAGGCGGAACTGACCTAAATTTGCAGCATGTGATTAAGGTTAATAAAGGACGAACATCATGAAAGCGCACCGCCTACCCAAAATTCTGCTAGCAACATTTCTGACGGTTGCAGGCCCCCTACTCAGTCAAACTGCCACTGCAAAACAGGTAGATCTAAATATCAATCTAGCAACACCGGTGATGACGGCTGAACAAAACCACAACGCATTTATCAAGATCTCTTTAGAGGGTATTAAACAAGAAAGTCAGCAACAACGTGTAGCTGCCAATATTGCGATTGTTCTGGATAAGTCCGGTTCAATGCAGGGCGAAAAGCTGTATCGTGCAAAAGAAGCTGCAATCATGGCGATCAATCGCCTAAATCAGAACGATATTGTTTCTGTTGTGAGTTACGACAACCGCGTTAATGTTGTTGTACCGGCTACAAAGGTTAGCGATAGCAACAGTATTGCTCGCGCAATCAATAAGATCCAAGCCCACGGTAACACCGCGCTATTTGCCGGTGTCAGCAAAGGCGCACAAGAACTACGTAAGTTTCTCGATCTAAATAAAGTTAACCGTGTCATTCTACTTTCCGATGGTTTAGCCAATGTAGGTCCAAGCACACCCAATGAGCTAGGTAAACTTGGCCTCTCTTTAGCTAGAGAAGGCATGAGTGTAACGACTATAGGTCTTGGCCTTGGCTATAACGAGGACTTAATGACTCAGCTTGCCGGCTTTAGCGATGGCAATCACGCCTTTGTAGAGAACGCTGATGACCTAGCACGAGTATTCCAATACGAATTTGGTGATGTATTGTCGGTGGTTGCTCAAGGTGTTGATATTCATATCCGCTGCTTAAACGGCGTAAAACCATTGCGCATTATCGGACGTGAAGCTGAAATCGAAGGCAATATGGTTAAAACACGCTTGAACCAGCTATATAGCGAACAAGAGAAGTTTATTATTCTGGAGGTAGAGGTACCTTCTCAACAGGATAAGAGCAGCATCAACTTAGTCGATGTCGATGTAAACTACTTAGATCTTCTAAACAAACGTAAAGAAGCCCTTTCTAGCTCGGTTGCAGCAAACTTTACTCGCTCCGAACAGGAAGCTAAGGACGCGATCGATACCCGTACTTATGAAGCCGCAGCAGAACAGGTCGCGAATGAACTAAACCGTGAAGCAGTACAGAAACGTGACCAAGGTGATATTGAGGGCGCAAAATCTATTTTGCAGCAAAGCGCTGATTATCTAGATAACTTAGGTACCTCTCTAGCCTCCCCTAAACTGCTAGAACAGAAAGCAGAAGCGCTACAAGATGCGGAAGAGCTTGATGATGAACAGGAATGGGGTAAAAAACGTAAAGAGCTTAAAGAACGTCAATATAAACGCGCTAAGCAACAAAGCTACTAACCGTTTAGTTAACTGAGAATCTATTGTGAATAAGACGATCCTACTGCTAATCAGCCTAATTTTAATCCCTGTCGTCATACTAGGTTGGTTAGCGGCTCGTCTAGAAACGAACCAACAAGCCCTTCTATCTCATCAAATCGAAGGGCTGGTTGAAATCAAACTGGAAGAGATTGATCAACAGTTCCAGAATCATTTCCAAAACTTAGAACAAGCACTCAATGCTGAATCCCAACTACTACTGCAAAGCAAAGATGCTCAATACCCAGAAACAACGCTTAAGACTCTGAGCCAATCTAGCCCATATATTGAACAGGTATTTGTGATCTCCGCTGAAGGCACAACACTTTTTCCATCAGAATCATCCAAGAACCCAAGTGAAATTGCATTTTTACAATCAACTAAACGCCTACGTTCGTCACCCGATATATTCCAAATTCAAAACAAAGCACCTGAGCAGATAAATCTAGCGGCTAGCCCTTATAGCGCACAACTTAAAGCTGCCCCAGAATCAAAACGGATCGAGCTAGCAGCTCCGCGCCAACTAGCGTCAAACATTGCAGCAGATAGCGTAGCCGAGATTGCTATAACCTCCGCCGAACCTTTGGCCACAACGCCTTCTATATCGTTTATCGATTCGGGTTGGATTGCTTGGTTTAATAACAGTCAGCTGCAACATATCTATTGGCGTAAAGATTCAGAGGGTGCGCTATTAGGCTTTTCTATTAACAGTGCTCGATTGCTGTCAGATCTAATCAACTCTTTGCCAACCAGTAATGAGCAAGAAACCAGCAATCAAGCAATTGCCTTGATCAACAGTCGTGGTGAAGTACATTACGAATGGGGCGATCCCACAATCGAGACTCAGCAGCTCAAGCCTCTGGATAGCCTTCCACTGAGCCATCCTCTAGGTAGTTGGAAATTAGAGTATTACTCCCCTAACTTAATCAAACCAACTTCTAATTGGATCGAGAAATTATCTATTCTTTCACTCACGCTGTCTGGATTATTAATCCTTGCTTGGCTGATCTATAGAGAACATACACGAACAACACGTCTAGCCGAGCAAAGAGTAAACTTTGTTAATCAAGTCTCCCACGAGCTAAAAACGCCCCTGACGAATGTTCGGATGTATGCGGAGATGCTTGAGCGAAAACTTGATGACGAAGATAGCAAAGCTCAGCGCTATCTCTCGGTAATTAATAGTGAAAGCCAGCGCCTATCACGCTTGATAGAAAACGTCCTGACCTTCTCGAAGCTTGGTAAAGAACCTAAGCCACTGCACCTGCAACCGGGGACATTAAAAGAGTGCGTTGAACATACAATCGATGTATTTATGCCCTCTTTAACTCAACATGGTCTGTCTGTTGAATTAGATCTGCAATGCGATAAACAAGTGATGTTAGATCAGAACTGCATTGAGCAGATCTTAAATAACCTACTAAGCAATTGTGAAAAGTATGCGCCTCAAACAGGTGCCATACAGATCCGCTGCTGCAGCGATAACCAGCAAAGTTATATAGAAGTCCAAGATGCCGGTGAAGGGATCTCTGAATCCCTTTGGGAGAGCGTTTTCTCTCCTTTCTACCGTATCAGTAATAAATTAAGTGACGGTGTATCTGGCACAGGTATTGGTCTAAGTATTGCCAGAGAGATGGCTAGAAAACATGGTGGTGATCTGGTCATTATTCCTAGCGAACTAGGGACCTGTTTCCGTCTAGAGCTACATACACCTGATAGTCATCACAGGGAGTCTTAACAATGAAAATCCTGATCGCTGAAGATGATCTAAATATCAGGCTTGGGCTTTGTGATCTATTAGAAGATGAAGGTTACACCTGCATTGAAGCGTCTAATGGTGCCGATGCACTGGTGCTGTTTGCTCAACATAATCCAGATCTGGTTTTACTCGACATTATGATGCCGGAGTTAGACGGTTATGCCGCCTGCAGAAAGATCCGACAGCTCGATGAACAAGTTCCCGTTATCTTTATTACCGCCAAATCTGAAGAGATTGATCAAGTACTTGGTCTAGAGCTAGGCGCGGACGATTACATCAAAAAGCCCTTTGGCACTCGAGAAGTGATCGCGCGTATTAGAGCCGTGATACGTCGCTGCGCGCCTAAAGGGAGTTCGTCAACCCAAGCCCCTAAGAATCAGTTCGAGCTGGCTGATCTCGTAGTTTACCCTGAGCAAATGCGTGCAGAGCGAGAGGGTCATAAGATTGAGCTAACCCTACGTGATGTAAAAATACTGGAACTACTTCATCAGGAGCAAGGCAAGGTCGTAACAAGGGATATGCTATTTGATTACTGCTGGGGCCGAAACTACCTACCAAGCAGCAGGACACTAGATCAACACATTTCCAAGCTAAGAAAACTAATTGAATTAGATCCAAAACATCCGCAGATAATCACGACCGTCCATGGTATTGGCTATCGCTATGATGGCTGAGAATGATGCTTAGTGTTCATTTCCTTCATAGATCCACATGGATGACGTTTCCCCCGCCTTCTCAAACCCTAAGGATTTATAAAACCGAATCGCATTACCATCAGCGGTTAACATCTGCTGGTGGAAACCTTTATAACGTTTTTTCATCACCTGCATGATCTTGCTACCGATGCCACATCGGTGGAAATCTGGATCCACCAGCATGTGCGGATAATAGACGACGAGATGCCCATCTGAGATAGCATTGGCTAAGCCAACTAGCCTGCCATCGATCCGAGCAGTAATTAAACTATGTGAATTTCTTAATGCTGCTAAAAGCGCTTTTGGCTTTTCTGCAGATGACCACTCATTAGCCTTATACAGTGCAACAACCTCATCCTCTTGGATTACATCTGTACAATTTATATCCACAATCATCAAATTTCCTTAATTTTTTTGCCTAAAATTAGTTTAGTGGAATTACCTGTCTTTGGCAGATTGATCAGTAATGAATCCCGTTAAAACGGCTCAAACAGTAGAATCCACTAATACACCAAAGGCCCCGTATTTAAAGGGCTGCAGACATGTATAGATTAACAAATTTATTCATGATCATTTGATCAATCTGCCATTGCGAACACTATCTGATTTTGCTGTAATTCGCCGCTTTCGTTTAAAAAGGTACACTGGAGTACCGATTTTATGGCTGACGCAAAGCTCGCTCTGGAAATACAAGACCTTCATAAAAGCTATGGCGCTTTGGAGGTTATTAAAGGCATCTCACTACAAGCTGAAGTTGGCGATGTGATCTCAATTTTGGGGTCTAGCGGCTCAGGCAAAAGTACCTTCCTACGTTGCCTTAACCTACTTGAATCCCCTTCCGCAGGAAGCATTAGTTTTGCATCTGAGCCATTAAAGCTTAAGCAAACCAAAGATGAAGGTTTGCAAACAGCGGATCAAAAGCAGTTAGAACGAATCCGTGCATCGATTGGTTTTGTATTTCAAAACTTCAATCTCTGGCCTCATATGACCGTGATCGAAAATATCATGGAAGCCCCAATTCATGTCCTTAAACAAGATAAGCAAACTGCTAGAGATAAAGCAGAAACCTATCTAAAAAAAGTGGGCTTATACGATAAACGAGATAGCTATCCTAACCAGTTATCCGGAGGCCAGCAGCAACGCATCGCTATAGCACGTGCATTGGCGATGGAACCCCAAGTTTTACTCTTTGACGAACCAACCTCCGCACTTGATCCAGAACTTGTCGCAGAAGTGCTAAATGTTATGCGAGACCTCGCAGCTGAAGGACGCACGATGTTGATCGTCACCCATGAGATGCGTTTTGCCCGTGAAGTATCCAGCAAAATTGTATTTCTACATGAAGGCCAAATTGAGGAGATGGGCACACCTGATGAGGTGTTTACCAATCCTAAATCTGAACGCTGCAAAGCATTTTTAAGCAGTCATTTCTAATCCAGCCTGCAACTAACAATAAATATTCCGCGAGGATCATAAGATGGGATTTAAGAAATTAATTACAACAACAGCACTTGTTGTCTCTACTCTGGCAGCACCTGCCTTTGCTGGCGATAAAATCCGTATCGCTACTGAAGGTGCATACGCGCCCTTCAACACCATTAATGCTGATGGCGAACTAGCAGGTTTTGATGTAGATATTGCTAAAGCGCTTTGTGAAGAGATGAAAGCTGACTGCAAAATCGTTGCTCAAGATTGGGACGGCATCATTCCTGGCTTAAAAGCACGTAAGTACGATGCAATCATTGCCAGCCTTTCAATCACACCAGAGCGTCAACGTGTCGTCGCGTTTACTGATCACTACTACTCAAACTCTCTTGGTTTTGTCAGCGGTAAAGATGGCGATTTCGATCCAAACGCCCTAAAAGGCAAAACCATTGGTGCACAACGCGCAACGATTGCAGGCCAGCACCTAGAAGATAACTATTCAGACAAAGCTTCAGTCAAATTGTATGACACTCAAGGTAACGCTTACCTAGATCTAGCGAGCGGGCGTTTGGATGCGATCCTGTCTGACAAACTACCGGCTTACGATTGGTTACAAACCGAAGAAGGTAAAAACTTCGAATTTCGTGGCGATAAGATCGATGTTAACGACAAGATCGCTATCGCAGTCCGCAAACGCGATGCTGAATTGAAAGACAAGTTCAACCAAGCATTAAAAGCGATCATTGAGAACGGTACTTACGAAAAGATTAACGCTAAGTACTTCCCATTCTCTATCTACTAAGCTTAAACACTGAAAACTAGGGAAAAGCAGGATAAAACCTGCTTTTCCTGTTTCATCAGGTATCTCTATATGGATCTTCAGGGCTTTGGGCACCTCTTAATTAGTGGCGCTTGGATAACCGTTCAATTAGCTATTTGCAGCTTAGTCATTGGCCTCGTCTTCGGGGTTTTGGGTGCAAGTGCAAAGCTATCTAAATACAAATTTGCTAACGCTATTGGCAATGGTTACACCCTGTTTATTAGGGGCATGCCTGAATTACTACTCGTCCTGACAATCTATTTTGGTTCATCTGCCGTTTTGATGGAGATAGCCAGCCTGTTCGGTTATGACGAATATATTGAGCTAAGCCCATTTGTAGCCGGTGTCATCGCATTAAGTATCGCGTTTGGCGCTTATGCCACAGAGGTGTTCCGTAGCGCACTTCAAGAGATCCCTAAGGGCCAAAAAGAAGCAGCTGTTGCCCTTGGCATGACAGGCTTCCAAACATTTCGCCGCATTACCTTGCCACAAGTTTGGCGCTTGGCCTTACCCGGATTAGGTAACCTATTCTTAGTTCTTTTAAAAGATACTGCACTGGTTTCTGTTATAGGCCTTAACGAACTCATGCGCCAAACCACCGTTGCGGTTGGCAATACAAAAGAGCCTTTTACTTTCTACTTAGCTGCAGCAGTGGTTTATCTCCTCATGACTTCAATCTCAATGATCGGCTTACATTACCTAGAGCGAAAAGCTAATCGTGGTTATAAAGGAGCACGAGCATGAGTTGGGAATGGGAAGTAATCTACGAAAACTACCCTCGCCTATTAGAAGGCGCACTATTAACTTTAGAGCTGGTTCTATTATCCGGCTTTATTGGCCTTATGCTGGCAGTACCATTAGCACTTATGCGTGTTTCTAGTCGCCCTTGGTTACAAGCATTTCCTCTTGCTTATATTTTCTTTTTCCGCGGTACACCGTTATTGATACAGATTTTCTTGGTGTACTACGGTGCTTCTCAGTTTGAATTCATTAAGAACTCTGCGCTTTGGCCCATCCTTAAAGAACCTTACTGGTGTGCCATCATCACCTTTGCGCTCCATACTGCGGCTTATATCGCTGAAATACTTCGTGGCGCTATTCAATCTATCCCTAAAGGCGAGATTGAAGCCGCTAAAGCCTTAGGCATGAGCTACCCACTTATGTTGCGACGTATCATCCTACCTCGCGCATTTGGCATTATGATGCCTGCCTATGGCAATGAAGTGATCCTAATGCTCAAAGGCAGCGCCCTAGCCAGCACTATCACACTACTCGATCTAACGGGAATGGCACGCACAATCATCGCTAGAACTTATACGCCGCTCGAAATATTCTTCGCAGCCGGTGTGATCTATCTAATTATCAGTGCCCTTTTGGTGCTTTTATTCCGCTATATGGAAAAACGCTTTAATCGCCACCAGCACTGGCCGAATGAAAAGCCAAAAGATTTAGACCCTCAGCATTAACCTGAATGACTAAACATGATGGGCCAGAGCAGTGTTACCGCAATGGCCCACATGGTTAGCCAAATAGCCAGATCCATAACCTGCCATGCTCTTGGATTATTGAATATTGGCTGACAAACCTTTGCTCCAGCCACCAGTAGCCAAAACCAAAAGCATGAAAAACCCATCGCACCTATAGCAAACCATACTCTCTCAGGCGCTGGGTATTGCCCCCCAATACTCCCTAAAAGCACCACAGTATCTAAATACACATGGGGATTGAGCAGTGTAATCACCAAAGTAACGATCAAGGCTTTACCTAAACCACCCAAAACCATTTCATTTTCTTTAATTACCTGCGGTTTTAAACCTTTGAGCAGGGACTGAGCGCCATATACAAACAGAAAAACCGCCCCGCCAATCCGAGCTGCGAACATCCAGCTCTCTGATTGGGCGATCAGGATACCCATACCTGCCACCCCAACAGCGATCAAAATCATGTCAATCAGGGCGCACAAGGCTGCTATCGGCCAGTGAAACTGACGACGTAAACCTTGAGTAAATACAAAGGTATTTTGGCTTCCCATCGCAACTATAAGGCCTGCACTTGTCGCTAAGCCCTTTATCAATGCTGCCAAAGCCGCGCCTGTGAAAATAGATACCATACCGCCCCCTGAATAATGGCAGGCATAGTGCTAGACTTTCACAAGCCAGTAAAACTAATAATTCTAATGATTGATAAGTTTTTCTAATGATTGATTACAAACAACTCCAAGCACTTGCAGCAATTCTCGAAGAAGGTAATTTTGATAAGGCCGCAGAGAAGCTCAACATCTCTCAATCAGCTGTATCTCAGCGCTTAAAACAGTTAGAGGACAGTGTTGGGCAAACACTGATTATCAGAAATACGCCTATACAAGCGACAACGGCTGGGCAGCTGTTACTGAAGCATTACCACCAAGTATCTCTGCTACAAGCAGAACTACAGGAACAGATATCACTTGAGCAATCGGATGGCTTTACGAAAATTTCTATTGGCTTAAACGCAGATAGCTTAGCTACTTGGTTTTTAGACGCGGTAAAACCGCTGCTTGATGACGAAAAAATCCTTCTAGATCTAAAACTGGACGATCAAGATCAGACTCATCACTTTCTTAAAACAGGTCAAGTGATCGGGTGCATCAGTTCTAATCCAAAACCAATGCAAGGCTGCAGTTGTATTCCACTTGGTGTCATGATTTATCGCTGCCTAGCCAGCCCCGATTACATCAATCAATACTTTCCAGACGGCATAAACACCGAAGATTTTTACAACGCCCCTGTTGCTGAATTTAACAATAAGGACGAACTTCAGAACAGATATCTAAAAGACAATTTTAAGATTGGTCCAAACGAATATCCGAAACACCGTATTCCCTCTACTGAATCATTTTTCAATATCATCATTCGAGGCCACGCTTGCGGCATGGTGCCAGATCAGCAAAGTAAAGAGTTACAGGCTTCAGGAAAAGTAGTTGATATGACCCCAGGAAGGTTTATCGAAGTCCCGCTTTATTGGCATATCTGGAGCCTTAAATCCGGACTATTCCAGAGATTAACACAGAGGCTAAGAAAGCAAGCAGAGTGTGACCTTTCACCCATAAGCCATTAATAATGTTAATGATTTATCTCTATTTTTAAGGTTTATTTAAGCTTTCTAGTTCAGAATAGGAATAAGCAATACTGCTCTTTCTACTCGCGACTCACTTTATTACGTCGGATATTAAAGTTAATGAAATTCCCTGAAAATCATAAGAAAAAAAACAAACTGATTTTTTTACTTGCATCGGTAATTGCCATCCTAATTCTTGTTAACGGTGCATTTTCCTACTGGCAGATGAATCAAGTAAAAGCTGAGTTTTACGAAGTAGCCAATAAAGACATACCTCTTGTGGCAGAGCTATTTCCTTTGATTGATCGACAATTTGAACAAACTCTATTGATCGAAAAGCTACATCAGTTAGAGTCAATTCATCGCAACAAAGTGATACCAATACTACAAAACAGTTTTATTCGAACAGGCGACCGTTTTTCTCAAACAACCGAGAAGTTGCAATTATTGTTAAAGCCTATGCTGCATTCACCTCGGGAGATTACACGACTCAAAATGTCTAAAATTGACCAGCTTCTTCAGCAGATTATTACTGAGCATGATCAGTACCAAAATCAAGTTCTACAAATGATATCCCACAATGTAGAAAGCCGTGAAGCTTACCCTCCTGAGCTCATAACCCTTTTGACTGCGGAAGAAAAAGATCTCACAGAAGAACTCATTTCTTTAAGGGACGAACTTCAAAGATTTACTCAGAATTCTGCTCATGCAGTTGAAAGGCATGAAGCCCAAATAATAAAAGGTGTCGTAATTTTTACACTTTTCGTTTTCTCTCTCGGCACCATCATGCTGATGCTTATTAGCCAAATTATGAAAAGCCGTGAAAAAGCGATCGAAAAAATCAGTTACTTCGCTAATTACGATCCTCTAACCGATCTATATAACCGACGTCATTTCTTTGAAGAGTTAAACCAAGCACTGTCACAAGCAGAAGAACAAGAGGCCCCATTAAGCCTTTGTGTATGCGACCTAGACCACTTTAAACAGGTAAACGACACTTTAGGGCATCTCGCTGGAGACAATATCTTAATTTCATTTGCTGAAATACTGCGTAACAACATCAGGAAAGGCGATTTTGTAGGTCGATTTGGAGGAGATGAATTTGTTATCTGCTTCCCTGATACAACCTCAGAAGAAGCTGCAGAAATTACTGAGCGGATTCGCCAATACTTTCAAGAAGCTAATACACTTAAATCATCTGTAACATCGACTTTTGGTATTGCAGAGTTAAATGATCTGACACATACAGATGACATGCTGCTCGAAAAGGCAGATCAAGCTCTATACAAAGCCAAGAAAAATGGACGTAACTGCGTGCACTGGGCTTAACCAGCGTACAGATCAGTTTCCAAACACAGGCTTAAAAAAGCTTCGCTCATAACTCTGGATGCATTTGGTCTGCTTGGCATAATCAAATGCAGCCATGCATTCAGTGTCTTTAAAGGAATCTATACGGTATTGTTCATATGCCGCGAGGCTTGGAAAACTGAACAATGCTAACGCGATGTTGTTAGCCCCCTCAGACGGCAGGAAATAGCCATGATGTTGACCACCAAACTTGTTAACCAGTGGAATCCATAGCTTTGCATAGCACTCGAATTCTGCGACTTTGTCTGGATCGATTACATAGCGTAAGTAACAAGTTACCATCCGCTTATCCCTTTGTTCTGCCGTATTCACCAAGAATCAGCGGCTTTTAGATCGCTGTCTTTTTGCTCTACCCAGTTCTCACCTTCATTAGAAATCTCTTTCTTCCAGAATGGTGCATCTTTCTTTAGGTAATCCATTATGAACTGAGCTGCTTCAAAAGCATTAACTCGATGGGCACTACCGACCCCAACAAAAACGATATTCTCGTTAAGGTCTAAACGGCCAACTCGATGATAAATGACAATATTACCGAGCTCCCAGCGTTCACGTGCCTGACTTGCTATCTTCTCAAGCGCTTTTTCGGTCATACCTGGATAATGCTCAAGGAATAGTGCATCCAGCTGATTGTCAGCTATCTCTAATTCGCGCACGATTCCAGTAAAAGTGACTATGGCCCCACTGGTCGCATCATCAGCCCTTACACTTTCCGACAGTGCGCCAATATCAAAATTGTCTGTAGCGACAATCACTTGAGTTGTTGCCATGGTAATTCCTCTCTAAATTGATACTGAAATCATACCACCAAAAGCTATTAAAGAAGCAATGTTCAATAGGCTTATAACCTATTAAAAACACTGGTTTGATGGTATTGTGTCGAACTAATTTTTGAGTCATCTATCCAATAAATATTGGAGTAATTACCGAGGAATATGATGGATTGGCATCCACACGCAACAGTTGCTGTCATCGTAGAAATGGAAGGCAAGTTCCTTTTGGTAGAAGAAAGATCTTCAGGTGAAATAGTTTTCAATCAACCTGCGGGCCATATCGAAGAAGGCGAAACCTTTATAGAAGCCGCATGCAGAGAAACATTAGAAGAGTCTGCATGGCATGTAAGCCCTAAATATCTAACAGGGTTTTACGTCTATAAATCTGGTAACAACAATACAACTTACCATCGCGCTTGCTTCTATGCGGAAGCAATCAAGCACGAACCAGAGCGTGAACTCGATGAAGGCATCATTCGCGCTGTCTGGATGACACGCGACGAGATTGTCGCTCATACGGACAAACTTCGTAGCCCAATGGTTTTGAAATGTATTGATGATTACCTAGCCGGTAAGCAATACCCTTTAGATCTGATACACGAATATAGCAATTAACTGAAAAAACACATGACTGATCACAGCAATACCAAAGTGATCGTCGGCATGTCCGGCGGCGTAGATTCATCCGTTTCAGCATTACTATTAATGCAACAAGGCTATCAAGTAGAAGGCCTGTTCATGAAAAACTGGGACGAGGATGATGGCACTGAATACTGTACCGCCAAAGAAGATCTCGCTGATGCCCAAGCAGTTTGTGACAAGCTTGGCATTTATCTGCACACAGCCAACTTCGCTGCTGAGTACTGGGATAATGTATTTGAGCATTTCCTAGAGGAATACAAAGCTGGCCGTACACCTAACCCTGATATCTTATGTAACCGTGAAATCAAGTTTAAAGCCTTCCTTGAATATGCAGTCGAACTTGGTGCAGATTACATCGCAACCGGCCATTATGTCCGCCGCGGTGATCGTGACGGCAAAACACGTCTATTAAAAGGGCTAGATAAAAATAAAGACCAGAGCTACTTCTTGCATCAAGTAGGTCAGGTCGAAATTGAAAAGACCCTCTTCCCTGTAGGCGAACTAGAAAAACCTGAAGTTCGTAAACTTGCTGAAGAGCATGACTTAATCACTCACAACAAGAAAGACAGTACCGGTATCTGCTTTATTGGCGAGCGCAGATTTAGCGACTTCCTCAAGCAGTACTTACCGGCCCAGCCAGGCAAAATCGAAACACCTAAGGGCGATGTGATTGGCGAGCATTCTGGCTTGATGTACTACACCATAGGACAGCGCCAAGGGCTTCAGATCGGTGGTCTTAAAGATTACCCAGAAGAGCCATGGTTCGTAGCAGGTAAAGATCTGGATCGTAATGTTTTAATTGCAGTTCAAGGCAAACAAAATGATCTGTTATTTACCGATTGGCTTACAGCAGACGAAATTTTCTGGATCAATAATGAAGAGCCAGCATTGCCATATACCTGCACAGCCAAAGTACGCTACCGTCAAACCGATCAGGCATGCACGATCGAGCGTCATGGTGACAGTGGTTACTTGATTCGTTTTGCAGAAGCTCAACGTGCTATTACACCTGGTCAATCCGTAGTTATCTACGCAGAAGACATCTGCCTAGGTGGTGGTGTTATCGAACATACAGGCAAAGACGACTAGGAGGCCCCAATGTCACGACAGCATGACGAACAAGCACTGGGCCTAGCTGGTTTATTCCAAGCAGCCGCTCTCGTTGAACAAATTGCGACAAGGGGCATGGTTGCTCAAGACAGCTTAGAAACATCGGTCTATAGCATTATGCAGTTAAACCCTGCATCAACCGAAGAGATTTACGGCGGCGCTAACGACCTGCCATTCAATCTACATTTAGGTCTGCAAAACCTAAGAGACCTGATTGATAAGCCGCGAGCAGAACATAACAAAGATGTTATTCGCTATGCGCTGAGCATGATGCACCTTGAGCGCAAGCTTAGTAGCGACCCAGAGATGCTAAATAATGTAGCGCAACGTTTAGCTCAGGTATCTGAGCAAGCACGCTACTTTAATTCTGATCAACCAGATAGCGAGCCAACTGCGAGCAGTTACTGTCATCCAAATGTAATCGCAAATATCGCAAGCCTTTACCAAGATACGATTAGTAGCTTTAGTTTTCGTATCCAAGTGACGGGCGACCCGCGTCATCTACAAAACAGTGAAAACGCAGCAAAGATACGCGCGCTACTATTAGCTGGTATTCGTAGTGCAATGCTATGGCGTCAGAAAGGCGGTAAACGCTGGCAGTTACTGTTCTTCAAATCTCGCCTACGCCCTTCCCTTAAAAAGATTATGGAAACCTCATAAGAGGTGACGGTATTTAGATAATTCAAAAAACCGGATAGCTCGTTAAAGCATCCGGTTTTTATTTACCTATCTATTTTATGTATCGATTACAAAGTTACGCGTGACGAACCGATAACTCATTTGCATCATGACTACGAAGCATAGCTTCGATATCACTCTCCGCAGCGTCAGCTATCAATACTTTTACCATATTGCAGCTTTTATCTATAAACACTTGCTCTCTTGGCACTCCATTAGCCATTAGGTCATCAAATACCAGTTTGGTTTGGTCGCTGGACCCAAAGGAGCCGGTAACAGACATAGTCATATAACTACCCTCCTCAATTTCAGCTAAATTTAACTATATTGTGTAGCGACAATTTAAGCTTAGAACTTGCGCCGCCCTTTATCCATATACCCCTACGAAAAGTCCCACGACTCAGGTATAATGCGCGCCTTCTTTTTAACCTAAAAGGTAGAGATCGATTCATGGAGCTTTCTGCACTGACAGCCGTTTCTCCGGTTGATGGCCGCTATGGCAGCAAAACAGCTGACCTGCGTGATGTTTTTAGTGAATATGGCCTGATTCGCTTCCGCGTTGAAGTTGAGGTTCGCTGGTTACAAAAACTAGCTGCGCATCCACAAATCACTGAAGTTCCAGCGTTAAGTTCTGAAGCTGATGCTCTGCTGAACTCGATCGTTGATAACTTCGGCCCTGAAGACGCTCAGGCTGTTAAAACGATCGAACGTACTACCAACCACGACGTTAAAGCGGTTGAGTACTTCATTAAAGACAAGTTCAAAGATAACGCCGAGCTAATGGCGATCAATGAATTTGTTCACTTTGCCTGCACATCTGAAGACATTAACAACCTTTCTCATGCACTTATGCTGAAAAACGGTCTTGATGTTGTAGTTCCACAGATGCAGCAAGTAACTGACGAAATCGCTAAGATGGGCCGTGAATTTGCTGAGCAACCAATGCTTTCACGTACTCACGGTCAGACTGCCTCTCCAACAACTGTTGGTAAAGAGATGGCTAACGTTGCTTACCGCATGCAGCGTCAGATCAAACAGCTTCAGAATGTTGAGCTTTTAGGCAAGATTAACGGCGCGGTTGGCAACTACAACGCTCATCTATCTGCTTATGCTGACATCGACTGGGAACAGAACGCTAAAGACTTCGTTGAAAGCCTTGGCCTATCTTTTAACCCATATACAACTCAGATCGAGCCACACGACTACATCGCTGAGCTTTTCGATGCAGTTGCTCGTTTCAACACGATTCTGATCGACTTCGATCGTGACGTATGGGGCTACATCTCTCAGGCTTATTTCAAGCAGAAAACTATTGCAGGCGAAGTTGGCTCATCCACTATGCCGCATAAAGTTAACCCAATTGATTTCGAAAACTCCGAAGGTAACTTGGGCATTGCAAACGCAATCATGAGCCATCTAGCGCAGAAACTACCGATTTCTCGCTGGCAGCGTGACCTAACCGACTCTACTGTTCTGCGCAACATGGGCGTAGGTTTCGGTTACAGCTTGATCGCTTACCAGTCTAGCCTTAAAGGTATTAGCAAGCTTGAGCTTAACCCGGCTCAGCTGAACGAAGACCTAGAAAATGCTTGGGAAGTTCTAGCAGAACCTATCCAAACAGTAATGCGTCGTTACGCTATCGAAGAGCCTTACGAGAAGCTAAAAGCGCTAACTCGTGGTCAGGACATGAGTAAAGAAACAATCCTAGCGTTTGTTGATACTTTGGACATGCCAGAAGAAGCTAAGCAGTCACTTAAAGAACTGACTCCTCATAGCTACATCGGCAACGCTGCTGACCAAGCTAAAAAGATCTAAGCTGATCTAAATAATCAGTTTTATGAAACGGGGCTATAGCCCCGTTTTTTATATAAGGCATAGATTAACCCCATGGAACACTTCACACGACCAGACGGCACTGAGATCCATTACATCTCTCTCGGTGAAGGTGAAACTACCTTAGTTTTTCTTCACGGCTGGACGGCTAGTGTTCGTGAATGGCTCCCTTTTGCTTCTGGGCTTGCAGAAAACCACCGTGTGGTAAGCTGGGACGCTCGTGGGCATGGAACCCACGAATATTGTGAAGAAAGCGATATTAGCTTGCCCTCTATGGCAGATGATCTAGAAGCCATGCTAGATCACCTTCAGATAGAAGATGCAGTCCTCGTTGGACACTCTATGGGAGCATTAACCTCTTGGGAATACTTACGTCGGCACGGTCATAAACGACTCCGCGGGCTTTGCATTGTCGATCAATCACCAAAACTAATCACCGATGATGAATGGCAGCACGGTGTATACAGTGGTTTCTCGCAAGCATCCAACAGCGCCTTCATTCACCGCCTGACCGAAAATTTCGCTGAGGCAGTACTTGAGCTGATTGCCTTTGGTAAAAATCAACGTTCCAGAGAAAATTACGAGCAAAACTCTCGTGGCTTCCAGCAGATGCGTAAATATCTGCAGAAGCAACCTGGCGATCTGCTAACCCGCTGCTGGGATAGCATTACCCAGCAAGATTATCGTGACGTTGTATCTAGTATTAAACTACCTACCCTGCTGATCTACGGCGATGAAAGCCAGTTTTATAGCGCCGAGCTACAACAGTGGGTTAATGAGAATATTGAGCGCTCGGAATTGCATATTTATGAGAAATCCGACCACTCTCCGCATTTATGGCATAAAGAGCGATTCATTTATGATCTGAATCGTTTTGTAGATTCATTGTGAGAACCATTAAAAATGTTATCTAACGTTCGAGTTGTACTGATCAATACATTCCACCCCGGCAATATCGGCGCAGCGGCACGCGCTATGAAAAACATGGGGCTAAGCAAACTCTATCTGGTTGAACCGGAAGAATACCCAAGCGCAGAAGCTGATTCTCGCGCCGCTGGCGCAAAAGACTTATTAGATAGCGCTATCGTCGTTAACACCCTTGAAGAAGCGATTGCCGATTGCCAGCTAGTAATTGGTACAAGTGCGCGCACTAAACGCACTTTCGACCGCCCTCTACTAGATGCACGCAAAGGCGCGGAACGTGTAGTAGCTGAAGCTAAATCAGGTGAAGTGGCTATCGTATTTGGTCGTGAAACTATGGGCCTTCATAACCACGAATTAGCGCAATGTAACTACCATGTCTACATCCCTGCTAACCCTGAGTACCCAGTGCTGAACGTATCTCAAGCAATCCAACTGCTTTGCTACGAGATCTTTATGGCAGCGGAAAACAAAAGCTATAACGAAATCGAAAGCGAATACCCTCGCCATAAAGAGATGGCTCTGTTCTACGAGCACCTAGAGAAAGTGCTACGTTTGACCGATTTCATCATCCCTCAGCATGAGGGTAAAGTACTGGAAAAATTACACCGCTACTTCAATCGCTCACGTCCTGAGAAAACTGAGCTGAATATGCTTCGCGGCATTTTAACTTCAATTGAAGAAACGGTCGTAAAACTAAAAAAATAATTACAACTATATAACCTACGACAAGGCCAAAAGATGGAAGAGAATTTACAAGCACTACTAAAACAGGCTAACGAGCTTCGCGACAACATCGATAAGATGCACCAAGAGTCCAAGACGGTTGGTTACAACGCCGCTGGCATCCGTGAATGCGCTACAACTCTGCAGAAAGGCATAAAGAAAGTTGGCAACAATAAGCTTGCTGCTCTAGCTAATCGCGACAAGCGTAAAGTTTACGCTGAAATGGAAGAAGCAATCGAACAGCTTATGGAGTTAATTGACTAGTGAAATCTCCGTTTGGTGACATCAGCGTAGAAACATTTTTAGCTGAATACTGGCAGAAGAAGCCTTTACTTATTCGCAACGCTTTCCCTAATTTTGAGCCCCCTGTTACGGCTGACGAGTTAGCCGGCATGGCATTAGAGGAAGACGTAGAATCACGTCTGATAACACAGTCACCGGACGGTAAGGATTGGTCTTTAAAGCACGGTCCTCTGCAGGAAGAAACTTTCGCGGAACTTCCCGACTCGCACTGGAGCCTACTCGTGCAATCGGTCGATCACTGGATCCCTGAAGCAAACGAGCTACTCGAGCACTTCCGATTTGTGCCAAATTGGCGACTAGATGATCTTATGATCAGCTATGCAGCTGACGGTGGCGGCGTGGGACCACATTACGACAATTACGATGTCTTTCTGATCCAAGCTTCAGGCACCCGACGCTGGGAAGTGGGCGGTATATACGGTGAAGATTCGCCACGTCGCCCGGACGTTCCTGTGATGATTCTGCCTGAATGGGAACCCGAACACATATGGGACCTTCAGCCTGGCGATATGCTGTATGTTCCACCACGTGTTGGTCATAACGGTTTTGCTATTGGCGATGATTGCATGACCTATTCAGTAGGCTTTAGAGCGCCATCTCATCAAGAGATGATGTCTGGCTTTACCGATTATCTGTCAGATATTACAAAAGCTGAAGACCGCTATAGCGATTCTGATCTTGCTCTACAAGCCAACCCTGGCGAAATTACAGATGAAGCCTTGGAGCGTGTAAAGTCAACGTTGAAGGAATACATTGATAGCCCTGAACTACTGACTCACTGGTTTGGTCAGTTTATGACTGAACCAAAGAATCCGGAGCATGGCGCAGAACAAGTCTGCGAAATGGATGAAGAAGAGATCGCCGAGTTATTAGTAGCCGGAATACCACTTTGTCGCAGTGAGGGATCACGCTTTGCTTTTAACCGACTAGACGATCATTTTATTTTGTTCGTTGATGGCAAAGGCTGTGCATGCTCTCAAGGACAAGTAACTTTGGCCGAAAGTCTTTGCGCCAACCTTTATCATGAACAGATAGAACCCACTGAAGAAAACCTACAGCTATTAAAAGCGCTCCTCCTTCAAGGTTCCGTGTACTTTCTAGACGAAGAATAGACAAGATGATCGATAGCTCTTTAAAACCATTTAGAGAGCTATACCTTCCCCCTATCGCTTATCATGACAAGCGATTACACTTACCAATCCAAAATCTACCGTTTTAGCTGAACAAGACACTGTCATGAACGACCAAGATCCAGCTTCTGTCGAAAAAACCTTAGAATCTAGACCAACGCTTGAGTCTGAGATCAATTCGGCACGAATCAACGCCTTAGAACTAAAGCTAGAAACACTGTCAGTGATCACTGAATCCCTATGGAATATCATTCAAGAAAACAATCTGGAGTGCAGTGCCGACTTAAAAGATAAAATGGCAGATGTGATCGACCAACGTGCGAAACGGGATTCTATTAAGGTAAATTGCAAAGCTTGTGGCAACGAGCAAAAAGCAAGCGCATCCTACTGCAATCATTGTGGAAATAAGCTCGAGTACTCAGGCGATATATCACCCTTTGATTACTAAGTTCAACATTGGCAGTATCCCTATTTAGCTCTCCAATCATCTAAACCATAATGACTCATCACCTGAAAAATACCATCACCCCGCTTTAGGATGGCCATTTTATCATCGAAGACTTCCATCATTTTCTTAATATCATCTTGCATATTAATTTGCGGTGAAAATGCCATATAGATTTTTGCTTCTTGCACGCAACCTGCACTTTTAAATCTATCCCATTTACCCGCATTTTTTAACGTATATACAGTACTGTTATAGGTAAAAAGAAAAGCGTGAATCCGATTACGCAGCACTTTTTTAGCTTGCTGGACTATATGGCGCTCATTATATGGAAGGTATTGAAACTGCTCAGGATGAAGTAACGCATAATCATTTAACTCTTCAATTGATGTATCTGTAGATAAGCCAAACTGCCTGTTCTTCAAGCTATGAACATTCTCGTACTGCCACTGCTTTTCTCTATCGGTAAAAAAGCACATGCGCTGTGTACCCACTTCATTTATCGGGTAAAGAAGATCGGGCGCTTCAGGCTTAGCTGGAGATAGAACAGCATGAACTCGCCCCTGCTGAGTCATAGATAAAGCTCGACTCCAAGGGTAGATTCGAATATCGAGTTCATATTGTGTATTACTGTAAATCTGCTTCACCAGATCGATAATGTAGCCCGGCTTATCAGCTTCAGGGCAAATCTGCGGACACCAATCTATGGCTGCGATATGGATAACCTGTTTCTCTGCAAAACTGGAATTAGGCAACAGAAGACAAGCAATAAGAAAAAGACAAAAGCGCATGCATATACCTAAACTCTTTAATGGCTAGCCCTAGTGAGCTTAAGTATAGCAAGCAGATATGAAAGAGTAGTGAATGACTAACTTAGGCGTTAGCGACCAAAATATTGATCAATAATCTCAGGCAGTTCATCAAAAGCTGTCATCTCAAACTTATCAATTTCTAAGTTAAAGTGACTTAAATAACGTTTTGCATGATCACGGCTAAGCGCCCTACCCAAAATGGCGTAATCGATTTCAGGTAGTGTCTTATCGTGACGTGGCTCTACCTGCCATGTAATGTAAGCCGGCGCTGTGCTTTGTAACTTTAAACCAGCTTTAACACAAAATTTATCGACATGGCTCAAACCTTCAGGTCCTAAACATCCCGGCTCGATACGGAAGATTACTGTCAGTTTCTTACTATCCGCTAACGTCATTTCTCTTCTCTATTCAATAAGTTATAGGCTCTACCTTGTTTATGAGTCTACTATAATTCATCAAACAAGCGTTTGCCTACTTTAGTATTTAACATAGTATGATCTGAATCACACGACTATGACTAATTAGACTAAATTGCTTTATAATTGCCGCTTTTTGCGAGTCTCTTGAGGGGCAATATGAAATTTTCATCGCTAGACCTATCACCTGAGTTACAACAAGCTCTGGATGAATGTGGCTATACAGACATGACCCCAATTCAAGAACAAGCAATTGTGCCTGGCCGCCGCGGCAAGGATCTGCTTGCTAATGCCCAAACGGGTACAGGCAAGACCGCTGCCTTTTCTATCCCTATTCTGCAGAAGATCTCTGATAACCCGCGTGAATTAACGGAGCGTCAGATTCGCTCGATTATTTTGACGCCAACACGAGAACTTGCACAACAACTAGCTGAAACGATTGGCCGTTATAATAAACACCTAAATCTTCGCGTGTTGGCTGTTTATGGCGGCGTAAACCTTGATACTCAGAAGAAGAAACTACGTCATGGCGCAGACATTCTTATTGCAACACCAGGCCGCTTGATTGAACACTTGAGTGGAAGCAATGTTGACCTAAGCAAAACTGAATTTGCCGTACTTGATGAAGCCGACCGCATGCTCGATATGGGCTTTGTTACCGATGTACTAACCATCTTGGAAGCAACACCTTCTTCAAAGCAAACTCTGCTCTTCTCTGCCACCTTATCAGAGGCCGTACACAAGCTTTCTAGGAAGATTCAGAAGAAGCCTGAACAGATCAAAGCAGCCAGACAGAACTCTATTGCCGATACAGTCGACCATGTCGTTTACCCAGTAGAAGAAAAGCGTAAAGCCGATCTTTTTGCAGAACTTATACAGGAAGAAAACTGGTTCCAAGTATTAGTATTCACCAGCACAAAAGCCCAAGCTAACGAGTTAATGCTTGACCTAAAAGTCGATGGCATTGAGGCGGTGATTTGTCATGGTGATAAAAGCCAAGGCGCTCGCCGTCGTGCTGTTGCAGACTTTAAAGCGGGTAAAATCCAAGTACTCGTTGCAACCGAAGTTGCAGCGCGTGGATTGGATATTCAAGGACTAGAACACGTTGTAAATTACAATCTTCCTTACCTGGCCGAAGACTATGTGCACCGTGTAGGCCGTACCGGCCGTGCAGGAACTCAAGGTAAGGCAATATCTTTTGTCAGCCGAGAGGAAGAAAGTGCATTAGATAGCATTGAGCGCCTTATTGGCACACCTATCAAGCGTATTTTCCGTAAAGGTTACGAGGTGGGTAGCCGTGAAGGATTAAGAAAACGCATTCACAAGAAGAGCCCTAAGAAGAAGCACAACAAAGCAACGCGTACCCAAGTTATTGGCCGCAAGTCTTCCGCAAAGAAAAAGCGTTAGCCCTATAGACCGAACTCAATAAAAAAAGGAGCTTAAATAAGCTCCTTTTTTATGCAAACTACTTAGAAATTCGGCATATTCATATCGAAATCACGCTTTAATGAACGCTGTTCCATATAATTATCAGCGCTCTGCTTCTTGCGTTTTCCTTTTGCTACTTTCCTACGCTGATGATCAGCGTATTGACCATCCATATAGTCTTCTTCCATTTCATCCTGCTCTAATGGCAAATTAGCCAATCGAAGTTTGCTACTCATCTATCAGTCCTAATTCATTACTAACTACCCGTTATGGGCTTATCAACTACGTTAATGAAACCTTATTTTTGTGACTAAACAATGAAAGCGATATGACAAATTTAGGTAATAAAAAAGGGCTTTAATCAGCCCTTTTTTTAAAATCGAATAATCTTTAAACAAGATCCGAGAATGGCTGAATAATGACCTTTTGCCCTACCTCGATACTTGCAAATTCATCAACTATCTCGATTAAACAATTTGCAGAAACCATAGATGTTAAAATGCCAGAGCCTTGGCTACCTGTGGACCTAACGACTAATTCGCCATTTTCATTAATTGAATAAACACCGCGACTATAATCAGTCCTACCCGGTCTAGAACGAAGAGAAGTCTCAGCAATTGCAGCCATACGTCTTGGTTGCCAATTTAACTCGCCCGCCATTTTACGCAGTGCAGGCTGAACAAACTGAGTAAAAGTCACCATCACTGCAACAGGGTTACCAGGCAGTCCGAAAAATGGGGTATTTCCTAGCTTGCCAAAAGCCAGCGGACGACCTGGTCGCATCGCTATGCGCCAGAAATTAATTTCACCTACAGCAGCCAACGCATCTTTAATAAAGTCGGCTTGCCCCATAGATACACCACCAGAAGAGATCACCATATCGGCTTCTTTCGATGCCTTACGCAAAGTTTCTTCCATTACCTTCTGAGAATCTTCGATGATGCCATAGTCGATCACCTCGCAGCCTAAACGCTGTAAAAGCCCAGTAAGAGAAAAGCGATTTGTATCGTAAATGCAGTTTTCGGGCAGAGGCTGCCCTTGGGCCGTAACTTCATCACCTGTAGAGAAAATTGCGACCTTTAAAGATCGATAGACTGTCACTTCGGTATGACCTAGCGAAGCGATTAATCCCAACTCTTGAGGACGTAAAAGACAACCCGCCTTAAGAGCAGTCTCCCCTTCAGAGATATCCTCACCCGCCTCTCGGACATTTTGTCCTTGTTTGACCTGCCCAACGAAAGTTAATCGATCACCCTCACGAGTACAGGCTTCTTTGATGATGACGCTATCAGCACCCTCAGGTACGGGCGCACCCGTCATAATTTCTACTGCTTGATCAGCGCCTACTTTGCCCAAGAAGGCTTCACCAGCAAACACACGACCGATAACCTCTAAGGGCTCACCAGATAAACTATCAGCCGCAACAGCATAACCATCCATCGCTGAGTTTCGTTGTTGCGGAACATTAATACCTGAAACTAAATCTACCGCCAAAATGCGATCTACCGCTTCGGAGACAGCTAGAATTTCAGTACTGCTTTGAACATCAATTTGATTGAGTATGGTCTGAATACTTTCAGCAACAGGCAACATACCACCCGGATTAGCGGCCGGATCAAAACAACTTAACACTTCGCTCATCAATCAATTACCTAGCTGATGTACTCTTTAATAAAACGCAGAATTTCGTCTGTGTCATTAATATTGAACAAGGGTAGCTCTCGATGCAATTCTAATGGCTCATCCGAAGCCACTGCAATGATGTTCTCATCCTCAAGATACATTAAGCCTTTATTGATCTCTTTGCGATGCAACTCGATCTTCGGGAAAGACTCCTGCTTAAAGCCTTCGACCAATACTAAGTCCAATAAAGAATGATCCATTCGGCTTAACATATGATTTAAAGATGGACGGTCGCCTTGATCCTGCTCAACCATTAACGCCCAACGTTTACCAGAGCTAATCAACATCTGATCAGCACCTGCTTTTCTAAGCTCGTAACTATCTTTGCCAGGGTGATCAACATCGAATTTGTGGTGGGCGTGCTTGATGACACCAACACGAATACCATCTTCTTTTAGAGCTGGGATTAGCTTTTTCAATAATGTTGTTTTACCTGTACCACTCCAAGCAGCAAAGCCAAGTAGTTTTGGCATCTGTTGAAGATCATCGAGATCATCGCGACGGTTAACATTGGTGAAAGCTTCAGGAAAATCAGAGAAATCAACTTCTGTGTAGTTATGCTGCGCATACCAACGATCAATCTTACGCTCGCCAGAAGCTAACGCTTTCTGGACACTTTTTAGTAGGTCGCGATGAATCAAAGCAACTACCGGCTGCATACGCTTGCCATCAGTCGCCACAGCGATTTCTGCCTTTTGCTCACGGGCTTGAAGCAACATGCGACGAACTAAGACTGGAGGTAGAAACGGCCCATCACAAGGCGCAAACAATACCCAATCAGTAGCCGCATGATGAAGACCGGTTGCTATGCCCATTAACGGCCCTTGAAAATCACCTTCAAGGTCTGAAATAACCGGCAACCCCAAAGTACCATAAGCATCCATACTACGATTTGCATTGATCATGCAGCGCGCAACTTGCGGCTGAATAACATCTAAAACATGCTTAATTAATGGCTTACCATTTAGCTCCATCCAGCCTTTATCCACGCCCCCCATTCGACGAGCCATACCACCAGCAAGAATAACGGCGGTTACTTGATCAGGATTATGCATATTGATGAGCCTCATTTAATTGAGCTGTTTCTTTTATAGAACCATTTTCTAACAATAAGTTGCGCTGACAAAGTTCTGTCACGCAATTACTTTGATGACTCGAAACCATTACGGCCGTACCGCCATCAAGCATTTCTTTAACTAATTCAGCAACGGTTTCTACCGATTTTCGATCCAGATTCGCTGTTGGCTCATCCAGAAATAGCAAGCCTGGGTTTAAAACCCACGCCCGAGCTAGCGCTAAACGTTGCTTTTCACCACCTGACAAAGAATGCGCCTGCTGTTCAGCCAAAGGCTGTAAGCGAGACCAAGCCAATCCTTTATCTACGAGTGTTTTAATCTTTAGCCTAGATTCACCTCTAAGACGTAAACCATAAGCAATATTATCTTCCACTGTGCCAGCAAAAATGTACGGGGTTTGATGTAAATAAACGACCTTGGGGTGCAATTTAGTATTCAGAAAACTTCGCTTATTTGGTGTGACCGTAACTGAGCCTTCACAAGGCTTATCTAAGCCTGCCAATATTTTCATCAGCGTTGTTTTACCGGCGCCATTATCACCACTCAGGTGAAAACTCTCGCCTTCTTTCAACGTCAATTTACGAATATTAAATAGCTCTCGTTGATCAAAACGTTTTACCAGATTGCTAGCATTTAATTCGATACTCATAACACCCTCACAATCAAGCCGCTAAACAGCCTGACCTTTACCTCGTACTGACGCCAAGGTGAAATTCAAAAACAGTGCCAGCACCAATAAAACCAAACCAAGTGCCACGCCCTGAGCAAACATCCCTTTACTCGTCTCCAGCGCAATCGCTGTCGGAATGTTTCGCGTATAACCCATGATGTTGCCACCGACCATCATCGAACAGCCAACTTCTGAGATAATTCTGCCGAAACCTGCAACCACCACGGCAAGCAAAGCAAATCTCGCTTCGCGCATTATCGTGATAATAGAAAAAGTGTAACCTGCACCTAATGTACGTGCTGTTTCCCAAGCCCTTCTATCCACCGCCTGAAAAGCAGAGTGGCTCATACAAACTAGAAGCGGAAATGCCAGCATGACTTGACCAATAATCATGGCAGGCTGGGTGAATAAAAGATGAAGATCTCCAAAAGGACCACTACGGGACAGCATAAGATATAAAGTCAGACCTACAACCACTGTAGGCACTGCCATTAGCGCATTGAAAAGAGCAATAACGAGTGAACGCCCTTTGAAATCACACATCGCCAATAAAAAACCCACTAAAATGGCGGGCACAGTGGCAATAGCGATTGCTGTAATTGAAACTCGAAAAGATACGCCAATAATATTCCAAAGATCTGCATCAAAACTAAACAACAACTGCAGAGCTAACATCGATGTATCTAACAGATTATCTTGCATTATTTATTACTACATCAGGAAAAAGAGCCTGTGAAAGCAAACAGTTAGCATTCACAGGCGACATACTAAATAATTGTTTACTTAGTCGCTACTTCTGCTTGTGCAGAACCATGGAACAGTGCTTTACCTTTAATACGAAAATCATTAATCATTGTCTGACCTTCAGAAGATACGAACCAGTTAGAAAGCTGTTCCGCACCTGTTACATTCAAACCATTGTGTAGCTTTGGGTTAACCTGAATGATCTGGTACGGGTTGAATAAACGCTTGTCACCTTGAACCAAAAGCTTCAACTGTAGACGATCTTCATAAGCCAACCATGTACCACGGTCTGTCATGGTATAGCCATTCAGCTCATCAGCTATCTGAAGCACTTTGCCCATGCCCTGGCCTACTTCTTTATAGTTAGCAAACTCTTTGCCTTGAGAAGTTGCCGCCCATAAGGAAAGCTCTTTCTTGTGGGTACCTGAATCATCACCACGTGAGATGAAATCAGCATCAACTTTCGCAATAGCAGCCAAAGCCTCAGCTACATCACTAGAATCTTTGATTTTTGCTGGATCAGCTGCCGGGCCAACAATAACAAAATCGTTGTACATAACACTCTTAGGGCTTACACCAAAACCACCATCTACAAATTTTTTCTCAGCCTTAGGTGCGTGGGTCATGACCACATCCACATCACCTGCTGCACCCATTCGCAATGCCTTACCTGTACCTACGGCGATTACCTGAACTTTAGCGTCATGTTGTTTTTCAAATACAGGCAATAACTTATCCAACAAACCAGAGTTATAAGTACTTGTTGTCGTTGCTAAACGGATAATCTGCTCTTCAGCAACAGCTGTAACTGAGGTTGCTGCCATAATCGTTGTGGAGAGGGCTGCCGCGATCCACTTTTTCATCTCTATATTCCTTATTCAATCATTATAATTGTCTAGAGCTAGCACCCTACACAGCCTGTGTAAGGGGTCATTGCTACTCACACCCTCATAAGAGCAATATGAATGCCAATTGCGGGATCATATAAATCTTTTAGACTTAATGTGAATAAGCCCTTCTATTAAATGAGTATTTTGATCATAAATTCAGCAATCCTGAACCCTATTGCGAAAAAATGAAACAATAGTCTTATCACTCTTTCACCCTTTATGAGTCATAATGTCCTCACAAAATATTGACTGGGACAAATTGTCCAATAAAATTGGATTCTATTCCCAAGCATTACCATAACGGTCATTTTTAGAGATTTGAGTTGAAATGAATTCACCTCTGCAAGGCACGCAAGCTCCCGCAGTATCAGTATTGGTTGTTGACGACGAAGTTGGCATGAGAAGTTTCTTACAGAAAGCTCTCGCTAAGCGATTCGCCTTAGTAGAAACGGCAGGAAGCGTAGAAGAAGCTGAAGAGCTTAGAAAACGCTGCCACTTTGATCTCTTGATCGTGGATATAAAGCTACCGGGACGATCCGGCATGGAATGGCATGAAGCCTTCGAAGATACCAACCGCAGTAGCGATATTATCTTCATGACCGCCTACGCTGATCTGGATACTGCCATTCAGGCACTCAGAGCCGGCGCTTCTGATTTTATTCTCAAACCGTTCCGCCTTGAACAGATGATGAATGCTGTTGATCGATGTCTCGACAAACGTGCTATGGAAAGAGCCAATTTCGTATTACGACGTGAAGTTGATAACGCTTTCCCTATGACCGATATGATTGGCACAGGACCAGCAATTAAACAGGTATTGGATGTCATTCATCGTGTTGCTAACACGCCCTCAGCTGTATTGATTGAAGGTGAAACGGGTACAGGTAAAGAGCTGGCCGCACGCATGCTTCATCAACTTAGCAATCGAAGCGGCCCGTTTGTACCGGTTAACTGTGGTGCAATTGCTCCCGATCTATTAGAAGCTGAACTTTTTGGACACACCAAAGGTGCTTTCACAGGAGCAAACAAAGCCCGTGAAGGTTTATTCAATTTTGCTAGCGGCGGCACCCTCTTCCTTGATGAAGTTGGTGAAATCCCTCTGCTTATGCAGGCAAAACTTCTTCGTGCTCTAGAACAAAAAGCCGTTAGACCTGTAGGTAGCGAGCAAGAGACAAGCGTTGATGTACGTATCATTGCAGCTACTAACCGCCAGCTAAAAGAAGAAGTAGCGGAGAATCGTTTCCGAGAAGATCTCTATTACCGACTGAACGTGCTCAGCATCACTTTACCTCCGCTACGTGATCGACGTGAAGATCTTCCAGATTTGATCCACCATTTTTCAGTGAAGCTCTCTCGCGAACTTGGCCTATCGCCTATTCCCTATACCCACGATGACCTTAAAGCCATGCAGTCCTATAACTGGTCAGGCAATATTCGTGAACTAAAAAACCTAATTGAACGCTGCATCTTATTAGGCAAGCTCCCTGCCGATTACTTTAAAGAGCAAGACAATAGCGAACCTAAAGCTTGTGGCAGCTTTGCAGGCTGGTCATTAGATGAGGTTGAGAAGCACCACATACTACTAACCTTAGAGCAACATTCTGGCAATAAGTCCTCTACTGCACGGGAACTTGGTGTATCCAGAAAAACCCTAGATCGAAAATTGGCCGCTTGGGCACAACAAGACGAAACGGCTAATGAGATCTCTGCATGAAACCCAGTTGGTATAATTTCAGCAGCACCTTACGACACAAACTTCTATTACTAACTCTTCTACCATTGCTGCTAACTGCAATAGGCTTTGCCATCATGGCGGCCTATTGGACGACCAGCTATACCGACCGCCAACTTTATATGAAGGTTAGTGCCGACCTTTCTGTTGCAAGTGGCACGCTGAGCTTCATGCAACAAGAGCATCAAAACATTTTGATGCAACTTGGTAACAGCTACGAATTCAGAACCAATCTTCAGCAAAATAACAGCCATGCACTACAAGGCCAACTTCACGAAATCCGCCAAAGTCGCTCCTTAGACTTCTTGAGATTTATCGATGCACAAGAGCTAAACTCAACCCAAGAACCTTCATTACAAAACTTATCTAATCGCTTGTTATTAAAAGAAAGTTTAACTGGATTAGCTGTAATACATAAAGACGAACTTAATCAAATCAACATGGGGCTTGGTGATAAAGGGCACATCAATTTAATTGACACCCCACGCGCCATCCCAAGCAACAGAACCGTTGAAGACCGTTCAATGGTACTCCGTGCACTCGTACCAATCACAGATGATTTCGGGCAGTTAATTGGTGTATTGGACTCAGGCACCATTCTTAACAATACCACCGATGCTGTAGATACAATTCGCGATCTTGTCTACGGCGAAGGCACTCTACCCGAAGGGGGTATTGGTACCGTTACCCTGTTCCTTGATGATGTACGAATTAGCACTAACGTTCCTCAAGAAAGAGAATCATTTATAACCTCAGCACCGCTAACACTTAAACAACGCGCAATCGGAACACGCGTTTCTGCTGAAGTTAGAAAGGAAGTCCTACGTAAAGGCGATACTTGGATAAACAGAGCCTTTGTAGTAAACGACTGGTACATCTCTGCTTATAAGCCTTTACTTGATTTCAATAACAGGAAAATCGGTATGATCTATGCCGGTTTCACAGAGGCGCCTTTCACCAAGATCTATTACAAGACACTGATCGAATCAGCCTCCCTTATCGCTCTGATCATGCTGGTATCCGCAGTTCTTGTTTTCAAGAAAACCCAATTAATCATCCGCCCACTAAATAAAATCCATAAAGTGGTATCGGATATTCGAAATGGAGAAACTGACCATCGTATCGGTAAAATTGAAGCCGCCGATGAATTAGTTGAGCTCGCGGAACAGTTCGATGTCATGCTTGATCTAATTGAAGAGCGAGAGAAACAGATCAGACAAGCCAATGACCAGCTAGAGATCACGGTTGAGAAAAGAACGCGCTCCTTAAAAAACCGTACAGATGCGCTCAAACAACATATCAAACTTGTCAAAAGCACCCGCAAGCAGCTTCTTGATAAAGAAAAGTTGGCCGTTTTAGGTGAACTTACTGCTGGTATTGCCCATGAAATTAACAACCCGGCAGCAGTAATCCTTGGCAATATGGATTTATTAGTTGCCGAGCTAGGTGATGATGTAAAACCCGCTCAGGATGAAGTAGATATGGTCATTGAGCAGGTATATCGAATCAGATCCTTGATCAATAACCTACTGCAGTACAGCCGACCGGGTCAGTACTTAGAACAATACGAACACTTACAACTAAACAGCATCAGTGACGACACCCTCCAACTGGTTTCTCACGCACTCGAAAAACAACAAGTCGCTGTTGAACGTACTTACCACGCAACCTGCCCTGTTGAAGTTAACTGCCAACAAGTACAGCAGGTTCTTGTAAATCTAATCCTCAACGCCTCACATGCTTTGGAAGGCCCAGGGGTGATCAACATTCAAACTGATGATTGGGTTGAAGACGATGAGATCAAAGGCGCCACAATTAGCGTCATCGATCAGGGTAAAGGTATATCTGAAGAGCATCTAGAACGTATTTTTGATCCTTTCTTTACAACAAAGAAAAGCGGTACCGGATTAGGCTTGTCTGTTAGCTACGGCATTATCCGCCGCCATGGTGGCGACATTACCGTGCGCTCGGAAGAAGAACTAGGAACTATGTTCAAAGTCCATCTACTAAAAACCGCCAACCCTACGGGAGATGGCGGTGTAGAAGGCATTTTGGATGGCCTTGCAGCTGCAGAAAGAACCAATAGAAGAGCAATGAAGGCTTAGCCTGGATCTGAACTCCAAATTAGTCGACCACAACGACTTAGATCGTACCCCTGGAGACGCTGAGCCAAGGAAAGCCCTTCGGGACTCTGCAGGAATTCGAATAGATTCTGAAGCAAGTTCCGGAAATACACATTGCGCGGCACGACCAGATCAAAACTTTCATCGCATACTGGGATAAAGCCAAGCCCAAACTCTCTTGCCGCACTCAAAGTACCCGGACCTATGTCCGCCTCGCCTTTAGCGATTAAAGATGCAACCTCTCTTTCTGAGAATGCAACACTCCCTACAGTAAGCTGATCCTGCGGAAAAGCATGGCCAGCTAGCCATTCATTCAAAAAGCGCTGCGACCCTGCGCCTTCTTGACGTGTGACCCAGCGGGTACTGTAATCCAGCGCCTCATTAGGATCCTGCAAGCGCTCTAGATCCATCGGGCGAACGATCAAACCTTGGCTACGATTAAACAGGTGCACCAGAATCCAATGCTTAGATTGCGAGAATTGCTGTAACAACGCAGGGTGGCGGACATCACTCTCTTCAGCCCGACCCCAATGAATAGCACAAGCATCCGCATGCCCTTGAGCGAGCAATTCCAAACCAAGCTTTGTACCCGTTACCGTATAACTAAATAACGCCTTAGTTCTTAAATGTTGTGTCAATCTATTCGCAGCAGCCTGCAATAGAGGATCATCACTACCTGATAACAACAATCGATCAGCCATCATGCCACTATGACAACTTTCCAATAACCAGCGATCAACCAGTGACTTGGGAAACAACCATTTACCAGTGAGCTTAGTTGCAGGGATTTCACCATCCGCAGCCATTGCATAAACTTTCTTCTCGTTCAGATGAAGATAATCAGCCAACTGCTTAACATTCATAAACGCTTGAGACATATCACTCATTTTATGCCTCCACTCTAGCTTGCTTAACGGAAGTTTGCTTAGCCGGTAGCTGCACGTCTCTAATCAGTGAGGCATTACCACTAAACTGCAAAAAATGTTTACCCTTGGCTCGTGCCAACATAGTGATACCCAGTTCTCGTGCTAGCTCTAAACCCATCTGGGTTACACCAGAGCGAGATAGCAATACAGGAATACCCATCTGCGCAACTTTAATCACCATTTCAGATGTTAAGCGCCCCGTTGTATAGAAAATCTTATTATCAGTATCAATTCCCTGAAGCCACATACGTCCTGCAAGTGTATCGACCGCATTGTGACGCCCCACATCTTCGATAAAGGAAACTACTTGATCACCTTCACAGATAGCACACCCATGAACTGCACCCGCGTTCTTATAGGTGTCGTTATGCTTATTAAGGTTGTCTAAAAGCGCATAAACAGTACTTTGCCTAATCGTTACTTCGGGCAATCTAACCTCTTCAAGCTTCTCCATTACGCTGCCAAACATCGTGCCTTGACCACAACCACTGGTCACTGTGCGCTGCTGAAGCTTTTCTTCTAAACCTTCAGGTTCGCCATGAGTTACAACAGCGGCCGCCTCCACATCCCAGTCCACCTGTATTGCTTTAAGGTCAGACAGAGATTGTATAAAGCCCTGATTTCGAAGATAACCAAGAACTAACGACTCAGGATCACCTCCCAATGTCATTAAGGTAACAATCTCTCTTTTATTTAGATAAATCGTCAATGGGCGTTCACAGGCAATTTGAACCTGTCTAACATTCCCTTGCTCGTCGATCGCCTCTACTTCATGTGTAAGCTGCGCAGATGCATTACTTATTATGATTTCTGACACGTTTTGCATATTCCAACTCTATTAATACAGCGTCACGTCATCTTCTTCGTAACTTTGTGTTGTGTGTAGCAATTTACGTTCCTACCTTGCGATAACCTTATATTTTCTACCAATTAATACATTTAACTCTGTTACCAACATGCCATACAGATACAACACCGGGACAATTTGTCCCACTTTTTAAAAAACATGGGAATAATTGTCATAGCACCTGGGCTTCTAATGACTAAAAGCACACCAATTCACGCCCAACCGCCACCAAATTAAGAGATGGCCCGTAGTTTGCAGACCTCCGAAGGAGATTTTTCCTACGACGGAAGACAAAAGATGTCTGCAACCAAAACAACAGATAACTGGCCACTCCAAGTTTCTCTTTCAGTTGAAAGTATTGAAGTTAACGGCTGGGATACAGAACGCTGGCAGATAGATGCCATTGAGCCTCATCAAGACGATAAGCCCAACTTCTTCCATCTTGATTTAGATCTACACAAAGATGAACGAACAGCTTATCGCTTCAACTTAGATTCGCAGCAACCTCATCTCTTTGTCTTATGTAATGAAGATGAGATGGACAACTTGTTAACGCCAATCCACATAACGGCCAGCCAAGACGACGCTGCTTCCTTTATGGATGGCGAACATAAGATGCTAGAAGTTGCTATGCCGCAGGCCGTTCAATGCTGGATAGATACCTACCTAGGCATACATGGTGAACTAATCGATTGCGGCAAAAAGAAGAAAAAAGGCAAAGGACGTAGCAGTGAGCGATAACCAATCATTTTTTTCTCGCTGGTCGCAACGCAAAACCGAGCAGCAAACAGAAGAAACAGAAGCCCCCCTTTCAGAAGAAGCTATTGATGTCGAAGAAGCACCTCTAACCGATGAGGATATGCCTGATATTGAATCGCTTGATAACGATTCCAATTTCGAGCAGTTTTTTTCGCCAGGCGTATCCGAAGAACTCCGAAATCTAGCCCTTAGAAAGCTATTCAGACTACCTGAATTCAATATTCGTGATGGCCTAAATGATTACGATGATGATTTCAGCAAAATGCCCGCACTCACCCAAGAAGTTGTTTCTAAACTTCGAAGCTGGGCAGATGAAAAAATCGAGGAAGCTGAAGAAGGGTTTAAAGAAGGAGTCAACGGCGAGACCGATGAACATCCAGAGAGCACCAGTGATACGACCAAGGTCGAAAGCCACAACTTTAGTGACTTAGACGATTCTGATGACTTAGGCGATGCCGATCTTGAATGCTAATTTTTTCAGCGACTTAGGACAAAGAGTCGGAATGACTCAAGCCCTTCCGACCCATAGAGACACTTTGTCCCATCTTGACTTAAGAAACACAAAAACGACCGACTTAAATGCGCTTTAGGAGAATTTATGCAGCCAAAAACTGGTTCTCCAATTGCTTTATATAAACAACAAATTGTGACGAAAAACCTAAACGTTTGAGTCGCCCCTGAAATAGAGAGTAAAGCATCGACAGAATGCACCCTATTTCAGTCAGTGAGGTAGAGAATGACGACAGAGCAGAGTGTAAACGCCAAAGCACGTGATTTGGCGATAAAACAAGTATCTTTTCCGCAGAACCTAGCGCCTGCGACAGTAACTTACAGCACCTACGGTCACCTATTAATTACAGGTGCTGAGGACACTATTCGTTTAGCTGCACCACAACTGTCCGGCATGGCAAGCATTACTCTTCTTGCGACCGATCCAATTAGTAATACTGATACTGATCATCTACAACGTGCAATTGACGCTGCGCCTGAACTTAAAGTTCACACAGCGAAGCTTAGCCAGATAAAAGGCTTCCTAGGTCAATTCCAAGTCACAATCGATCATCAGGGCAATAACGAAAATTTCGCTAAAATCGCTCAGAATAAAAACTGCTTTGATCTGATTTTAAATCTAGGCCAAGAGTCTTTATTCACAACCGACCTCACGCCTGCAGGTTATTTCCACGTTTCACCTGAGAGCAGCAAATTTTCTGACGTCATTGAAGAGTTACCGAACTACATCGGTGAGTTTGAAAAGCCTCGTTATTTCCAAATTAATAATGACATCTGCGCACACAGCAATCGCGGTCAAACAGGCTGCACACGCTGCTTAGATGTGTGCCCTGCAGATGCGATTACCTCTTTTAAAGATTTAATCGAGATCAACCCACATATGTGCCATGGTGCTGGTGGTTGTGCCACAGCCTGCCCTACTGGTGCGATCTCTTACGCATTACCTCAACCGGTAATGCTACATAATTATTTGCACCGCCTGATCTCTACATATCAGAACAATGGCGGCACAGCACCTACTATCCTGATCCATGATCATGAAGTTGGCGCAGAAATCATTGCCAACCAACCAGAGCTCCTTTCTGACAATGTTTTACCTGTGTCTTTAGAAGAAGTAGCAGCTGCAGGACAAGAAAGCTGGTTAGTCAGTTTAGCCTCGGGCGCTCAGCAAGTATTACTACTAGATACGCCTAATGTCCCTGAGATGGTTCGCGATCTGCTTAAACGTGAGTTAAAAACAACTCACGCTATGCTTGAAGGCTTAGACTACTCAACCGAGCAGATTCAACTAATCACTCAAGATGAATTGTCTAACGTCCTTTCTTCGGCGTCTTACCGCACCATCCCAACTATTGCAGTTGTGACCGAGACAAATAAGCGTGAAGCCCTATTCGTTGCGCTAGAACATTTGACTGAGCATGGCGAAACTGCAAACCAAGATTCTATTGCCTTGCCGGCGGGCGCTCCTTTCGGTCAGGTCAACGTAAACAGCACGAGCTGTACTTTGTGCCTGTCTTGCGTTGCCGTCTGTCCCACCCAATCTCTGACTGATGGCGGAGAAATGCCGGCCCTTAATTTCCGTGAACAAAGCTGCGTTCAATGCGGTATGTGTGAAAGCGCATGTCCTGAAAACGCAATTGAGCTTGTTACACAGTTAAATCTGAAAGCTGAACGTGCAATCCCTGTTCAGATCCATACAGACGAAGCATTTGAATGCATCACCTGCAGTAAGCCATTTGCGCCTAAACGCACTGTAGACAAAATGATCGAGAAGCTGAGCTCTCATCGTTTCTTCCAAGGTGATGCCATTCAGCGATTAAAAATGTGTGAAGACTGTCGTGTAAATGACATCTACACCGATCTGACAGCTAACCCTGAAAAACAACTAGAACTTTAAGGAGCAGGATATGACTAACATGATCAATGCAGCCCCTGCTCTACAAGAAACAGATGAGCTTCGCGCAGACATTTACGCGCTACTAGCAACAATGCTTCGTAAACAACCTGAAGCTGATCTACTTGCTTGGTTAAAAGAGCTTGAATCTGATCAGGATGAAGACACACCTATGGCTCGCGCCTGGAGCACCCTTGCTCTAGCAGCTAAACACTCAGAGCCATCCCAATTAGAAGATGAATACACCCAATTATTCATCGGTGTAGGTCGTGGCGAATTAATGCCTTTTGCGTGCTGGTACCTAACCGGCTCTCTAATGGAAAAGCCACTAGCCTTCCTACGTGAAGATCTCGAAATTCTTGGTTTTGAACGCCAAGAAAACGTGAAAGAACCAGAAGACCACATTGCGGCGCTATGCGAAGTGATGAGCATGCTGATCCGTACAGGTCGTGGTTATGAAGTACAACACCAGTTTTGGCAGAAACATATCCAAACCTGGGCAGAAAAGTTTTTTACAGATTTGCAGAGCGCAAAAACTGCCGTTTTTTATACTGCGGTTGGCTTGTTAGGTCATGCGTTTATGCAACAGGAAGATAACTGGTACCTGCAGTTATCACCTGCCGCACGTGAGGGCGGAAAACAATAAAAACAGGGCAAAGACAGACAAAATCTGTCGACGTTGATGCGGAGAAACAAAATGAGCCAGCAAGAAAAGCCTAACACAGGCCGCCGCGGCTTCTTGAAGAAACTTGGATTAGCGGGTACTGCCGCTGGTGCAGTTGCCGTAGCAGGCACTGCGCAAGCAAAAGTTACTACTGCTGAATCAGGTGAGAAACAGGAAGGTTCCGGTTACAAAGAAACTGAGCACGTTCGTAACTTTTACGAAACTTGTCGTAACTGATAGCCGCAAGAGGTGAGGAAATGAGACTAACGAAAAAATCCGATCAGCCTGCGGCTCCGTCGAAGGCAACCGGTCTAGGTTTGAGCCGCCGTCGCTTCCTGAAGAACTCAGGTGTAGCAGCAGGTGGTGTTGCGACTGCAGGTATCATGGCACCAGGCATGATGAAGCAAGCTGAAGCTGCGACTGTAGCTCCAGGCGCACCTACAGAAGTAAAACGTACTATCTGTTCACACTGTTCTGTAGGTTGCGGTGTTTACGCTGAAGTACAAAATGGTGTTTGGACTGGTCAAGAGCCAGCATTCGACCACCCATTCAACGCAGGTGCACACTGTGCTAAAGGTGCTGCCCTACGTGAGCACGGTCACGGCGACCGTCGTTTGAAATACCCAATGAAGCTTGTTGATGGCAAATGGAAGAAAATTTCCTGGGAAGACGCTATCAACGAAGTTGGCGACAAAATGCTACAGGTTCGTAAAGAATCTGGCCCAGATTCAGTTTACTGGTTGGGTTCGGCTAAATTCAGCAACGAACAAGCTTACTTATTCCGTAAATACGCTGCAATGTGGGGTACTAACAACGTAGACCACCAAGCGCGTATCTGTCACTCAACAACTGTAGCCGGTGTAGCAAACACTTGGGGTTACGGTGCGATGACAAACTCATTCAACGATATCCACTTCGCAAAATCTATTTTGCTAATTGGTTCTAACCCAGCTGAAGCTCACCCTGTTTCTCTACAGCACATCTTCCGTGCTAAAGAGCGCAACAAGGCGCACATCATCTGTGTTGACCCTCGTTTCACTCGTACTGCTGCTCACGCAAACGAATACATCCGCATCCGCCCAGGTTCTGACGTAGCATTTATCTGGGGTCTACTGTGGCATATCTTCGAAAACGGTTGGGAAGACAAGCAGTTTATCCAACAGCGCGTATACGGCATGGACGAAGTTCGTGCAGAAGTGAAAAACTGGACACCAGAAGAAGTTGAAAGTGTTACTGGTGTTAAAGAAGCACAAATGCGCCGCGCAGCTAAAGAGCTAGCTGAAAACCGTCCAGGTACTGTTATCTGGTGTATGGGTGGTACTCAGCATACAACGGGTAACAACAATACTCGTGCTTACTGCATCTTGATGCTTGCCCTAGGCAACATGGGTACATCTGGTGGTGGTACTAACATCTTCCGTGGCCACGATAACGTACAGGGCGCTACTGACCTAGGCGTACTATCTCACACCCTACCTGGTTACTACGGTCTTTCTGACGGTGCTTGGAAGCACTGGTCAAAAGTATGGGACGTAGATTTCGAGTGGATGCAAAGCCGCTTCGACCAGAAAGTTCATCGTAAACTGAAGCCTATTAACAACAAAGGCATTCCAGTTTCCCGTTGGATTGACGGCGTTCTAGAAGACAAAAACTTGATGGATCAAAACGATAACGTTCGCGTTATGGTTGCTTGGGGTCACGCTGTGAACTCCCAGACTCGTGGTCCTGAAATGAAGAAAGCGATCGAAAAACTAGATACGCTAGTGATCGTAGATCCGTATCCAACACATGCTGCGGTAATGTCCGATCGTAAAGACGGCGTTTACCTAATCCCAGCATGTACTCAGTTCGAAACTTACGGTTCTGTTACAGCTTCTAACCGTTCTCTACAGTGGCGTGACCAGGTTATCGAGCCTCTATTCGAGTCTAAACCTGACCACGAAATCATGTACTTGTTCGCTAAGAAGTTTGGTTTCGAGAAGCAACTGTTCAAAAACATTGCTATCCAAAACGGCCAGCCTGTAGTTGAAGACATCACTCGTGAATTCAACAAAGGTATGTGGACTATCGGTTACACAGGTCAAAGCCCTGAGCGTCTTAAACTACACCAGAAAAACTGGCACACGTTTAACTACGACACTCTTGCAGGCGAAGGCGGTCCAGCAAATGGCGAATACTACGGTATGCCATGGCCATGCTGGGGTACTGCAGAGCAGGGTCACCCAGGTACACCAATTCTTTACGATACAAGCAAATCTGTAGCTGAAGGTGGTTTGACCTTCCGTGCACGCTTCGGTGTTGAACGTGACGGCGTTAACCTACTAGCTGAAGGTTCTTTCGGTAAAGGCTCTGACATTAAGGATGGTTACCCAGAATTCACTGACAAACTTCTTAAGAAGCTTGGCTGGTGGGATGACCTGACTGCTGAAGAGAAAAAATTGGCCGAAGGCAAAAACTGGAAGACTGACCTTTCTGGCGGTATTCAGCGTGTTGCTATCGCTCACGGTTGTTCTCCATTCGGTAACGCGAAGGCACGTGCTGTTGTTTGGACATTCCCAGACAAAGTACCTCTACACCGTGAACCGCTATACACAACTCGTCGTGACCTAGTAAGCAAGTACCCAACTTGGGATGACTCTGAGTCCATGTACCGTCTACCGACTATGTACAAGTCTATTCAGGACAAAGATCTTTCTAAAGAGTACCCAATCATTCTTACTTCCGGTCGTCTGGTTGAGTATGAAGGCGGTGGTGAAGAGACTCGTTCTAACCCATGGCTTGCTGAGCTACAACAAGACATGTTCGTTGAAGTACACCCTGCCGATGCAAATACTCTTGGCTTTAAAGATGGCGAAGATGTATGGGTAGAAGGTGCTGAGGGCGGTAAAGTTCTTGTTAAAGCACTTGTTACACGCCGTGTAGAACAAGGCGTTGCATTCATGCCGTTCCACTTCGGTGGTAAGTTCCAGGGTAAAGATCTAACTGATAAGTACCCAGAAGGTGCAGCACCTTATGTAGTGGGTGAAGCAGCTAACACTGCTACCACTTACGGTTATGACCCAGTTACACAGATGCAGGAAACTAAGGTTACCTTGTGTCGCGTTCAGAAAGCTACTGCGTAAGGAGTAACAGACAATGGCTAGAATGAAATTCCTCTGTGACTCCAAGCGTTGTATCGAATGCAACGGCTGTGTTACAGCATGTAAAAACGCAAATGAAGTGGAATGGGGTATCAACCGTCGCCGCGTTGTAACAATCAACGATGGTGAGCCGGGTGAAACTTCGATCTCCGTAGCATGTATGCATTGTTCTGATGCTCCATGTATGGCGGTCTGCCCTACTGACTGTTTCTATCAGACAGACGACGGCATTGTATTGCATAACAAAGACCTATGTATTGGTTGTGGTTACTGCTTATACGCTTGCCCATTTGGTGCACCACAGTTCCCTAGCGACGCTGCTTTCGGCGAGCGTGGCAAAATGGACAAATGTACATTCTGTGCAGGTGGCCCAGAAGAGGACAACAGCCCTGAAGAGAAAGCTAAGTACGGTGCTAACCGTATTGCTGAGGGTAAACTGCCACTATGTGCAGAGATGTGCTCTACAAAAGCCCTACTTGCTGGTGATGCCAACGACGTTTCTGACATCTTCCGTGAGCGTGTGATCTACCGTGGTCATAACGACGGTGCTTGGTCTATGACAGAAGAAGATCTGTCTTACGACGCAACTCAGAAAGTCTGATAAACCCAACAGGTTGCCGGGAGCTTGCTCCCGGCACATTGACTAGAGGGGACATTATGCTCCGCTTTATATTGCCATCTCGAATTGTTTTGCTGATTGCGCTGCTTTTTTCAGGCTTTGCTCAAGCAGTACCTTCAGATGCCAAAGTTGCCGGCTTTGCTGGCGCTGATTATTGGCAAGTAGTGAAGGAAGCTGAAGAAGGACGCACTCAAGATAAAGGTCGAGAAGCAGGTCAATTGATCAATGTAAAAGGTGAAGAATGGCGCCACTGGCGTAACCAATGGGTTACACCTGCAGGTGCTTATGCTATTGGCGGCACACTTGCTGTTCTAGCAATTTTCTACCTTCTCGTTGGTCAGAAAAAACTTGATCACCCTCGTTCTGGTCAGCTTATTGAGCGCTGGAAACGATTAGATCGAGCAAACCATTGGACTGTGGCTATCCTGTTTATCATCCTTGCGATCTCTGGTTTGAGCATCCTTTATGGGAAATTCTTCTTAAGAGCAGCTATGGGTGATTCGTTGTGGGCAAGCTACATTATGCTTTGCAAGCTAGCGCATAACTACTTAGGTCCGATCTTTGTAATTGGCCTATTGTTTATGATTGTTCGCTGGATCAAACATAACTTCTTTAACCGTACAGATATCATCTGGTTCCTGAAAGGTGGCGGCATTATTGGTAATGCACACCCAAGTGCTGGATACATGAATGGCGGTGAGAAGGTTTGGTTCTGGCTTCTAACAATCGTTGGTATCGTTGTTTGCGGTAGTGGCTTGGTTTTGGATTTCCAAAACTTCGGTCAAGTTCGTGAAACTATGCAGATTGCCAACTTACTACATGCTGCTGGTTCTTTGATTCTGATTGTTGGTTCTTTTGGTCACATTTATATCGGTACTGTAGGTACTGAAGGTGCGCTAGAAGGTATGAAGACAGGTTACGTTGACGAAACCTGGGCTAAACAACATCACGATCTATGGTATGAAGAGGTTAAAGGTAAACAGGATAGTTAATTCCTGCTTGTTTAATATCTCTTACCCGGTGCCTTTTATTTAGCTATACAACCCTCGATAAAAGGCACATCACTATCTTCACCATAACGTTTGTACATACCCTGACAAACGTGCTTCTTTTGCCGGCTTACCCGAGCCGGCTTTTTTGTCTCTTCAAAAACTCTAGTTACCCCCTCTTCTCTTATCAATCACAAATGATCAACATCTACTTCTGTGGTGAATTTATTTCTACGCAATGAGATTAACGAGCGGAATTTTCTAAGATTTGGGTCACTAGCTAAATCCCGACGAGCAAACGCCTCATAAGCTTCCATATCAGGCACCATAATAACCAATACAAAATCGATATCGCCCGTCACCTGATAACACTGGGTAACCTCTATGGCGTCCTGCATTTTGCGCATAAACATGTCATGGACATCGATAGAGTCTCGGATCATCTCAACCTCTACGATGATATTCAGTACCTTACCTAAAGCCCTAGGGTTCACTATGGCCACATCGGCCATAATAATGCCCTGCTCACGTAATTGCTTAACCCGTCGCAAACACGCAGGTGGCGACAAACCCACCTCCTCAGCTAGCGCTTGGTTACTTATGCGATTATCCACTTGTAGACATTTAAGGATATGACGATCAATACGATCCAATTGAAAATCCATTAGATTCCACTCATTAACTATTTTTTTTAATTTAATTAGAAAATATTCGTAAAAACAAAATTTATATTAATTAATAAGATTATTTTTCTAATTTTATTTTCATAAGCTTAATTAAAATAGCTAATTCAATCCACTGAAGCATTCCGATGATGATTAAGCCAGTAAGTACAAACGATCTTTTAAACAAAACATTGCCCGATCTTGGCCGTGAGATCTATGCCGTCTGCTTACTTCTATTCAAGCTAACTATACCGATCATCATTGCAGTTAAGATCTTGGAAGAGATTGGCGCGATTCCATACATAAGTGCTGTGTTAGAACCACTGATGCTGTTTGTTGGTCTACCCGAATCCATGGGTATCGTCTGGGCAACCACCATGTTGACCAATATCTATGCAGGTTTAGTAATTTTCTTTCAGGCTGCACCTCAAGAGAACCTAACTGTCGCTCAAGTTACGGTGCTCGGCACTATGCTTCTTGTAGCTCATGGCCTACCGCTAGAGTTACGCATCACTCAGAAAGCAGGTATGCGTCTCATATTCGCCCTGCTTTTGCGTTTTGTCGGCGCACTTGTATTAGGCGCTTTACTTAATCTGACCTATTCTGCCGGAGGCTGGCTTAACACACCTGTCGAGCTTTTGTGGCAACCCGAAGCTACTGATACAAGTTTAATTAACTGGACCCTCACCCAGCTACAAAGCCTCGCTATGATCGTAGTGATTGTCACAGTGCTACTAACACTTCTAAAACTGCTTCGTTGGCTTCACATTGAACGCTTAATGATCTGGCTTCTACAGCCTTTTTTAAGGTTTATGGGTATCAGCAACAAAGCCACATCTCTTGCGATCGTCGGCGTTACTCTAGGCTTATCGTTTGGCGGCGGTCTGCTTATCCGTGAAGCAGAAAGTGGCAATGTTAGCCCTAAAGACTGCTTTTCAGCACTTTGCTTACTTAGCTTGTGCCACAGCCTGATTGAAGACACCTTACTCATCATGACTATGGGGGCTGACCTTTCTGGAATTCTATGGGCTAGGTTGATTTTCAGTATCCTACTCATCAGCCTGCTAACCCGATTAGTCTCTTTAACCAGTGATAGTTTTCAGCAACGTTTTCTATTTAGAGACGTATCGCTCCCTAACTAACACCCAAATCCAAAAATAGTAATTTGATATGCAAAATCTGAGTGCCAATGAGCACCAAAAAGGTATTTATTATGCCATTGCCGCTTTTGTTATGTGGGGGCTTGTACCGGTTTATTTTAAAGCAGTTGATGACGTACCTGCATTTGAAGTCTTAGCACATCGAGTTGTTTGGTCTGTTGTGTTTTTAGGCCTTTTCCTCTTTGTCAAAGGCAAGCTCAGTGAGCTTACCACTCTAAAAAACAGCCCCAAAATTTTGCTCAGCCTCGGCCTGTCAGCATTAGTTATTTCTATTAATTGGCTAGTATTTATATGGGCTGTCTCCGAACAAAGAATTGTTGAAACAACACTAGGTTATTTTATTAACCCATTGATAAATATAGTTTTTGGATTCTTTATATTTTCAGAAAGACTTCGTTTCTTACAGTTAATTGCTGTTGCCATTGCCGGTGCTGCAGTGCTTTACCAAATCATTTTAATTGGTGAACTGCCTTGGGTAGCACTCACGTTAGCCACCAGTTTTTCTATCTATAGTGTTTTAAGAAAGAAGATCGCAATAGACTCAGTTACAGGCCTATTAGTTGAGACACTATGGCTGTTTCCAATGGCCTTGGTATATATGATTTGGCTTAGCTCACAAAACAACTTTGTACTGCTAAATGGCTCTACAGATATTCAAATGCTGTTGCTCGCTGCTGGGCTGGTCACTAGCCTGCCTTTGATAGCATTTGCCGCAGGCGCAAGAAGATTAAGCCTTACGATGGTTGGCCTACTCCAATACATTGGGCCAAGCATCGCTTTTCTTATTGCTGTGTTTTATTACAACGAACCCATGGATGAGAATCGACTCATTACGTTTGTAATGATCTGGATTGCTTTAGCAATATTTAGTGTGGAAGGTTTACTTGTTCAACGACGAAAAAAGCAGGATATGCTAACGCCTAAAACAGCAGAGAGTACTCAAGGCTAGGACAACGCCTAGCCTTGGTTAATTTATTTAGCTTGCTTGTCTTTCATTTTGGCATTAGTTAAGAACAAAGCTAAACCGAGTAAAGCTACTGATGCTGCATACATAAGAAGGTCTGATGGCTGAGATATTTCCATCTCTGTACTTAAAGATAAAAATTTAACAATCAGCATCATGATAACCATAGCGCCCAATTTGCCTTTGAGCTGATCAATACTCTCAATAACCAGCAATTTGGGTCGTTGACTGCTACCACCTTCAACATTCATCTTACTGATAAAGATTTCGTAAATACCAAAGCCAAACATCAACATCACACCGGCCATCAATGCCTGATCAATGATTTCGATAAGGATCATTAACAGCTCAGTCCGCGCATTCAAACCAATACCTTCTGAGAAGGCTACTTGCGCTAAGTGAACAAAGTCATAAATCACAAAGCCCACCAGCAACAATGCACCGGCCATTACTGAAAAAACGGTCAAAAGCATAATCCACCTTAATGACCATAATCCCTGCTCAACCTTTCTCATCACCTAACTCCTTTATCAAGGTGCAATACTGAAAATTTGCGCAAGTATTTCACATGGTAATTGGATTAAAAACGCTCCTTCAGAACTGTTTTTATCATCCAACTGCCTGATAAATGTCAGGCAGATATCATCCTCTTAAGACTCAATAAAGATCTGCATTTTTTCACTAAAAGATCTATTCAACCTTGCCAAACAACAGTAAAGTTCACGCTGAATTATTTACTCGAGTTTAGGTCACCATGAGCACGCTAACCCTTCAGGATAAATTCTTTAAACTTCGCAACAATCGTATATTTGAATTTTTTGTTGTGGCGGTCATTATCTTTTCTGCCTTGGTTATTGGCGCAAAGACCTACGATATCCCTGACCATGTATTAACGCTTATTAGCTGGCTTGATACCGGTATCACTCTATTCTTCCTAGTTGAAATATCGGTACGCTTTATTGGTGAACCAAATAAGAAAAATTTCTTTAAGAATCCCTGGAACGTCTTTGACACAGTTATTGTTGTAGTCAGCTTAATTCCAATCCAAGACAGTGAAATGGCACTGATCGGTCGACTGATCCGTATTTTCCGTGTTTTACGAATGGTTTCTATGGTCCCAGAACTGCGTTTACTACTTAACTCTCTGCTCAAAGCTCTACCGCAGCTCGGCTACGTAATCTTGCTGATGTTCATTATTTTCTACATTTATGCCGCTATCGGCGCTTCATTCTTTGCTCAAATAAACCCAACTCTTTGGGGCGATATCTCAATTTCAATGTTAACTCTGTTCCGGGTTATGACCTTTGAGGACTGGACAGATGTAATGTATGAAACCATGGAAGTGTATTCATTCAGTTGGATTTTCTATTTAACCTTTATCTTCCTAACCACATTTGCGTTTCTAAACATGGTGATCGGTATCGTGGTTAATGTGATGGAGAATGAACACGCCGAAGAAGCCAAAGAAAAAGCACTGGCAGATGGCGACTTAACCATCGAAGATCTTTCTAAGCAGATAGAAGAGTTAAAGCAGCTCATTAAAAATAAACAATAAAAACAACAAGGGGAGCCATTTGGCTCCCCCTTTTTTTAAAGCATAAAACTGCGGTTAACTTTCCGTACTTGGTTTGCGAAAAGCACACTCGCCTTCAACCGTCACTTTTTGTAGTAATAGATCCTTACATGCATCACACCATGCCTTATTGTCAGGATCACATAATGTCGCTGCCGCTTCTCCAAGATTCTGTTCTTTCTCGGCTGCGGTCGTAGGTTTTAGTTTGTTTTTTAGTTTATAACTTAGGGTCATAGCATCCTTGTCCATCTCGTAAGATATCTATTCTGGAAACACAATAAACTCTTGTGATTCATTCCAAGGTTTATATTTCTTCATTGCACGAAGAAAGAGATCTGATTCTTTAAAATCTGATAGCCAATTCTGCACATGCGGATAATCTGCTGTGTTAAACCAATCGAGATCTACATGCGCAAATTGCCTAATGAACGGTAAAATCGCATAATCAGCTAACGATTTCCCACCGGCTAGTAGAGTTCCTCTGTTCTTATTTAAGAGCTTTTCTAATTGAACCAACCATAACTCACATTTGTTACGATAATAGGTCTGTTCACGCTCTGGATGACGATCAGAGTATTTGTACTTATCTAACCAGCTTTTAAACTCAAGATCATTTGCCTGGATCAATTGATCAATCTGTTTGCTATCAGCATCAAGCCAAGCGTCTGAATCATTTTGAGCCAATGCCCAATGCATGATATCTAAGCTCTCATCTATGACAGTGCCATCAGGAAGCAATAGAACTGGAACCGTACCTTTAGGTGAAATTTCCAGCATATGTTCGGGCTTATCTCGAAGAACTATCTCTCTTAGCTCTACTTCAACACCAGATTGAGCAATAGCTAAACGCCCTCTAATTGCATAAGGGCAGCGGCGAAATGAATATAAGATAGGTCGGTTCATATTCTGATCTATTTGGGCTGATAAGCACAGAAACCCGGCTTAGGGCCCACCTTAGGGTGATTTCTACATGTATCAGGGCGTTGCAAGTAGATAGTACATAATCTTGTTTTTTGATCTAGATAGATACAATCATCATTAGCATAGCGCGATAGAGTGTAAATCTCTGATTTATGATTAAAGTGCCCTACCACACCCTGTTTCATCAAACGCTTAGCTAAACGCTTCGCAGGCTCACCTGCCTCAAATTCATCCACTACACCCATTCTTACTAAATCACTAAAGCGAACCTCTACAGGCAAGCTACAGCAAGTGCCTCTGCAAGAATCGCAGTGACTACTCTTATACTTTACCCAAGTGCTCAAGTTATCTACGTTGGCTGCAGGAATTGTTTTGTTCATTTAGATTATTCAGCGTGCTATAAATTTGAGGGCGATCATAGCATCATCAAATGCATGAACAACCCCTAATCGTTTATTCGGAGCTTTAATGTCTGAGACCAGTTTTACAGATATTTTCACCCAACAAAAAAGATGGCGAATTATCGATGAGCCAATCTGCTGCAATCCTATACAAGCTCTTGAACAAGATTTCGCCTTATTAAAAGAGGTCGCACAAACTAAACGGGGAGCAACCGCACGCATTTGGGAAACAACCCAATGCCTAGTTGCCACTAGAAAGGAAACTCGATTCCCAAACTATGATCAAGCCTGCCAACAACTCAAACAAGAGCACTGGCCCGTTATCGTCCGTGATAGCGGCGGTACCGCAGTTCCTCTGCAACAAGGCATCATCAACCTAGCTATTATATTTCCGCAGCGTATAGATCAAGCTTTTGATTTAGATACGGTCTATATCGCCTTATGTGAACCCATTAAACGTGCACTATCCCAGATCGGACTTAATGCAGAATATGGCAGCACAGAAGGCTCATATTGTGATGGCCGCTACAATCTCAATGTAGGCGGTCTCAAGATTACTGGTACAGCACAGAAAATCATGCTGTCACCACCTAACAACAAAAATATTAAACAAGGAGTGCTTGCCCAAGCGATGCTGATGGTCGATGTTGACGCCGAAAATGGCACCCATTGGGTTAATCGCTTTTACCGACTAGCTGGAAATGATCGTCGCTTTAAACCTGAGGTCGCAACCAGTCTTATTGACCTGGTTGACCCTGCACAGCAACCTGAAGAATTTACTGCCTTCATTCGATCGTTGATTATAGAAGAGTTAAAAAAACTGACCTTGTCACGCTAATTTAACAATCGCACTCAATAATAGGCAGCGTTCACGGATACGAGCTGCCGGGCAAAGGAAAGCCCAACTCTCTATATTTGGCATGTATACCCAGATACTTATCATCCTAATAGCTTGTTCTTATTGATAATTTATTGCTTTAATGTAGTGACAACAATAAAAATACGAGCTGATGACCTATGCGTGCGCATAAACGTTATTCTCAAGCTGATCTAAAGAAAGTTATCACTGAATTAGCCACTACATTTAGTGATCGAATCGACCTATCTAAACCTGTATGTGAACAGCATGGCCAAGGCGAAGATAGCTATGGCTGTATCGCGCCTGATGCAGTTGTCTATCCTTTCAGTAATGAAGAAGTCGCTCAAGTCGTCAAACTCTGCAATCAATATAAGATTCCGGTCATTCCTTTTGGCGTTGGCTCTTCTGTCGAAGGGCATCTACTCGCCGTCAACGGTGGCATATCCATCGATCTTTCAGAAATGGATCAGGTAATAGAAATCAATGCTGCGGATATGGATTGTCGCGTTCAAGCAGGTGTAACTAGAGAAGTGCTCAATCTAGCCTTGCGCTATGATGGATTATTTTTCCCAGTTGATCCTGGTGCTAACGCGAGTATTGGCGGTATGGCTGCAACACAAGCCTCGGGCACTAATGCCGTACGTTACGGCACCATGCTAGATGCCGTTATCGGTTTAACTGTGGTTACACCTGAAGGCGAAATTATAAAAACAGGCACACGTAGCCGCAAAAGTTCAGCAGGTTACAACTTAACGCAATTGCTAGTTGGCTCTGAAGGCACCTTAGGCGTTATCACAGAGATTCAACTTCGTCTCCACCCTATTCCCGAAATCATTCGCTCAGCTGTATGCAGCTTTAAAACCGTGGCTGATGCAACTGATACAGTTATCAATGCCATGCAGCTGTCTATTCCCCTTGCCCGAATAGAATTGCTTAACAAGGCCCAAATGGAAGCTTGCATTGAATTTTCTCAGCTACACGAACTTGCTGCTGCACCGACCCTATTTATTGAGTTTCACGGTTCTAAAACCAAGATCGAAGAAGACATTACACTCCTGAAAGATATCTGCAATGAATTCGGCGGTAGTGAATTTATCTGGGCTGAAAACACCGAAGATCGCAACCGCCTTTGGCAAGCAAGACACAATGCTTACAATGCGGCTCATCAGATTATCCCTAACGGTAAAGTGCTAACAACCGATGTATGCGTTCCAATTTCAGCTCTAGCTAGAAGCATCTTACAAGCTGAAGCAGATGCTGAGTTAAGCAACTTACCCTGCCCAATCGTTGGCCATGTTGGTGACGGTAACTACCACGTCCTAATTGTTTTCGATCCAGACAATCACAACCAACATCAAGCCGCTAAAGCTCTGGCAGAAAAGATCGTACGTAACGCCCTAGCACTAGGCGGCACTTGTACTGGTGAACACGGAATCGGCTTTGGTAAAAAACAATATCTGCTGGATGAGCATGACACCTGCATAAACAGCATGAAACTTGTTAAACGGGCTTTGGATCCAAACAACATTATGAATCCCGGCAAGGTAATTGACTTGTGAGGCAAAAGCATTGATCAAACAAATACTTCTCTTCAGCTACTTGCTCACATGCTCATACCTAATCACTGGTTGTGACAGCTCAGAAAATCCAAGCTTTCCTCCCAATAAAACCAAAACCATAACTCATCCTAAAAATTCTATTACTCCCCCTGAAGCATTAGCAACGACAGAACTGATTCCAAAAGGCATCCTTTCTACTGATAAACTAGAGCCTTTCTGGGGCGATCTTGATGAAATGAAAGAGCGAAAGCTAATAAGAGCCTTGGTCACATATAGCAAGACCGACTTTTTCATTCATAACGGTAAGATCAAAGGACTACAAGCCGAACTGCTACAAAACTACGAAAACCATCTAAATAAAGGGATTAAGAAAGAGATAGACAAAACAAAGATTGTCTATATTCCTGTTACCTTTGATCAACTAATCCCCTCTCTCATCCAAGGCAAAGGCGACATTAGCGCAGCACTACTAACAGCGACTGATGAAAGAAAGAAACTGATAGATTTCACAAAGAGTAAATATTCCGAAGTAACCGAAGTTATTGTCAGCCACAAAACCGCACCAAAAATTGAATCATTAGAAGGCCTTGCAGGAAAGACTATTCTTGTTCTGAAAGGAAGCAGCTACGCAGAGCACCTGCATCGATTAAATAAACAAGCAGTTTTTAAAGATAATGCTATTCGTATAATCGAGGCTGATAGCACATTACTTAGCGAGGATATTTTAGAAATCGTCAATACGGGTATTTATAATTACACCATCATTGATGATTACAAAGCCAAACTATGGCTTAAAGCCCTAACCAATTTAGAGATTGTTGAACAAATTAGTTTAAGTAAAAAGAACAGTCTAGGTTGGGGAGTCAGAAAACAGACCCCGCTTCTTCAGGACAGCCTGAATGAATTTATCCATTCGAACGTTCAGAAAGGCTCTCTTCTCGGCAATATCTTAATAAAACGCTACCTAGGCTCAACAAAACGAATAACAAACCCCCTGCTGGATTTGGAGCGCGACCGCTTAATACGCTTGCTACCTCATTTTGAAAAATACGCAGAAAAGTACCAATTAGACCCTCTTGCATTAGCGGCGCAGGCTTATCAGGAATCCCAACTCAAACAAGACACCAAAAGCCATAAGGGTGCAGTCGGAGTAATGCAGTTGCTGCCTTCGACTGCAGCCGATCCAAATGTGAATATCAAAGAGATACATAAGGTAGATAACAATATACATGCGGGTGCAAAGTATATGAATTTCCTATCTCGACACTATTTACCCTCTGAAGAGATAACACCCATCAACCGTTTTCTCTTAAGCTTAGCCGCCTACAACGCCGGCCCTGGTAATCTACGCAAAATGCAAAAACTAACAACTAAAATGGGATTAGATCCAAACGTATGGTTTGGAAATGTTGAAATCGCAGCAGGCAGGATTATTGGACGAGAAACAGTACATTATGTATCTAGCATCTATAAATATTACACGATCTATAATTTATCCAAACTTATCTATACAGACAGAGTCCAAACGCTACAACAATACGTAAGATAGTTATAACAAGACAAATAGAAAGAGACAGGCTAATGAAAAAGATAATCACAGGCCTTTGTTTAATCGCATTAGGCGGTTGCTATAGCATTCCAAGAACCTTACCCGCAGATAGCTACTTAATAGATACAAGAATGGGGCTGATGTGCCATGTTACCGAGTGCTATTACCTTGATCTAATTGGTAGCTCATCCGACGAGCTCACAGTCGCCAAAGCATATGGCCTACCCGTCAAAACTTACACTTGGTCTACAGAACAGTTTGTAGAGCTGATGCTTAACCCGCCAGAACAACTTTATACAGCTGAAAAGCTTTCTGATCATGAATACCAAATACCCAATAACGCAGCGACAACAGCGGCCTTCAAGGTCCTCGACGATGAAGACCTGCTAATCTATCGTATTGGCGGCAATAGTAAAGGTTTGTAGATTACTAAACGGAAATTATGGCTTTTCTAACCAAATACGCCATGTAGTAGATCCATTGACACGCAGATAATAATCGCCAGCCTCTTCGATCAAATAAGTATCTTCACCACCTCCACCTATGTGGAGGTTTTGAACGATATTATCTTCACTATCGTGTAACGCTAATACAAAAATGGCACCATCACTCTGAAACCTTAATTGGGTAGGTTCAGAGATCTTAAACATCTCCGTTTTAGCTGTACGCTTACCTGCAAAATTAGGCTTCTTTGCACTCAACGCCTTCAAATCTAAATTATCGTAACACTCCAAACGCCTGTCTGGCTGCACTATAGCCCTGCATTGCTCAAATGCCGTATTCACATCAGCAGATACAGATAAAGATGCTGCCAGCAAGCCAGTGGACACAAGAGTCGCTATAAAGCACTTCTTAACAAACATAATGAGAGATCCTAATTTGATTGCAGTAAGCGAAGATGATCATAGGACTTGGCTTTCGTTTGAAGTTTACAGCTACGCTCATCTTCTGGGTCCTCACAAAGGACCTTTACACCATCTGGGTAATGACTAAGGTTTTTGCATTGTGCAACAAACAGTAGGCCACCGTTTTCGGACTCATTGCGCTCTAAACTCTGCTCTACACAATCCGACTTCATCATTATCAGCCGCTTTACTTGATAGTCTTTTACAGAGGCTAAAGCACTCACAGAGATCAAACTTAAAATAATAATGGATAAAGTATTACGCACGAAAACCTCCCTTTTAAATCAGAGTGTTAAACAAGCTTAACATCTAAAAATTAATATCAAGGTTTTCGGGAAATGAGACAGACCTAAAGTACAAATTACACCAATACTCTAAGCCTAGGCATGGACAATACATAAAAAAGCGGCCCTCAAAGGGGCCGCAATAAACGCGAGAAGCTACTTGAAATAGCTTGCTTGAGAGCTAGCAATGTTCAGATACCAGCTCTCGTGGACTTCCGCTTAGAAGAAGCCTAGAGGACTTTCGCTGTAGCTAACCAACATGTTCTTAGTTTGCTGGTAGTGCTCAAGAATCATCTTGTGAGTCTCACGACCTACACCAGACTTCTTGTAACCGCCGAACGCAGCGTGTGCTGGGTATAGGTGGTAGCAGTTCATCCATACTCGACCAGCCTGGATACCACGACCCATGCGGTAAGCAATGTTAGTATCACGTGACCATACGCCCGCACCAAGACCGAACTCAGTGTCGTTAGCGATAGCTAGAGCTTCAGCTTCGTCTTTAAATGTAGTTACAGAAACTACAGGACCAAAGATCTCTTCTTGGAAAACGCGCATGTCGTTTGTACCTTTAAGAAGAGTTGGCTTGATGTAGTAACCGCTACCGTAATCACCATCTAGTTTTTCGATACCGCCGCCTGCTAGTACTTCAGCACCTTCGTCACGACCGATGTCGATGTAACCTAGGATCTTGTCGAACTGCTCTTGAGAAGCCTGAGCACCAACCATTGTTTCAGTATCTAGTGGGTTACCACGCTTGATCTGACCCATGCGCTCAACAACTTTAGCCAGGAACTCATCAGCAATATCTTCTTGAACTAGAAGACGAGAAGGACAAGTACATACTTCACCCTGGTTGAAGAATGCTAGTACCGCACCTTCTACCGCTTTGCTTACGAACTCATCGTCTTGTGCCATAACGTCATTGAAATATACGTTAGGAGACTTACCGCCAAGCTCTGTTGTAGATGGGATAATGTTCTCTGCAGCACATTTCATGATGTGCGAACCAACTGGAGTAGAACCAGTGAATGCGATCTTAGCGATACGAGTGCTAGATGCTAGTGCTTGACCAGCTTCACCACCAAAACCGTTTACAACGTTTAGTACGCCTGCTGGTAGAGCTTCTGCGATGCACTCCATCAAGATAAGGATAGATACTGGAGTCGCTTCAGCTGGCTTAAGAACAATAGAGTTACCTGCTGCTAATGCTGGAGCAATTTTCCATGCAGCCATCAGTAGAGGGAAGTTCCAAGGGATGATCTGACCAACAACACCTAGTGGCTCGTGGAAGTGGTATGCCACTGTAGTTTCGTCGATTTCACCGATAGAACCTTCTTGAGCACGGATACAACCAGCGAAGTAACGGAAGTGATCTGCCATTAGTGGAACGTCTGCAGCTAGTGTTTCACGTACTGCTTTACCGTTGTCCCAAGTTTCAGATACAGCCAAACGCTCTAGGTTAGCGTCGATTAGCTCAGCACACTTCAGTAGAACGTTCTGACGTTCGATTGGAGAAGTTTTGCCCCAAGACTCTTGTGCAGCGTGAGCAGCGTCCAATGCCAATTCGATATCTTCAGCAGTTGAACGTGGAATTTCACAAATTGGTTCACCAGTTACAGGCGAGTTATTGGTGAAGTATTCACCTTTAACAGGAGCTACCCACTCACCGTTAATGAAGTTGCCATAACGTTCTTTAAAGGAAACAACTGAACCTTCTGTACCCGGCTTAGCGTAAATCATCTTCTAAGTGCCTCTTTATATTTATCTTACTGCCGTCTCTACTGACAGTTAATTTACTTTACCAACCAATATTAGCTATCCAGCAAGAATTACAGGTATCATCCCTTGGCATTGAAAAATTAATTATTTAGTACTAGTTATCGAGGACCCACCCCTACGGGGTTTCAGAGATCTAGCTAAGACCACGCAAAAGATCAGGTACTAACCTACTGATTAACAAAGACAATCCGTGACAGAACATCCGATTTACAAAGATCACCTCCGATATAAATAAACATCAATTAGCTATAGTCTTATGCTATAAGGAATTTTCAAGGCGAATAAATCACGAGGCTGGAACTATGACGAAGTTATACCAAGTATCTACTTGGCAAGAATTTCTTGCTTTAGTTGAGTCGGAAGAACTCCGCGGCTGGGCCTTTCGCGGGCAAAGAGATGCAGAATGGAGCCTTGAAAGCTCGCTGACTAGACGCCTCAAACAGTTTGTACCCCAAAGCAAATGGCATGAACGAGAAAGCAGGGCCATTCGTGTATTTAAACGTAAAGCTCACTATTTTCTAAATGATACCAGCGCACTTAAAGATGATTTTCGTTGCTTGGCCCTTATGCAACACCACGGCGCACCAACACGGCTTTTAGACTTTACTAAGTCACCCTACGTCGCCAGCTATTTCGCTCTACAATCCTGCACAACGCCTGCTGCCGTTTATGCAGTAAATACTCCTGCCCTGTGGCATAAAGCAACGCCACCAGGCTTACCCGAGCTCACACGAGATGCAATTGACCCTCGTACGACTGACAGCCTTGGCAAATATTACCTTTCAAATAACTATCCGATTGTCTGGCCAGGTGAACCATGGTCGATGGATCGGAGAATCGTCGCCCAAGCAGGTACTTTCATGCTCCCGGGAAGAATTGACGTTTCAGTGGAAGAGCTATTAAACAACTACGAATACGATCAGCCACTACTTGCTAAAATTATCCTCAGCCCTGAAATAAGAAAAGAGGCGATGGAAGCGCTTTATCGAATGAATATCAGTAGCGCGACCCTTTTCCCTGACCTGGATGGTTTAGCACGATCCATTTCTTATGAATTAGAGGTTAGCTGGGTGGGCACCCCTGATCTTAAAAACGATCAACTGATGCAGGACAAATGACCTAACTTCTCACATAGCTAAATAACAACCACAAGATTAAAATGATCCGGTCTCTTAACTTGGAATCGGATCATGTATTCAGAAAGCCCAGAAATTGAATCCATCAACACTTGGACCTCACCACTGTTTGTTACGACAAACCCTGATCACGAGTTCTTAAAAGAAGATCTTCTTAAGCACATCTACAGCTATCAAAAGCTTCACAATCAAACCAAAGCCGTTGCCAGCGAAGTAGCCGTAAATGCAAAGCATCAGCTATTTGAAAGCAAACTCTGCTTTCTTGAGTCCAATGAGCCTGTAATCATTGAGCTTAGGCGCATGCTCGAGGAATTACTTTCTGCCATTGCCACACAGGTTAATATGCCATACTGGCCCGAAGGCGCTGAGGGTGATGCAACCATCATTGAATCCTGGTTTCATGTCACTAAGGATGGTGGATACCATGATATCCACTCGCACCCTAATTGTTCTTGGTGCGGAATCTATTATTTAGATGTCGGTGAGTGTGAATTAGGCACTCGCAACGGTATCAATCGCTTTTATGATCCTCGCAACAATGCCGATCATTATGGTGATGCAGGTACTGCTTATCTAAGTCAACAAGGCTTCTGGGACTTCCAACCAGTAGAAGGTCAGATTGTCATCTTCCCTTCCTACCTAAAGCACTCAGCTCTACCCTATTTCGGACAAAAAGATCGCGTAGTTATTGCCTTTAACAGCATCGTTGATTTGATTTAATCGCGATTTATTTAAAGCACAAAAAAAGCCAGCTAAATGCTGGCTTTTTTGCTGGGACAGGCTGAGTGATATCGAAATATCACTCAGTTGTAAGTTAAAAACTTACTTAGGTAGTTTGAATGTCCAAACTGTGCCGCCCTGGTTTAGGTGCTTAACACGTTTAGCTACTTCACCACCCCATAGAGGTACTGCACCACCCCAACCGGATACGATTGATAGGTACTGCTCGCCGTTCTGCTCCCAAGTAATTGGAGAACCTACGATACCAGAACCTGTGTTGAATTCGTATTCAACCTTACCAGTCTTAGCGTTTAGGCCTTTTAGGTAACCTTCAGGAGTACCGAAGAATACTAGGTTACCTTTAGTCGCAAGAACACCACCCCATAGCGGAGCGTAGTTCTTGTGACGCCATACTTCTTTACCAGTTTTTGGATCCATCGCACGTAGAACACCGATGTACTCGTCGTTCATAGGCTTGATTGTGAAACCAGCACCTAGGTAAGCTGCACCTTTTTTGTATGCAGTTGGCTCATTCCAGATGTCCATCGCCCATTCGTTAGAAGGAACGTAGAACAACTCAGTGTCTTGGCTGTATGCCATAGGCATCCAGTTTTTACCACCTAGGAAAGAAGGAATAGCTAGAACAGAATTACCTTTCTTACCATCTTTAGAATCAGCTGGGTTACCTGGACGGTTTGCATCGTCATAAATTGGACGACCAGTCTTAGCGTCTAGGCCTTTAGCCCAAGAGATTTTATCTACGAATGGGAAACCACGGATGAAATCACCGTTCTGACGGTTAAGAACGTACATGAAACCGTTACGGTCAGCAGTAGCTGCTGCTTTTACAGTTTTGCCGTTAGCTTTATAGTCAAAAGAGATCAACTCGTTTACACCATCGTAATCCCAACCATCGTGTGGAGTAGTCTGGAAGTGCCAAGCGATCTTACCAGTATCTGGATCGATAGCTAGACGAGAAGATGAGAATAGGTTGTCACCAGGACGTAGGTGAGAGTTCCATGGTGCTGGGTTACCAGTACCGAAGAATAGAAGGTCAACTTCAGGATCGTAAGTACCGCCTAACCAAGTCGCAGCACCACCAGACTTCCAAAGGTCGCCAGGCCAAGTTTTGCCTGCTTCACCACCGGAAATACCGTTTTCCATTTTCTTGCCATCTTTCCAGATGTAACCCATGTGACCTTCAACTGTTGGACGAGTCCAAGCAAGTTTACCAGTCTTAGCATCGTAAGCTTCTACTTTACCAACGATACCGAATTCACCACCAGATACACCAGTGATTACTTTACCTTTAGCAATTAGAGGAGCTGCAGTGATTGAGTAACCAGCTTTGTAATCTTCTACTTTCTTCTTCCAAACAACCTTACCAGTCTTAGCGTTTAGAGCTACTAGTTTAGCGTCTAGAGTACCGAAAATTACTAGGTCGTCGTATAGAGCAACACCACGGTTGATTACGTCACAGCAAGGCATGATGCCATCAGGAAGACGTGCATTGTATTCCCAAAGCTCTTCACCAGTGTTTGCATCAACAGCGAATACACGAGAGTAAGAAGCGGTAACGTACATCACACCGTCTTTAACTACAGGCTGTGATTCCTGACCACGCTGCTTCTCACCACCGAAAGAGAACGCCCATACTGGACGCATGTCTTTAACAGTTTTAGTGTTGATTTTTGTCATTGGGCTGTAACGCTGACCACGTGGGCCCATACCATTTGTTACAACATCTTCAACAGTCATCTGGTCGTTAACGATATCTTTATCAGTAACACCAGCCTGTGCTGTGCCTGCCACAGACATCGCTGCAACTAGAGCAGACAGTGCGAATTTTTTCATTGTACGCTTCCTCTACGGATATTTTTTTTTTGGCGTTGAGAAGAGAGCCGGGAAATTTTCCCGAATCATGAAGGCAATTGTTTTGTTTTACAGCAAATACAACAATTAAACAGCAGAAGTACTTTTCTAGTCCCTTGGTAGTAATACCGCTATTTTTAAGTAAATTCAGCAGCTTACGCAGCCATTCAATAGCCCATTAGTCATAGTACAAACAAGAGTATAGACAGGAATTGCCGCTTAACTAGCCAAAGAAAGGAATAAACCAAAGCAAAGAGGATTTAATTTGAGCTTTTCTATTTAAAACAAAAAACAGACTCAAAAAGCCTGCTCTTCATATTTGGGATAAAGGTGCGCAACAGTTCTGGCAAATTCCCGCTTACTTAATGCAATACCATCAAAATCTTTGGGGATCGGCAGCTTAATCACTTCCGTCATGCTTAATCCATCTTCTGCCGCCTGCTCTAAAACTTGATCCAACCAATCTAGATAGGCAAGCATTTGATCTAAAGCACTAGCATCCTTAACAACCGGCCCATGACCTGGCACCATAATTTTATAATCAAGATCCCTTAACTTCTGAATCTCTTTTTTCCATTGATGAAGACCAGGTGTATGAGGAGTGGTTAACGCTCGCTGATAGAAGACCATATCAGAAGCAAACACTACGCCAGTTTTCTCATCTAACACAACCAAATCTGAACCGGTATGACCCGTAAAAGGAAGCAAATGTAATCTATGCGAGCCTAGCTCCATCAATTGAACATCGAGAGTTTTAGTTGGCGGAATAGCCTCTGTCGACCGCATCCAATCACCAACTAGCCGGTACATATTTTCAGCGAAAGCATTTCCATGAAGCTCTATCCCCTGCTGCGTGCCCGGGAGTGAAAAAATATCTACGTCAGAAAAAGCCTGATTTCCCAAAAAGTGATCAGGATGGTGATGAGTGTTAAAAACAACTTTTATAGGCTTATCCGTAACACTTTTAATAGCCTCTTTTAATGATTTACCGTATCTAAGCGAAGGCCCAGTATCGATAACCACCACACCATCTTCTGTAACAATAAAACCAGTATTGACAATATTGCCGCCATTGCTCTTTGAAAAGTCTTCTAATTTACCCTTCAACAACCAAGTGTTATCAGCAATTTTTTGAGGTTTTAAATCATATGCGAGCGGCGCTGCGAAAGCAGAATGAATAACTGCAGTTACAGACAACGCCAATAACAACTTTTTCATCATTCAACTCCTAGAGTGCATTCTCGAATTCATTACCGCCATTGTCGCGCATCCATATACGATGGCCTTGAGAGCCATCTCTGACATCAAAAGTTAACACTGGATTTTCACTGACAGGCTGTGACAACTCTAATTTTGCAAGCGGCAATCCTTCAGAATTACGCACCTCAACATTTTCTATATAGAATTCAGGAATTGAACTAACTAAGCCGGTATCCATCGGATGAACGACTTTAAGTTTATAGCGTCCACCCTGCTCTCTCGGGAAAAACTTACTTTTCATTTCTCCGAGATGGTCCTGCCAGTAGTTATTAGCAGCTGCAGCGCTCGGCGTAGTACACCCACCCCCGGCAGCATCAAGGTAACCACCACCTACATGCCAGACACCAGACTTAGAAAGTACAGCTGCTCTAATGGCTGTACCCTGCTGGACTTTAATGCGCATCGAAAGGCGAGGCACAATCTCTTTATGGGGGTAATAAGTAAAAATATGCTGAATTGGATTAAGATCGGCAAAAACAACAATCTTATCGATCTTCCCAGCTAACGCCTCAGCATTAACTGTAATAGGAACCTGCGTAGGATCTTCAGCAAACTCAGGCACTATTACTTTGACATTACTATCAAAAACAAAATCCTGATCACCAATAAACTTGGCACGCATATGTTCCCATAGAGGAGACTCTAGTGGGTCTTGCTGATCCGAATAACCAGCAACTGGAACAGCAGCACTAATCACAAGTGCTGCAATATTTCGCTTCAACATGGCATCCTCTTATTATTATTTGAATGCTATTTACTCGAGCGTTACTGTATAAAGCTATTTCACATCCTGGTAAAAAGCTGGCATCTCATAACTGAGACCGTACTTACTGTAGACTTGTTCCATTTCACCGGAACGAACCATAGCTTCCACAACATCACCTACAGCATAGCCAAGCTGTCTATAGGTATGCTTAACGGCCATTCCTATATCCCATTTCTGCTTACCCATATTTGGATAACCATTCACGCCTAGCTTAAATTTACTGTCGCCCGACTTACTGACTAACCAATCTACTTCGGCACGCATTGCCATAACAGCATCAACCTCACCAGATTCCATGCCTTTAAACGCTTCACGCGCATTAGTATAGTGGTGCGTCTTATCACGCATTCGTCCACCAAAAGCTGAAGTCAGATAAAACGCAGGCAGACTATCTATCTCCACACCTACTGGGTGATACTGAAATACCGCCACTGTAGAAACGTTATCTAACTTTTCACTATCGTAAACAACCTTCCAGCTCTCACGCTGATATGGACCAAACATGACAACCATTTCATTAATAACGGCGCCAGTTGAATCCTGCATATAGCTGTATTCACGATCGTACGGAACACGCATCATCACATCAGCAATGGTTTTCAGAGCTAATGCATTTTCTTCATCTTTATCGAGATAATGCCCTTTCCAGACATTATTTCTTAAATCATCTTCAAGGTTTTCATCTGGCGTAATCCAATGCTCACGGAATTCAACGCCTAACTTTTCAGCAATTTTCTTACCGACTTCGACATCCACACCAACAGCTTTGCCGTTTTCCATATAGGAATATGGTGGGAAATCACGATAAAAACCAACCCTGATATACCCGCTATCAATTACATCGTCGTAATAACGAGCTTGCGCCAGGCTGCTAAGCAGGCTGGCGCAAGTGAAAATTATAGCGTTAGAAGCGCTTAACTTACTCATCCGTAGCGCGAGTTTCTAACCAAGCACGGATAGCCCATAGAGCTTCTTGGCTTAGGTGCTCTGCCATTTTTGGCATGTAAACACGACCGTCACGTACTGCACCGTTTTGAACACGGTAAGAGTACCATTCGTCACCGTCAACACCCGGCTCTAGGTAACGCAGGTCTGGTGCGATACCACCAGAGATTGCATCAAGACCGTGACAACGTGCACAGTTCTGAGTGTAAGCAGACTCACCGATTTTAACTGCTAGTTCACGGTTCTCGTAATCTTCAGTGTAAGGGTTAGAATCAACCCACTCTTCACCTAGAACTTTTAGGCCTGTTACATCGATAGCCTGTGGAGTTACATCACCGTGCGCCATTGTCTGGCCAGAAATAACTGCAGCTAACATACCCGCTGTAGTCATGCTCAAAAGTTTCTTGTTGATAGACATCTTTTTTTCACCACTTTAGTTTTTATACTCTCGTCTTCCCCAGTTAAATGAAATACTGACTGAGGGATATCTGCGTGTTCAGATACCTGACGATCATCTCTACATTAAGCCAAAGCCACCCACTCCAGCTGTTTGCATATATGATATTGCGTGTGCAAAATCAGCAAGAATTGTACTTTGGGTTCCAAAAACTACTCCCTTGGTAGGAATGTCGACCCAGATTGCAACCTAAGTAGCATTTTGTACGCCATCTATCCATACCTGAGCATTAGTCCCTCTTTATTAGTACGTGACTTCTCCCTAATACTCTCGGGATTTTATCCTGCACAAACAGGACTTAACCCCTGATTAACAGGGAATCCTGCCGTTGTCGAATATCTACCCATAAGCCGAGAATGGTTACCAGCGAATTTCAATCGCAAGTTATGACTTTCCTATAACACTAGGGTTTATAAAAATGACAAAAAAAATAAACATGACAGGCTTAAAACCACTTTGCGCTGCAATTGGTCTTAGCTTAGTGGCAGGCGCTGCTACTGCTAAACCAGTTACCTGGGACGACATCAAAAATGATGCCAACACTCCAGAAGACGTTCTAGGTTACGGTATCGGACCAAAAGCACAGCGCTGGAGCGATATGACAGAGATTAACGATAAAAACGTTAAGAAACTGACTCCTGCATGGTCTTTCTCTTTCGGTGATGAGAAACAGCGAGGCCAAGAAACTCAAGCACTAGTACATGACGGTATCATCTATGTAACGGGTTCTTACTCTCGAATGTTTGCGCTAGACGCTAAAACCGGTAAGAAAATCTGGTCTTACTCTTACCGCCTACCAGACGACATCCGCCCTTGCTGCGACGTAGTTAACCGTGGCGCAGCAATCTTCGGTGATCTTGTTTACTTCGGTACTCTTGATGCAGCCATCGTAGCTCTAGACAAGAAAACTGGTAAGCGCGTTTGGAAGAAGAAATTTGCTGATCACACTGAAGGTTACACTATGACTGGTGCGCCTACGATCATCAAAGATCAGAAAACTGGTAAAGCAATGCTTATCCACGGTTCTTCTGGTGATGAGTTCGGTGTAGTAGGTAAATTATTCGCTCGCGATCCTAAGACTGGCGAAGAGATCTGGATGCGCCCATTCGTTGAGGGTCACTACGGTACTCTTAACGGCAAGAAGAGCACACCAACGGGTGATCCAAAAGCTCCGTCTTGGCCTGATGATCCAAACTCTCCAACAGGTAAAGTTGAAGCATGGAGCCACGGCGGCGGCGCACCATGGCAGTCTGCTAGCTTCGACGTTGAAACAAACACAATCATCGTAGGTGCTGGTAACCCTGCACCATGGAATGGTTGGGCTCGTACCGCTCCAGGCGGCGACCCAGCTGACTACGACAGCCTTTACACTTCTGGCCAAGTTGCAGTAGACCCTTCTACTGGTGAAGTTAAGTGGTTCTACCAGCACACTCCAAACGATGCTTGGGACTTCTCTGGTAACAACGAACTTGTTCTTTTCGAATACAAGGACAAAGGCAAGACAATCAAAGCGACAGCTCACGCTGACCGTAACGGTTTCTTCTACGTTGTTGACCGTCAGAACGGTGATTTCATCCGTGGCTTCCCATTCGTGGACAACGTAACTTGGGCAACTCACATCGATCCTAAGACTGGTCGTCCAGTTGAAGTTGAAGGTCAACGCCCACCAGCTCCAGAACCAGGTAAGAAGAAAGGTAAATCCATCGAAGTTTCTCCTCCTTTCCTAGGCGGTAAAAACTGGAACCCTATGGCTTACAGCCAAGACACCGGTCTATTCTACCTTGGCGCCAACCACTGGAAAGAAGACTACTGGACTGAAGAAGTTCACTACAAGCGTGGTGCCGCTTACCTAGGTCAAGGCTTCCGTATCAGAAAAATGTACGATGACCACGTAGGTGTACTTCGTGCGGTAGATCCGAAGACTGGTAAGATTGTTTGGTCTCACAAAGAGAAACTTCCTCTATGGTCTGGCGTTCTCGCTACTAAAGGCAACCTAATCTTCACTGGTACTGGTGACGGTTACTTCAAAGCATTCGACGCTAAGACTGGCGAAGAGCTTTGGAAATTCCAGACAGGCTCCGGCATCGTATCTTCTCCTATCACGTGGGAAGAAGATGGCGAACAGTACATCGGCCTAGCTAGCGGTTACGGTGGTGCGGTACCTCTATGGGGTGGCGACATGGCCGACCTAACTAAGCCTGTATCACAGGGCGGTTCTTTCTGGGTATTCAAACTACCGAAGAACTAATAGTTACTACTTGATGTAACCCAAGCCCGCGAGCTTCCCAATGCTTGCGGGCTTTTTAGGATAGAGATATGAAAAAAACAATATTATTTACGCTCCTATTGTCTAGCCAAGTTGCCACTGCAGATGATCTAGTTATCAATGGCTGCACCATTGTTCCAGATACCAAATGCCTGGGCGCTGATTTATCGGGTGCTGATCTAAGCAATGCAGATCTGTCTAGAGCTGATCTAACTGGCGCAAACCTAAGCGGTACTATCCTTCGTCACGCGGTTCTAAAAAATACCAAGATGGAAAAAGCAGATCTATCCAATGCAGATCTTGCTCGCGCGGATATGAGGCATGCAACAGTTCGAGGATCAAACCTTAGCCACGCTAATCTTGAAGCTATCAATGGCTGGGCATTGTTCGCGCAGGGCGCCAATTTTTATCGCGCAAATTTACATGGCGCAAATTTAAACTTCTCTCGTCTTAGCGGTGCAAAATTCGTAGAAGCAAACCTTCAAGCTGCAAATCTAGAAATTGCTTGGATGACAAAAGCTATTTTGACAGGCGCCAACCTTAAAAACGCCAATCTACAGGAAGCAAAGCTAAATGCCGCGTCTTTAGAAAATGCTGACTTCACAGGCGTTAGGAAGCACTACGCCACATTCCAAGCAACATATATGGACGGCTGCAAAGGCTGCCCATTTGGTTGGTCTAAGAATTAAATCCAAACAACAAAAAAGGCGCATCGAACTTTGTTCCATGCGCCTTTTTTATAACCAAACTAATGCTAGCTCACATTGGTCCCCACTTTCACTAGACCTGTCTCTATAGCGAGATGCACCAATTCTGCCGTTGAACCAATATTCAACTTGCTTTTCAGTATCGCTGTATAGTTAGAAACCGTCTTACTGCTAATACAAAGCTGCTCTGATATCTCTTTGACATTATTTCCTTGCGCCAACATAACAAAGATCTCGAACTCACGCTGAGTCATCTCTTTTAGACGTTTATCCTTTTGCTCAGGTCGAGACACCGCTAAACGCATAGCCAACTCATGCTCAACATAAAGCTGCCCGCCAGCAACCTTGGTCACTGCTTCTATCAAAACCTCAGGCGTGCAACTCTTAGTAATATAACCTTTAGCGCCCGCATCTAATGCCTGGGTGACTACAGGTATCTCATCATACATACTAAAGAAAAGTATTTTGACATCAGGGCAACGCTGCAATATTCGTCGAGTAGCTTCAATACCACTAATACCATTCATGTTTACATCCATGATAACAACATCAGGGGTTTCAGACTGGCACATACTGTACGCCTGATCACCATTACCTGCTTCAAGCACTTCACATGGAGCAAGCATTGTCGATAGAAGGCTCGCATAACCCTGACGCACTACAGCATGATCATCCGCTATTATTATTTTCATACTAATTCCTGTACTAAAGGGATTTGCAGAACAACTTCACTCCCTTTTTTATCTAACTTATTAATCTTAAGCTCACCTGACACACAACGAGCCCGCTCTTGCATCGATCGCAGCCCCAATCCTTGAGAGCCAGAATCAACGTACCCAACACCATCATCCATTACCCTTAGCACAAGGGCCTCACCATCAAATATGACTCTAACCACAACATGCTCTGCATGAGCATGCTGAGCTACATTATTCAAAGACTCCTGAAGAATTCGGTATATATGCGTATTGGTCTCATCATCGAGCGAGGGAATGAAATCCGGCAAATCCAACGACACATTTATCTGGTGAGACTGACGCCAAGTATCCACCTGCGTACGGATCGCATCTAACAATCCCAACTGCTCCAATATAACTGGATGCAACTCTCTAATTAGCTGCCTAAAACTAGTTTGCATTGCATCACAGTTGATTGAAATCTGATTACCCACGGAAGCAACTAAATCAGTATTAGACGAGTTTTCTTTTACTAAATAGGCTTGAGCTTTAATACCTGTGAGATACTGCCCAAGATCATCATGCAGCTCTCTGGCAAGATGCGCACGCTCAGTCTCTTGTAGACGCATTAATTCATGGGTCAGCTTTAAGTTATCGCTCTGAGCTTCCTGAAGGGAGTGAGCCATGGAATTAAAATGCCCTGCTAACTGATTGATTTCCCTTATGGAATATTCTTCTAATCGAGCAGTATAGTGCCCCTTTTCAATTTCATTCAAAGCAGCGAGAAAATCAGAAACAGGCTTAATGCCCTGCCGAACACCAACATAAATTGCCAAATTGGAAAGCAACGCACTTAACACAAAAAGTACAAACACGTGCTGTACAGACTCCCAAACTTCTTCCACCTCATCAGTAGGGTCAGCTTGGAGCTTTAGGGCTCTACCGTCAGGTAGGTATCGGTAATATTCTTTTTCAGTGAGTCGATCAAGTCCCGGTATTAATTCCATAAACCAAGCAGGAACTTCATCATCCACCTCTGAGGACAGGTCATCATCTGCACCTACTTCCCCGCCACTTAATGAATCGTCAACAATGATGATTTTTACGTGACGTGTATCTCCTTCCAGCATGCTATTAAGCAAATCACTATCGGTGACAGCCACGCTCAGTAATTGATGCGTAAAACTCAGACCAGAGGTAACTTCCCGAGTAATATCTTTGGTAGCTTGCTGAAGCGTTTCGTAAATCGTAATACATAACGCAACAGCAAAAACTGCTGAAACTAGTAAATTTAAGCGCAGGACTGCATTCATAAGTACACCTATACTGATATCTCTAACAAAATCAGAGAATCTTCTAAGTATGCTAATGAGTCCCTATTGGTAAGAATCCCTCCAAGGACTGAAACAAAGTACTACTTAAGTACTCATTTCAACCCGTGAATACAATATGGATTATGGTGCGAACTTAATTACACCGGCATCGACCGCCAAATGAACAAGCTCCGCTGTAGACGCAATCTTCAATTTACTCTTAATCGTAGTGACGTAATTTGAGACTGTTTTAACATTAATGCCGAGTGTATCTGCGATTGTTCGATTGCTCTGCCCACGAGCCAACATAACAAACACTTCAAACTCTCTTTGCGTCAAGTCACGAAGACGACCTTCTGTTATGTCTTGATTATTCAAAGCTAGCTTCATAATCAAGTCATATTCAATAAAGACCTCGCCCTCTCTTATCTTTTCTACCGCTTCTATAAGCGTTTTAGGGGAACCTGACTTGGTTATATAGCCCATGGCACCAGCATCTAAGGCCTGTTTTACCATCAAAGCTTCATCGTACATGCTAAAAAATAAGATTTTAGCATCACGATCTTTATCTAAGATTCGAGTAGCCGCTTCGATTCCACTGATACCAGGCAAATTGATATCCATAATCACTAGATCGGGCTTTTCAGCAAAGTACATAGCTTCTGATTCTTCTCCGCTTGCCGCCTCAATAATTTCACAAGGCTGAATAACGGTTGGCAAAACACTAGCGTACCCCTGACGTACAACAGAATGATCATCAGTAATTAGGATTTTCATCGATACTCCAAGATATAAACCTGCGGGACAATATTACCACCTAAAGTAGTAATTGTTTACATCTTAGCAACGATCAAAGGAAAGAATTGAGATAATGAGAGGAAAAGCCTGGATACCGCATTTCTAACAACACCCAGACTTAAGATAAGGATTGGCTATTTAACGTTAAAAACGCCTTCCATTCCCTTGTGCTCTAAGCCTTCAGCGAAAAATTCAAATTTACCTGGCTTAATCGGCACGAAGTAAATTTCAGCCTCGCCTTCCTGTTCAAATTCAAGCTCTTTAAGCGTAGCCGCTTTAATTTCCATATCACCTGCTTCCACTTTACGCAGGAAAATAGAATTAAAAAGGCCAGGCGCTTTTAACGCGTATTCAGTTTGACCGCTAGAGATAATCTTTAATTTGTAGGACTTGCCTGTTTCAAGGTTGTATTCTTTTTCAGACAGGTGGTAACGATTATCTTCGGTTCCTAGAACAAGATCAGGAAGCTTTGCAGGTCTACGCGTCAAATCACCTTCAGCGACTGCCGCGGTACTCGTAATAGCTACTACTGAAGCAAGGCCACACGCAGCAAGATTCTTGATTAAGTTCATAATTCACCCTTGGTTTAAATTACTTATTATTTATGCACTTAATGCTAAAGGTCGAACTGGGTAAAAGAATCCTACTTCAGTATTAAATGTTTTCTACTTTCTACATATTCCGAGTTCACGAAATCCCACTTATGCTGGGCATAAATCATAATAACGATAAACTTATCTTATGCACTTAAAACAATTAATACCCAGCATGACGGTACTTGCCACGCTTTTAACTACGAGCCAACAAGCTCAGGCAAACCTAGAAGTAAACATAGGATATCTTCAGCAACAAACGGATAATGGCCCAGTCTTATCCAACATAATTCCCGACCCTGAAGATTCTGGTCTTAAAGGTGCCGAACTTGGCATCAACGACAACAACACAACTGGCCGCTTTTTAAAGCATAAGTATTCACTACAACAGTTCGATTCAGAAAACCCTGAAGAACTCATCAGCAAAGCGTCTGATCTCTATGCGCAAGGCGTTCGTTTTTTTGTTATCAACGCACAAAGCCAGACCCTAAAAGATATCGACAAAGCGCTTCCTGATGAGGCAGTTATATTTAACTCTGGCTCCCCTTCTGATCAACTCAGAAATAAAGAGTGCAACAACTCACTACTTCATACCCTACCTAGCCGAGCAATGCTGGCAGATGCACTTGCACAATGGCTGAAAGCGAAGCGCTTAAATAAAGTACTCGTTATTTCAGGGCAAAAAGATGAAGACAAGGCGTATACCCAAGCATTCAAACGTGCCGCTAAGCGCTTTGGCTTAAAGATTGTTGCCGAAAAGCAGTGGGATTACGATACCGATTTACGCCGTACAGCCCAGAGTGAAATGCCACTTTTCACACAAACTAAAGAGTACGATGTGGTCTTTGTCGCAGATGAGCGCGGAGACTTCGGCGAATATGTACTTTACAACACTTGGCTTCCAAGACCTGTAGTCGGTACACAAGGCCTTAGCCCTGTCACATGGCATCGCGTTGTAGAACAATGGGGCGCAGCCCAACTACAACGTCGTTTTGACAAGCTAGCTAAACGCTGGATGACCGATGAAGATTATGCTTCCTGGGCTGCCGTACGAAGCGTAGGTGAAGCAGTAACTCGGACAAACTCAGCCGATCCTAAAGTCGCTTACGAATATATTCGGTCTGAAAAATTTGATCTAGCAGGCTTTAAAGGCAGAAAACTTAACTATAGAGAGTGGAATGGCCAGTTAAGACAACCAATTCCTCTTGTCCACCCGCGCTCTCTTGTATCACAATCCCCACAGGATGGATTCCTTCACCCTGTTAATGAACTTGATACCTTGGGCTTTGATAAAGCCGAAGTTAAATGCAGCAAATAACAATTGGAGTAGTTATGAATTTTAAAAAGTTATTAAAAACCCTTGCTGCAGGTATATTGATTGCCTCGCCATTACTGCACGCTGAAGTTGCCTATGTATCGAACGAGAAAGATGACACCATTTCAATTATCGATCTAGATAGCATGGAAGTTATTGAGACCCTAAATGTTGGTGAACGTCCTCGCGGTATTCTATTCTCAAAAGATTATTCAAAGCTTTATATCTGCGCATCTGACTCTGATACCGTTCAGATTATGGACCTAGCAACCAAAAAAATCATTGGCGAACTACCTTCTGGTGAAGACCCAGAGCAATTTGCACTTCACCCTAACGATCGCCACCTATATATCTCCAATGAAGACGATGCCTTAGTAACAATCGTTGATACGCAGACAAGCGAAGTTTTAGCTCAAATCGATGTCGGCGTAGAACCTGAAGGCATGGCCGTAAGCCCAGATGGTAAAATTGCGGTTAACACAAGTGAAACAACCAACATGGTTCACTGGATTGACACCACCACTTACGAGCTTATTGACAATACACTTGTTGATCAGCGTCCGCGTCATGTCGAATTCAGTACAGATAGCAAAATCCTATGGGCGAGCTCTGAGATCGGCGGTACAGTTTCTGTTATCGATGTAGAAACACGCCAAATCTTTAAAAAGCTTACGTTCGAAATCAAAGGCGTTCACCCAGACCGCGTTCAGCCTGTAGGTATCCGTCTATCTGATGATGGCAAATATGCTTTCGTAGCGCTTGGCCCAGCCAACCACGTTGCAGTCGTAAACGCCAAAACCTATGAAGTCGAAGACTATATCCTAGTAGGCCGTCGCGTGTGGCACATGGACTTCAACGAAGATCAAACTAAGCTACTAACAACTAATGGCATTAGCGGCGATGTATCTGTTATTGATGTTAGCAAAATGAAAGCTGTAAAAAGCATTAAGGTAGGCCGCTACCCATGGGGCGTAAAAGTTAAACCATAGTAGTTTACCCACCCTCTCAAACATACAAGGCCCACTCTGTGGGCCAATTTTGTTTATACAGCAAAGAGATTCAGCAATGAGTATCCATGTAGAATCCGTAAGTTTCAGCTACGGCCCTAGACAAGCGCTAAAGGATATTAGCTTTTCGCTAGAGCCTGGGGAATTTCATGGCCTTTTGGGACCCAATGGTGCAGGCAAATCAACATTGTTCGCTTTAATCACTCGTTTAAACGCTATGCAATCCGGCGATATTCGTATCAACGAGCTTAGCATCAAGAAGCAACCTTCTAGCCTAATGAAAAAACTAGGTGTTGTGTTTCAGCAAAGCACCCTAGATTTAGACCTTACGGTTCAGCAAAATCTTTTATATCACGCTGCGCTACATGGCATTTCAAAAGCCCAAGCTAGCGATAGAATTAAACTTGAGCTGGAACGCATGGAGATGTCTGATAGAGCCAATGACAAGGTAAGAAGCCTCAATGGCGGTCACAGACGCAGAGTGGAGATTGCTCGAGCACTACTTCATCAACCGGAAATACTATTACTGGATGAGCCAACTGTTGGTCTTGACCCACAAACACGCAGAGCACTCAACACCCATGTCCGTAATCTTTGTACAGACGAGAAGTTGACTGTGCTATGGGCTACCCACCTAATGGAAGAGATTAAAGAGCAAGACCATATCGTCTTACTCAATAAAGGCCAGATAATGATTAATGACAAAGCATCGGAAATGCTGAATCAATCAGGCTTGGATAATTTTACTGACGCCTTCCACCAGTTAACGGATAAGCCAACTAAGGAGACCCTATGAGCTTTGCCAGTTATTGGAACTGTTTTTATGGCATCCTGGTTCGTGAATTTCTTCGATTCGTACAACAGCGTTCTAGATTCCTGAGCTCGTTAGTTAGGCCTCTGCTTTGGTTAGTCGTATTTGCTGCCGGGTTTAGAGCTGCGTTAGGTATCTCAATTATCCAACCCTACGATACCTATATTACCTATGAGACTTACATAGCACCTGGGTTATGCTGCATGATATTGCTGTTTAACGGCATGCAAAGTAGTTTATCCATGGTATATGACCGTGAAATGGGAAGTATGCGAGTACTGCTAATGAGCCCCCTGCCACGCCCATACTTACTCCTCTGTAAAATGGTCGCTACGGCTTTGATTTCGCTTACGCAAGTTTATGCTTTCTTATTAGTGGCATTATTGGTTGAAGTAGAACCACCATTAATGGGCTACCTAACGGTATTGCCAGCATTACTATTAGTCGCACTTCTATTGAGTTCTCTTGGATTGTTTCTGTCTACTAAGATAAAACAGCTTGAGAATTTTGCTGGTGTAATGAACTTTGTTATTTTCCCGATGTTCTTCCTTTCTTCTGCACTCTACCCGCTTTGGAAGATGCAAGAATCAAGCGAATGGCTCTATTGGATCTGCATGGTAAATCCGTTTACCCATGCGGTTGAATTAGTTCGTTATGCACTTTACATGCAACTAAACCTAGAAGCTTTAATTATTACGGCATTTGCTACTGCATTTTTCAGCGCATTTGCAGTTACTGGGTTTAAACCACAGAAATCTGGTCGGTAGGATCAAGGAAAGATAAATCTAAAACCTCTCTTCTTCGAAGAGAGGTTTTTTTATGCCTTAAGGGCTGACTCGAGTGTAGTTCGATCTAATTCACTCGTATCTTTATGAAGGTAAACCGTGGCAGGACGGCCCTTTAAAACAACCACCTCGTCGGCTAAAGCTAACGCTTCATCCAAATCATGTGTTACATAGATCATACAACGCTTTGGATTTTCGCAAACCAAATGAGATATCAACTCTCTCATCTGTGCACCTGTACTCATATCTAACGAGGTTAACGGCTCATCCATTAACACCATTTCGGGATCAAGTAATAAGCAACGCGCTAAAGACACACGTCTTGCCATACCTAAGGAAATCTGCGAAGGATAGTGATCACCGAATCCAGTTAGCTTAACGGCCTGAAGCATTTTTTCGACTTTATCAGAATCAGATTCAACTAAAGCTAAATTCTGATTAATCGTTCTCCAAGGTAATAACCTTGGTTCTTGAAACAGATAGCCTATATCTATGCTTTCTCTGTTCCAGCAAGGCACCTCATTTTCAGCCAAGCCTGCAAGCTTGTTTAGTAACGTTGTCTTACCACAGCCGGACGCACCTAAAATAGCTATGGTTGAACCTGCTTTTAATTCAAGCTCAATTGGTTGGAGAATAGTTTCATCGCCGTAGCAAATCTTATCAGATTTAAACTTATACACGTTCTGATCCTCGTTGCCAGCGCTGAGCATACCGATCTAAAGGTTGCAAAACACACCATTCAATCATCTGAACAATAAAAATAAAGGCAAAGCTATAAGCTAGGATCGTTGCTACATCAAAGAGCTGAAAGGCCATATGAAGCTGGAAACCGACACCATCAGAGCGCCCTAATAGTTCTACGACTAAAACAATCTTCCATATCAATGCCAAACCACTACGCGTCGCTACCATGATGTAAGGAAATAACTGCGGCCACCATAGCTCAGTCAGCTTTTGCTTAAACGAGAAATGATAGGCTTTCGCCATCTCCTCTAACTGCACATCAAACATGCGCCCACCTTCGCGTAAGGTAACAGCGACATTGGGTAATTTGTTGATGATTACTGCACCAACTGCTGCAGCCTCAACCAAACCAAACCAGATGTAAAGCAAGATAATGACAACAAGCGCAGGAACATTCAGAAGAATAATTAGTAGAGGGTCCAATATTCTATTAACTGTAGAAAACCGACCCATCAGGACACCTAGTAGACCACCTAACAGCATGGCACAGAAGAAACTGATAGCTACTCGCTGCAAAGTAATCAGCAAACTACCTAATAGCCTTTTTTCGGACCATTCAACTTGCAAGGCGCTAAATACCTCGCCAGGTGTAGGAAGTAAAACATTATTGACAAGCGCCGCACTGCCCCACCAAACAGCCAAGAGTACAAAGATAGCTAGCAGCTGGTCACTAAAGCGACTGATACTACCTGCAGAGCTCATAGGCCCGCCTTATAAAACATACCTACGTCTAACTCAGCACCTTTAAGCGATGGTTTAAATTGAGTAATCAACTTATAAAATAGCTTCGCATCATCGATCTGATTTTCTGTTATCGCACTAGGGACGCCTTTGCGATATCCTGCGATAAGCGCTTTAAAAACCTGATCATTCTCAGCCCTCATTAGTTTTCGAAGACCTAGCCAATGATCATCTTCATTCAGCAATTGGTTTTTAGCATCCATCACTGCATCTACAAAGCTATTGATTAACTCAGGATTACTATCTACTTGATCTTGCTTTACTAGATAGCCAAGCATAGGCAACTGACTAGACATCCCTAACTCTGTCATCATCTCTTGTAGACTAATAACTTTTTTATATCCTTCAGCTTCAAGCCTCGCCCCGTAATGCCAAAATGTGACCAACAGATCTAATCGCCCACTTTTCAGTGACTGACTCAACAAAGGCGGAGAGCCAAACTGTACCTCCGCATCTGACTCGAGCTTGATTCCATGCTTTTGCGCCGCCGCTTTAAGCAAAATCCAACCTTTATTCAAAGGCCCACCAGCAACACCTATCCTTTTCCCTTTAAGCTCAGAAAGACTGGATAGCTGACTAGCTGAAGACTTCATAACCATCCCTATCTGCTTAGAAAACGGTATAAATCTAAATGTTTCACCCTTGCTGTTTCTCTCCGCCGCCCATAGCCAATCCGCAACTATTGCATCCGCATTACCACTAGTTAATGCAACTTTTGCAGCCGACATACTCGCTACTTTAATAATTTTGAGATCGAATTCATGAAGCTCATCTAATTTTTGATTCTTTATGTGCTGTAACTCCCAATTAACCGTGCCAGAAGCAAGTACAGCTACTTTTATTTCGGATCGCTCATCATCAGCACTCACACAAAAAGAAACAAAAGCCATTAAAAACAATATGTTACGCACAATAAACATAAAATTCCCACGCACTACAAATTATCGGGACAATAGAGAAACTTAAAATAAGCTTCAACGCCGTGAGCAGACATAGTACTTTCGTACCTGTTTTTTTGCTCGATGGTAGAATTTAGACCTACACTTTCGCACGGTGTAATAGACGTGTAGAGAAATAGTAAGGAAAGCATTATCAGGCACCTTAAAATCGCAATGTATTTATACGCACTATTGCTTATAAATACTGGCTTTGCAGAGAACCAAAGCGATTATGCTGATACAACAGATTTTGAGCTGTTTTCAGCAGAAGGTTATCGATTGTTTCATTATCGCAGCCCTACACCATTAAAAAGCCTACACGGGAAAACACTTTCAACAGAAGATGTAATCCGCCTACTAGAAACGGGAAATAAGCCCATCTTTGTAGACGTACAACCCATCCCCTGGAATCGAGTTTTCATACAAAAGGAACCCAGACTCCATATACCTGGTAGTTTATGGCTTCCTAACGTAGGTTTTGGCGAATTAGATGACGACTGGTCAGAATACTTCCAATCAAATCTAGAACGCTTAACAAACGGCGACAAAAGCCTTCCAGTAATTATATACTGTACGGCTGATTGCTGGATGTCCTGGAATGCTTTAAAAAGAGCTTCTGAATGGGGTTACACTAATTTACTGTGGTATAGGAATGGCTCTGATGGCTGGATTGAACACGATTTAGAAACCAGCATTGCCACCCCTGAACCCTTTACACTAAAGAAGCATTAAATTTTACCAAGCATTAAAGTCTTACACGGAGTAAGATAGAGACAAGCTCAGGATGAGAATATAAGCTCATAATAAATATAATGAAATTGGAGATATTGTCGTGTACAAGATCCTGATCGCGGATGATCATCCGCTGTTCCGTGAAGCTATAATCAATGTTATCGAAAACAGCTTTACTGGCTGCCAGACACTGGAAACGGAAGATCTGGATAGTGCGCTTACAATCGCTCAAAATGAGGAAGAGCTAGATCTTATCCTGCTAGACCTAAACATGCCTGGCATGAATGGCCTTAACGGTTTGATCACTTTGCGTAACGACCTACCAACAGTACCTGTGGTTATCGTATCAGCAGAAGAAGACAAACAAATCGTACTGCAAGCCATCACCTATGGTGCAGTTGGTTTTATCACTAAGTCTTCACCTCGCGATCAAATGACTGAAGCGCTTCAACAGATTCTTGCCGGTAATGTATATCTGCCGTCAGATATTATTCGCGCTAGTCAGCCTGATAACCGCCGCAATCAGCGCAAAGACGAAAACCAGATTCCACCAGAACTTCTTTCATCTTTGACACGCCGCCAACTACTCGTACTTGAGCGCATGTCTAAGGGCGAATCAAACAAACAGATTGCCTACAATCTAAACATCGCGGAAACTACGGTAAAAGCCCACGTATCAGCTATTCTACGCAAGCTTGGCGTTCACAACCGCATTCAAGCTGTTCTATCTGCTGGCAACATCGACTTTAACGAATATCTTAAGCGCTAAGATCCATACTATTGGGTGACTGACTCCAGTCACCCTTCTTTCTATAACACTCCGTTCCAGCATAAATTGATATGCAGCTTTATAAACTGACTTACCTTCAGCCAGCTAAAACATGCATTATTTAGCTTATAGAATTGGAGTTAGCTATAGCTTGTTTAGAAAGGAAAAAAGCAGGCCTAAACGACCTGCTGTTCTAAGAGATGTATAAGCGTAGTCTTTAGCTTGAGCGGCTTAATTGGCTTATTAACAAGAATAAAACCAAGATCTCGAATCTCTTGATTTAGCTCTTTGCTGTAGTTAGCAGTAATCATCAGCACAGGCAAATCACTATCCACTCGTTCGGTTACCGTTTTGGCAGCATCAATGCCGGTTTCATCATTATCTAGATGATAATCGGCAATTAACAGATCTACTGGGTCTTCCTCAAAATCAACCTTTTGCGCTAAATCATCAAAAGACAAAGCTGTCACCACATGACAACCCCAGCCTGACAATAATATCTCCATTCCTTTACAGATCGATTCATCATTATCAATTAACCAAATACAAGCACCCGAAAGCCGCTCAGTTATCATCGGAATATGAGGGCCAGTCACCTCAGTAGGCGCTAGAGGCACACCCTTCGGCACTTTCACCCCAAATACTGAGCCTTGACCTTCGACTGAATCCACTCGAATCTCATGACCTAATACTCGAGATATTTTATCTACGATTGCAAGACCTAAGCCCAACCCCTTCTCCTGACCAGGCTGATCAGATTGAAGACGTTTAAACTCATGGAAAATCTCTTGCAGCTTGTTGGATGGTATACCCGGGCCAGTGTCATAAACCTCAATCCAAACCGAATCTGGCTCATGCCTACAACCGAGTAGGATCTTACCCTCTTTGGTGTAGCGTATAGCGTTAGTTAAGAAATTACGCAGAATGCGCGCTAGTAGCTGTGAGTCTGATCTTACAACTGAGCCACTTTTCACATAACGGAAATCAATTCCCTCAGCATTCGCCAACTGCTGGAACTCAGGCGCCAAAGTATCGAACAAGCTTTGTAAATTAAAGGTAATTACATCAGCTTTGACCACGCCGGCATCAAGCTTAGAGATATCAACCAGCGTACGCAGAAGAGATTCAACATCATCTAGGGAGTTAGATACAGATTGCGCTAAAGAGCAGTTTTTTGGATCTTCAATTTTCTCAGCCAATGCACCAGAGAATAATCGAGCCGCATTCAAAGGCTGAAGCAAGTCATGACTTACAGCTGCTAAGAACTTAGTTTTAGACAAGTTAGCCTGTTCTGCTTCCATCTTAGCATCGAGTAGACGAGACTCCACTTGCACACGCTCAGTAATTTCTGAACGTAACTGTTCGTTTAGCTCAGTCAATTCTGACGTACGCTCTTCTACCCTCTGCTCAAGTAACTGGTGCGAAAGCTCAAGAGCTTCGGCAGATCTACGTCGCTCAGTGATATCTCGAATCATAACGAAAAAACCATTCGGTTTTCCGTCTTTATCGATATTAGCAACATAAGATTTCAACATGTAGCGCTCTTCGCCACGGGAATTAGTCTGCCAAGTTTCAAAGGTGACATTCCGACCGGACAAGGCTTTTTCTACATACGGACTTAAACGTTCATACTCATCCGGCGAATAGACATCATGAATGCTTTGACCATTTAATTCACCGTCTGCACGCCCAAACCATTCGCTATACACCTTATTGGCAAAGCCATAATTAAGGTCTTGGTCTAGATAGGCAATCAATGCAGGGACGTTATCAGTAATTAAGCGGATCCACTGCTCATTTTGGCGAAGCGACTCTGCATATCGATGTCGTTCAGTAATGTCTGTATAAGTGTTTACAAAACCACCCTGAGGCATTGGGTGCGTACGCACTTCAATTACCTGACCCTGATCACCTCTTTGCTCAGATGCTAACACCTCACCTTGCTGAGCTGCTGTCAGTGCATGCTGAAGAATTGAATGGTTGTCTAACATTAGAGCAGCAAACGGTGGATACGACTGAACCTGATCTGGCTCAACACCTGTAAGATCGAGGAACCGGTCATTCCACAGTTCAACGCGCCCCTCTGGGGTGACCAGCACAACGCCTTGAGACAAGTTATCTACAGCATTTTGCAGCAGTTTTGTTTTCTGAGCTAAGGCATGCTCTTTGTCAGCTGTTTCACGCTCTTTAAGGGCTGTAATATCTGTATAGAGAATTACTAAACCACCATCTTGAGTCGGACGTTCTGACATCTGAACCCAGCGACCATCATTTAGCCGATAAACCTTACTACCTGTATTTGTATCAGGATATTCTTCATCAATCAGACCACTTTCTCGAGCTAAACGACTGATATCTTGTATCGTGGTACCGGTCTGGATATTTAAGCCAGTTGATGCCCAAACACTGCTGAACTTGCTGTTAAAAAGGACAATTTTTCTATCTTGGTCAAACAAAACAAATGCGTCAGAAATGCTTTCTATTGCATCAACTAAACGCTGGTTAGCTAACGCAGCTTGATTGTTAGCTAATTTAAGCGCCCTATGGCTGATTTTTAGCTCTGAAAGTACTCGATTCAGCGCCTCTGTGCGCTCCCTAACCTGTTCCGCGAGTACTACAGAGTGCTCAAATGCAGAATAAGGGTTAGCGCTCTGACCGCCACCAGACTCAACTCGCTGAACCAAGACGGAATTTATTTTACGTAGCTTACGATTTTCCTCTTCGAGCTTGGCAATGCGATCTTGTACAGCCTGTTCAGACATTCAGATTTCTCCCGATGGCTACGGCAGTGAAGGTCTGATTAATATGCATCCCCTCCTTCTGCTCTCCATAGGTGTTAAATCCAATAACTTTATTTCGACGAAGTAGATCGGAAATCTGTTGAGAATTGCCTCTTAGCTCACTCTCTAGACGACGCAAGAAGCAATCACAGCCAATAATTAGCTGAGGCTCACCTATTTTCTCTTCGATCACTTCAAGTTTACTGATGAGATCAGCAGCCATATCACCTGGCGTCATGACCGTCAGAACAATGCCATTCTCGACAGCACAATAGAATTTCATGCTAAGGTCATCATTAACCTGCTGAATAGAGCGTACAAAATATTCTTCACCAAGCTTTACAGCTACAGGATTCTGGGCAAAAACATGGTGATTTAAGTCCTCCACGGCAACCCCTATCACCCTTGCGTATTCAAGCGCAGCGGGCTCAGCATTTATCTCGTAGACACAACGACTGTCTGCATCCGCCTCAGTAACAACGAGCTTGTCATTGCGATGATCCATGTGGTGAGTACTAAATACTTCAAAATCGTAGATAGTATTTACCAACATAACTACAGCGGCATCGGTATGGAATTCACCATTGTAGAAGACATGAGTTTTAGCCAGATGAATGTCATCTCCAGCCGACCCACCAAAGTTAGGGATACTCCCTAATGCAGAGTTGAGAGTGACAAGTACATTTTCTTCTTGAATAGACAAGCCATCAAGCAAAGTAAGCGCGAAAGTATTCCCCTTTATCGGTGCAATCTCATGATGCCGACAACCTGATATAAGTTGATCAACCAGCATCTGCGCATCAGTTAAACTAAAGTCATCTAGGCACTCAATAGATGCGGCCTCAATAGCAAAACCAGACTGCTTAAAACCTATAGCAGTGATACAACCTTGCCCATAACCATCTGGGGTAATTTCACCAGCCGTGGTACAACCAACAATTTCCGTTGTTGGAAAAGCCCGGTTAAGAGCTGACGCAAGTTCCTTAAGAGGGTACTCTGCAGAACAGAAGAACGTAATAAAACTGATATCTGGAGAATCAAGCTGCGACAAAAGGTCATTTGCAGCATTGATAGGGTCAGAACTGAATGATGCAGCGAGCAGAAACGCAGGGTCCTGAGTCAATGGTCTATCCTCGGGATAAGCTTAATCATTTCATTCTAGGTCTTGAGGATGAATCAACAAATACTACTTATGACCCCTTTTTAATTGATATTAAAGCTAAAGATTATCAACAAACCAAATGAGTAATCAAAGCCCTTAATTTACCAGGCTTTACTGGCTTATTGATCAAAGAAAGTCCTTTATTCTCAAAAATCTGGCGGCATTCACTACTCCTATCAGCCGTTAAAATAACTGCAGGAATATCCAAACTAAAATGATCTCTTAACCCATCAATCGCATCAGTTCCAAGTAGATCATAATCCAAGTGATAATCAGCAAGTATTAATTCCGGCACTATGTACTCATCAGTGCATTTTTCTATAGCCTCGCTCAAGCTAGCGGCGGTTATCACGAAGCAACCCCACTGAGTGAGTAATGCCTCCATACTCGCTTGAATGTTTTCTTCATTATCTATCACTAAAACAACAAGATTAGATAATTGATCGCTTCCAAATTGACTTAATTGTTGCTTTGGAACGTCCAGCGAATGCCGCCCTACTAACGGCACCTCAACAGAAAACATAGAGCCTTTATCAGGTATGGATTTAACAACCAACCTATGACCAAGCATAAGGGCAATACGTTCAACTATTGCAAGACCCAATCCGACCCCTTGACGATCTTTGGCCGACTTATTTTCTAATTGCTGAAATTCTTTAAAAACAAGCTGCTGTTTTTCTGCAGGAATACCCAGCCCGGTATCCCAAACTTGGATGCTCAACATCGCCCCTTTACGACGACAACCTACAAGTACGCGCCCCTGATCGGTATAACGGATTGCGTTACTGATAAAGTTCCTAATAATTCTCAGCAATAATCGCGAATCACTTCTCACAGCCACAGAGCAAGCAGAAAGTTTTAACTGAATTTTTTTAGTTTCAGCAACAGTCTGAAACTCATTTACCATCGATAGCAACAGTTGATTAATACGGAAATTAGAGATATCTGGCTGTACCGCATTTTGATCCAGCTTAGAAATGTCTAATAAATCAGTTAAGAGATCTTCTGCATTTTCCAAGGCCAAGTGAACCCGCTCTACAAGATGCGCATCTTGGTCCTGCAGAGAGCGCTCACGCAAAGCTGCAATCAGCAATCTAGCTGCATTCATGGGCTGTAATAGATCATGACTTGCAGCAGCAAGGTATTTATCCTTACTTTTATTAGCGTCCTCTGCGACATCTTTCGCAATTTTAAGTTCTTTTTGAATTTGTTCGCGCTCTGAAATCTCTTGAACTAGCTTATCATTTAGAGAAACCAATTCCTGAGTACGATTGGCCACCCTAACCTCAAGCTCGACATTTAACTGTTTTAATCTGTCCTGAGATTTCTTTCGTTCGGTAATGTCTTTAACAAACCCTTCAATAATAGGGCCATTACCATCAGGGTCCTTAGATAAAGCACTGACTGAAACATGAAGACATTGACCATCCTCTTTAAGGAACAAGGTCTCAAAATTAAATACCCTGCCATATTGCGCGAGCTGATAACGAAAATCAGAATACGCATCAGCACAGCAGAAAAGAAGCGAATCCAACCGTGTAATTCGATGAAGGAACTGTTCTTCGGATTCATATCCACACAACTGGACCATAGCAGGGTTTGCAGACACTATACCTTCATCTAATTTGGCCTGAAAAATCCCATGCAACGCATTTTCAAATAACCATTTATAACGGTTTCTTTCGCGTTCAAGCTCATCAATCTTGGTAACCAATTCAGAATGATAGTTTTTTCGAGAAGAGTGATTCCCCAAACCAATTAGGCTTTCTATTGTTTGGGCTTGGTTATTAAAGCGCTTCTTCATAAACCACTTCTACATCTCGTTTATTTGATTTACGGGGATTAGTAAGAATACATGGATCCTGTAGAGCATGATCAGATAGAACTGGGATATCCACGATATTTACACCATTATCTTTTAATTTCTGATCCAGCCCCACATCACTCTTTAATTGAACAACTTTATTTCTTAAAGCAACCTGAATTTGACTTGTGCTTAGCCCTTTAGTTGCAATCCCCATAGTTTCAGCAACAACTTTAAATCTGTCTTCCGCTTCGGTGTAATTAAAATCAATCACGTGCTCCAACAACATTGCATTACACAAGCCGTGAGGCAGATCTTTATAACCGCCTAGACTATGAGACATAGCATGAACAGCACCTAAAATCGCATTAGAGAAAGCAAGCCCTGCTTTCATAGAGCCAAGCATAATTTGCTCACGAAGATAAATATCTTTTGGCTGATCAACTAATGTGACGATGTTATCGTTAATTAGCCGCATTGCATCAAGAGCATGCATATCTGTTAACGGACCAGAACCCGTAGACACAAACGCTTCAATCGCGTGTACCAGAGCATCAATACCAGTACAAGCACTTAAGAACGGATCCATTGTCATCGTTGTTTCAGGATCAATCAAAGCAACATCTGGTACAACGGCTTTACTAACGATAGAAATTTTAATTTTTTCGACAGGATCTGAAATAATCGCAAACTGAGAAACATCTGCTGAAGTACCAGCTGTAGTCGGAATAAAGATTAAAGGAGGTATTGGCAAGTGAATTGTATCAATTCCTTCATAATCTAGAATGTGCTTACCATTAGCACAAACAATGCCAATGCCTTTTGCACAATCCATTGGACTGCCACCACCGACAGCAACAATGACGTTACAGTTATGCTCTTGGTAAACTTGAGCACCAGCCATAACCTCTTCTGCTCTCGGATTAGCAGATACATCATCAAAAATTACATGCTCTATATCTTCATTGAGAAGCAATTCGGAGATCTCTTTCACCCAACCAGCTTCTCTTACGCCTTGATCAGATACTACCAAAACCCTACGAGCACCAAAGTTTTTTGCATAATTGGCCACCGAACATCTAGCACCAGCACCAAAAATTATTTCCGGGGATACGAACTTTCGAAGATTTGAAATGTCTCTACTCATTAGAGGTTCTCATCTGAACTGCACTGCTTTAGCAGAAAGAAGTAATTAAGTTTACATGAAGCATTAACTAGACCAAAGTGACATACACATTAATGAAACATATAATCGATATCATTACCGTTAAATGAAATTTTGCACTGCACAATTTTTAAGCACTTAAGTATATAGTACCCGCCGAACACCTAGGATGTAATACCAATACACCTATAGAATTCAAGACTTTAGCTTAATTTAACACACGAACCATTGTTCTATCTAAAAAGAACTATAGAGCCATGTAAGCATTCCTAACACTTGCCGATAATCTCCTCCATCGTTAAACAAACTAAATTCCTTAATTGGGGGCGACATGAAAAATAACAAAGCCAAGCTGTTAGCTGTAGCAGTTGCAATGGGCATGAGCGCACACGCTAGCGCTGCAATTGAACTGTATAACCAGGATGGCACAACTTTCTCTGCTGATGGTCACTTCAACGCTTTCTACGTTCATACTGATAACGACACTACTGGCGACCAGTCACGTGTTCGTATGGGTTTCTTACCTAACTGGATCGGTTTCAACGTATCTAAGCAAATTGACGATCTAAAAGTAGGCGGACGCTCTTCTTTCTGGGTAACAATCAATGATGGTGGCGGCACAAGCTCTGCTACAGATACTGCTATCGACGTACGTCAATTCTATGGCACTGTAGATGGCGATTTCGGTCAGGTTCTTTTCGGTAAGGATTTCGGCCTTTACGCTCGCTCCAACATCTTCTCTGACGAGCTACTTCTAGGTACTGGTCTTCCACAGATTAACTCTGGCGGTGTAACGTTCGGTAACATTTCTGTAGGTTACCCATATGCGACTCCTAGTGCTCAGATCACCTACCGCACTCCTGTTAACAACGGCTTCCAACTAGCTGTTGGTGTACTAGATCCAGATTCTGGTGAAACAGCAGGTCAAGGCGACGAAGCTCGTTTCGAAGCAGAAGCAACTTATGCTACTGAATTCGATGGCGGTAAATTCAACGCATGGCTAGGTGCTGCAACTGGCGAATCCAACACTGACGGCGGTAGCGTAGAAGGTATCGCATACGGTGCTCGCGTTTCTATGGGCGGCTTCCAGTTCACTGCATCTGGCTTTGATCAAGAAGGCATCAGCCAAGTTCTTGCAGATGCTACAGTTGCTAGCAACCAAGATTCTGACGGCTACCTAGTTCAAGCATCTTATGCAGCTAACGGCCACCGCGTTGTATTGTCGCACGGTGAAACTGAAGTAAACGGTGCTGATTCTCAGGAAATGCAGACTATCGCTTACTTCTACGACATCAACAGCAACCTAAAACTGATTGCTGAATACGACCAAGCTGAAACTGGCGCTGGCGTAGAAACTGATCAGTTCGCTATCGGTGCTGCACTAAGCTGGTAATTACTGCTTAAAGTAATTAGCTAGACATTGGCCGCCGCTCTGTCCCCCCCTTCTCCAGAGCCGCGGCCTTCTTTTTCCTACCCACTTTATAACTCCTTTCTTTTCGCTATTCGCTATTCGCTATTCGCTATTCGCTATTCGCTATTCGCTATTCGCTATTCGCTATTCGCTATTCGCTATTCGCTATTCGCTATTCGCTATTCGCTATTCGCTATTCGCTATTCAGCAGATGATAAGAGCTTTGCTTTAGGCAAAAAAAAGCCTGCTAACTAAGCAGGCGAAGTACGACGGTTAGAGCTCTTAGATAGAAACTCAAAGCCAGAGAGTGGATGTAAGAACACAAGCTGTTCTTGAATAAATTCATTATCCTTTAACCACCTACAATTTGCTGCTCTGCAACAGAATGAAATCATCTAATACTTTAGGCGCAGACCATAAGTGATGCCTATTTATACAAGATTCCCACAGGCTAGAGGCTAGAGGCTAGAGGCTAGAGGCTAGAGGCTAGAGGCTAGAGGCTAGAGGCTAGAGGCTAGAGGCTAGAGGCTAGAGGCTAGAGGCTAGAGGCTAGAGGCTAGAGGCTAGAGGCTAGAGGCTAGAGGCTAGAGGCTAGAGGCTAGAGGCTAGAGGCTAGAGGCTAGAGGCTAGAGGCTAGAGGCTAGACAAGTTTGTGTTATATCCAGCAGATAAACACAACAGAATTTTGTTATTTCTCCTATTTATTTTAGGCACCAATACAAACAGTGCCTCACGCACACTTAATTTCCACATAAAAAAGCGCCGGCAAATCTGCCAGCGCTTAAGCCATATAAGTCTGTGGATTAGATACGCATTAAGCACATCTAAGCAAAACTATTAGAATCGTGCACGAATACCAACCACACCTGAACGAGGCTTACCTGGACCTACGAAGCGATGATCATCAATACCTTGGTCTTCAAGGACTTCATCAGATTCACCATATACACCGAACGTTTCATAATCTTTATCGAACACATTATCGATGCGACCAAACAACTCGACGTTATTGGTTAGCTTATATTGACCTCGCAGATTAACGACTGCAAATGAATCTACTTTTTCATTTTCATTCGCTTCGTCACCGCGGTAGAACTGACTACTCTGATAATTAACTTCAGCACCCAAATCAAATTTTGGAGTTACCGACCAATCAGCGACAATTTTGATATTGTGCTCTGGCAGACCTGGAATTGCATCACCCTTCTCTACTGGACGAGTATCACCTTGAGGATTGTTTGTACTCACAGAGTTGAACGGCGTCTGGAATGTCGCATCCATCCATGTGTAAGATATACCCACAGCAACATTGTCATACTTTTTATTAGCCGCCAGCTCGACACCCATACGGCGAGTCTTACCAACATTTGCAAAGTAACCCTCGGAAGCTAACGTTCCAGCATTCTGGAAGATAATGTCATCATGGTTCATCGTATGAAACGCACCAGCAGACCAGCCGTAACCAGCACTGTTACCTCGCACACCCAACTCAAAAGACTTAGCTACAACTTGCTCCAGCGGTGGATCTGATACAAAGCCATTTGGAAGCTTACATGGATCATCTGGGTCAGCACAGCTCAACTCAGCCGGAGTCGGCGCACGAGAAGACTCACTATAACTACCGTAATAGCTCATATGATCATTAGCCTGATAAGCCAGACCTATAGCCGGATTCAAGCGCTTGAAGGAGTGATCACCAGTGAGATCCAAGTTCTCTTCACCTATACCAACCATATCTATATTGGTGTAGTTATAACGAGCAGATACGGTTAGATCTAATTTTTCATTCAGAGCCAAAGTATCTGTGACAAATAAGCCAATGTACGTAACATCTGTTTCAAGGCGAACGCTGGACTCATTATCATAAATACCGATACCTGTTACACCACGATCCTCACCCTCTTCGTTACGAAGACGGGCAAACTGTGTATCAGACTGAAAATCAATCTGAGAGTAATCAATACTACCACCAACCGTAAGTTGATTTTCCTTACCCTTGAAATCATCAAGGAAAGTTACCTGAGTACCCAGACCAAAGCTTTCCATCTTAGTTTCAGAAGTATTCAGCGTGCCATCAAAGACTTCATCGTCAGCAACCAATTCTGCCTGAAGCGCCGCATCAACATCACCTAGATGCTCGTCATCATCAAAACCTCTAAACTCAACGGCCTCTAGTGTATCTTCGGCCTCACAAAGCGTGGCATTTACACTACCACCTGCAGGTGCAGCCAATGGATTTTCATTGTTGGCGTCAACGTAACAAAGACCATAGTCACTATCATCACCGTTCAAAGTTTTCACTTTATTCCGACGATAGAAAACATTACCTGCAACCTGAGTAGTATCATCAATCCAGGTATCACCACTTAGGGTAAGTATTGCAAGATTTGTTTCAGTCTGGTCTGGCTGAGTATAAATACTTTCTCGCCCCTCAGCCTCAAGCAAACCGATTGGAGCAGCTCCGTTACCAATCATAACGTTATTATTAGCAGCCGCTGTTAGCTCAACGTTATTACCGTTTTCACCACGCCATGTTAACGTAGCTAAACCTTGCTGAACTTCAGTCGGTGAATGATCACGCCATCCATCTTCTTCGTAATAATTACCAATGACGAAATAACCAAACTCACCGTCATTTCCACCCGATTGAACTTCTACATTCATTCGACCGTCATTACCGATAGAAGCCTCGATCTGATTACCTTCATTATCAAAACCATTTTTAGTTTTGATTGATAACGCACCACCCAATGTATTTTGACCAAACACAGGGTTCGAACCGGCAAACAAAGTGATATTGTCGATTGCGCCTTCAGGCAGAAGATCCCAGTTTACCGTATCCCCAAATGGCTCATTAAAGCGCACGCCATTTACATATACGGATAGCCCCTGAGGAAGACCAAGGAGAGGAGACGCAGTAAAACCGCGATATTGAACATCTGGCTGGAACGGATTATTTACCGCCTCGTTAATTGTCACACTACTGAAGTTGTAACGAAGATGTTCCGCTACGTTAAGAGACTGTGATTTCTCTAAATCATCAGCATTAGCAGATTGGACAGCAGCAGCAATACGGTTTTTTTCGATACCAACACCGTAAATTGGCGTATTACCAATTACCGTAACATCATCTAGCTTTGTAGTTTGCTCTGCATGCGACCCCATACTGCACGCAGCGGTTGCCAATAGCGGTAACCAATATTTTTTTTGCAAGCTCATCATTATGCACTCTAGAAGTATTTTTATATATCTCTGGAATTATCCCATAGATACAATAGGCAGACTTCTATTCAGCAGAGCTTATATATAGTATTTTATAATTAATACGAAAGAACCAACCGAAGCCCAGCCCTATGTGGGACGCCAGATTCGCCCCCAATACACTTGAGTGGTTACAGCACCGCTTGATAGAACGAAAGCTCCCTTTTAAGAACAAACTCGGCCGTTTCTGAGCTACGGAAACCATGAGCCTCATCAGCAAAATAATGAGCCTCAACATCCAGCCCTCTATCCTTCAAGGCCTCTTCCATTACACGAGTCTGCTCTGGTAGCACCACGCGATCCTTCTCTCCTTGAAAGAAAATCACAGGGCAATTAATGCGATGAACATTATTTAAAGGGGCACGATCACGATAAACAGACTCTTCAGTAACAGGATCGCCAATTAGCCACTGAAGATAGTTTGATTCAAATTTATGGGTACAACCATCAAGAACTAGTGGATCCGTGACTCCATATAAACTTGCAGCTGCGGCAAAACAATCAAGCTTATAAACCGCACTCAGCGCTGAAAAACCACCTGAGCTATTACCACGAACAAAAATCGCATCCTTATCTACACGACCCGACCCAACCAGCTCCTTTATTGCTGAATTAATATCTTCTATCTCCACAACACCCCATTGATGCTGAAGGCAATTGCGGTAAGCTCGGCCATAGTTACTACTACCCCGATAATTTAAATCCAATACTGAAAATCCGCGCTGAGTCCAATATTGGATCTTCATATTCAAGACAGGATAAGTTGCAGCCGTCGGCCCACCATGAAGAAACACAACGAGAGGAACTTGAGCACCATCAACTGAATACTGACTATTGGCTGGAGAATAAAAATAGCCATAGCAAGCAGAACCAGCTTTAGCGAAATTCATAGGCTGCGCAAAAGAGCAATCCGCACCTACTAATGGCAAATCCCCGCCCGCAACAACTCTAACTTCAGCAGTTACAGCATTAACCTTAACTACTGAAACAAGTCGATCCTTAGCTGCTGCCACTACACAAACCCAATCACCAGCGGCAACTAATGCTTTAAAGTAGGCGAATTCAGGCGCTAAAGAAACACCATCAAGCATGATCTCAGACCCTTCATGCTTATGATGAATCGAAACAACTTTTGACGAGGTTTCAGCGTAATGCGTTAGGCCCGACTGCCAGGGTGCAGAAATCATATCGCAAGACTCTTTCTCAACAGGCACCAACTCGTGACTATTTAAATCGCTTCTATAGATATTCCACCAACCAGAGCGATCAGTAACGACATACAACTCGCCCTGCGGCGAGAAATATGGTTGAGATAGCGCCTCTTCAGAAATACGACCTGCAATACAGATAGGCCTATCAGACTCTGATTCAGTTAGATCAAGATAAGAAAATTGAGTGGAAGTCCACGGCTGATGAGGATGATTCCAACTAATAAATGCAAGCACTGTACCCTGCGGATTGATCACAGGGTAGCTATAAAAATCAGCACCCTCGACCAAAACTTCTGCAGAACCGTCAGATATACTGATCGCAACGATCCGATTTATAACACCTGCTTCAGTATGAACCTCTTGAATGGCAATCAAGCGATCTCGGGTTTTATCCCATATAGGCTCAATATATCGCTCATTGGTTTTATTAGTTATCTGAACGACACCGCAAGGTCCGGTGAGACTCTGTTTATAAATTTGTTGATCACCAGCATTAACAAAGACCAACGCGTCGTCCAGCAGAGCCCAACCTCGACCACCGTACTCATAAACTTTACTTTGAACACTATACTTTGATGGTGTTAATTCGTGCTGAACACCCGGTTGAGACTCTAATTCAAAACAGATACAGCAACGGCCGCCTTCACTTGGTCGTTGCTCAACCCAATATAGATCACCAGTCTGACCTATTTGCAGCTGACTATAATCAACACCAGCACTAATAGCATCAGCCTCTGATAGGGATGAAGCCCAAAAACCAGGAGGATTTAAATTTGCCATGACAACTAAGGCTAACCTTTTGCAAACACCCGAGAGTTACGATCATTACGATAAACAAAATCATCAGGATTATTCACAACGTTCTCAGCATTTTGCCTAGCCTCAACGATCTTATGATGATGCTCGGACTTCGAACACACAGGATCCGCGTTATGCATATCACCAGTAAGCATATAAGCCTGACAATGACAGCCACCAAAATCTTTATCCTTTTCATCACAGCTACGACACGGCTCTTTCATCCAGTCGTCACCACGGAAATAATTAAAGCCCGGGCTATCATCCCAAATTTGCTGCAGAGTCATCTCTTTAACATTTGGAAAATCTAGTGGCAACATACGCGCACTATGACAAGGCAATGCCTTTCCATCTGGTGTAACCGTTAGGAACACTTGCCCCCAACCATTCATACAACCTTTTGGACGCTCTTCATAATAATCTGGCGTAACAAAAATAAGCTTAATAGGATTACCCTGAGCTGCTAATTTTTCTCGGTACTCATTGGTAATACGCTCAGCGCGCTCTAGCTGCGCCTGCGTTGGCAGCAATTGCTCTACATTCTCAAAAGCCCAACCATAGTACTGGCAGGTTGCAAGCTCAACATAATCAGCTTCCAGCTCTACACATAGCTCAATTATTTTATCGATACGATCAATATTATGACGGTGTGTGACGAAGTTAAGCACCATAGGGTAACCCTGAGCCTTAACTTCTCTAGCCATTTTAAGCTTTTGCTGGAAGGCTTTTTTAGAGCCCGCAACCATGTTATTAACGGATTCGTCACTAGCCTGAAAGCTGACCTGAATATGATCTAAGCCTGCCTTGTGGAATTCAGCCATCTTACGCTCATTAAGGCCAACACCTGATGTAATTAAGTTGGTGTAATAACCCATTTCATGAGCACCACCGATCAGCTCAATAAGATCCTGACGCACGAGAGGCTCACCACCTGAGAAACCAAGCTGAACCGCCCCTAACTCCCTGCCCTGCTGAAATACATCTAACCACTGCTGCGTTGTTAATTCACCGCCAAAATCAGCAAAATCCAGAGGATTAGAACAATACGGGCACTGCAGTGGGCATTTATAAGTTAACTCTGCCAACAACCACAAAGGGCGACCGTGAGTTTTTTCTACAGGATGACCAATATTTGGACGTGAAGGTGAGCCGTTACAAGAGGAAGAAGTCATAAAGTCTTTCACAAATTATTATTATCAACTATAGCTATCATCACTCTCGACAGCCAGTTTGTGCAGACTTAAATGGTAGCAATGAACTACTACCAAAGCACCAAATAAACGCACAAAAAAGATGACCTATAACAGGTAAGTAAAAGATATATAGGAATAAATTTAGAAAGGAACCTGCCCCTTGTACCCAAGGAGCAGGCAGAGATCTAAGCTAACCAGCCTTGCTTTTTAGCCTCAGTCAGAAACTCAAGAACATCAGCAGAAAGATCGCCAGCATCAGAAAACTTAGTCTCCAATTCTGCGATGATCTTCGCAGCGTCACGCTCACCATCAACCAGCGCCATTATTTCGCCTGCAGGCCCATTTAACTGAATCATCCCTTCAGGATAAAGAAGAACATAACAATCCTGAGCCTTCTCCCACTGAAAGCGAAACATATTGTTCAGCACAGGAACATCCGATGACACAAAAGCTACCGAATCAGTCATTAAACAATCCTCGGTGATAAACCTTCTGATCGGTTACTGTGTGATAAGGTGCACGCTCATACTCATACGCCATAGTCATGGCATCCAGCATAGTCCACAGAACATCAAGCTTAAATTGAAGGATCTCAAGCATACGATCTTGCTGCGCGCGCGTTGTATAGTGATCAAGCGTAATCTCAAGACCATGAACTACATCACGACGTGCCTCAGTTAGACGGTTACGGAAATATTGATAACCATCTTCCTTGATCCATGGGTAATGATCAGGCCAGGTATCTAGGCGATTTTGATGAATCGTCGGCGCAAATAGCTCAGTTAAAGAAGAACTCGCAGCTTCTTGCCAAGTTGCACGACGTGCAAAGTTAATATACGCATCTACTGCAAAGCGAACACCCGGTAAAACATGCTCACCAGATAGAATCTCTTCACGGGTCATACCTACAGCTTCACCTAAGCGCAACCAAGCTTCAATACCGCCCTCAGCACCCTCAAAACCATCATGATCAAGCACACGCTGCACCCAGTGACGGCGCACTTCACGATCGGGGCAGTTAGCCATAATCGCAGCATCCTTTACTGGAATACTGATCTGATAGTAAAAACGGTTAGCTACCCAACCACGAATTTGCTCAGGCGTAGACTTACCTTCATACATAGCAATATGGTAAGGGTGCTGCGTATGGTAGAAATCACCTTTAGCTCTTAGAGCCTTTTCAAATTCATCACGCGTTAAAGGCTTCTTATCTTCTGCACTACTCATTTTTTATATTAACCTCTACACACTTCCCGAAATCAAAGCTCTATAGACATTCCGTCATAAGAAATTTCAATATCATGAGATTCAACTTCAGCACGCTCAGGAGAATCTTCATCTAAGATCGGGTTGGTATTATTGATGTGGATGAGAATCTTACGCGGGTTTTCCAACGTATCTAGATACTCAATCATGCCACCCTCACCAGACTGAGGCAGATGACCCATTGCAACACCTAGCTTATCACCAACACCGGTGACGATAAGCTCATCTTCCTGCCAAATAGTACCATCAACCAACAGTACATCTGCAGACTCCATGTAAGCGCGTAAATGAGGCTCGATCTGACCAAGACCAGGCGCATAGAACAGTTTTTTACCCGTACGAGTGTCTTCGATTTGAATTCCGATATTATCACCTGGGTGCGGGTCATCTCTATGAGGAGAATAAGGAGGCGCACTACTTAGTAGCGGCACAGCAGTAAGCTTAAGCTCTGGCACTTGAGGAATAACAAAAGCATTGTCATTCTCACCGATTGGAATACGATTGATATTGTTACCACCATTCCAATGCTTAAGCATATTAAACACAGGAAAACCTGTAGTCAGGTCCTGCTCAACCATCTCCGTACACCAAATATTATGCGGACAACCTTCACGCAGCATTAACAAGCCCGTCGTGTGGTCGATTTGGCTATCCATATATACGATTGCAGCAATACCCGTATCACGAATTGAGCGGTTAGGCTGCATAGGACCAAAATTAGCCAGCTGCTCACGAATATCTGGAGATGTATTAAAAAGAATCCAGTTTTCACCATCCACACTTACAGTAATTGAAGATTGAGTGCGTGGTTTTGCATTAATTGTACCTGCACGAACACCCGTGCAGTTTTTACAGTTACAGTTCCACTGTGGGAAACCGCCACCAGCGGCAGAGCCTAATACTTGTACTTTCATTGTTATTCTTCTACTTAATAACCGTCGACATCCTGCAGTAAAATATCAGGAAAAAGGCAGGGTCGCATGAGAAAAGTTGTTTTGAAAAATCCTCGAACGGGATTTGGGTCCTTCCAAGATAAATTACCCCGACATATAGCCGGGGTAATTTAAAAATACGTAACAGCTTTGCTATTAACGGTTTGCGAAGTACATAGTAACTTCAAAACCGATACGCAAATCAGTGTAAGCAGGCTTAGTCCACATAATGCTTTTCCTCTGTTTTTTGTTATTGAAAGGTATGTACAGTCAGATAATAGGTAGGTCACGCTTTCACATGTATGGTACTTTGGAATTAATTCCACCCTTATTTAGGTTAGCTGATAAAATGTATTTTTCAGGCAAAATTCACCATAATTAAAAAAAATCATTAAAAATCATAAAGCTAAGCTGAAATTCAAGTTAAGATTAAAATCTAACTTCAACTACTTCCTAAGAGTCATCTATGCATTCCATACTCATTACTGGCTGCTCATCTGGTATTGGATACTACTGCGCTAAAGAGCTACACGATGCAGGCTTCAAAGTGTTTGCAACAGTCCGCAAACAAGAAGATGTCGAACGCTTAACCGCAGAGGGACTGAGAAGCATAAAGCTAGACCTAAATGACAGCAATTCGATAGAAGAAGCGCTTGAATGGGTCCTAGGACAAACGGATGGCACACTTGATGCACTTTTTAATAACGGTGCTTATGGCCAGCCTGGTGCAGTTGAGGATCTAAGCAGAGACACTTTACGCGAACAATTCGAGACCAATCTCTTTGGTACGCACGAACTTACCTGTAAAGCGCTCAAAATCATGCGCAAGCAAAACCACGGGCGCATAATTCAAAATAGTTCGGTACTTGGCATCATCACCATGCAATATCGCGGTGCATACAATGCCTCTAAATTTGCATTAGAAGGCTTGACCGACACGCTAAGGCAGGAATTAGATGGTAGCAACATTCATATAAGCTTGATTGAACCTGGCCCAATTGAAAGCCAATTTAGAGCGAATGCATTCGCTGCTTTCAAGAAGAATATCGACAGAGAAAACAGCTTCCATAATGAAACCTATAATGCAGTAGAAGCCCGTCTTGCAAAAGCAAACAACGATTATAGCAAGGACCCTTTCACCTTGGGACCTGAAGCCGTATACAAAGCGCTCTATCACGCATTAACCAGCCTAAAACCACGGCCTCGCTATTATGTAACCACACCTACATGGCTCTTTGGCATTCTTAAGCGCTTGCTACCGACCTGTGCATTAGATTGGATTCTCAACAAAGTATCTGAGTCAGAAACCAAGCAATAACTGCACAAGCTCTAGCCTAACAACAAAAAAGCCGCCTGATTATCAGACGGCTTTTTTAGTTTCTGCTGTTATCTAAATCAACTTAGATACCAACCAAGCCATTTCTTTCCATAACCTCTTCCATGACAGACAAACTTGTCGGATCATCAATAGTCGATGGAACTGCATAGTCTTCACCAGCAGAAATTTGGCGCATCAATTTACGTAAAATTTTACCGGAACGAGTTTTAGGTAAACGATCAACAACTACCGCACGCTTAAAGCAAGCAACTGCGCCGATCTCTTTACGCACGAGCGCAACCAATTCAGCCTCAAGGTCTGCTTCATCAATCTCTACGCCGTTTTTAAGTAATACAAAACCAATTGGCTGCTGACCTTTAAGTGGGTCGTTTACACCGATTACGGCACATTCCGCAACAGCCTGATGACCCGCTACGATCTCTTCCATTTCACCGGTAGAAAGGCGATGACCTGCTACGTTAATTACATCATCTGTACGGCCCATGATAAAGACATAACCATCTTCATCTTTGTAACCGCCATCGCCAGAGCAGTAGTAACCAGGATAGTCAGACAGATAACTTGAACGATAACGCTCAAAGTCACCCCAAACAGTTGGGAAACAGCTTGGTGGCAATGGAAGTTTTACAGCAATAGAGCCCTGCTCACCCGCTGCAAGCTCATTACCTTCAGCATCGAGGATCTGCACATTAAAGCCAGAGATTGGCACAGTTGCTGAGCCCGCTTTTGGCGCCAGTGTTTCAATGCCCGTCATATTGCCACAGATAGCCCAGCCGGTTTCAGTCTGCCACCAATGGTCGATAACGGGCTTACCTGTCGTTTCCATAGTCCAGTGATAAGTCGGCGGATCAAGACGTTCACCCGCCATAAATACTGACTGCAGGTTTGAAAGATCGTAGTTTTTAACCAGCTCACCTTCCGGATCTTCTTTCTTAATCGCTCGGAACGCAGTTGGAGCCGAGAAAAGCACTTTAGCTTTATACTCTTCACAAACTCTCCAAAATGCACCAGCATCCGGCGTGCGTACAGGCTTACCTTCGTAAACAATAGTTGAGCAACCAGCCAATAGAGGACCATAAACAATATAAGAGTGTCCTACTACCCACCCCACATCAGAAGCAGCCCAGAAAACATCTCCAGCCTCTACGTTATAGATGGCCTTCATTGAATACTTCATGGCAACGGCATGACCGCCGTTATCACGAACAACACCTTTAGGCTTACCAGTAGTACCCGAGGTATAAAGGATATAAAGTGGATCAGTACCTTTTACTGGCACGCATTCAGCTGGCTCTGCAGATGCCACCGCTTCATTCCAGTCAAGATCACGACCTTCTACTAAAGAAGCTTCAACTTGCGGACGCTGAAGAATGACACATGCATCAGGCTTGTGAGCAGACTTTTCAATTGCCTGATCAAGCATTGGCTTATATTCGATAACCTTAGCAATCTCGATACCGCAAGATGCAGAAACAATCACTTTAGGCTCAGCATCATCGATACGAACAGCCAGCTCTTGAGGCGCAAAACCACCAAATACAACAGAATGAATTGCACCTAAACGTGCCACAGCAAGCATCGCAACAACCGCTTCAGGGATCATCGGCATATAGATAACTACACGATCACCTTTTTCAACGCCTTGAGATTTAAGCACACCTGCAAATTTAGCTACCTCATCTCTTAGCTCAAGGTAACTAATCTTACGTTTTTGACCTGTAACCGGGGAATCGTAGATGATCGCTGTAGTATCAGCACGACCATTTTCGACATGGTAATCCAATGCAAGATAGGCAGTGTTCATCTCACCATCAGCAAACCAACGATCAATACCGTTCTCATCTTTCGATAGAATCTTTTCAGGTGCTTTAAACCATTTCAGATCTTGCGCCTTTTCTTTCCAAAACTCTTCTGGCGCCTCAATAGACTTAGAATATTCTGCTCTATAAGTCATGCACTCTGGCCTCTTTCCCATAAGTTAACGAATTGTAGACACTGAAAGCGATTTTTATGGTTTCTTGTTATTAGCTTCCTTCTATGAGGAATTATTGTCGAAACACTATTTATTGTAGACACTTTCTTGAATGTGTAGACACACTTTAACTGAGAATATCTCTGTTTAATCTAATACAAAAGGCTGATACGCCTATTTATAAGCACAACACAGATCAACAAAAACTTAAAGAAATCAGCAAATACGCGGCAAACACACAAGATTGTCGACAATCTAGCCTTTAAGCACTAAAACTAAAGAATAATAACCGCATACAAATCTGCAATCCAAACCGAAAGATATACAAATAAAAAGGCGACCCAATGGGTCGCCTTTTTAGACAATAAAGAAACCTCAAACTAACAAGGATATATTCGAGGCTCTATATGCAGATCTATACCATACTGCTGCTTTACTGAAGATTTTATATCTGACGCTAAGCTTAACAAACGATCGGCATCACCCTCACCTAGGTTGACCAACACTAGGGCTTGCTTATCGAATACACCAACACCATCACCTTTGTGCCCCTTCCAGCCTAGCTGATCAATCAGCCAGCCTGCAGCAACTTTGTGATGCTCTTCTCCTTCCGGATACCCAACAATATTTGAGAATTTAGCCTTTAGCGTATCGAATTGCTCATTACTGATCACTGGGTTTTCAAAGAAACTACCGGCATTACCTATCACCGCAGGTACTGGAAGCTTAGAGCTACGAATATCGCACACTGTAGTGTAAACATCTAAGGCTGTTGGCTGATTAATATCCTTGGCATCCAGTACATCAGCTAAGCCACGGTATGCTAATTGTGGAGTGAAAGTACTAGTTAAAGAAAACCTAACACTCCAGATAATATAGCGACCATGTTCTGCAGATTTAAAGATACTATCTCTATATCCAAACTGACATTCTTCACGATTAATCTGAACCAGCTCTTTATTCTTGCGGTCATAAGCCGTCAGACTGTGGAAGCAGTCTTTTAACTCAACCCCGTAAGCGCCAATATTTTGCACAGGTGCCGCACCGACTGAACCTGGTATGAGCGCTAAGTTTTCTAGACCATGCAGTCCCATCTCTAACAGACGACCAATAAAGGCATGCCAGTTTTCACCAGCACCGACTTCGACTATTGCTTGATCTCCATCATCAGCCAGCACCTTCACCCCAGTTATTCCAACAGAGATAACTGCACCAGGAATTCGATCACGTAAAACTAGATTACTGCCACCACCTAAAACCAATAGAGGCCAGTTATTAGCTTCAACATCACCTAACGCAGATTCTAATTCTTCAACGGTTTGAACCTGCGTGTAATGCTCAGCAATGACTTTAAAGCCAAAACTATTATGTGCTGTAAGGTCAGCTTCGTTCTGCCAAGCCATTAACTTAATTCCTTCTTAATGTGCTGTAGTAGACCGTCTGATGCTGACTCCACAAGATCCAGAACATGCTCAAAACCAGCCTCACCATCATAGTAAGGATCTGGAACATCAGCGGAGCTCATGCCTGCATAATCCAAAAACAAGCACAGTTTTCCTTGGTAGTTAGCGGGAGATATAGCTTGGAGATCACGCAAGTTTTGAGTGTCCATAGCAAGAATATAATCAAACTGATCAAAATCAACTGTAACTGCCTGACGAGCTCTTAAAGAGCTCAGATCATAGCCACGTCGCTTAGCAGCTTTCGAAGAGCGAGAATCAGGTGGATTACCCACGTGATAAGCCGCTGTACCAGCCGAATCGATCTGTATATCACCAGCCAAACCTTGCTCTAAAACTTTTGTCTGAAAAACACCATGCGCTGTTGGTGAGCGACAAATATTCCCCAAACACACAAACAAAACGGAGATTTTTTTATCCATCGGCCTAACTAGCTCCCACCAACTCATTATTTAAGGGCTTAATTTTTAGTAATTATCCCATTATTCCAAAATAGTTAAAGCAAAGAAGTTATAGAGAGATCTAGAGAAAGCGGAATTACAACTAGCAAGCAAACTATTGGGCAGGCAGCGTTACAAATCCAACAAATTAAAGCCGCGCAGGCCAGGGAGACCTGCTCGGCAAATGAGGTTAATAAAAACTACCGATGATTTGAAACGAACCCATCTATAATTTTTGCCAAAGCCTCAGGCTTAGTTAGCATAGGCAGATGCCCCGTTTCCATGACCACCTCAACATCAGGCTTAATACTAGCGCCGATTTTTTGCTGAGAAGAAAGAGATATAACTTTGTCATACTCGGTATACACATATAGCTTTTTCAATTTCGAAAAGGCTTCATTAGCATATCCAACTTTACCATCCGCGATAGCTGCAGGTTCGTTAACCGCTAAAGCTAATACCTCTTTCTTAACTGAATCAGAGTTAGAAAACGCAAACATGCTAACAAAAGGCTGTAAAAAAATACACAGAGAAAGAATAGCCAAGCACGAAGATATTCACTCTATACTTGGCTGCAACGTTTAATAAAAAGCATTTAAAACAATCGACGAAGTCGTTCCAGATCTTCTGGTGTATCTACGCCTGCTGGAGGTTGCTCATCGGCTTCCGCCACATGAATTCGAGCGCCATTCCACATCGCACGAAGTTGTTCAAGGCACTCTGTCTCTTCTATCGGCGCTGAGGGCCACTTAACAAAATCGTTAAGCAGTTTCACACGATATGCATAAATCCCAATATGCCGCTGCCATGCAAAACCTTCTGGCATCACATCACGGTTCGCATCTTCCGTAAAGCTATTACGAGGCCATGGAATTGGTGCACGACTAAAATAAAGCGCCATCCCCCGAACATCACTAACCACTTTGACAACATTTGGATTGAGCAAACTTTCAATATCAGTGATTGGCTCACTAAGCGTAGCAATACTTGCTTCAGGTTCAGCACGAAGGTTATGCGCAACTTGATTAATGATTCGAGCAGGCACTAATGGCTCATCACCTTGTACATTTACGACGATATCATCGGCGTAGTAACCTAAGTTGCTAACAACCTGTTGCAAACGATCTGTACCAGAAGCATGATCAGATGAAGTCATACAAACTTCAGCGCCAAATGACTGGGCGACATCAGCGATTCGCTGATCATCTGTAGCAATAAGAACGCGATCCGCTTCACTTTCACACGCGCGCTCATACACGTGCTGCACCATAGGCTTGCCATTGAGGTCAGCTAACGGCTTACCCGGAAAGCGAGTCGAGGCATATCGGGCCGGTATAATGACAGAAAAACCCATAACTTAATCCTGCTCGCGTTCTTCTAAGGTTAGCTCACGCGCTTCAGTTTCTAGTAACACAGGGATATCGTCACGAATTGGATAAGCTAACCCACTCGCTTTAGAGAAAAGCTCATTAGTGCTCTCATTGTATTCCAAAGGTGTTTTGGCAACTGGGCATACCAGAATATCCAACAACTTCTTATCCATTTTGTGTTTTACCTTTTATTAGCTATAGCAATCTTTAATTTATCTAGCAGCTGCGTATAAAACATCTCAGGCAACTGCGCTTTAATTTGTAAATACCAACAGTGCGACTCAGCAAACTCAGTAACTTTTACCGCATCTTTCTCTGTCATCACTACTGGGTGGTCATCACCAAACTGAAAATCATCAACAGTATAAAACGAATGATCAGGCTTAGCATGAGGAATAACGGTTACTTTGAGTTCTTGCTCAAGCGTATTAAAAAAACGCTGAGGATTACCAATCCCTGCAACAGCATGAACTTGGCGACCGCATAATGTATCCAATGACAGCTCCTCATCCGTTAGGCAATTTTTTAACACTGTAGGTTGAAGGACCATCTCTTCTATCGATGTCGCTTCAGCAATCTTACTCTGCAATCGTCCATTACTGACAATTAGATCAACACTACGAAGCCGGTCGGGCTCCTCTCTTAGGGGGCCTGCAGGCATTAATGCCCTATTCCCTAAGCCACGCTCGCCATCAATAACAACTATCTCAATATCTCGATCTAATCGGTAATGTTGCAATCCGTCATCGCTAATAATGAGATCACATTCGTAATTATCTAAAAGATACTGCGCCGCTGCAGGTCTGTTAGGATCGATAATAACAGGACACTGGCAACGCTGAGCCAGCATATAAGGTTCATCACCTGATAATTCGGGTGACTCAGCTGTAGTTACGTCAAAAGGAAATTGAGTCGCCTTGGACTTATAGCCTCGACTTATGAGGCCAGGTTTATAACCCTCTCGCTTTAATCTCTCGACTAAGCTTATCGTTAACGGAGTCTTACCTGTACCGCCTACACTGATGTTGCCAACAATAATAACTGGCACAGGTGCCACCCATGCCTGTTGAAGATCAGCGTTCTTTTTTCTATTAGCTAAAAATCTATAGAGGGCACTAAAGGGCTTTAAAGTACAAGGCGCAGGTTTTTTAGAGTACCAGCGCCCTTCCAACCGACTCATTGAGCGTCAGGTTCCTGAGTGGTAATACTCAATTTGCTGAACCCTAGCTGTCCCGAAACATTCATCGCAGTGACCACAGCTTGATGCGGGGTTTTAGCGTCAGCAGTGATAACTAATGGCATCTCTCGATCGTCACCGGCTAACTCTTGTAAAGCGCGTCGAAGCGTCTTCGACTGAGTGTTGACTAAAGGCTTACCATTAACACTGTAATGACCTTCATCAGTAATTAAAATCTCTAGAACTTCGATCTCTTTAACTACCGACTCACCAGAAGCCTCTGGCAAATCAACGTCAAGGTGTGTTTCTTTAGTGAAGGTAGTCGAAACCATAAAAAAGATTAATAACAAAAACACCACGTCAATTAATGGTGTCAGATTGACACTAACCTCTTCTACCCGTTGGCGGGGGAATTTCATGCGCTTACCTGTACCTACTCGACGTCGATGTCACGTTCACCGTGCATCACTTCAATAAGTTTTACCGTTTCTTGCTCCATAGTAATGACTAAGGAATCAATTCGGCGTTGAAAATAGCGATGAAATATAAGCGCAGGAATGGCAATCGTTAAACCTGCCGCCGTTGTGATAAGCGCTTCTGAGATACCACCAGCAAGAAGACTGGTATTACCTGTACCGTGGATCATGATTTCAGTAAAAACCTTAATCATACCGATCACCGTTCCTAACAATCCAAGCAAAGGCGTAATGGCAGCAATAGTCCCAAGCGGGTTTAAAAAACGCTCTAGATCGTGCACGACTTGGCCAGCAGCTTCTTGAATGCTCTCCTTCATAATCTCTCGACCATGAGACGCATTATTTAAACCAGCTACTAAAATCTGACCTAGAGGACTATTACGTTTTAAATCTTTTAGCCTTTCTGCAGTGATATTGCGCTGCTTTATGAGGGTCCAAACTTCAGCCAAAAGCCCTGGAGGCGCTACACGATCCGCACGCAGAGTCCAAAATCGCTCTAAACAGATTGCTGATGCTATAACCGAGCAGATAACGATTGGAATCATTATCCAACCACCAGATTGTAAAAGCTCAAACACAGTAATTTCTCCTTTGACTGCGCGTACTCTATCACAGAGATTAAAACGATCTCCAGAATCGTTTTTCATCCTCTCTCATTGTTATTGTTTTACACCCTTCATGGGCATCAGCAATTAGCATAATGGCACCATCTTTAGCCGTCTCGTACGTTTTTACCCCGCTATCTAAAAATCTTTTAACAACATCAGGATGAGGATGCCCAAACGCGTTCGCGTATCCAGCACTAAAGATCACATTTGAAGGGTTAATTGAATTGATAAACAAAGATGATGAAGAGGTCTTACTTCCATGGTGCGAAGCAACTAACCAGTCAACACCTGGCGTAACTTTAGGAATTATTTCATGCTCTTTTTGAGCTCCAATATCTCCTGGTAATAACAAACGGCAATTCTGCGACTCGATCATTAGAACACATGAACGATCGTTATCATTCGAACCCTCCATTCCCGCCAGAAACGTAAACTTAACCCCATCTACCTGCCAAGTATGGTCGGCGGCACAAACCTCTGCATTCATATATGGGTAAGATGTAATTACCCTACCCACCTTGGTAGACTCAAATACAGCTGTCGCGCCTCCTGCATGGTCATTATCACTATGACTTAGAACAAGATGATCGATTGAATCAATATTTGCCTTCTGAAAATCTGGCAAAACCGCCCTTTCAAATGCTGTTCCACCTGAACGATAAGATGGCCCAGTATCATAAAGTAAGTGATATTCCCCAATTTGCACTCTAACAGATAAACCTTGCCCTACATCGTAAACCCAAGCCCTAAATTCAGAGCGCCCCTTATCCGTATAACTAGATCCAACAACTGCAGGCACCAACAGAATCAAAATCACCGACAAAGGCAACGTCAATCTCAGCAACAACAAACACACCGCTACTAGCACAGCCAAAATTAAAACAAAAACATTTGGCGTATCTAACTGCCAGTAACCCGTTTCTATCTTTTGGTTCCACTGTACCGTCCACCAAAAAACATCTGACATACAATTAAGCACTGGCATCAGCAGCTCCATACCTACGGCAGAAAGCCCAAGATGCAGGAATAATAACGGCACAAGCACTGAAAAGAACGGTATAGCGATCAGATTAAAAAATGGTGCTATTACCGACACACCAGAAAAGTAAAACAGGTAGATAGGCAGCATACCTATCATCAACATGAATTGAAGATTCAAAGCCATTCGCCATCCACGATAAAATTGAGATATCCAAATCAACAGTGCAACAGCAGAAAAAGAGAGCCAGAACCCAACCTCAAAAAAAGAGATAGGATTAAAAAAAAGAACAACGACGAAAGCTATCCACCATCGTGTCCAATGATCCAGATAAAACATTCTGCTACCTGTGATCAATAAGACCAGTAACATAATAAAAGCGCGTTGAGCCGGGATCCCCATGCCTGATATTAAGAGATAAAAAGCTGCTAAGGCTAATGCGCCCATATAGGGAAATTGGTGCTGATAACTAACACTATAAAACACGACACCAGCCAACCTTCCGATCCACCAGCCACAGAACGCCATAAAGCCAATGTGCAACCCACTAATCACCGCAAGGTGCACAACTCCACTATGCTTAAGCAGATCCCAGTCATGAGATTTCAGTATCGATTTTGTGCCTGTCGTTAGTGCTTGAAACAGAGCTATCGATTGCTGAGTTTCAAATTGAGTTTGTATGGAGTCATTAATCCATATTCGAGCACGACTGACCCAACTATCTGCATCTGAAACAACTACAAGTTGACCACGGACATAGCCAGTTGCATCAACCCCTCTAGCTAACAACCAACGTTCATAATCGAAGCCAGCAGGATTCACTAGGCCATGTGGTGGTTTGAGCCTAGCAGTTAGCTCAACTTGATCACCCAGCGAAAGCGTTAAATCAGGCTGATACCAAGCAAGACTCACTCGTTGAACCTTTAAATAGTCATCGGAGCCAAGCCCTTGCAATCCTTCTATATCTTCGACGTCAACTGAGAACCTTACAACATCCTGTTGATGCCTAGGTATCTCAGTTATAACCCCCCGCAATTTCCAGTCTGTACGCTTAAGAGATTCCGGCAAACGCTGATCAAGCTCGACAACTCCCCACAGATTCACATAGAGGAAACTAACAAGGAAAAAAATCAAATGTGATGATCTGATACGCGGAGCTAAAATCAGTAGAGGTGCTATAACTGTCACAATAGCGGTAGAAAATGTCACTGGAAGTAATTGCGGCTGCAAAAGCGCCACCGCAAAACCAACAGCAATCGCGATCATCCTTGATCTCATGCTTTAGTTTCCTTGGCTTAACTGAACGTAAGGGGCATAATAAACCCTCATCCCGTTTGCTAGCCCATAATAAGTAAATAAGAAGATGCCGCGCAAACTTATAAAAAAATACATGCCAAACGAAGACAAGCTGAAGCAGCACAAACATCTTAGCTGGCTCGGCAGTCACATCCACGAACCTAACCTTTGGCACCTTAATCGAAAGTCCGTTTCTCGCGCCTTTTTAGTGGGTTTGTTTTGCGCTTTTTTGCCGATTCCTATGCAGATGATCGTGGCTGCAATTCTTGCGGTAATGATCCGAAGTAATCTTCCAATTTCTGTAGGCTTAGTTTGGATTACCAATCCATTAACTATGCCGCCAATATTTTATTTCACGTACCTTGTAGGAGATTTCCTGATTGGAGATCCAAACCAACAAATCGACTTCGAGATGAGTATGGATTTCATCCAAAACAGTTTGTCTTTGGTTTGGTGGCCCCTACTGTTTGGATCTGTAATATGTGGGATAGTATTCGGTATACTAGGCTACCTAACTGTACAAGGTTTCTGGGCGTGGCATGTTGGCAAAAGCTGGAAAGACCGAGCTAAACGTACAAAGCAAGCAGATTAGAGAACAATAAAAAAGGGTGACATTAAGTCACCCTTTTTCAATTAGCTTGCCATCTATTAACTCTAGTACCCGACCCGTTTTACGCGCTAACTCAGGATCATGTGTTACTAGCGCAAAAGCTATATCATATTCTTGATTAAGATTATCGATTAGCGCCTGCACACTTTGAGCTGTAGTTCGATCCAGGTTACCGGTTGGCTCATCCATTAATACAACGGCAGGCTTCCCGATCAGCGCTCTAGCTATTGCCACACGCTGCCTTTCTCCACCGCTTAATTGTGCAGGCTTATGATGTAATCGTTCGCCTAACCCTACCGACTCAAGTACAGCTTGCGCTTGCTCTTTTACCTCAGCAATTGATTGATCTCTCATCAACAAAGGCATAGAAGCATTTTCCAATGCCGTAAATTCAGGAAGAAGGTGATGAAATTGGTATACAAAGCCCAAGGTTTCATTCCTTACCCGCGCACGCTTAGCTTCAGAACCAGCGTGAAGATCATGACCATCAATGATCACACTACCTTTTGTAGGCTTATCCAAACCTCCAAGAATATTAAGCAGTGTACTTTTCCCTGAACCAGACGAGCCTATAATGGCTAACTGCTCACCTTTATGGAGAGCAAAGTCCAAATCCTTTAGGACTTCAACATCTCGGCCAGCATCACTGTAGCTTTTCGAAACCCCTGCCGCCTGCAATACAATCTCTTGATTACTCATATCGTAGCGCCTCAGCAGGATCTGTTTTGGATGCTCTCCAAGCCGGGTAAATCGTAGCAAGGAAACTAATCATGAGTGCAGTGCCTGTAATAACACCTACGTCAGGCCATTGTAAATCAGACGGAAATTGACTGATAAAGTATACATTCGGATCTAAAAACTGAATCGCAAATGTTGATTCGACCCAACCAATAATATCAGCAACATTAAGTGCCAAGGTGACACCTAGAACAGCGCCCATCAAAGTTCCTAAAATACCGATCACAGTGCCTTGTACCATAAAAACACGCATGATTCGGCCAGGGGTAGCACCTAAGGTCCTAAGAATTGCGACATCTGCCTTTTTATCTGTCACGACCATAACTAGGGTGGAAACAATATTAAAAGCCGCTACAAGCACAATTAGGAATAACAAAAGACCAATCATGCGCTTCTCTAGCTGAATCGCTTGAAATAGGTTGCCGTGCGTACGTGTCCAATCGCTGGTTCGGTAGTAACCTTGAAGGCCTGCTGCAATTTCTCTGACAGCTTTTGGAGCATCAAATAAATCATCAAATTTAAGACGAATACCATCAACTCCATCGCCTAATCTCTTAATTTTTGCGGCATCTTTAATATTGATATAAGCCAAATTTGCATCTAGCTCAGCACCAACTTCAAACACTCCAACAACTGTAAATCTTTTTAATCGCGGAACAACGCCAGCAACACTGACAGATGCTTCCGGCAAAACTAAGGTAACTTTATCTCCAACTTTAACGCCTAAGTAACGAGCTAAAAGATTACCTAAAACAATCCCAAACCGCTGCTGATTCAAAACATCGAGCGTACCTGATTGGATGTGATCACCAAGGATAGAAACATCTACCTCTTCCGCAGGATCAATACCATTGATAAGCGCTCCACGAACAACACCGCGACTAGTTAACATCCCTTGCGCTTGAATAAATGGCGCAGCAGCGATTACTCGAGGGTTTTGTTCTAGCGATTCAACGAGTACAGGCCACTCTTCAATGGATTTACCATAACCACTGATTGATGCGTGCGGGACCATACCGAGAATGCGCTGTTTCAACTCTCGATCGAAGCCATTCATGACAGAAAGGACAATGATTAATGCAGCCACACCTAGCATCAGCCCCAACATCGAGGCTAAAGAGATAAAGGAGATGAAATGGTTATTGCGTTTAGCTGCCGTATAACGCAATCCAATAAATATAGATAAGGGCTTAAACATGTGGCGATTAAACCACATAAAATCAAACGTGTACAAATGATATCAAACTGAACTTTTATAATAACAATAAGTCTTAACTTACTGTTAATAAAACAATAGTTTTTAGTAATAACCTTACATTTCTAATAGCTAAAATAATTCATTCATAGGTGCTTTTGTACGCGTTTATTCTTATACTCCAAGCTATCTGTGCAATATCAATTTGAGGGCAAGACATGCAGGAACAAGATCGCCGTCAGTATTTCCGTATTGACCAACATGTTTCTTTAGAACTGAAGATCATTTCAGAATCAGAAATTTCTGATCATCCAAGCCCAACTCAGTTCGATGTTTCGCCAAATTTTTTGCTGCTAAGCCAGCTACAAGAGCTTGATAGTGACAGCAGCCACCTTTTACGAAAAGTTGCAGAAAAAGATAGCAATGTTGCAACCCTGCTTACTGTTATGCACAACAAGATTGAACGTATCGCCCAAGCAATCGCTTCTACGGAAATGACTGTGGGCCAAAGCGCGATTCAAGAAGTTAATCTGTCCGAAGGCGGCTTGCAGTTCAGACATAACGAAGCAATTGAAAAAGATGTATTTTTGTCCATCAAACTCGTTTTCCCCGACTCATGCATCGGTCTTTTACTCTACGCTCAGTGCCTAAGAAGTGACTCCATGGGAGATGGCAGCTATCTAACCAGCGTAGAGTTCATTAAAATGCCCGAAAACTGCCGTATGATATTGGCTCGCCAGATTTTCGAAAGCCAAGCAAAACTGCGCAAACAGCAAGCTGAAGAACCACAAGAAGCTTAAGCAATGAGCAAAGGGATCATTGCACTCACACAAGCTTTTGATCGACTAAACCAAGCACAAAAGTCACTAAGCACCCAACTTCAACAAAATAACTGTAGATATTGGCTGCTTAGTGATGACCAACAGAACTCCTCGATAGTAGCAGCCATAGGTACTATCACCAATATATGGCATTCAGCCGGTGGAGATGGTCGACGGACAGAGAATCTATACGGTCTCATTGGTGTACCTCCCCACATCATTCCGCTGATCCATCAACTCAACACTCACAAGCAAAATTTTCAAACTAGCGTCAGACAGTTTCGTGAAGCTCACGGGGATCCAAACCCAATTATCTACAAACGTGCTGAAGAGCTTAATTTAGCACTTAAGCAACAAGGCATGGCGCGCGTAAACTTAAAACAGTGTTACCGCCAAATACCTCTGCTTGAAAAGCGCCCAAACAAAGTGACATTTAGTTGGTACAGTAGTGGTAGAAGCTTAAAGAAAGTAACCATAAAAGAAGCTGAGCAACGCCTCTTAGCTATGGATACTAATCAATTACATATCCAGCTTCAGCTTCAAGCTTTGGGGAAAATCCCAAGTAATGAGCTACTAGTACAGTTACAAAAACAAGTTCCAGTGATGCGTGCGAATATCGTTTGGAAAGATAAAGACAAACTCATAAGAAAAGCTCGTAACTGTCCACTTCCTTTATTTTTCCCTTTAGATGCAGAAGAGGCTTTTCCAGAATATAATACCCCCTCCTTTACACCTCCCGATCAACGCAAACGGCAACTTCGGAGTGATGTAATTATTGATCCCGAGCCTTATTTGCCGAGTTTGCGCATACACCGCTACAAGAAGACATGACTGAAGAAAAATCGAACAAAAACACTAAACTCCATCATTTAGCAGCTGGCATTGGTTTCGCTGGCTTAATTTTATGGTACTACGCAGGCTATAAACTTGGTTTTCTTGACTGGGCCATTCAGCAAGTACCAGCCAAATATGCTGGCGCAGGTATGATGGTCGGTGTCATGGTCATGATGACCCCTGGTTTTTTCATTTGGTCACGTTATAACCGCTGGATTGAAAAGCGCTTAGAAATCACAGGCCAATACTATGAAGATGAGTACTACAAAAACGACGAAGCTTTAAAAGAACAACGTCAAAACAGAAAGAAGTAATATACACCCCACGATTCGAAGACACTCAGACTTATATACTTCGCTGAGTGCTCTTCAGCCTTAATTCATACTCTATACATTACCCTTCCCCTTGAAAAACCTTCACGTTCTCAAACTTGAAGAATAACCAATCTGGACCTGTAATTAAAAAACCCCTTCATTTTGTCGCTAATGGATGCGGCAGAATAGACATAGAAGCAGGAGGCTTGTTATGCAGTATTTACTTGCTTTATTTATGGTCGTTCTCGGCTCTTATGCCCCGCTATGTCAAAGTATGGAATTAGCCACAACCTCTCCTTTACAGGCAGCAAATCAGCATTCTGTTACTGAAACTTCAGCAGACCTATTAGAACCACTATCCAACGCCGAAGATGTAAAGCATCTTGATAGTGACTTAAACCAGCTTCAAATCTTACAGAAAGAATATGAGAAGTACCGTGCTCTAGCAGATACACAGCAATGGAAAACTATTCCAAGAGGGCCGCTACTAAGATTTGGCGATTCCCACCCACAGGTGCCTATGATTCGTGAAAAACTAATTACGCTGGGCGATCTTTCATTAGCCAACTGCTCATCCATTTCAGACCCTCTGTTTGACATAGAGTTGCATGAGGCATTGGAGAGATTCCAAAAAAGGCACGGTACCAAAATTGATGGTATCGCAGGTCCTGAAACTAGACGCACCCTCAATGTTTCTCTTCATAAAAGAGCAGATCAGTTATACGTAAATATTCTTCGTTTACAGCAGTTCCAACCAAATACTGATCGCTACATTCAGGTCAATGTACCTGACTTCAAACTGCACCTGATTGAGCAAGGTAAATCGATCTTGAGCATGAAAACCATCGTGGGTAAGAAAAAAAGGAAAACCCCAATATTCGAAACAGAAGTAAACCGGATCGTAATCAACCCCTCTTGGCATGTACCAAAGAGTATCGCCTATAAAGATATCGTGCCTGAACTTGAGAAGGATCCAGGCTTTCTAAAGAAAGTCAGATTGAATCTGGTGACTGGCTGGGGCAGTAACAAACGCTTTATCGCTACTGAAGATATCGATTACGACAAACTATACAAAGGGGAAAACTACCAACGTTTTTGGGAAGCTCCAAGCTCATCTAACACGCTTGGCAGCGTAAAATTCTTAACATCCGGCCCTTACTCAGTATATCTACACGACACTTCAGCTAAACGTCTATTTAATGAATCTAAGCGCGCTTTTAGTTCAGGCTGCATTCGTGTTGAGCAACCGCGTCAACTCGCAGATCATCTAATGCGGATGACACAAGGTTGGAATAGCAGCAAACTGGACCCATTATTCAAACAAGAGAAAACCAAACACATACGGTTATTAGACCCCATCCCATTACATGTAACTTATTGGACTGCTTTTATCGATCTGGACGGTGATTTAAACTTCCGGCATGACCTATATAAACGGGATAGATATGACTTAACACGACTAAAAGAAGCCCTTCTAAGCGCAGATGTACGTAAAAATTAATCACGTTGTTTAAAATATACACAAGAATAATTCATGCAGACAACTGGTTATTTTATATACAAACAATTATTTGATCGGGCATAATCATTTCTTTTTCAGATGTATTGATACCTAATGACCGCTCAGAAAGATTCTATTGTTATCCCTTCCACGACACGTCGTAAATTTTTAAAAGCCCTAGGTGGTTTATCAGCGTTAAGCGCTATGCCATCTGCAGCATTCGCCAATATTCATAAGGCTAAAGACCATTCGTTATCATTGGTAAACCTCCACACTGGCGAAGCGTTAAATAGTACATTTTTCACTGAAGGTGGCTTCCAAAAGGATAGCCTTGGTGCACTTGATCACCTATTGCGCGATCATCGAACAGATCAAGTTCACCCAATGAACCAACAGCTAATTATGTTACTGCATGATCTGCAACAAACATTTGGTGAGCATAAACCTATTCACGTTATATCCGCTTATCGCTCCCCTAAGACAAATGCTATGTTGAGCAGTAAAAGCGGAAAAGTAGCCAAGAAGAGCCTACATATGCAGGGCAAAGCCATTGATATTCGTATTCCAGGTGTTGATGTCAAAGATCTTCAACGTGCTGCATTGAGCATGAAATCAGGCGGAGTGGGTTTATATACCCGAAGTAACTTTGTACATTTAGATGTCGGACGGGTAAGGCAATGGGGATCCTAACCGCCCCTACTGACTATCCTCTGTAGGACTGGGATTACTCTGATTTGCAGCTTCGCGTTCACTTTCAACTTTAGTCTGAGCCGAAGCTGAAAGTTCTTCCCCGTCACGTTCAGAGTTATTTTTTACAGAGACCGATGGCTTAGGTGGTCTTCGATCTACCTTTAAGACGTTAGTGGTAACCTCGCCTTTTACTTTTGCTTTTTCATCTCTTTGGGGTGGTCGATCACTAAAGTGCTTTACCCCCTCACTGTCTTGCCACATATACATTTCGCCAGCAAACAGATTAGTTGCAAGTAGAAATAATCCTGAAGTAAATGCGATCCGCTTTAGCATAAGGAGCCTCCTTTCTACCCAGCATAGCAGTCATTTGTTCAAATAACACACAGCAGCGTTTAAGACGGTGAAAAGTAAGCGATAATGGAATATAGCGAAGCTTAGATAGAGCCATTATTAATTTAATTCTTCAACACCGCGGTTTGCCAGTTGATCTGCCAATTCGTTTTCGGGGTGACCACTGTGTCCTTTGACCCAGCGCCAATCGATTGAATGAGGTTCAGTAGCTTTGTCTAGACGCTGCCATAGATCTGCATTTTTGACTGGTTTCTTCTGTGAGTTTTTCCAACCCCGCTGTTTCCAACCATCAATCCATTCAGTTATGCCTTGTCTCACATATTGAGAGTCAGTGGTAAGAACAACTTCACAAGGACGATTAAGTGTTTCAAGCGCTTTAATTGCAGCTAATAGCTCCATGCGATTATTGGTTGTATCATGTTCACCACCCCAAAGCTGCTTTTCAGCGTCTCCATATCGCATAACGGCACCCCATCCTCCGGGCCCAGGATTTCCTTTACACGCACCATCAGTGAATATTTCAACGATCTTCACAAACTTTCCTTAATGATTTCCGGGTAGTGGGTTCTGCAACAGGCAACGTAATGAGTCGTCTTAACCCCCAGCCTGAACGCAACGGGGTCATACCTGCTATATCTTTACGAGCCAATAAAACAGAAAACGCGCCTGTGTGACCGGGTAAACGCCTAGCAACACTTTCAACTAACCTAAAACGGCTCCGCCATTTGGCTTTAGTAAACGGTGCGCGATAATAACCTGAAAGTTGACGTAATTCAGTTAATTCTAAGAGTTTTAGCCAATCAGATAGTCTTTTATGGCTCAGGAAACGACCACTCCAAGGCGGGACGTTACTTTTGCGTTTTGTCAGTCGATAAAGCCCCCAAGAACTTACCGGATTGAATCCGACAATTACGACATGCCCTCCAGGCCTTAGAATTCTAGACGCTTCCCGTAAAACTTGATGGGGGGAATCTGTAAAATCTAATGCGTGGTGAAGAAGTACCACATCAACACTCTCGTGAGCTAAAGGTATCTGCGTGTTATCAGCCACGATAGAGTTATCGTCGACACCTAAACCAAGCTTCGGAATAATTGAGAAACAATGAGTAACAGGGCTACTGTCATACAATGTAATCCGACTATCAACTGAAAACTGTGCCAAGTGCATACCAAACAGAGCGCCAACCACACGCTCTACTGTATCCCTTTCTGCTTGCAGAAGCTCTTGACCTAACTCTGTATCAAACCACGCCATAATATGTGGGAGCTGAGTTTCTAAAGAGCGACTCATTGTATTCGCCATAAATTTGTCTAATTAGACCTGACCCAATGTAATATAAGCAGTATTATATTTCTTTTATAACACTGCAAATTAAGGTTTTCCTTTAATAGAATAAAGGCGTTCAAATGTTTAGCGTTACTCCAATCCCTGCTTTCTCAGATAATTATATTTGGCTCCTTAAGCTACCTAGCAACCAGAAAGTCGCCGTTGTTGACCCAGGTGATGCAGCGCCTGTTATTAATTACCTAAATGATAATAACCTTGAACTCGAAACCATCTTAATTACACACCACCACTACGATCATACCGACGGAGTGAAAGAACTCACGGATAAATACCAAGTTCCTGTTTATGGCCCCCACAACTCTCCTTTCTCAGGTATAACGATCCCCCTTAAAGATGGCGACACACTGAAGCTTTGGGAACATCAGCTCACCGTTAAAGAGATACCAGGACATACTCTCGACCATATCAGCTATTTTTCTAACGCTGCACAACCTCAGCTCTTCTGCGGCGATACTCTGTTTTTGGCGGGCTGCGGTCGTTTGTTTGAAGGCACACCAAAGCAGATGTTAGCAGCGATGAATCATTTCAGTTCATTGCCAGATAACACTGAGGTTTACTGCACACATGAATATTCACTGGCTAATTTGGCCTTTGCAGAGGCAGTTGAACCTGACAATGCAGATGTTAAAGATGCGATTAACCAATGCACCTCGCTTCGTAATTCTGATCGGCCAACACTGCCATCATCGATTGCTCAAGAAAAACGTATTAACCCTTTTATGCGTTCAGATCAGACAAGCGTCATTAGTGCTGCGAAGCAATTCACCCATCAGACAGAGCTAGACCAAGAAGCGGTGTTTGCAGCTATAAGAGAATGGAAGAATCAATTTTAATTTGTTGATTTTCTAGCTTTTCCAGAGAACTCTTGACCCTTCAAGGGCCACTGATAGAATGGATCGATTTACCTCCTAAGCACCGGAGCACCATGTTTTCATCTTCTAAATCGGTCCTGCTATCTATTGCTGCAGGCGTAGTATTAAGCGGTTGCCAATCCGTTACCGAAAAAAACACTATTCCGTCTAATACTGGGATAGATAATCAGCCTTCTCAGGCAAATAACACCTTATCACCTGAAGAGAAGACTGAAACCATCCCAACTGACTTATGGGAAGTCACCCGTAATCACATGCAGATGGATCTGCATTTAGATAACCCAAGAGTGCAAACACAGCTTAAGTGGTATAAAAAACACCCTAACCATATGGCTCGGGTGGTAAAACGTGCAGCGCCTTATTATCACCATATTCTAAACAGTGCGATTGAGCGTGGTATCCCTGTCGAATTAGCCCTACTGCCAATTATTGAGAGTGCTTACGATCCATTTGCATATTCTCACGGACGCGCAGCAGGCCCATGGCAATTCATTCCCTCGACGGGTAAGTATTTCGGCCTGAAACAAAACTGGTGGTATGACGGACGTCGCGACATTTTGAGTTCAACCGATGCGGCATATACATACCTGCAGCAGCTACATAAACGTTTTAACGGTGACTGGTTACTCGCACTAGCAGCTTATAACGCAGGCGGCGGAAACGTTTCTAAAGCGATAAAACGCAATAAGCGTCAAGATAAGCCAACCGACTACTGGTCTTTAAAACTTCCTAAAGAAACGATGGCTTACGTACCTAAATTTTTAGCTGTCGCTGAAGTTGTTAAAAATTCAGATCATTACGGCCTAACTTTACAGCCAATCCCAAACGAACCTCATTTCGCTGCTGTAGAAACAGGTAGCCAAATTGATATTGCCCAAGCCGCCTCTATGGCCGATATCAGCACTAAAGAGATGTACCTTTTGAATCCTGGCTTTAACCGCTGGGCCACTTCACCAGAAGGGCCGCATCGATTGTTGGTTCCGGTTGATAACGCTGAGCAATTTACCAAAGCACTATCTGAGCTACCCAGCGATCAACGCGTGAAGTGGGCACGTTACAAAATCCAATCTGGCGATTCCTTGATCGCCATTGCTAAAAAATACAAGACTTCTGTAAGCCTTATCCGCTCTACCAACAAGATTAGTGGCAACAACATCAGAGCAGGTAAAACCCTGTTGGTACCAACGGCTAGTAAGCAGGCAACTGAGTACGTTCTTAGTCAGCAGCAACGCCATGCTGATAGACAGAAGACTATTTCACGTACGACTGATCGCAAACAAAAGCATCACACGGTCAAGTCAGGTGATAGTTTTTGGAGCATTTCCAACCGTTACAATGTCGGTGTACGCCAGCTAGCACGCTGGAATAGCATGGCACCTGGCGACCCATTACGAGTTGGTAAGAAACTCGTCATTTGGAGCAAACCAGCACAAACCGCACTAAACGAAACTGATCGCCAAGTAATCCGCAAAGTGGGTTACAAAGTACGTCAAGGTGACTCTCTTTCTGTTATTGCCAGCAAATTTAATGTTAATGTGGCGGATATTTTACGTTGGAATAAGATCAACAAAGCTAAGTATATTCGCCCTGGTCAACATCTAACCTTATATGTAGATGTTACCCGAGCACACTAATTCAGGACGACTGATTCATGGACGCTACAAGTATTTTTATTATTATTTTTGCGACAGTCACAGCAATCGCGTTTAAAGTCATTCTTTATAAGCGCATTCAAAAGTGGATGGATCAAGATCTAATAAAAGGCCTAGCTGATGGCAATGAGGAGAAACTAACGTTCCTGCAGCAGCAATATCAGCAACTTGTCGACGCCAAAGTTCAGCGTAAGCACCTCCATGATCAGCTAACCGAATTATCCGAACAATTTGAACAAAAAGGCTAAGGAACAGTCTTATCAGTGGCTTTTACTGGTACCCAGTAAAGGTCACTGATATAAAAGATAATTTACGTTAAGAAGGAACCTTAGATTGCTTACACTCAAACCTCGTACTTGCTCTTCTCTACGCAAATTAAGTATTTGGTTGTGCCTTTCCAGTTTCCTTACTCCTGCGCCTTTATTGGCAGATGCGGTTACATCGAGCCACGGCATCGCAATGCATGGCGACCTTAAATACCCGGCCAACTTTAAGCACTTCGATTATGTGAACCCTGAAGCCCCAAAAGGCGGCAAAGCCATACAATCTGCTTTAGGAACGTTTGATAGTTTCAATAATTTTATCGTCAAAGGAACCGCCGCAGATGGACTTAGCCTGCTATACGATAGTTTACTGGGTAAAGCTCAAGACGAACCTTTTTCCCTTTATGGTCTTGTTGCTGAATCGCTAGAAGTGCCAGCTGATCGTAGCTGGATTATTTTTAATATACGCCCTGAAGCAAAATTTAGTGACGGCCACCCAATTACCGCAGAAGACGTAGTTTTCAGTTTAGAAACCTTAAGATCTAAAGGTGCGCCTTTCTACAAAGCCTATTACGCCGACATAGAATCGGTTGAAGTACTTAACCCTCATCGAGTTAAATTTAATTTCCGCAACAACCTTAACCGAGAGTTAGCCCTAATCGTTGGTGAGATTGCAATTTTGCCTAAACACTTTTGGCAAAATAGAGATTTCCAGAAACCGAGTTTAGATATCCCGGTGGCTTCTGGCTCTTACACTATCAATAGTTTTGATGCTGGCCGAAGTATCACCTATAAACTAAGCCCTGATTACTGGGGTAAAGACCTACCTGTGAATCGAGGTCGTCATAATATTGAATTCCTGACCTACGATTACTACAGGGATAACACCGTAGCCATGGAAGCCTTTAAAGCAGGTGAATACGATTTCCGTCAAGAAAATTCGTCAAAACGCTGGGCGACTAGTTACACAGGGTCTGCAGTAGATTCAGGTAAAATAATTGTCCAAGAACTAGGTCATGATAATCCAACTGGGATGCAAGCCTTTATTCTTAACACTCGGCGGCCGCAATTTGAGGACCCACGCGTTAGGCAAGCCCTAGCGCTAGCATTTGATTTCGAATGGACCAATAGAAACATCTTTTACAACGCTTATACCTGTACCCATAGCTTTTTCTCCAATTCGGAGATGGCCGCTACTAGCCTGCCAACTCCTAGAGAGATCAAGATACTTGAGCCTATTCGCGACCAAATCCCTACCGAGGTGTTTACTCAAGTTTACCGTGCTCCAGAAACCAGCGGTAATGGCCGGATCTATACCGAGCTGCGTCAAGCTAAAAGGCTACTTCAGCAAGCCGGCTGGATCTTTAAACAAGGCAAGTTAGTTAATAAAGAAACTGGCGAACCGCTTAAAATCGAAATGCTGCTGTATTCACCTGCTTTCGAGCGCGTAGTCGCTCCCTTTATTCGCAACTTAGAACGATTGGGAATTCATTCAAGCATCCGTCTAGTTGATGTCTCGCAATATATCAGCCGCTTGCGTAAATATGACTTTGATGTGGTTGTTAGCGGGTTTGGCCAATCCTCCTCTCCCGGTAATGAACAACGTGATTATTGGCATTCCTCTGGCGCTGATGTTGAAGGCAGCCGTAATCTCATCGGTATTAAAAATCCAGCTGTTGATTACCTTGTGGACCAGCTTATTCAAGCCCCTGATCGTGAGCAGTTAGTTTTACGAACTCGAGCACTTGATCGAGTGTTGCAATGGAACCATTACGTTATCCCTCAGTATCATATTAATAAGTACAGAGTGGCTTATTGGGATAAATTTGAAATGCCAAATACTCGTCCTAAATACAACCTAGGTTTTGATACTTGGTGGATCAAACCATCAGAGGACGCTAAATAATGGCAGCGTATATTCTAAGACGTTTACTTCTGATCATTCCTACCTTGATAGGAATTCTGACGATCAACTTTATCATTGTTCAAGCAGCCCCTGGCGGTCCCGTTGAACAAACGATTGCTCAATTGGAAGGCATTAATGTCGGTGCAACGGCTAGAGTGAGTGGCGCGCAAAATGACCTAACAACGGAAGCGAGCAGCACTAATGGTGGAGACAGTAGCTACCGTGGCGCGAGAGGTTTGGACCCAGAATTGGTAAAAGAGATCGAAGCTCTATACGGTTTTGATAAACCCGCTCATGAACGCTTTTGGCAGATGTTAAAAAATTACGCTGTTTTCGATTTTGGAAATAGCTTATTTAGTGATAAATCTGTAGTAGATTTAATCATCGAAAAGCTACCTGTCTCTATCTCTTTAGGCCTTTGGGCGACATTGATCACTTACGCTGTTTCCATTCCTTTGGGCATCCGTAAAGCGGTAAAAGACGGCACCCCTTTTGATGTCTGGACCAGTACCGCAATTATTGTTGGCTATGCCATTCCGAACTTCCTATTTGCGATTTTACTGATCGTCATTTTTGCAGGGGGGACTTGGTTAGATTGGTTCCCACTTCGAGGACTGACATCACCTAACTTTGATGAATTAAGCCTATGGGGGCAGATCAAAGATTACTTCTGGCACATCACCCTACCGGTTATCGCAACTGTGATTGGCAGTTTTGCGACATTAACAATGCTAACCAAAAACTCATTTTTAGATGAGATTAACAAGCAATATGTACTTACGGCACGCGCTAAAGGACTTTCTGAAAAGAAAGTCCTTTATGGTCATGTCTTCCGTAACGCCATGTTAATCATCATTGCTGGTATGCCTGCAGCGCTTATCTCAATTTTCTTTACTGGATCTATGCTGATTGAGGTTATCTTCTCTCTTGATGGCATTGGTCTGCTCGGTTATGAAGCAGTAATCAACCGTGATTACCCCGTTATCTTTGGTACCCTGTATATCTTCACTCTTATTGGTTTGTTACTTAAATTGATCAGTGACATCACTTATGTATTGGTAGACCCAAGAATAGACTTTGAAAGCAGGGAGCTTTAATCATGGGTGTACTAGTCAATAAGTTCAGCCCTCTCAATCAGCGCAGGATCGAAAACTTCCGCAAAAACAAACGCGGCTATTGGTCGTTATGGATCTTCAGCACGCTCTTTGTCCTATCGCTATTTGCAGAGATTATTGCGAATGACGATCCTCTCGTAGTGTCGTATAAGGGCGATCTATATTTCCCTGTTGCTGTGAATTATACTGAACTAACCTTCGGTGGTGAATTTGAAAGCCCAGCAGATTTCAAAGATCCTTACATTCAAGACCTGATTCATAATGAAGGGCAAGGCTGGATTATCTGGCCGCTAATTAAGTACAACTACAGCACGATTAATTACGATCTTCCTGTACCCGCCCCATCCCCTCCAACAATGGATAATCTGTTAGGTACAGATGACCAAGCTCGTGACGTACTAGCTCGCGTTATCTATGGTTTCCGTATTTCTATTCTGTTTGCTGTCGTACTAACTATAGCGAGTTCTGTTATCGGTGTGGTTGCTGGTGCTATTCAGGGATACTACGGCGGTAAAATCGACCTATTCTTCCAACGTTTTATCGAGATATGGTCTGGTCTACCCGTTCTGTTCTTACTGATCATTTTAGCCAGTATCGTCGAACCAAACTTCTGGTGGTTACTGGGCATAATGCTTCTGTTCTCTTGGATGCAGCTGGTTGATGTCGTACGTGCCGAATTTCTGCGTGGTCGTAATCTAGAATATGTTCGCGCCGCACGTGCTCTTGGCTTGAATAACCGCATGATCATGTTCCGCCATATTCTTCCTAATGCCATGGTTGCGACGCTCACCTTTATGCCATTTATCTTTAATGGTTCTGTTGTTACATTAACTGCGCTTGATTTCTTGGGCTTTGGCCTTCCTCCTGGCAGCCCATCACTGGGAGAGTTAGTTGCTCAAGGTAAAACAAACCTTCATGCACCATGGTTAGGTATCACAGCTTTCTGTAGCCTTGCATTGATGCTTACCCTTCTAATCTTTATAGGTGAAGCTGTACGTGACGCCTTCGACCCAAGGAAAGTGTCATGACGTCTCCGCTATTAAGTGTTCGCAACCTATCCGTCACTTTTGATCAGGGTAGTGAAGCTGCTGTAGAAGCAGTGAAACAAGTTAGCTTTGATATACCTCGAGGTGAGACTCTTGCATTGGTAGGAGAATCAGGTTCTGGCAAATCTGTATCCGCCATGTCCGTTCTGCGTTTACTGCCCTACCCTAAAGCAAGTCACCCTAGTGGTGAGATTCACTATGATGGTAAAGATCTACTGGACTATAACGAAAATCAGATGCGCCAGTTACGCGGTGATAAGATCAGCGTTATCTTTCAGGAGCCGATGACCTCGCTCAACCCACTACATACAATTCAGAAGCAAATAGGCGAAACCCTACTTCTGCATAGAGGGATGACAGGCAAACAAGCTCGATCGCGAATTCTTGAGCTACTTGAGTTAGTTGGCATCCCTGAGCCTGAGAAACGCTTAAATAGTTACCCTCATGAACTTTCCGGTGGTCAGCGTCAACGAGTAATGATCGCGATGGCACTCGCAAACGATCCTGAGCTGCTTATTGCTGACGAGCCAACTACCGCACTCGATGTAACGATTCAGGAGCAGATTCTAGAGTTACTTAAGTCCCTGCAAGAAAAACTGGGCATGGCAATTTTGCTGATTACTCATGACCTGAATATTGTCCGTCGTTACGCGCATCATGTTTGTGTTATGTATAAAGGCGAGCAAGTCGAATCGTCTCCAACGGCTCAACTATTTGCACAACCACAACACCCTTACACTCAAACGCTGTTAGACGCAGAACCATCAGGTAACCCTGCCATTGTTCAATGCGAGCAAGAGCGTTTGCTAGAAACAGAAAAGTTAAAAGTCTGGTTCCCTATTACAAAAGGCTTTTTCAAAAAGACCGTTGATCATATTAAAGCGGTCAACAGCATCGACTTATCTGTTAACCGCGGGGAAACACTTGGCATTGTGGGTGAGTCTGGCTCCGGAAAAACCACATTGGGACTCGCTATTTTAAAACTGCAACGCAGTGAAGGCGACATCACATTTGATCAGACCGCGCTAGCCCCTTTAGATCAAAAAGCAGTGAAACCTTTACGTAAACGGATGCAGATAGTTTTTCAAGACCCGTTTGGCAGCTTGAGTCCGCGCATGTCTATTGCTGAGATCATTGCCGAAGGACTTGATATTCACCAGCAAGAATCTAAAGCAGAACACGAACAAGCGATCATTGAAGTATTACAAGAGGTTGGTATCGATCCTGAAAGTAGGCATCGCTATCCGCATGAGTTCTCCGGAGGTCAACGTCAGCGTATCGCCATCGCACGTGCGTTGGTACTGAAGCCTGAACTTATCGTATTAGATGAACCAACCTCTGCGTTAGATCGCACGGTACAGAAACAAATTGTGGAGCTATTGCGTAACCTTCAGGAAAAATATGGCTTAACTTATCTGTTTATCAGCCATGATTTAGCCGTTGTAAAAGCGCTAAGCCACAAGCTCATAGTGATGCGCCATGGAGATATCGTCGAACAAGGTGATGCCCAAGCAATCTTTGCATCACCTAAAGCTGGATACACGCAACAGCTACTGGCAGCCGCTTTTAATCAATAAGTCGAGTATGCCTCTCCCACTTTAAGACGAAGCGGTGCTAATTCTTTAGCGCCGTTTCTAGTTCTTTCTATTTACTTTTGCCTGCATCAAGATCAGAGTACGACTATCAGAAAATATAGGATTAATAGTTTTTGCAGCTACTAATCCCATATTTTTTGAGGATTAAAACAATGACAAACCCAACGGAGCCGCACAAGATTCTTGTGATTGGCGGGGGCGCTGGCGGCCTTGAGCTCGTCACCCAACTAGGCCACCGCTACCGAAAAAATCCCTCAGTTGAAGTAACCCTAGTCGATCAAAAACGTTCCCATATATGGAAACCTCTTTTACATGAGGTAGCCACAGGTTCGCTTGACCCAAATACTGATGGTGTTGTTTACCATGCTCACGCAGTTAAACACCATTATGAATTCGAACTCGGTACTTTTTGCGGCCTAAATAAAGATTCAAAGACCGTCACACTTGCCGAAACAGTGGATGAAGATGGCGTGCAAATTCTGCCAGAAAGGCATCTTCAATATGACACGCTGGTTTTAGCCATCGGCAGTGTCAGCAACGACTTCAAAACACCTGGCGTGAAGGATCACTGTTTCTTCCTAGATACGGCTAAACAGGCCGAACGCTTCCATAACGCGCTAATTAACAACTTCATGCGTGTAAACCAGCGTGAAAACGGCGTATTAAATATCGCGATTGTTGGTGCAGGCGCAACGGGTGTTGAACTTGCGGCTGAGCTTTACAACGTTACCGACATGCTTAAGTCATACGGCCTTCCGAAAATGACGGCTAAGCAGCTAAAGGTTACACTGATTGAAGCTGGTCCACGTATTCTTCCTGCACTGCCTGCTCGTATTTCTGGCTCTGCCCGTGATGAGCTAGCAGCGCTAGGTGTTGATGTATGTGAAGATACGTTGATCAAATCCGCGAACGCTAATGGCTTCGAAACGGCTGACGGTTCAGAAATCGAAGCAGATATGATGATCTGGGCTGCAGGCGTTAAAGCACCTGACTTCCTAGCAGATCTTTATGGCTTTGAATTAACCCGCACGAATCAGATTCTGGTTAAACCAACGCTGCAATCCAGCATCGACGACAGCATTTACGTGATTGGTGATTGCTGTGCTTGTGCACAAGAAGATGGTAGCTGGGTACCACCTCGCGCCCAATCAGCACATCAAATGGCTTCAATCGTTAAGAAAAATATTATTCTTACCGAAAAAGGCAAACCACTTAAAAACTTCGTATACAAGGACCACGGCTCACTGGTCAACCTGAGCCGTTACAGTACCGTGGGCAGTTTGATGGGCAACCTTTCAAAGAACTCTATGTTTATTGAAGGTAAAATTGCTCGTATTGTGTATGTATCACTTTATCGCATGCACCAGATCGCCATTCACGGCTTCTTCAAAGCGATGATCGTTTATATTGCTGAGAAGATCGGAAAGGTAGTACGACCGAAGATGAAGCTTCACTAAGTTTCAGTGTGAGCGCTGATTGTATTTTTTACAATCAGCGCACCTATTCCCACTCATTTAGATAGGCCATTTCACTAGACCAACAATAGTTCGCCCCTTCTCCCATTTTTTCTAGTTCCGTTTTTAAAAACTCAGTAAATACTGCCACCTTACGTGGTAGGAAATCCCGTTTAGGATAGAGTAAATACACACCATAGCCTTCCGGTTCAATAGGTGGAAATAACGAAACTAAGTCGCCAGAGGCTAAACCGTCTTTAAAAAGAAAATGAGGCCCCTGCATCACACCGACACCGCTACGACAAATATCCACCAGCACCTGACCATCATCAACGACTATATAGCCATTCGGATCCAGCATTTCGACCGTCTTATCGACTCCGACCAATATAGGCATTAACTTGCCTGTTTGCTTAAAGCGAAAACGTATCCAGCGATGGTTAACAATATCCTTATAACTCTCAATTGGCCCGTATTCTTCAAGATAGCTTTTTGATGCACAAGTTAGAAAGTCCATTGGACTTAACTTATGTAATACCATGCGGCTATCGGATACCGTGCCTGTTCGAATAGATAGATCGATTCCTCTCTCGATGATATCGATATATTCATCTGAGAAACTGAGTTGTAGGCTGATATTAGGAAACTGTTCAACAAATTTGGAGAGCAAGGGAACAATATATAAACGCCCATAAGAAACTGGCAAATTTACCTTTAGAACACCCGTAGCAGAATCGTTACCTGATTGAAGTCGCTGCTCACATTCATCTAGATCTAAGAGCAAAGCTCTGACTGTCTCAAGATACTCTTGACCTGCATCAGTAATCGTTAACTTTCGGGTAGAACGGTAAAACAGTGTATAGGCCAACTGCTTTTCTAGTCGGCTTATCGCTTTACTCACGGTAGACGCATCTGTACCCAGCACCGCCGCTGCTGCTGCAAATGATCCTTTCTCGCATACAGTAATAAACATTTTTAAAACATTGAACTTATCCATTAATGAAGAATATTCACCAATGAAATTCTTATCAAGATATTTTTCACTTATTAACTTAACCCTAAAATAGTTGCAATTAACTTTCCGGAGATAAAAATGAGAAAGCAATTTGTACGACTGACAGCAACTTTTGTTTTAGTGCTTTTAAGCCAACTATCGTTCGCTGAAAGCAAGAAAATCGGCATTCTGGTCTTTGATGGTGTTCTAACATCCGATGTAACAGCACCATTAGAAGTTTTTGGCGTTGCCAGTAGAAAAACATGGTTTAGTGACTACACACCTATCGTTATCAATGTGGTAAATAAGGCCTCAGTGACAACTGAAGAAGGCCTAAGCTTAAACAGCCCTTATTGGATCGGTAATGCCCCTGAACTGGATGTGCTAATCGTACCGTCTAGCTACGACATGGACCCACTGATCAAAAACATCTCGCTAATTCAATTCATTAAAAACACAGCTAAAAACGCTGAATGGATGGCGAGTAACTGCTCCGGTTCTTTCTTACTTGGTAAGGCAGGTCTATTAAATGGATTGAAGGCCACAACTTGGGCTGGAGGTGAAAAGGAACTTGCTCGAACCTTTCCAAATGTAAAAGTTCAATATGACCAGAATGTGGTTATTGACGGTAATGTAATAACGTCCAACGGCAGTTTAGTTAGCTATCAAGCAGCTTTAGCCCTATTGGCGAAGATCACTTCAACCGCTAAAGCGGATGAAGTTGCTGAGGCTCTACAATACCAGAGATTTTCCAAGACCAAATACGTGTTTTAAGTAGCCTATTTGGCCGCCTAACCTGGCAAATAAATAGCCTATTATTTGTCAGATTAGGCTTGCAGTTGAACGACCCTCACTGGTGCATCTTCCTTATCAATTTGCCCTAGATTTTCCTGAATACTCGCAAGCGTAGTTTCTGTGACCTCAAAGCCCTGCGGATGAATCAACGTATAATCTTTCAAACGTATATCACACTCAAGAACCATACCCGGCTGTAAATTCTTAATATAAATTTGATTTGGGCTTTCAACATTAAGGTCAGTTTGCTGCTGTTGGACTGGGCATGCTCCCAGGACTTTAATCAGGTCATGATTGTATAACAGCGGTGTTTCTAGCATGGTGGCGATCACATCAGTTTGCTTCTCACCCGCTTGAATACGGCGATCAAACTCCCTTACACATTTGATCATATGCCCACCAAGCCTCAATCTCTGCTCTTGATTTAGCTTTTGTGTACCTTTTGGAAATTCAAAAAATTCATTTTGCCTTTGAATCATTAGAGCAACATTCTCAAGACGCGGAATTCGTTCGATCAATCCAGCACTTAAGTTAGCCACTTTTCCGACTTCTTCCTGCTCAGATATATCTAATACTCCGCCGAAATAGACTTTCTCCAAAGTACTGTTATCTAAAGATACCGCGCCGAGTTCAGACATCATTGCAGCTATTTCAAATTCCCACCCAGAGCTCAACGCATAGTGACTGATTAAATAACGTATATATTCTTTACTGCGTAAGCCATAGCTAAAGACCTGTGGTTTCAACTGACTTAATAACTCAGCAAGTAAGCCGATAACGCCTTTTACAGTTTGATCCATCAAATTCTTCTCGACGGTTTGTAAATGATACTGCTCTATCGCATCGTCTAAGGCTGCTTGGACTGATTCAGGGCTGCAGGGTTTTTCCATAAATCGGAATATCTGACCATCATTCACTGCACTGATAGCAGATTTCATATTCGTCTGGCCAGTTAACAGCATTCTAACTGTATCCGGTGCAAGCATTTTTGCTTTAGACAAAAACTCAGCGCCATTCATCACCGGCATTTCCATATCAGAAATGATCACTGAAAACGGCCCGTCCGACTTAATAACAGCTAAACCTTCCTCGCCATTTTCTGCCGTATAAACATTGTACTGTTTTCGAAATTGACGTTTAAATGAGTTCAGCAGGTTGACCGCATCATCGACAACTAGAATCTTTTCTTTTTGATCAGGCATGCAAACTCCTTTCAGCTATAGGCAACCAGTCCGGTGGAAATCCCGCCTCTGTAAACTCTTCTGACACAACCTCCCAATCAGCAGAGCTCGTCAGCAAAGCGCACGCTTTAAGCAACGTTGCATTGATATCTTCTGTTGGAATGTGTACCTCCAATAATGAAAGCAGCTCTGTTTGCAATGCTACAGGTAACCCCCAAATACCCAACATAAACGCGCTCAACTGTATATGACTTGCACCCAACACCTCTTTTTCAGCATCGATCAGGCTTAGGTGCTCAGCTTTACTATGATCTAAGACTCTCTGATAGACGTCCGGTGCTTGAATGGCCAAGGCTAACTCCCCAATTCCTTGAAACATCAAAGCGGCATTGATCATCTCTAACTCATCACTTTTTATATCTATTTGACTACCAATTGCTTTAACGATTGACTGAGCCTTGACCCCCTGAAGCCATATGCTATCTAGGTCAAAACGCTGCAAAATTTTTGGGTCAACCTGCTGCAATAACTCTGTTACTAAGAGTAATGATTTAAGCTTCTCATATCCCATGTAGTTGATAGCCTCAGGAATAGATATCACCTCTTTAGGCAAACCAAAGAATGCTGTATTCACCACTTGTAGTAACTTGGCGCACAAAGCAGGATCTTGACTGACTAAGAGACTCACTTCGTCGCAAGTACAGGTATCTGTTTTGACCAAGCTTTCGAATGCTTGATAAATCCGAGGTGCACTCGGCAATGACCCTAAACTTGCCACTAGCTCTCTCAGGGCTTTGTCCGCAATTAATTCAGAAAGAGACAATGCTCGGCTAAGTGTTGAAATGACTCGATCAGTCTCGCAAGGCTTGGCTAAAAACTGATGCGCAACATCAACAGATTCATACTTGGCTTCTTCAGAAGACTGCCCTGATAATATAATGCGAATGCATTGTGGCTGGAGTTCACGGATTCTTTTAAGTACAGCAATGCCATCCATTTTTGGCATTCTCATATCAACAACCGCTACATCAACAGTTTGCAAATCTAACAGCGCCCAGACCTCTTCAGGCTGAGTGCAAAATTTCATCTCCCACTCTGTCTTCTTTCTAAATAGAAGCCTTTGTAGACCTTTAAGCACTCGCTCTTCATCATCGAGAAATAAAATAACCGGCTTCATAATCAATCCTCCTTGATAGGTAACAAGATAACAAAACATGTCCCTGTTGATTCTGTCGTGAAACTCAGCGAGCCCTGATGCTGTTCAACTATAATTTTGTGGCAGATAGATAAGCCCTGACCTGTTCCTTTCCCCACTTCCTTAGTTGTAAAGAATGGATCAAAGATTCTGGTCTGAATATCTTCCGGAATTCCGTTACCAGTATCCTTAATTCTGATCTCAATAAACTCGCCTTTTACCGCACTAGAAATACTGATTAGGCCTCTGGTTTGAGTATCCGAAATCGCATCAGAAGCATTTACAATTAAATTAAGAATGACTTCATTAATTGGTCCTGGGTAGGCAGGAATGATGGGAAGCTCATCAGCTAAATTTTTATCGACGTCTGCAACGTATTTCCAAATATTGCGGCTAATAACTAGTGTGGTATCAATAATTTTGTTTAGATCCGTAGCTACTTTCTCTTTAGTACCTGGGTGAGAGAAGTCTTTCATTGCTCTAACAATATTACTGACATGATCAACACCACTTTGCGTCTCTTTGATCGCCTCTGGCACTTCTGATATTAAATAATCCAGATCGCACTCAGTAATCAGTTCGGCAAGCGAGGTTCCTACAGGATCGGCTCCCTCTTTAACTAGTTGACTACAATAATTTGATAACTTAACAAACTCACTGAAAGATTCTTCTAGGAAACACAGGTTATCACCCACATATTGAATCGGAGTGTTAATTTCATGGGCAACACCCGCAGCTAATTGACCAATAGATTGTAAGCGCTCAGCCTGCTGTTTCTGCTGGCTTTCGATAATCTCTTCAGTAACATCATCCATTAACAGCAAATAACCATCAAACTCGCCATTTTCATTTAATAGTGGGGTTACTGCTGTTGAAAGCACACCTGCCTCGCCATTAGCTCGGCTAAATCGAACTTCGAATCTCTCTGAACTCTCTTTGTTATCTAAGCTAATAGCTATTTTTAAAGATATGTTGGCCCAGTCCCATTTAATTGGGAGTGTTAAGATAGGCTTTTTTTCAACCTCATTTAACTTGAGTTGAAAGATATTTTCGGCTGCTTTGTTCCACTGAGTCACTGTATCTTTTGCGTCGACACCAATAATGACTGAGCTTATAGAGCTAATTAGACGTTTATTCTGGTCAAAGACTCTTTGATATCTCTGCTGTTGTTTGCCTGTATTTAGTACGCCACCCAGGCAACGAGACACCTCTGATGCAAAAATTTCCTCATCTTCAGCATCTAGATAACCAGGCCGTATATAAAAGACTAAAACACCGAGTATTCGATCGTGGTGGATAATAGGAATAAATCGTCGGTTACTCTGACCAACCTTTGGCTCTGAATCTTTATAAATACTGGATATTTCCCAGTCCAAATCCTCTAGAGCCTTATTTAATTCAAACTCTGCTTTCTCCGCGATGCCCGCTTCTACATGGTATCCAGTTGCAGCAATTTTAAATTTCGTTCGACCATCTTGAGACACTAAAATTGCACTGTCAGCTTCATCATCAACAAAATCTGCATCTGTCATTATTAAATTAAGACAACTTTGCAAAAGAGCGTTAACAGGCATTCTATTAGAGAGCTCCCTCAGTAAGCCATTTGTTACCTGCTGAGCATCATTATAAAACTCTAATTTTCTATAATTTTTTGCACGTTGTAACGAATAAATCACTACCCGTTTGAGCACCGATTCATTAATAACAGAAAGATCCAAACAATCATCTACTCCTAATGTAATCAACTCCATGGAATTCAAGAATTGATCATCTGTTGAAACAGCAATGATGGGAGATTTTTTAAATAAAGAACGAATTTTAGAAAAGACTGTGATTTGCTTATGTGACTGATCAATAATATTTGTGTTTATTATCATCAAATCAAACCGCTGCCAGCGGAGAAATGTAAAGGTATCATCTAGGCAATGAGTAAACTCGATATTCAGCTCAACAGGCTCACCTTGCACCATTTTATTTAATAGATTAAAGGTCTTGCCCCTAGTGGTTTCCGATGCATCGATTAGCATCACTCTTAAAACGGAACCATTAGGCCAGATAGACGCGTTTGAATCTGGTATTAAATTTAGTGCTGCCTGATCAACATCCATATTGTTACCCATCCGTTTAACTTCGGGTTGGTTTATCTATAAAGGCTATCCTCAGTCTAGTTCATCATCACAGAAAGTAAGGATAAATTAATCAATATCCAACTATCTCAAGCTTTATTTCACCCTACACTCTTTTCCAATATTGATAGACAAGCTGATCGACACTAACTGACCAAAATCTAGAAACAAAAACAGCTTAGAAGGGAGCAGAAAATTGCTTATAAAGAAAACTAGGGCAATACTCCCTAGTTTTCACATTTAGATTATTAAAGGGGGATGTAGAAGTAACTATTCACAAGAGACCGTTCGAGTAGAAGCCCACTCTCTTAGATAATCAATCTTTTCAGACATTACTACGGACAGAGGCTGAGTTTTTCGTAGTTCGGCATGCAGTAAAGCTTGATCAAGTTCAATGTTCTGAGCATGGGCCGTATAAAAAGCAGAGATAACAGCCTGTTCAATTTCAGCACCTGAAAATCCAACACTTTCTTCGATCAAGCGTTTAAAATCAAAGCTGCTAACATCGACACCTTGACGTTTTAAATGGATATCAAAGATCTTAAAACGAATATCGTCATTGGGGAGATCTACAAAGAAGATCTCATCAAAACGCCCTTTTCGAACAAGCTCAGGCGGTAATGCCTCAATATCATTCGCCGTAGCAACGATAAATACAGGCGCATCTTTCTCGGCCATCCACGTCAACAAGGTACCAAGCATACGTGTCGCAGGGCCGCCCTCATCACTGCCTGATGAGATCCCTTTTTCAATCTCATCTAACCAAAGCACACAGGGAGCCATAACCTCTGCGGTTTGTAAGGCTTCACGAAGATTACGCTCAGTCTCACCATAAAATTTGTTATATAAAGCTCCAAAATCAAGTCGTAATAGAGGCGCATGCCAGCTACCTGCAACTGCCTTAGCAGCTAGGCTTTTACCACAACCTTGTACACCCAATAACAGCATCCCTTTAGGTGCAGGTAAATTACCAACGCCACTATCACCGTTAAAAAATGGTTTTCGCTCATTTAACCAACTTTTAAGTCCGTTAAAACCGGCTATATCAGAGAACTGTGCAGTGTCATATTCAAAATGCATATTCCCCTGCTCACTCAATAACTGATATTTAGCTTCGTTAATCGCAGGGATATCGGTATCTGTGATCGCGCCATCATCAAAGATTGCATTTTTTGCTAATCGACGAACATCAGATCGGGTTAAACCCGTTAAGTTTCTAACCAAAAGCTGAAGATTTTCAGAGCTTGCCTGCACTTTAGAACCTGAGTTCGCTAACCAGCTCTGCGCTTCCTCTCTGACAATTTTTTCAATCTCTCTGCGTTCAGGAAGAGCGATATCCAATTTAGCGCTAAGCTTCATTATCTCCACAGGCACTTCCAACGCGTGACTAAGCAAGATTAGCGTATGACCTAGTTCATGAAACTTGAGCGCTATATCCTTTAATAAACGTACGTGCATAGGCTCGTCCAAAAACGGATGTAGATCTGCCAATACATAAACACCAGGGGTAGAAACCGATTTAATATGAGCCAGAGCTTCTGTAGGTTGGGAGAATAACTTTTGCGGAGGGAGATCACGATCAATCCGTTGGATACCATCGGTCAAAGTCCACTTGAATAGTGGCCTTTCATAAACAGGCTTAAGTGATAACAGCATATCAACAACCTGATTTTCCTCTGTACTTTCAATGACGATTAGAGGGATCTCAGATTTAATTAGTACTTCAAGTTGATGCTGCACCATGCCTAAACTCCTTTTAAACTAAAGGAGTTACTCTATTACATCTATCAGTGCCTATGCAAAGCAAATCAAGTAGTTAACTCGGGCATTTGACCTGTTGACTGAAACAGAGGATCCAAGCCTAATTACTGAAAAAAGAAAAGGAATTCCAATGAAACTACTGACGTTAATGGTATGGCTAGGCAGCATAACTATATACCTTTCCAGTAAAACTCTAGGGCTTCACGATTATATAACCATCACTATACCTGCAACATTTCTACTCTTATCTTTTATCTTAGTAGAACAGTTCAAAGCGATGTTCAGATGGTTTCATCATTTAATCGTTATTCAAATTTTGGTTTGGTACCTATATTCGATGTACTTGCATATGCCAAGAATGGAAGGCAACCTCATTGAACAATACCTTTCATATTCACAGATTTACCTAACTGCTAATTGGTACATTGGTTTTATGCTGTTTTTTGGTCTGATTTCGATACCACAAACCAAAAAGACTAAGCAAACCATGCTCCACCCAACAATTGAATGCGCAATACCTGAAGAATCATTAGGTAAAAAATAAGGCGGTTAGACCGCCTTATTAAATTGATTTTTTTAACTTATGACTGAATATCCTTTATGAAACGGAAGCCACATCAGAGATAACCTGGCGTATCCAACGGTGAGCAGCGTTATGTTGTAGCAATGGGCTCCAAGCCATTTTGAACTCAAATTCCGGAATTTCAAAAGGCGGTTTTTTTACCACCAATCTTGGGTTATCGGATTGAATTGCAGCAGCACGGCTCGGAATTGTGGCAATAAGCCCTTTTTGTGTAGCAAGTAAGGCTGCTGACTGATAATGCCGAGTAAAGACAGAAATATGGCGTTTATAACCTATTGCATCTAAAGCTTCGTCCACCCAACCTAATCGTTTAGTATCCTCTGGCGTGATACCCATACCCGCGCCCATGCCTGTTTTACTCACCCAAACATGATTTGCTCTGATATAAGTTTCCAAACAGTAATCATGGGAAATAGGATTATCTACAGCAAATAAACACGAAAACGAATCTTTCCATAAGGTCTTTTGGTGGAACGATTGCGGCATAGTATCAAAACGGTTGATAACCAGATCAACCAAGCCCTGCTCCACTTCAAGAAAGCTCATATCACTCGGTGTTAGAATATCAAGGACAACATCTGGCGCATCACGGTTCAAACGCTTTAATAACCGAGGTAAAAGCGTTGCTTCACCATAGTCACTCGTCATTATACGAAAGACTCGGTCACTTGATTTAGCATCAAACTCAGTTGTTGGTTCTATCACCTGCTCTACCGATGCAAGGATTTGTCTGAGCAGCGGTTGCAATGATTGAGCACGTTCAGTAGGCACCATCCCTTCACTGGTTCGAACCAAAAGTGGGTCGCCAAAAGTTTCACGCAACCGCCGCAAACCATTACTCATAGCGGGCTGTGTAATCCCAAGTAAGCTGGCGGACCGGGTCACATTACGCTCCCGCAGCAAAATATCAAGATACACCAAAAGGTTAAGGTCGATTTTGTCCAGATTCATATCAATGCCGTAATCATGCGTGTTTCAGTAATAATACCATAGACCTATTCACAGGATAAATACTGCAAATAACAGGCATTTATTTCAATTATAGGGTTAACCGCACTAGAATCGATTGCGAAACTTTTAAGAGTTAGCCGAAAAATGGCTGGCAACTAATATAGAAGGAATGACCATGTCATCACTTAACAAAGACATCGAAAGCATTGCAGGCATCAAAGCTGAAGCTGGTAGCCCTTGGGATGCAATCAACCCAGAATCTGCTGCTCGCATGCGCGCTCAGAACAAATTCAAAACTGGCCTAGATATCGCTAAGTACACTGCTGGTATCATGCGTCGCGACATGGCTGAGTTCGACAAAGACAAAACTAAGTACACTCAGTCTCTTGGCTGCTGGCACGGTTTTGTTGGTCAGCAGAAGCTGATCTCTATCAAGAAGCACTTCGGTTCTACTGAGCGTCGTTACCTATACCTATCTGGTTGGATGGTTGCTGCTCTACGTTCTGACTTCGGTCCTCTTCCAGACCAGTCTATGCACGAGAAAACTTCTGTAGCTTCTCTTGTAAACGAACTTTACACATTCCTACGTCAAGCTGATGCTCGTGAACTAGGCGGTCTTTTCCGTGAACTAGACAAAGCTCGTGAAGCTGGCGATTCTGCTAAAGAAGCTGATATCCAGTCTCAGATCGACAACCACGAAACTCACGTAGTGCCAATCGTTGCTGACATCGATGCTGGTTTCGGTAACGCTGAAGCGACTTACCTAATGGCTAAGCAGATGATCGAAGCGGGCGCATGCTGCCTACAGATCGAAAACCAGGTTGCTGACGAGAAGCAGTGTGGTCACCAGGACGGTAAAGTAACTGTTCCTCACGCTGACTTCCACGCGAAACTACGTGCTCTACGTTACGCTTTCCTTGAGCTAGGTGTAGATGACGGTGTTATCGTTGCTCGTACTGACTCTGAAGGTGCTGGCCTAACTAAAGAAATCGCTGTAGTTAAAGAACCAGGCGATCAAGGCGACGTTTACAACTCTTACCTAGACGTTGAAGAAGTTGCTCCAGAAGACACTGCTGAAGGCGACGTACTAATCAGCCGTGACGGCAAGCTAGTTCGTCCTAAGCGTCTACCTTCTGGTCTATACCAGTTCCGTCAAGGTACTGGCCACGAGCGTTGCGTATTCGATTGTATCGAAGCTATCAATGCTGGTGCTGACCTTCTTTGGATCGAGACTGCTGTACCAACAGTTCACGAAATCAAAGGCATGATGGACGATGTACGTAAAGTACACCCGAATGCTAAATTGGTTTACAACAACTCTCCATCTTTCAACTGGACTCTAAACTTCCGTCAGCAGACTTACGATGCTTGGGCTGCTGAAGGTAAAGACGTTTCTGCTTACGATCGTGACAACCTAATGTCTGCTGATTACGACGGTTCTGAACTGTCTGACGCTGCTGACGCTCGCGTTCAAACATTCCAGGCTGATACTGCTCGCGAAGCGAACGTATTCCACCACCTAATCACTCTGCCTACTTACCACACGACTGCACTGTCTGTTGATAACCTGGCTAAAGAATACTTCGGTGAGAAGGCTATGCTTGGTTACGTTGAAGGCGTACAGCGTAAAGAGATCCGTCAGACTATCGCATGTGTTAAGCACCAAAACATGTCTGGTTCTGACATCGGCGACGACCACAAAGAATACTTTGCTGGTGAGAACGCTCTAAAAGCTGGTGGCGCGAAGAACACTTCTAACCAGTTCAGCTAAGCAATACTAGCTAAGGCCATGTTCTAGCTAGCTAGGGCATGCACCTTACTTTAGAAAGGCGGCCCCTATTATTAGGTGTCGCCTTTTTTATACCTGGGTTATAGATATAGGCCCACACAGATACTGAGAAAGTTACGAAGGATTCAAATCAATTTTTACGATAGAATCCCCTACTGCTTTCAACTGCAAACTGATTAAGTGATTTAGATTATGACTACACCTGCTTTTCTTAAAGACGCTAAAGAACTGTTAACTAAACAGGGTTTTGCCACTAGCAACACTTGGTACCATGGCACATCTTCCGCGCTGGTCGAATCAATCAAAGATCAGGGGTTAAATCGTTCTGGTGACAAGGCGCTTAAACAAGCTGCCAAACAAACTATGGCGACTATCGGTAATAGCTATACCGAAACCATCGAGCCTGTATTCCTAACACAAAGCAAAGAGTTAGCTTATTTTTGGGCCGAACAAACCGTTAGAAACCGCTCTGTACGTATCGAAGGCGATGAAGAAGCTGTTGTTTTTGCAATTTCGTTTTCAGATGATCTCAACAGCCGAGTAAAAACGGATGTAGGTGCAGCAAGTTTGCTAATGGTAAAAGAAGGCGAAGCTTATTTAGCTCATTTAGCTAGCATCTATGAGGAATGCGGCCTAGAAGCACCAGAAATTGATCTCAAAAGTGCTGACCGTATGGATTACCTAAATAAACTAGGTATGGCTTACTACGATTACGACATCGACAAAGGTTCTGTGAATTTGATAAGCGAGTGATCCTATCAGCTTACGCTCACACATACAAAAAGGACGCGATCGCGTCCTTTTTAGTATCTATAGATCCTACTTATCAAGAATCGTCAGCCTCAAGCTCACAGCTCTGTTCTAAGACCGCCACTCTTTTCAAAGCCTCATCCAAATTCATTTGATCAAGCACAGCCTGAACACTCTGCTGGCTTGTCTCTTTATTCAATTCTACAACTTGGTACATCTGAAACAAGTTAAAGCCTAATGAGCACACGAAAACAATCGCGAGCAGTATTGCTGCATCCAAATGCAGCGGGACTTTTCGTTTAAGATCCAATATCTTTTCCTTAAATATCTAAAAGCTTGATAAGCAATAAGCCAATTCTATATGTAAGCAAATAGGAAAAACCACTGTTAGTTAATAGGTTCTTGTCGAAAGTTACATCATCCAAAAATGACTCGGTTATTTTTTGCCTCCCATATGCCGCTAGTAATTAAAACCGGCAAGCACCAACCCATAATCTGCCTCTATCTTTCCCAATCAGTTAGCCAACCTACTGAAAAATAATTGTTTATCAAATTTGGCATTAGCTTTGCTGAACTCTTATAGCTAAGAACAAATTTGGAGCCGATCATGCACGCTGTTACACATACACCAAAGCGCCTAAACGCACTTGAACAGATACCCGTTCATGAGCAGATTCAAAAGCATGTAAAAGCACTCGAAGAGGCTCCGAGCATTTCCAGCATCGATCAATTTTATTTAGATATGTTGGAACAGTTTCTGCCAGCCAATCAGAAAACGCGCTATCTAAAACTACTTAAAAAAGAGATCGTCGCTGTTTTTAGAATCGACCAGATTATGGCTGCAGTGTTATATAGCGATTCCACTATTGAATCCTTTTCGCATCAAGCAACCGAGCATATTAACTCGCTAAACGCCGGTCCATTATCCGTCAGCCGCATTAGCTACTTATTGCACAAAGAATTTGCTGATCGAGTTTCTGTTGACTACTTCTGTAAAGACAACCCAACCTACCAGGATCTAAAACTGGGTTACTTATATTCAGAGGAAGATCTAAATGCAGGCTTTACTGCGGATGAAACCTCTTTAGAAGAACTCATGTGTGACTGGTTACAGAGTTATCAGCAATGGATGCATGACTATCTATATTTCAACCTTGCACAGATAACCAAAGAAACCGATAGATTACCGCCTAAAACGCTGTCTCTGCTGCAAAATTACAGTGCTGAAGAGAAAGAGCAATTACAAGCACTGCTTTAGCATATATAAAAACACATTCTTGTCAGTTAATGGTCTGTGCTATAGATTGAGTTTTTTCTCATCTTCAAGAGCACAGCCTTTATGGAATATGTATTACCGCTTTTAATAGTGGCCATCGTTTTATTTCTCTACATTAGCCGCAAAAATAATTTAAAACTCGCAGAAGCCAATAAGAAAGCTGGCGAAGAATTTCTAGCTGAAAATATAAACGATCCGGACGTCACCCAGACTAGCTCAGGATTACAGTTTAAAGTTATCGAAAAGGCTGATGGAGCTTCACAACCCAGCGCCACATCCACAGTAAAAGTTCATTACCACGGCACACTGATAGACGGCACAGTGTTTGACAGCTCAGTCGATCGTGGAGAGCCTATAGAGTTTGGTCTTAATCAAGTCATTAAAGGCTGGACAGAAGGATTACAATTGATGGCAACGGGCGACAAATACCGTTTCTATATTCCATCAAATCTGGCTTACGGGAATGGATCTGCAGGCGTGATTACACCTGGGTCAGTGCTTATATTTGATGTAGAACTGTTAGATTTTAAGAACTGATCGATCTCTGAAAGAATGTTCGATCGAGGCAAGGTATCAAGTAAACAGGAAGCCATTGGGGCTTCCTGTTATGTATAAACGATTAAATATCGCTTACATCAAATTCAGCCACAGGGTTAACATCAGCTTCGTAATCCACGGAGTCGATGCCAAAACCAAATAGCTTCAAGAACTCATCTTTATACAGTTGATAATCTGTAAGATCGAATAAGTTCTCAGAAGTCACTTGAGGCCAGATCTCACGGCACGCGTTCTGAACTTCTTCTTTAAGCTCCCAGTCATCCATACGGAAACGGTTAGCATCGTCCATTTCAGCTGTATCGCCGTATAGACCTGTATCGAATAAACGCTGAACCTGCTCCATACAACCTTCGTGCAGGTTCTGCTCACGCATTACCTTAAAGCACATTGCCAAGTACAAAGGCATAACCGGAATTGCAGAACTTGCTTGAGTGACAACAGATTTCAAAACACCAATGTTCGCTTGGCCGCCTGTTGTATTAAGTTTGGCATCAATCGCTGTAGCAGCACGATCTAGGTCTTGCTTAGCTTTACCTAGTGCACCATCCCAGTAGATTGGCCAAGTGATATCTGAACCGATGTAAGAGTATGCTACAGATTTACAGCCGTCAGCAAGCACGCCTGCTTCAGAAAGCGCGTCCATCCATAGCTCCCAATCTTCACCACCCATGACTGTTACAGTCGCTTCGATCTCTTCTTCAGTAGCCGGCTCAACTTCAGCATTGATGATGACATTTTTGTTCGTGTCGATCGCTGTAGACTTGTACGGCTCACCAATAGGCTTAAGGCAAGAACGGATCACTTCACCAGAATCTGGCATTTTACGAACAGGGGAAGCTAGAGAGTAAACAACTAGATCTACTTGCTTCATCTCTTCTTTAATTAGCGCAATTGTTTTTTCTTTCGCTTCGTGAGAGAAAGCATCGCCATTCAAGCTTTTAGAATAAAGACCTGCTGCCTTAGCTTCTGCATCAAATGCTGCAGAGTTATACCAGCCTGCAGTACCCGTTTTACGCTCAGTACCTGGCTTTTCGAAAAAGACACCTATCGTCGCTGCGCCAGAACCAAATGCTGCTGCGATACGGGAAGATAGACCGTAGCCACTGGATGCACCAATTACTAGAACACGCTTAGGACCATCTTCAATAGCGCCCTTCTTCTGAGTGTATTCAATTTGCTCACGCACATTAGCTGCACAGCCAGTTGGGTGAGTAGTTGTACAAATAAAACCGCGAATTTTTGGTTTGATAATCATGGCTAAACGGGTCTCAAATCCATTAGAAAAATTTGGTCTGTAAGATACAGCAATTCAGTGCAAGTTGACAGTTTCATGCAGCACCCCTAATTCACTGACACAACTAATTTAGATAATTAATTCTTACGAATTGTTACTAACTGATTTTATAAATAGGCAGAGACGCTTTCTTTTAGTTATGATGCGCAGATTGCATATTCTATTTAAAGGAACATCCCTATGCAGGAACTACACGGTTACTACCTAGAAGATTTAGAAGTAGGTATGAGCGACAGCTTTGCCAAAACCATTACTGATGCAGACGTGTGCATGTTTGCGGGTATTTCCGGTGATACTAACCCAGTTCACATCAATGATGATTACGCTAAAACAACACCGTTTGAAAAACGTATTGTCCACGGTATGTTTAGTGCTGCGCTGATCTCAACTGTTGCAGGCACTAAACTTCCTGGGCCTGGTGCTATTTATGTTGACCAACAAATTAAGTTCCGTGCACCTGTATTTATTGGTGACACAGCGAAAGCAACACTAACAGTTGAAGAGATTGATACACGCCGCCGACGCGTAAAGTGCAAAACAGACGTAACTGTAGGCGATAAAGTTGTTGCTACAGGTACCGCAACCTTTATGGTTGATAAAAAAGAAGCATAAGATCCTCTTTTTTAGCGCTAGCTTGAGTAAAAGCTAGCGCTCCCTCTCTAACACCCTTTCATCACAGCTTCCTAATTTTCATGACCCGCATCAATAGAATTGATCAAATTCTATACTTTAGTCGATTGCTATCTTAACGACCATGAGTAGAATGTGCCTGCAAAAAAATAACAACAAAAATGGACTACCATGAAGAAGATTTTAATTAGCGCCTGCATGCTAGGTGATCGCGTACGCTATGATGGCGGCCATCACTTAATTAACCACCCAACATTGCAGCGTTGGCACAAGGAAGGCCGCTTTGTCCCTATCTGCCCTGAAGTCGCAGGCGGCTTAAGCACACCGCGCCCACCAGCAGAAACTCAGTGCAAATTCCCTATTTTGATCACGACACAAGATGGCAACGACGTTACACCTGAATTCTTATCAGGTGCTGAAAGAACCTTAGAAATTGCCAAACGCGAAGGTGTCGCTTGCGCACTTATGAAGGCTAAAAGCCCATCTTGCGGTAATAAACGTATTTATGACGGTAATTTCTCCGGCAACCTCGTTGAAGGCTCAGGTGTAGCCGCAGCAGAGTTAATGCGTAACGGCATCCCCGTATTCAGTGAAAAAGAACTGCCTGAACTCTTTGCTTTTATCGAAGATTCTGAAAGGATGACGGCCTGAAACGAATTAGTTAAGAGGCCTATTGATGGAGCAAGAAATTCAAAACGAGCTTGAAACCATAACTCGTTTAACAAACATGGTCATAGATTTTTTCGTCAATTATAGTTTTCAGGTAATTGGCGCGATCATCATCTTTTTGATCGGCCTGATTGTCGCTCGATCAATAGGCAAGTTCGCGCTTAAGTTATGCGAAAAGAATAGCGTTGATGTTACCCTAAGCTTATTTATAGCCAGTACCGTAAAGCTGCTAATCGTAGCTATGGTATTGGTGATTTGTTTAGGTAAATTTGGGATCAGCGTTGCGCCTTTTGTGGCAGCAATCGGTGCCGTATCTCTAAGCGCTGGGCTTGCCTTACAAGGCGTGTTCTCCAATTATGGTGCAGGCTTCACCATTATACTGACCCGTCCATTCGTCGTCGGTAATACCATAACAATTAACGACATTTCAGGTGTTGTAACCGAGATTAAGCTCGCACATACCCTACTCGCCACAGAAGATGGTGAGATCATTACAATTCCCAACAAGCACATCGTCGGCGAAGTGATTACAAATTCTTTCGCTAATAAAGTTGTCGAAGCCTCTGTTGGTATTAGCTACAGCGCAGATCCAGAAGTTGCGATTGAAGTAATCAAACAATCTTTAGCCCAGTTTGATGAACTCTCTCAAGAATCACCGCCACAAGTCGGTATCGAAGCCTTTGCAGATTCTTCCGTCAATATTGCTTATCGATATTGGGTGCCAACAGACCGTTATTTTGAAGTGCAATATCAAGTAAATTTAGCTGTATTTAAAGCACTTCAAACCGCTGATATAGAAATTCCATTCCCGCAACGGGAAGTTACATTGAAAAATGCAGCTGCTGAGTAGTTTTTTCCTTGGCAGCACCACTGCAGCCACCTACAATGTGGCGATTTGAAACGAATTTAAAATTGATTGAGTAAAAGTATGCGCACTAGCCAGTATCTCATATCCACCGTTAAGGAAACGCCATCAGATGCAGAAGTCATCAGCCACCAGTTGATGCTTCGAGCAGGCCTTATTCGTAAAGTTGCTTCAGGTCTTTATAACTGGTTGCCGCTTGGCCTTCGCACGCTTCGCAAAGTTGAGCGTATCGTTCGTGAAGAGATGGATAAATCCGGTGCGATGGAAGTTCTAATGCCAGCAATTCAGCCTGCTGAGCTTTGGGAAGAGTCTGGCCGTTGGGAACTATACGGTCCTGAGCTACTGCGCGTTAATGATCGTCACAACCGTGAATTCTGTGTAGGCCCTACGCACGAAGAGGTAATCACTGACCTTATCCGTCGTGAGATCAAAAGCTACAAGCAGCTTCCTGCAAACTTTTACCAGATCCAAACAAAATTCCGTGACGAAATTCGCCCTCGCTTTGGCGTAATGCGCTCCCGTGAATTTATCATGAAAGACGCATACTCTTTCCACGTAGGTCAGGAATCTCTTCAACAGACTTACGATGTAATGCACCAAACTTACACCAACATCTTTAACCGCCTAGGCTTGGATTTCCGTCCTGTACTTGCGGACACAGGTTCAATCGGTGGTGCTACCTCTCACGAATTCCACGTACTTGCTGACTCTGGTGAAGATGACATCGCGTTCTCTAATGTTAGCGATTACGCAGCAAACGTAGAATTAGCTGAAGCACTATCTCCTGAAGGCGATCTAGCAGCGCCATCTGTTGAGATGACGACAGTAGATACGCCAAATGCGAAAACAATTGATGAATTGGTTGAGCAGTTTGATCAACCAATTGAGAAAACAGTTAAAACGTTGATCGTTGCAGCATCTGAAGAGTGCGAAGCCGATTTTGTTGCTCTATTGGTTCGTGGTGATCACGAGTTAAACGAGATCAAGGCAGAGAAGCTTGCACAAGTTGCTGAACCACTAGAATTTGCTACTGAAGAGCAGATCCGCGAACTAATCGGTGCAGGCCCGGGCTCCCTTGGCCCTGTCGGCTTAGACATCCCAGTGATTGTTGACCGCACAGTTGCTAAAACGTCTGACTTCAGTGCTGGCGCTAATATCGATGGCAAGCACCTGTTTGGTATCAACTGGAACCGCGACGTTGATCTACCGGAAGTCGCTGATCTTCGTAACGTTGTTGAAGGTGATCCGAGCCCATGTGGAGAAGGCACTATCGAAATCAAACGCGGTATCGAAGTGGGTCATATCTTCCAGCTTGGTCAGAAATACTCTAAAGCCCTAAGCGCGGAAGTATTGGATCAAAATGGTAAGTCTGTCGTAATGGATATGGGCTGTTACGGTATCGGTGTTACCCGCGTAATTGCAGCTGCGATTGAGCAAAACCACGATGACGGCGGTATTATCTGGCCTGAAGCGATCGCTCCATTCCACGTTGCACTAATCCCTCTTCAATACGACAAGTCTGATGACGTACGCGAGCTAACTGACAAGCTGTACAATGAACTACAGCAGGCAGGTTACGATGTAATCATGGATGATCGTGATAAGAAGACTAGCCCTGGCGTTAAGTTTGCTGATTCTGATCTAATGGGTATCCCACACCGCGTGGTTATCTCCCCTCGAGGTATCGAAGCTGGCACTTTGGAATACAAAGGCCGTCGTGACGACGAGAAACAAGACGTTGCAGTAGATGGCGTATTACCGCTACTAGCTGAGCGTATCAATCTGTAAGCTTTACTTCAGATTAGAACTTCATAAAAAAACGGGCTTTACGCCCGTTTTTTTTATTTAAGTTTATTTCTTAACTCTCTTCGGCCGGATACAGCTGCCTGTAATCCTCAAGGGTCGAACCTGCCTGTTGCAGACGCCAAACCAACTCAAACTCAGTGATTTCTCCTTCACAAAATAAGGCATGCAATTCTGCGTACGCATTAGCCAAGAATAACGCTACCGATTCAGGCTGTCGGAAATCGCCTTGGGTTTCCATCTGAAATTCGAGAATAGGCTTATACCAAGTTTCTGGAAGCTCCCAAACCTCACAAGCACGTCTAGTCAGTGCATGCGAATAATCACCTAACAAGTTACTAAATACTTGCGGATGAGGCTCCTGCTTTTCATCAGCGTGCAGCTGAATAAGCTTTTTAAAGATAATCAGCTTACCTACATCATGAACTAGGCCAACAAAGTAAGCTAGATTTGGATTGCCACCGAGCGCTTCAGAGATCTTTTTAGCATTGTTTGCCACTTCTGATGAGTGTCCCCACAATGCCTTACCAAAAGCTTCAAAATAAAAACTATCGATTTCGAATTTATCAGCCACCAACGAGGATAGAACAACATCTTTTAATCGTTGCTGGCCCAACATGCTGAGCGCATGCTCCAAATCTTTGATTTCCATGCCGGAGCCAATAAACATCGGAGAATTAGCAATAGAAATCACTTTACCAGCAAGCGCTGGGTCTTCTTTGATAGCCGCTACAATTCTTGATTGGGGTGTATCAGGATCAACCAGGTCACTCATCAACGAAAGAGCGTTTTTAGATAGCTTAGGAATCGATTCTTCACTTAAGCCAACCATCTCTTCATCTAGCGCAGCACGCAGCAACTCTTCCTGCTTGAGTGTTTCCTCTGTCGCAACAGCACGTACACCCAGTAAGTTACTAATAAATGAGAGAGTTAATTCACGTGAATGCTCTACTGATTGCGGAGAAACGTCTGATTCTGCGGTTTCAGCTACTTGAGGGTCTTCTACCGCAGTTGCTGAATCCTGTTTGCTCTTATTCGCTGAGCTGTCCGTACTAAAGCCAAAGATAGATTTTAATTTGGCAAACATAGTCCACTCCAAAGACTGTTAAGACATCAAATGCAGTGTAGTCGATTAGCGCACTTCGAAGGTTTGAGGCGCATCAATGTTATCAACTCTTTCACTAATAACTTCAGCGACGTTCGCAAGCTCAGGTCCTTGGCTAAGCCAAGCTTCGAGCTGAAGCACAGCCTGCTCTTCACCCGTTGCCATGAGTTCGACCCGTCCATCATTTAAGTTTCTAACCCAACCCTGGACACCTAAAGATAGCGCCTTTTCTTTAGTTGATTGTCTAAACCAGACACCTTGGACTCGGCCACTGACAAATGCATGAATAGATAAATCTGCCACTTTCAAAAACCTAAAAATTTAACCGTTGATTTGTTTTGTAGTGCTAATACTGTTTTCATCTCGGTCAGAAAACAATGATTCTAAAGTCAGAGAAAAAGCCTGCTGTTCCTGTTCTGATGTTTTCACTAGCTTTTCGTTAAGTACTCTCTCCCACTCCACTAAGCTGGTCGTTATTACCGGTAAAGGTGTAGGCCAAGGAAGTAGTTGGTTTAGCTGATATAGCGTTAAACTTCCTAGATCACGGCTTAATAGGTATTCGCCTTGGTCACTGCGCTTAACAATGCCACCTTCTAACAGAATCTTTAGATAGCTATCCCAACGCCCTTGATCCAAAGCATCCACCTCTTGTAGAAGTTTGTGATCCGAGATTGATTCCCCCTGCTGTTGAGCCTTCCATAAACGATGCAATACCGCCACAACCGAATATAGGTGTGGGAGATCGTTAGCCCGATCATTAGGCCGATAAACTGTAATACAGCGCGTTAGCTCAGCCCCCATCAATATGATGACCCAACTGATAAAGATCCAAAGCAGAAATAGAGGCACGGCTGCGAAAGCACCGTAGATTAACTCGTAAGATGGGAACTGAGTAACAAACGCAGTAAAACCTCTTTTTGCCGTTTCAAATAACAGTGCTACGCCGACACCACCTAATAGCGCACTTTTAAAGGGTACTGGGCAGTTAGGTACAGCTACATACATCAAAGTAAAAGCGGTAGCCGACAAGATCGTAGGTAATGCTGACAATAAGCGCGCACGACCCACCGCCTCTGTCGCCTCACTGATAAACGGTAAACTTGCGATATAAGAGGTTAAAACTAAGCCTAAACCGATCAAAATTGGCCCCAAGCTCAAAATAGCCCAATAAAGCAGAAAGCTTGATAGCCCTTTACGTGGTTCATTCACTCGCCAGATGCGGTTAAATGCTGCCTCAATATTCTTCATCATCATAATCGATGTGATGGCCAGCAATGCGATACCTACTGCGGTTAATTTACGTGCTTGCGAAGAGAAATCATTGAGGTAATCCTGTACTACGGCGCCGGTGGCAGGCACGAAATTATCAAACACCCACCCTTGTAGTTCCTGTCCCACTCCTTGAAAAGAAGGAACTGCCGCCAACATCGCGTAAGAAACAGTCATCAATGGGACTACAGCAAACAGCGTGGTATAAGTTAATGCCGCCGCATTAAGAATCCCTTGGTTCTGCAGAAACTGTCGAAATAGATAACGAATAAACAGTGTAACGCGGTGATTTAACAGCGAAGCCATTTCCATCCTCATAATAATCAGCTAAGCACTGGCCTAAAATGCAGTTCCTTCATGAAATCTGCAACACAGGCGTATACAATATCGCATAATCCAACACAATGAACGGATCATTTCACCTTGATCCCTTAGTACGGTATAGCACAATGAGTGAAGTAACTATCTATCACAACCCGCGTTGTTCTAAGTCTCGCCAGACTCTAGCACTATTAGAAGAGAACGGTGTAGAGCCACAAGTTCGTAAATATCTTGATGAAGCACCCTCTGCTGATGAGCTGAAAGTAGTGCTAAGCCAGTTAGGTATTTCTGCTCGCGATCTACTTCGCAAAAAAGAAGCTGAATTCAAAGAAAACGGCCTAGATGATATGTCTCTTTCTGAAGATCAGATCATTGAGATCATGACCAATGTGCCAAAACTAATCGAACGCCCTATCGTTATCAAAGGCGATCAAGCACGTATTGGTCGTCCACCAGAGTCTGTTCTGGAAATCATCTAATATGAGCACTCCCTACGTCCTCGTTCTGTACTACAGCCGCCACGGTGCTACACAATCGATGGCAAAACATATTGCCCGTGGTATAGAACAGTCTAGTATTGAAGCTCGTCTTCGCACAGTACCTGAAGTTTCGACGGTTGCTGAAGCGACGGAACCTTCAATTCCTGATCAAGGCGCACTGTACTGCTCCGAACAGGATTTAGCCAACTGTGCAGGTTTAGCGTTAGGGAGCCCAACTCGTTTTGGGAATATGGCATCGCCATTAAAGCATTTTATCGATAGCACTAGCAGCTTATGGATGTCAGGTGCGCTCATTGATAAACCTGCTGCTGTGTTTAGCTCCAGTTCTAGCTTACATGGCGGCCAAGAAACTACTTTGCTTACCATGATGATGCCTTTACTGCATCACGGCATGGTCATTGCTGGCTTACCCTATTCCGAATCTGAGTTATTAAAAACTAAAAGCGGCGGCACTCCTTATGGGCCGACACATGTAGCGGGTCCAGATAACAGTAATGAACTAGACCCAATCGAAAAGAATTTATGTATTGCCCAAGGTAAGCGCTTGGGTGAATTGGCCCGCCGATTAGCAAACAACGTTTTATTTTAAACGCCTAGTAAAACCACGAGAGTACAAGCAGTTGAAAGCATATATTCCTGATGATCACGATTATCAAAGCAAAGCTAAATTAGGGCGTATCCTTTGTGTAGGAAGCTACCTAGGTTTGCTTGGTTGGTTTACGCTTTGGCACCTTTTCCTTATTCCTGTTCCAACCGGAAAACCTTGGGTTATTTGGCTTATCCATATGGCTCCACTGCTAGCATTCGCAGGAGTGATTATTAAAGGTAATCCTCGTGGACACGCATGGCTTTGCTTCGTACTTCTACTGCTGTTTATGCAGGCGGTATTAGCTGCGACTAATCCAAATACGGCTATCTATGGCATTGGCTATTCCTTACTTGTAGGTACGCTTTTCACCAGCGCCATGATGTACACACGCTGGCGTGCGCGTTATAACAAACAGCTGGCTCACTGGGCTGAACAAGCTGCAGATAAAGATGAAGCATCTAAGGATAGCTAAGCCAAAGCATGCGAGATCCTAAGACTTTGTTACAGGGCATAAGAAAGCAGTTTCCCATTTTAGATCAAACAGTTAATGGAAACTCTTTAATCTATTTAGACAATGCCGCCACAACTCAAAAGCCGCAATGTGTAATAGATTCTGTCTCTGAATATTATCAGCAGAGCAACGCTAATGTTCACCGCGCAAGTCATGCACTGAGTTCGGATGCGACACTGCTTTTTGAGTCTGCTCGCAGCACCGTTGCTCGCTATCTGAATGCACGTAGTGAAAAAGAGATCATCTGGACACGGGGTACAACAGAGGGGATCAACCTAGTTGCCAACAGCTGGGGGCAGCAGTTAGAAACTGGCGACGAGATCATCTTAAGTACACTGGAACATCACGCTAATATCGTTCCTTGGCAGATGCTTGCTCAGCGAAAAGGTGTTGTTCTAAAAATCATTCCGCTCTTAGACAATGGCGAGTTAGATCTAGAGCAATTTGAAAAACTACTTTCCAATAAAACCCGCTTAGTTGCGGTAACTCATGCATCTAATGCCTTGGGTACGATTAACCCTGTTAAGCACATTGTAGAGTTAGCTCATCAGGCTGGCGCGCTAGTGCTTATCGACGGTGCCCAAGCTCTGCCCCATATTAAAGTAGACCTTCAAGATCTCAATGCAGATTTTTACCTGTTCTCGGGGCATAAGGTTTTTGCTCCAACAGGTATTGGCGTTTTATACGGCAAGGAAGATCTTTTATCTGTCATGCCCCCTTGGCAAGGCGGGGGGGAGATGATCAAACACGTGAGTTTTGATCAAACGACTTATAACGATCTGCCTTTCAAGTTTGAAGCAGGCACACCGAATATCAGCGCCACCATCGGTTTAGCAACCGCTCTGAACTGGTTATCTGGTTTTGATCGATCATTGCTGGAACAACACGAACAACATTTGCTTAAGACAGCTATTGATGGCTGCTCTCAAATCAAAGGTTTCAATCGTATTGGTTCAGCATCTGAATGTGTCAGTTTGGTATCTTTCACACTGACCGATCAACATCAGCAAGATATTGGTTTGCTGTTAGATCAACAAGGTATTGCTGTCCGTACCGGGCATCACTGCGCAATGCCTCTAATGCAAAGGCTGGGCTTACCGGGTACGACACGAGCATCTTTCGCTTTTTATAATACTGAAGCAGAAGTGAACCATTTCATTCAGACACTGGATTCGATTACTCGCCCTACGGCTGTGGCTGTTGAATCAAACTCATCGCCAGAATCCTTGATCGATAAGCTTAAAGGTATCTCAGGCTGGAATGCTCGTTACAGAGAGATAATGCTGCTGGGAAAATCTGCTAAAGGCCTTCCCCAACAGTTAAAAACAGACGAACACCTCGTTAAAGGCTGTGAAAGTAATACTTGGCTGGTCATTAATAAAGAGCCCAACGGTACGTTAACCTTTGCTACTGACTCAGATGCCCGTATTATTCGTGGATTACTGGTATTGGTTGAAACCGCTTTCAACCATAAAACAGCGGATCAGATCTGTGCTTTTGATGTCGACGGTTTGTTTAAGCAACTAGAACTTGATCGTCATCTAAGCCCATCACGTGGTAACGGACTGCGTGCTGTCATCGACAAAATTTATCAGTTTGCCCAACAAGCAAACTAAGACAACTGAATTCCTTTTGGAGCAACAATGAGCAACTTTACTGACGTTTCTTACCTAAACACCGTATTTGGTAATGAACAAGGCAACCTTGAGAACCCAAATTGGGAAAAAGCTGGCAAGCAATTACACCTAATCAAAGAAGAGCTAGCTGAATTAGTTGAAGGTCTCGAAAACAAAGATACCTCTGAAATTCGTGATGCCGTAGCAGATATCCTTGTTGTCACTTACGGTATGGCCCACATTATGGGTATCGATGCCGACAAAGACATGGCAGCAGTTCAAGCAAGTAATCTATCTAAGCTGTGTAAGACACAGGACGAAGTTGATCAAACGTTGGCTTTTTACCAAAATGAAAAGCAACTGGATGTATACGTAGGCGGTGAACTACCTGAAGCCTACATCAAATCCTCCAAGGATCAGGAAGGCAGTGATGGTAAATTCTACCCTGCTCACAAATTCCTAAAATCTGTAAACTGGCATGAACCTAAACTGGACTAATTATGCCTACATACGATTATCGCATTGAAGCGACAGGTGATGTGGTTGAAGTGAAGCACACTATGGCCCTAACCCCTAAAACCTGGGGTGAGCTATGTATTCTCGCTAATCTAGATCCGCAAGAGATCCCTGAAGACTCGGAAGTTACAAAACTTTTATCAACTGCAGGGGTTGTTAAAAGTTCGACGCTTAAAAACCCTGAAGCTCCTCCATGTATGAGTGGTGGCGGCTGTCCAAGTGGTGGCTGCGGGTTTTGACAGCCATGGAAAGGTGAGTGATAGTAGATAATACAAGTCACTCACTTTTTCAAAGGCTGGATGCCAAACTATGCTTTCAGGGCAAACACCAGAACGACAAACAATTCTGAATTGGGCCAAACAAGGCCATATCAAACCAGACGACGTAGAACGTGCTTTAGCGCTTACCCAAGCATCTCCAAGCAATAATCAATGGCTAGCTTTTACTGCTAAGTTACTTCTCTGGCTTAGTGCTGTAGCACTTGCTGCGGGCGTTATTTTCTTTTTTGCTTTCAATTGGCAATCTATTTCTGATTTAACCAAGTTTGCAACGCTTCAAAGCACTATAGTGCTTGCAGGCATAGTCTATTCACGATTAGACCATCTCAGTATTTCTGGTATCAGCTGTATCACACTGATTACTTTATTAACTGGAGCGCTACTGGCTCTTGTAGGTCAAATCTATCAAACCGGTGCCGATCCTTGGCAGCTTTTTGCTATCTGGGCAGTATTCACTCTTCCCTGGGCTATTATTCATCGCGCAAGCACGGTCTGGGTGATCTTTATCACTTTGGTCAATCTCGCGCTCTACCTCTATTCCGAAACCTTCCGTGGACTATTTGGCTTCTTGTTTAGAAGTGAAGATCTGACCAGTATCTTTTTAGCCATCAATACCGCGATTATTTTGATTTTGGAGTTCGGGTACAGATTTAAGCAATGTCTTATTAAGAATCGCTTTGCTATTCAAATTACCCTCTTCTTCGCTGGGTCGCTGGCAACTTGGTTAGCAATGTGGTCCATCTTTGATTTTGATGATTTTCATTGGGGTGGGCTCTTCTATCTGATCTGGATCTCTATCGCTTTCTACTACTATCGCCATTGCCAACTAGATCTATTTGTTCTCTCCGGGGTAGCCACCAGCCTTATTATCACTACAAGCTCTTTGCTGATTAAAACCTTTGGTGATGCATTCGATGGCGGTGCATTTTTGGTTATCAGTTTGGCAATTATCGGCATGTCCACGGCAGCAGGCATTTGGCTAAAGAATCTATACCAAGTTCAAAAACAGCAAAGGAGTGCTCAAGATGACTAATTCAGATCGAGCACTTTGGCAGAAACTACAAACCGAAGGGATAGTCTCTGCGGATCAGCCAGAAGAGCCCCCCAGCCAATCAGCATGGTTTATCCATCTGATGCAAGGTTTCTCTGGTTGGTTGGCAGCTTTGTTTATGCTTGGCTTTGTAGGCAGCATATTCGGTTGGTTGTTCCGTTATGATAACCATATTCTACTAATGGTCGCTGGACTCGGATGTTCCATTGGCGCCTATACCATCTATCGTCACAGTGGCGAGTCCCCTTTCTACAATCAATTAGCTTTAGCGATCAGTATTTGCGGCCAATTTATGTTTGGCTGGGGTTTATTTGAATTGCTGGGAGATAATGAAGTTACGGTTTTTCTGGCGCTAGCTATCTACCAAGCGGTCCTAGCCCTTGTAATGCCGAGTTTCCTACATCGAGTCATCTCGAGTTGGTTTGCCATGATCGCTCTATTCTGGGGTTTAAACCGCCAAGGTATACATGGGCTAGATAGTGCTGTAGCCGCCCTCGCTTTTACATTGATCTGGTGTAAAGAACAGCAATGGCTAAAGTGGCATAAGTTTCTGATTCCTATCAGCTACGGTATGGCTATCTCGCTATTACAGTTTAGTGGTCATTCGCTGTTACAAAATGAACTCTCATTTCTCTACAAAATCAGTGATGTCGGCTTTCTGCAACTTAACGGTCCTCTGATTGGCTCGATTGCACAAATAGCCACTTTCGCATTTCTACTAGCTTATATATTCAAAGAGCAACAAGTTACAAAAGACAGTAAAAACATTGCTGGCTATTTAGCCCTAATTATTATCATGACCGCTACCTCATTTACGATTGCCGGTTTACCTGCTGCACTCTTATTATTGTTAGTTGGCTTTCATAGACAGCAACGCGCCCTGCTGGGCTTGGGTCTAGTTGCATTAATTAGCTTTGTATCTTGGTATTACTACAACCTTCAGGAAACTTTACTGGTTAAATCAATCTATTTAGTGGGCTTAGGCACGATAGCGTTAGTCAGTTACCTTCTCCTGAGCAAGGCTTATCTGCCAGAGAAGAAAATGAGCCTCAGCCATGTTGCCCACATGAACCGAGCTAAATGGAGCGCATTACTCACTACATTACTCTTGCTTTTAGCTGTAAATATTAATATCTACCAAAAAGAGGCCTTATTGGCTGAAGGTAAAACCGTTCTATTAGAGCTTGCGCCTGTAGACCCTCGTTCCTTGATGCAAGGCGACTATATGCGACTTAGATTCCAAATCACCAATAATGCATTTAATCGCTCACTTAACGATGTTCCTGCTGATGGCTTTCTTTTAGTTGAGCTAGATGACAATCATAAGGCTAGTTTTTTACAGCTTTTAACCCGTTCAGAAAAGGATATAGAACTCGCATCGAACCAAGCTATTATTCAATACCGTATTCGCAATAGCCGAGTACAATTTGCAACCAATGCTTTCTTCTTCCAAGAAGGTACAGCGGAAAGATATGAAGCGGCAAAATACGGCATGTTCAAAACAGATGATAGTGGCGAGCTACTTTTGCATGCCTTAGTTGATGAATCACTCGAAGTCATAGGCACTAATAGTCCGTAAATTTTTCAAAAAATCAGGTACTTTATTTGAAAAAACAGGACGCTATCAGGGTTAAACTAAGACTTAGGCTTTCAGGGATTGAAAATTTACCCTAGACTTACTAAAGGAAACTACGGGGAAGGATTATGAACACCAAAATTAATCTACTTGTCGCGAGTATTGCTTTGACTGCAGGTATCGCAACGCCATTAACTGCCGTGGCCGAAGATAAGCAATATACGTGCTCCTACACACATGCCAGTTACACCGCTCCATTTATGAAAGCGCCTAAAACACGCAACTGCCCGCAAGGCCGCTGCAGCTATTCTGTCGTAATCAAAAATGGCTCTGCTGTTGTAAACGGTGTTGCAGGCTTTAGCGTTGAACAGTCTGATGAACAGATCAAGTTAAGTCGAACGGCTAAAGACCCTGTGATGGGCGGTATGGACACAACCAACTTGACCATTAATAAATCAGATATGAGCTTCCAGAGTGTTAAAACGACAACGCCTTCTGTTGTGCTGACAACCCAAGGTAGCTGCTCTTAAAACTTGAGCATTTCATCAAACTGACCTTAAGTAATCTTCCTTAGTTGTAGCAGTCTATGAATCTTAACGATGTCCGTTTGTTTATTCAGGTTATTGAGCACAATGGATTTACCGCAGCTGCGGATAAATTAGGCATTCAAAAATCGACCATAAGCCGACGTATCACCCAGCTTGAAGATGACTTAGGTTTAAGACTTTTACAACGTACGACTCGTAAGTTAAACCTCACAGCTGACGGCCAAAACTTCTACGAACGCTGCCTCCCTCTTTTTTCCGAACTAGAAGATATCGAGAATCACGTAACTTCCACTCAAGGTGAGCCAAAGGGTCGGTTACGCATTACCATGCCGCCTGAGATTGGGATATTCATTATGAATGACCTGATTTCTAGTTTTATGGTGAAATACCCTCTTATTCAGATCGATATAGAACTCAGCCCTCGTGTCGTCGATCTAGTCCAAGAAGGTATCGACTTAGCACTGCGTGTAGGGAATTTAGATGACTCAAGCCTCGTAGGGCGTAAGATCGCAAATGCGTCTTCTAAGTTATATGCCAGTCAAGCCTATATCGATCGTTTTGGTGAACCACTAACTCCAGACGATTTAAAAGAACATCAATGTATCGGCACTCACCTAAATTCCAATGAATGGGCCTTTGAAAACTGGAATGGAGGTAAAGCGGTTTCAATTAACTTCCGTTTACGTGCGAATAGCTTGAGCTTCAGCCTTGAAATGCTTAAGCGCAATCTTGGCATTGCTCGCTTACCGAAAGCGTTCTGCATTGATGAACTGGAGTCAGGTGAAATAAAAGAAGTATTAGCCGATTATAAGGTACCTACTGTAGGCATCCATGCGCTCTACCCTAGCCGCAAAAACTTAAATCCTAAGGTACGTTTGTTTCTAGACCATGTCGTTGAAAATCTAAAAGCCCATCCTTGGCTTAAATAGCGACTTAAGCAGCTGATTCCCACTCAGGTGGCTTCCCATCAAACAGTGCTAGTAAAGTATCTACGCCTGCCATATCAATAGCGTTTTTATGGGTAATCATAATTGTAGGTATCTGACTAAACTGATCGTCAAGCACCTCGAGATTTAGATCTTTTGCATACCTCGACTCTTCTGCCACTTTCCTCGGTACTAAGGTGAAACCTAAACCTACAGCCACACAACCCAAGATCCCTTCTTGAGTTCCCATATCTAACACCTCAGTATCTAATCTGCCGTTATCACGTAGCCAATTTAGAGCCTTATCTCTGTACGCACAGCCTTGTCTGAACATGATTAACGAGTCTGGAACATCCACTCCTTTCGCAGTGGCCAATACCAGCTCTTCCATTAACACCTGACGACAAACAAGATCCTTGTGCTGTACCGGCCCTCCGACAAAGGCACAATCAAGTTTGTAATTAAGAACAGCTTCAATCAATTGACCACTAGTTTCTGTTTGCACTCGAGGTAACAGGTTAGGGTGTTTTTTTCGTAGGGATTGGATCAGCCCAGGCATACGCACCGCGGCAAAGGATTCCATAGAGCCAATCCGAATCTCCCCTGTCGCTTCTCCTACTTGCTTAACCGCAATACTGGCTTGATGCTCCAGCTGTAGCAATTGGTTGGCGTAATCCATCAAGGTATAACCGGTTGGAGTCAGTTCAAGTTTGCGCCCTTTACGATAAAACAGAGGCGAACCTATCTCTTCTTCCAACCTTTTGATTCTTGCAGTGACGTTAGATTGAACAGTATGTAGCTCTTTCGATGCCGCTTGAACACCACCGAATTCAACCACGTATTTAAAGGTTTTGAGTGAGAGAAGTTCCATATATTACCCTGCGCTTCCAATATTTAGTTCATCAGAAGTGAATGACTTACATTAATGCGTCATTATATGAGATATATCAAGCACAAGATATTGAGATAAACCCTAAATAGGTTAACTGTCCAACTACATGGCATTAATCACCTTAAGCTTTGGATTTAGCCTTGGGTTTGACCTTCCTTCTACGAGTTTTCTTATAAGCAGGTTTCGGCTGTTGTTTGATATTACGCAGCAGTTGCACATCCATACTACTCGCCTTTTGAATCATCAAAGAGATCTCATCAGTGAGAGGCTGCATAAATGTCTGATAATTTAACTTCTGTTCACTGATATCATTTAATGAAGCCTCCCAACGAGCTGTCATATCAGGCTTACTCGCGTTATCTGGTAGGCTATTTATTAACGCTCTGCCAGCTTCGGTACTGCGGATAGTTTTACCCTGACGCTGTAAGAAGCCCCGTTTAAACAGTAATTCAATGATGCCTGCTCTCGTCGCTTCGGTGCCTAAGCCATCGGTTTCCTTAAGAACCTTTTTAACATCTGCATCTTCGACAAATCGCGCAATCCCCGTCATGGCAGCTAAAAGTGTGGCATCGGTAAAAGGTTTAGGTGGCTGGGTTTCTTTATCTATGACCTCACCTTGTTCACAGTAGAGCGTCTGCCCCACAGAGAGATTAGGAAGCTGTGCTTGATCGTCTTCGCCCTCTTTTTTACCAAATAGTACTTTCCAACCGACATCGAGTACTTGCTTGGCTGAAGCAGTAAACCTACCGCCTTCAATCAACACCTCGACTCGCGTTTCTGAATAGCGATGATCTGGCATAAACTGGATCAGATACTGCCTAGCCACTAGCTCATACACTTGTTGCTCTGTTTTATTAAGGCGAGAAAAATCTACAGTTTTACTGGTCGGAATAATCGCATGATGTGCCTCGACTTTACGATCGTTCCAGGCCTTTCCTTTTTTGCTTAAGTCAATCTGGCTTTTATGCGGTTGAAATTGCGGACAATGCTTAAAGACAACTGAAGACACTTTAACGGCCTCAGCAAAATGCCCTTGGGGTAAGTAGCGACAGTCCGAACGCGGATAAGTAATTAGCTTATGTTTTTCATATAAACTTTGGCAGGTATCCAAAACTTGCTGAGCATTCAAAGCAAAACGTTTATTCGCATCGATCTGCAATGCAGATAAATTATAAGGGAGTGGAGCACCAGCCTTTTTAGGCTTTTTCTCGACAGCAGTTACCTCACCCGGTTTAGCTGTAATACGCCCAGCTACGTTTTCCGCTAATGGTCTAGAAAGTACTCGCCCCTCTTCATCTTGCCATTTTTGACAAGCTTCACTCGGTTGCCATTTAGCTCTAAATCTATCTTCGCTATCCGTTTTTAGATGAGCTAACACTTCGTAAAATGGCTTAGATTTGAAATCATCGATCGCCTGATCACGCCTTACCACCAATCCCAATATAGGCGTCTGTACCCGTCCAACCGATAAGACCCCTTGATAACCCGCTGATTGACCTTGCAATGTGTATGCGCGGGTTAGATTAATACCGTAAAGCCAATCGGCACGACTTCTTGCTAATGCTGATACAGAAAGAGGGATAAACTCACGGTTATCTCTTAACTGCGCTATAGCCTTTTTTACGGCACTGGGGTTCAGATCGCTGATTAGGCAGCGTCTCATGCTTTGGCGTTTATATTGGGGTAACTTGAGAAAGTCGATTACTTCATCAACCAATAGCTGCCCTTCGCGGTCAGGGTCACCCGCATGAACAACCTCTTCAGCCTCTTTACAAAGTTTTCTTAATAACGCTATCTGCTTGCGAGTTTTAGGCTTGGGCTGCATTTTCCATTCAGATGGAACAATAGGGAGATGCTGCAGATTCCATTGTTTAAACCGCGGGTCATATTCGCTCGGCTCAGCAAGTTCCAAAAGATGGCCGAAACACCAGCTAACCACATCACCATTAGCGGCGCGAATACAACCATCTTCTTTTTTTAATGGCTTAGGCAGTACATCTGCAATTGCTCTACCCAAACTTGGTTTTTCGGCTATGAATAAACGCATACTTAAAATACTGTATATAAAAACAGTCCAAGAGTAATCTAAACATTCCTGCCATTCCAGAAAAAACAGCTACGCTTATGTATATTCACCGATTCTTTGCAGTGGTGTACGAAAAGCATGCGGAAATTCACGCTTCGATTTTGTTTACCTTGGTTAGTTGGCCTAACCGTCACCGCGTGTGCATTTTTTACCTCTGGGTGGTTGGTTAAGTTAGATCACAATATCCACGATCAACAAGATAAAGCGCAAGTAGAAGCGAGAATCAATTATCTCACTTCACGCATACAACTCGCACTGGCTGACAACCTCATCATTATCGAAGCTCTGGAATCACTTCTATTACTGCAAAACGACATAGACGAAAGCGACTTTCAAATATTAACGACTCGTTTCTTATCTACTAGAACAACCATACGGCAAGCCCAATTGGCTCCCGATGCTATCGTTAAACATATTTATCCCATCATTGATGGCAATAAAGTAATTGGATTAAACCTACGTAAGATCCCTGAACAAAGAGAAGTTGTAGAGCGATCAATAACGAGAAAAGAGATGATAATGGCAGGCCCACTAGATCTAATTCAAGGAGGCAGAGGAGTTATTGCCAGACAACCCCTTTACAACCGTGAAGGCACAGAAACTAAATTTTGGGGTTTTATCACACTGGTTATAGACTTAGACAAAATATTCAATGAAACAGGGCTAGTTCTAAGCGATGAACTTGCAACATACGCTATTCGTGGAAGTGATGCTAAAGGTAAACAAGGGGATGTATTCTTCGGTTCAACATCAGTGTTTGAAGCTGAATACCTAAGTAGTTTCATAGAAGTCCCTGGTGGCTTTTGGCAACTATCAGCACGACTGAATGATGACAATCATATTCACGGTATACCTGCCTCATACTTAACCGGCTGGGCAGCATTGGGCTCTTTAATTCTTGGTTTACTCAGTGGCTTTACTTGCACTCTTCTGAATAAAACCTATCAACGCTCTATCAGTGACCCTCTGACATCACTATTTAATAGGCAACATTTCAGAGAACTAGCAGATATAGAAATACAACGAGCACAAAGATATCAACTCCCTTTATCAATCATCATGATCGACTTAGATTTTTTTAAGCAGATTAACGATAAATATGGTCATCAAGCGGGTGATTATGTGCTTAAAAAGTCAGCCCTAATAATCGAATCAATGTTAAGAGTTGGAGATATCGCAGCACGTTATGGTGGTGAAGAGTTCATTATTTTACTACCCCACAGCGACGAGGTTAACACTCAAGCTTGTGCTGAACGAATTAGGAAGGCACTGAATACTAAAGTAAAACTACGCGGCTCAGACCATTCGCTTTCTGCAAGCCTAGGCTGCGCCACCTTGAATTCAAGTTACACGAATTACGACCAGCTAGTCAGCGGTGCTGACGATGCCTTATTCTTAGCCAAAAACCGCGGTCGAAATATGGTTGTCACTACTAAGCAGCTGTAGCACTCTCAGATCCACTTTTATAGAAGCTTTAAAGGCTCTTCATCTAGCAACGCCAATTGCTCACGCAGTTGCAGAATATGCTCGCCCCAATAGCGTTCAGTATTAAACCAACTAAAGCTATGAGGGAATGCTGGATCTTCCCAGCGACGACCAAGCCATGCGCTGTAGTGCATAATTCGTAAACTGCGCAGGACTTCGATCAAACGCAGCTCTTTGAGTTTAAAATCGTAAAACTCATTGTAGCCATCGACTATTTCAGACAACTGTTGTGTCTGTTCATGTCGATCACCAGAGAGGAGCATCCAAATATCCTGCATCGCAGGCGCCATACGGGCATCATCGAAATCAACGAAATGAGGCGCATCATCACGCCATAACATATTGCCGGAGTGACAATCACCATGGACACGAATATGTTCTATCTCACCACAAGCTTTTAAGATCTCATCGACACCCTGTAGAAGATCCCTAGCAACAGAATCGTAAGCAGGTTTAAGTTCTACAGGAATAAAGCGATCACTTAAGAATGCAACACTGTCATGGCCAAATATTTGGCTGGTCAAAGTCGGACGATGAACGAAATCTTTCGACGCACCCACCAGATGCATACGTCCCAATAAACGACCTAGCGTAAAAAGATTATCAAGGTTATCGAGCTCTGGGGCATGCCCTCCTCTGCGAGGAAACAACGAGAACATAAACCCTTCATAATTAAATAGGGTTTCTCCCTTTTCATTTCGCCAAGGGGTTACTGCAGGTAGAGAATGCTCTGCTAAATCGAAACTAAATTCATGCTCTTCTAAAATCTGCTCTCGGCTCCAACGCTGTGGGCGATAGAACTTAGCAATCATCGGCTCTTTGTCTTCTATGCCCACCTGATAGACACGGTTCTCGTAGCTATTCAGAGGAAATGTACGCCCATCACACCAATGCCCTTGGCTTTCGACTGCATCCATCAAAAATGATGGCGTTAACCGTTCAAAAGGGTGTGTTAGGTCATGTTCAGACATAAAAAATCCAGCTATAAAATAATTGCAGGTGCAGGGTACGCTTTAGCCCATAGGTGAACAAGTCATATTCCGAATAGATTTGCCCTATTTTCCGTTATTTTTTAAATAGTAGCGTTAACTTTTGTTATAGTTCTCATAATAACCAATAGGAGTATTACGAGTAAGTTATGGCGGGTTCACTAAAAGATCAGTTGCTAAATATGGGGCTTGTTGACCAGAAAAAAGCGAAGCAGGCAGATACAGAAAAGCGTAAACAAAACAAAAAAGCTAAAAAGGCACGTAAATCAGGCCAGCAAGTTGTTGATACGCAAGCTGAGAAAAAGCAGGCGCTAGAAGAACAGCGTAAAGCTAAGCAAGAGCATGATCGTGAACTAAATCGTCAACGAGACGAAGAGCGCCGCAACAAAGAGATTGAAGCGCAATGCCGACAGATGATCATACAGCAACAGATCGAGCTGCCCGAAGATGCCGAAGTAAGTTACAACTTTGTATACGATAATAAAGTGAAGACTATGTATGTTACTTCGCTCATTCAAGGGCAACTATTCCGCGGCCAAGTAGCAATAGCAGCTTTAGATGATAAGTTTTATCTGATCCCGGATAAATTTGCAGAGAAAATTGAACAGCGCCTGCCAAATTACGTTATCCGCGTTCAGCCGGAAGAAGAACCAGAAGAAGATGATCCGTACGCGGATTATAAGATTCCAGACGACCTGATGTGGTAATTAAGAACATCAAAAGCGTCTTCATGTAGTAAGGGAAACGCATGTCACAGGGTTTTTTCGAGCAATTTTTGGTCATTTTATGTTGTGCCGTTGTTGCAACAACCCTGTTTCGGCGTATCAAACTCCCGCCTCTTCTAGCCTACTTAAGTGTTGGCGCTATTGTTGGCCCCTACAGCTTAGGGGTCATAAAAGACACTCATAGTATTGAACTACTCAGTGAACTTGGGGTTGTCTTTTTACTCTTTATGCTCGGCTTAGAATTCTCGGTCTCGCGTATGTTTGCCATGCGCAAAGCGGTATTCGGGCTGGGTAGTTTGCAGGTCATCATCACCGCAGCCTGCTTGATGGCGATCTGTCACCTTTTCGGTCTACCGCAAACCACCTCTTTAGTAATCGCCGGTGCGCTCGCTTTATCCTCTACAGCGATTGTAAGCCGCGAGCTGATTCAGCGTGACGAACTCAACAGTCCTCATGGCCAGCTTTCGGTCGGTACATTAATCTTCCAAGACTTAGCTGCTGTATTTTTCCTGATCGTTGTACCAACGCTTAGTAGCTCAGCAACAGAGATAGACAGTACAGAAGTTGCATTGATGCTACTTGAGGGCTCAACACTACTTATTATCTTACTGCTGGTTGGCCATATTGTGATGCCATTACTGTTTCACGAATCGGCGCGTAGCGGTTCCAGCGACGTGTTTGTTCTTACTACACTTGCTGCTGCTCTTTTGGCCGCTTGGATTACTCACGCAGCAGGTTTATCGATGGCTCTCGGCGGATTTTTAGCAGGCATGATGTTGGGTGAGAGCCGTTACAGATATCAATTAGAAGCCGATATACGCCCATTCAGAGATGTACTATTGGGATTATTCTTTGTTTCTGTGGGGATGCAATTAGATCTGTCTGCTCTAATTGATAGCTGGTATTGGATTATTCTGTTCAGTGTCAGCTTAATCCTATTAAAGACTTTTATTATTACCCTTCTTGGGACGCTACTGCATAAAGACCCGGTAAATGCGTTAAGAGCTGGTCTAAGTCTTAGCCAAGGTGGTGAATTTGGGTTTGCCTTGTTGGCCTTAGCCTTAGGTAATCATCTGATTGAGCCTGATATAAATACTATTGTCGTGTCCACGATCATCATCAGCATGATCGTGACACCGATTTTGATGAACCACACCTACAGTCTAAGTCGTTGGCTACATAAAGATGATCCGATTGAATCACCGCAACAAAAATTGCCTGATGCCAGCCAACTAAACCCGCATAGTTTAGATAAACATGTGATTATCTGTGGCTTCGGCCGTGTAGGTCAGATTATCGCGCGCTTCTTAGATCAAGCAAACATTCCTTACATTGTCGTAGATAATGATCCAGTGCGTGTAATGGAAGCCGCTACAGCAGGCGAACACATCTGTTTTGGTGATGCAAAACGTGATGATGTAATGGCCGCTGTTGGCGCTGACCGTGCCCGCATGTTGATTCTTAGCTTTCCGGAAGCGGAAACAGCGATGCAAGCACTCAAGCATATACGAACCCGATTTTTAACGCTGCCCATCTTGGTTAGAACACGAGATGATTCTCAGATCGAAGCATTTCAAAACGCAGGAGCCACCGAAATTATTCCGGAAGCTTTGGAAGGCAGCTTAATGATGGTATCCCATGTATTATCAATGCTTGGTATCAACCATCAACAGATTGAACAGCAAATCAATCAAGTTCGTGCCGAAAGGTACAACCTCTTACATGGCTACTACCACGGACAACATTCCGAAAAAATTGATAGTAAAGGCCGTATGAAAGAGATACTGCACCCTGTTCAAATTGAAAATAACTGCAAGTCGATTGGTAAAACGTTACGAGATTTACCTTTATCAAAGCACCAAGTCTCTGTTGCGATGATCCGTCGTGGTGATCAATCTGAACACAGCCCAAGTGGTGATACTCATATCCAACAGGGTGATATAATCATCCTTCAGGGGCCAAATGATAAGATTGAAATCGCAGAATCAATCATCCTAGATGGAAAGTAGTTTTTACCGTTTCCCTCTAACCTTTAGATGAAACAATTTCATTGTTACGCTTTTTATTAAAGTCTCTCCACAAAACGTCGATAACCCTCTTATATTTAGTAGTACAACTAAAACAATGGGATCATTTGATCCTTCTTTGTCTGTGGAGGAAAACACCGTGCAAGTTCTATTAAGCAGCCAAGCAGCCTACTCTCAGGTTCGCCAGGAAACACTGGTTACTGGTGGGTTTGCTGATGGTAAAGATAGCAACGGTCGTTCTGCATCTGCGGCAGATAAGTTAGTAGCCAAACTAGCAGAAAACATTCCGGGCATGAGCGTATCAGAGATGAAAAGTCTCGACGCAAATGATTACTCTCCGGAAAAAGTTGCATCACGTATCTCTGATTTTGTAGCACAAGGCCTTGAACAAGCCCGTGCCCGCGGAGCGTCCGATGCCGATCTAGACCGTATGTATAAAGCGGCAGTTTCAGGTGTAGAAAAAGGCTTCAAAGAAGCAACTGAGATACTAGAAGATCTCAACATGCTAACTCCTGATATCTCCGCAACAATCGAGCAAACCAAAGATCTGACGTTCGAAGCGCTGGCCGGCCTTGCGCCTACCAACGAAACAGCGTCTACACGCCAGACTTCTATATCTGCTGCTGAACGTTATTCAAAAGCTGAGTCTTTCTCCCTTGATGTCATGACACAGGAAGGAGACAAAGTTTCTATTCGTTTCAACAGCGAAGCAAGTCAAACAGCCTCTTTAGGCGCCTACTCTGACGGTAACAGCAGCGCTGTATCCTTTGGTCTTGAGCGCAGCGCTAGCAGTAGCTACAGTTTCAGCGTTGAGGGAGATCTTAACGAAGACGAATTAGACGCGCTGACAACCCTAATTCAGGATATCAATCTTATTGCCGAAGACTTCTTCAGTGGTGATGTTCAAGACGCTTTTGAACAAGCAGCTGAATTTGAAATGGACAAATCCGAGTTGATGAACTTGAATGTAACTATGACTCAATCGGCAAGTTACTCAGCGGTAGCTGCTTATGAGCAAGTTCAACAACTAGATAACCCGTTAGGTGATAATGGCCGCCATTTAGGCCAGATGATGAACAACTTCGACAACCTGGTTGCTAACCCAGCCATGGCTTTTTTGGAAGACAGTTCATTATTCGGGGTAGATCTATTGGACAGCTTGATTCATCAAGATATCCGCTACAAAGATGCTGATGAAGAATCCCAGAGCAAACTGGATGATAACTTCGGTCTTTTGCGTGACCTTATGACCCGGTTTGATCAGGACGACGCAGACGATTAACCCCCCTTCTTAATCGCTGCGATACTTTAAACCGGCCTACTTAGGCCGGTTTTTTTATGCTTAAAAAGTGGAGGGGTATAGGGATTTAGGCTGCTAACTTCGTTACCAACATAACAGCTATAAAAGAAAACAGTTTTGTAAATAATACCACCCAGACAGCATCAATTAAGTCACAGCTAGCGGCTTTAACAAATAAATAGAAAAACAAAACAATGCTTAATATCCAGCCGACACTTGGGATCATCGATACGAGAGAAACGCACACGACAATAAATGCGATAATTTTTGGTTCTAATGAAGCAAAGCTAACTTTCGAAGCGAGCCATACACATAAAGTTGATATTAAAACGTCAACTGCAAAAATAATTGCTAAAAAACCCATCTAATACTCTCTAAAAAGAAATTGGTTAACTTCTAAAGTTAACCAATTTACCTTCACTATGCCGTTAATCTTACTTAAACCGTCTGCATTAGTGCTTGTTTAAGCTCTTCCTCAGCTTGAGTGATGGCCTTCTCAGCTTCTTGACGCATACGACGACCTTCTTCGTAGTGCTTAAGCGTATTGTTTAACGTATCGATAGTAATTTGGTTCACCTCTTTTAAGGTATCCAGATCCAAAATACCACGCTGGTAGTTTTCCGCGATCTGCTCTTCTAAGCTTTGTAGCTTTTGAGCATTTTGTAGGTACTGCTGGTTGGTGTAATCCTTAACCGTACGTGTCACCTTAAGCGCTTTCTCTTTCTCATAGTTAGAGATAGCAATAAGGAACTGACGCTTCCATAGAGGGATAGTGTTATGAATGATATCTTGGATATCTTCCATCAACATTTTGTTACCCTCTTGAGACAAACGGATTTGAGGTGCAGTTTGCAAAGCCGCCAAACGCGCTTGCTTTAAGTTATGTAGACGTTTTTCAAGGCGGCCTGTAGCTTGCTGAAGGTCTCGCAATTTTTGACTATCTACTGGATCACCACTGGTCTCGGCCAACTTACTTAGCTCAGGAATCTGCTCGTTATTCAGTCGATCAAGCGTGATTTGACCCGCTTCTAAGTAGATATCTAACTGTTGCAGCAAGTTTAAGTTTTCATCATACAAACCATCTAGCTGAACAATATCTTTCTCAAGACGATGACCTTGGGCATTTAGTTTTTGTTCTAATTCATCTAAACGGCCTTTAACCGAATCAAAACCTTTTACAAACTTACCGAAAGTTTGGAAAAGCTCACCGATAAGAGGTAAACGCGAGAGGAATGAATCAGGTTTAATATCTTCAAAGCGCGAGCTCTTCATCTGAGTCACCATCGCTTCTAGGATATCTCCCGCTTCTCCAGTATCTTTAGTGCGGACTTGCTCTAACACCTGATCTGAAAAAGCGGTGATGCTTTCCATCGCCTCTTTGCCAAAGGTGATTGTCGCCATAGAGTCTAAGGGGTCATAATCCTGCGAAATGGCAACCGCACGTTGCTGCTGCTCTTCAGTCATTTGACTCGGTTCGAACTTCTCGATTTGAGTGCTTATTTCCTGTGTCATGCTGGCTCCCTCTCTACCCGCACACTGCTGTGACGAGTCCATAGTGCTTCAAATTCAGCGGCAAATGCCGATACGATTTCTTGATTGTCCGTCAGCGTTAAGTTCTCTTGATTACGATCGCTTGCTGAACGCGTCCAATTAAAACTTCCATTCAGTAGTCTCACCCCATCAAACAGGGCAAATTTATGGTGCATGTGCCATGGGCTCGTGTCCAAAAGCACATCCACTCCTTTATGCATTAGATAGTCGATATCGCTACCTAAATCGTTCGCTTTATCCTGATCTGTCAGAATACGAACCTTAATTCCTCGTTTATGTGCAGCTAGAATAGCGTCACGTAGCGGCTGATCGGTAATTGTGAAAACACATATATCTATAGATTTCTGACTACGTTTTATCTCCTGTTGAATCAGAGATCTACAATCGTCTCCCGGCGAAAAAGCTGCCTGAGTTCTGATAGGCGCTGATTTACCCGTGTTGTCTAGTGTCTTCACAACCTTGTCTAACCAATTCAGAGAAGCGATCTCAATTAAGCCATTTTCCGCAGAATTCTTTGCAATTGAAAAAGCTTTATTACGCGTAAACGATTGCAGTTCTGGTTGATCTGCGAGTTCCTCAATCAACTCTCGAAGTTCAACTCTTTCGTCTGAGGAGAGACGTTGGTCCTCAAAGCTATCAACCAGCATTTTCTCAATATCCATTTGAGTAATCATATTTCCTCTAGCTCCTCTGCGGCTTCAATTTCCTTAGTTGCACGCATCATTGCCCAAGCGATCAGGCGAATGTTCCGATTCACATCAACCATCTGGTTGACCATTCGATCGCCGGCATCTTCTCCCTCACCCGCCTCTAAAGAGCGAGTAAAGCGCTGCTTAATGGTGTCCCAACGCTCTTCAGACTCATCATCTAAAATGCCTCTCAGTTCAGCCAATTTAAGCAGGTTTTCTTCAGCGCCATGAGTCAGGGTTTGTGCCTCACCAATGTAGTGATCATTAATAAGTGTCTCCAGCTCATCATCGGTCATGACCGACACCACCTTTTCGGCAAGCTTGTTCATATTTCGGTAACTACCCTGAAGCTTGAAAGGTGGTTCTATACGATACTGCTCGGCGGTTGCAGCTGAAGCGATATATTGCTGGTTTACAGTGAGTACAACTTGCTGAACCTTAAGCATCTTCTCTAGCACAGCTACAATTTCGGAAGTTTCTGCTGAAGAATAACTATGTTCTAAATCAGAAAGCGGGATATTTTGCCCACGTGCCATATCTACGAGTTTGTAGAGGTCTTGTAGATTTCTATTGGCCAGCGGAGCCAACACTCTGTTAGAGGTTAAAGAGTTTTCAATGTACGAAAGCTCGAATGCATCACGCTGATCAGATAGCATATCACCGAGGTTATAAATATCTGCTCGGTTAGCTAGCATGTCTGGAATTTTGAACACATCCCCAGATTCGGTATAAGGGTTACCCGCCATAACGATTGAGAACTTTCGACCACGCATATCGTAAGTTTTAGTAACACCGTTCCAAACACCGTCAATTCGACGAGTACCATCACTTAAGGAGATAAATTTCTGCAAGAATTCAGGATTTGTATGCTGAATATCATCTAGATACAGCATCACGTTATTACCCATTTCCAGCGCAAGGTTAATTTTATTAACCTCATTTGCAGCGGTTGCGTTTGGTGCATCATTTGGATCTAGTGATACAACATCATGGCCTAAAGAGGGGCAATTGATCTTCATAAATACCAAGCCCAACTTACCGGCGATATATTCGATCAATGTGGTTTTACCGTAACCCGGGGGAGATATAAGTAGTAACATCCCCATCTGGTCAGTTCGACGATCATCGCCGGTTGTACCCATCTGCTTAGCAAAGTTATCGCCCATCAATTTTAGATAGGATTCACTGATCAACTTGTTACGCACAAAAGAGGTTAGCGGCCTAGCGACAAACTCTTGTATGCGCATCGTCTCTCTTTGCTCTTCTAACATCTCTTGACGTTGAGAAAGATATTTTTCGTAAGCAGGTACGACCGTTTCAATATGGTGTCGACAGCGATCTAACCAATCATTGATGGTCTCGCTCCATTTCCCCCCATCAACGCGAAGGTGCTCACCTAACAAGCCATTTACGTTGATACTCAAAGAGAAATCAACGGGAGTTAGATGGATGCTACTGTCAGACAAGGCTGCAATTAAAGCGGCCTCTGTGACGAACTCTATACCTTGTTTATGATGTTCACAGTATGCTTGAACCCAGAGCAAATGATCCTGATATTGTTCTGCCAGACTTTCTTGGTTTTTACGCCAATCTAATCCATGCCTGAATGCTAAGTAATTTTCAGCAAGCTCGACTGCATCACGGCTAACTAAGACCTGCTGATCTAAGCCAAACTGATACATCAAATACTCAAGCGCTTGATTCGCCAGAACTGGGCATTCACTCACTTGAGTTTGGTAATTCTCAAGCAGAACATCAAATGCACTATCTGAACCCAACTCTTTTTGCATTAGCAAAGCTGAACGGCATTGTTTCTTAAGTCCTTCAGCTGCACTGTTATCGAGCCCTGCGATAAACAGTAAACCCGTTGTACGTATTTGCTGGCTAAACCTTAATAAACCAGCATCGGCGTACACCGGCATAATAGCCTTGAGTAATGTCCCTGCATCTTTGTCATGTACACCTTTTACATAGCCCTCTCGATAACGAGGGGCCGCAAATTTATCAACTAAAGGCTGCAAATCATTTTCACTTGCGGCTTTGACTAAAAGATCAAGTGACAGGCCAGATTGCTTTGATTCTGCCGAAGTTAAAATAAGATAGGCCAGATACTCCGCTCGGTAGACTTCATTACTTTCCGAACTAACATCCATCGCGGCGTATTTACGTAAACGCAGAAACTCATCATCAACAACCGGTTGGTAAAAGTCAGTCCCCGTTAGGTGTAAATTAAGACCATCATCTCGATCAACTAAGGTAAGCTCTAAGGGCTGTTGATTGACGCTAAATTTGTGTCTACCAAGTCGTAAAATTTCACCGCCCTGCTCAAAGATATCTTGATTATCTCGAAGCGACCGCAGAGATTGATCTTGCAGCGCTTTGATACGGCCACTTAATTCATCAGCTTTGACGCTATCTCCAAGTTCCTGAACGTCTTTGCACAATTGGCGATATTTCTGCACCATCGCATCTGCTGCAAAATAGCTGTTCAAATCGTCGAGTTCTGCAAATTTACCTACACGCTTTTCGATACTTTTCAGCGTGATTTGAGCTGCCTGACTAATATTTTCAACACGCTTTTGTCGAGCAGATAAAAGTTGCTGTTTTTGCGCTTCAAATGCTGCTTGAACTTCGTCCCGTCTGCTATAGATTTCAGCTAGGTACTGATCGAATTCTGCAAATCGACTTTCAAGCTTATCTACGATCCCCATTAAGCGTGCCAGCTGATCATCACAGGCTTCCGGCGTATCAACTTGACCTAGAGCTGATGTCATCGCCTGGGTAAGGAGTTTAAGCTGTGATGCGAATTCGGCTTTAGCTTCGCTATCTCTTAATTCAGAACGACGATTACGTAAACGCGCTTCGGTAGCGTTTAACCGCGCCATCACCTCAGTTGTGAGATCGAGGATTTTTGTCGTGCTAGTAGGATCGTCAGTTTCAATATCTGAAACTTCTTGGTTTACTAAATTTAGATCTCGGCGAATCTTTCCGGCATCTTCAGCTAAAAGATCTAGTGCTGCGGTTTTCTCCGTATCTGGAAGCGCCAAATCCAATTTATCAATGCGCTTTAGATAAGGCTGGTAAGCTTTTTCTTGCTGTAAAAGCTCGAGCAGTTTAGCGTTCAAACCACTTCGTGCATCTTCTAGCGCAGTTTCCATTTCATCGAGCTGGCTAGCATTCACATAACGCATTCCACGTAGGCTAATTACGTGACCAAGCTGTGATTTAGTCTCATCTAGCAATTCGATCAGATCTGTAGTGCTATCCGACGGTACTAACTTAATTCTACCTAGGAGATCATGCTGTTTCTGAGCTTGTTCTTCAGTTTGTTGTTTCGCTTGTTTCTGAAGCGTTCGGACTTTAGCGAACTCATCGATGATCTGTTCAGCAGTTGTCGCTAATTCAGATAGTTTTTGGTCAACACCCTGAGTTTCTGTATCGGTTAACCAGTGATATTGATCGACTGCTGCACCACAGTGAGTTACCAAAGCTTCATAAAGCGTTTGGCTAACTTCTGTGGTTTTGGTCATTTGAATGACCGAGTTCAATTCAGAAATACCTTTCACTAACTCGGCATTCCCTAAATTGCGATAAAAACCTTCACCACCCTCTTGCCGCGATGCTTCATAAAGATCGGCACTCATAAATGGCGTCTGCCAAATACGCATAGGGTGTGTTTTACTGGCTTCAGCATTATCACTGACACGGAAAACCAGCATCCGCCCATCAGGATATAAACTGTAACCATGGCTATATACAGGTGGCGATACCGTTTTTTCTATCAGGTTGTATTGATATTGCAGGTAAGCACCGTGTTGTGGGTCGAAGAAAATATAAAACGCATCTTCACCATTAGGGGCATGAATATCATGGAAGAATTGCATCCCACTCCAATCATCTTGGAAGAGTTTTAATTCTCCGTTCGCCAAAGCATAACCATTGGCAAATATCAGACCGTGATCCTCAGGTAGCAACTTACAACATTGGCCTATGGAATCGACCCGTTGCACCTTCTCAGTTAGGCTGTCGTAAACAAAATATCGGTAATCTTTTTCACGGTTTGGTCTGATGCGGAGCAAAATAAAACTAGATAGTTCTGCGTAACTTATCTCTGCATCAGCAACGGTTTGATGAGGATCTTCGACAGGCTCAGAATAGATCCCTCGCCCTTCTTGAGTGTTATTCTCAAGCTTTACAGTCAGATCACCGCCAACACACTCAACAAAGATACGATCATTAATCGAAACATGAGGATAATCGCCAGTTATATGGTTCTGACGCCCGGTTTCACGCCAAACGACATCAAGCTGATTGCCGACACCATCCAACTCTTTATGGCCTTGATCATCTACATATTCGATCTCACCACTATCTTTAAGTTGCCAACGATAAACCTTACGATCTTCTGGACGACTACCAATTTGGAAAACGATAAATAGCCAGAAATCTCTTCGGCTAATTTGAACTAATTTTGCATCACTGTAGTAACGAAAAAGCTCGTTAAAGGAATGAACAAAACGGGGATCATCAAGAAAAGAATCCGCCAAAGGCTCACTATCGATCCGAAATTGGCTATCAGTTTCGGATAGACGATATAGGCCTAGAACATCTTTGACTTCAGGCGCAGCTTTAAGCCCAACAAATACTTGATAGCCAAATAGTAACTGATCGTTGACCTGTGCCATATCAACAGGAAGACAGTTATTTTGGGTATGAACATTAACCTTACCGACCAGCTCAGTACTGGACGCACCAAATGCCTCCTGACGAGCCTTATTTAATTGATCAACCAACCCTTTTAGTTCAGCCCCTTGGCTGGCTAAGCGCGCTTTTAAGATCTCATAAGCGCCGCCCGATTCAACGGCCTGGTTCAAAACGTCCTGATTCTGATCCATTAAACTTTCCCTACAATGACCTCTAGCCCAAAGAACAAAGCCTCCTAGGTAATAAGGAGGCTAAAGTTACTTTGGAGTTCCTATGCGATTAAGATTCTGATTTATCAGTACCAGTAACCAGTTCTTTAAGTGATGTAAGTACATCAGAATTGCTAGTAAGCTTGTTAGCCAAGCCTGCTAGAGCGATATTGCTCATGTCACCAGTATTTACATTGCACTTTTCAAGAATCGCGCGGACGTCATCAGGCAAACTACGGTCATTTTCAACGTACTCACGTACCAATGGGTTGAGTACTTCGGAGTTAGTAAAGCGCGTATCGATTCGTGCAGAGTCCATCACGGTACGGCGTAGCTCTTCCATCCCCTGACCACCAAACAGTTTAATATCAGCTTCAGCAAGCGCAGAGGCAAGTGCTTTAGCATTATCAACGGACATGTGGCGCTGAGCTTCGATTCGAGCCATTTCAAGCTCTTTATCTTTCTGTAGTTCAACAACCCATTTATCATATTCGCGAGTCTGCTCATCGTGTGCTTGAGCAGCTTCAAAACGAGCAGTCTGAGCTTTAGCTTCCGCTAAGCCTTTAGCTTGTAGTGCTTCCGCCTCAGCAAAACCAATCGCCTGCTTAGCTTCAGCGTCCGCAGTACCTTTAGCCTGCATAGTTTCCGCTTCTGCAGTACCAATCGCACGCAAACTTTCTGCTTCGGCTATGCCTTTTTCGCGAATAGCATCAGCTCGTTGGCGCTCAACTTCAACTTCAGCCAAACCTTCAACTTGAATCTCTTCACGCGTTGCTTTCGCCATGCGCTCTTTGGCTTCTGCTGCTTTTGTCTCAGAAATCAATTCGGCTTCAGCGTTACGCGTTTTAACATTTAGATCGTTCTCAGCTTCACGGTTCTTAATTTTCAGTTCGGCCTCGTTACGAATCAGGCTTTTCTCTGCCAGTTCTGCTTCAGCTTCTTTCTCTGCACGGGCATGAGCAATAGCTTTAATACCTTCAGCTTCGGCTTCAGCCTCTGCTTCAATCACCTGAACTTTCTTGCTGCGTTCTACCGTTTCGAAAGCACGTAGGTTCTTAGTCTCTTCCTCTTCACGCGCGATCTTACGTTCGATCTCTACACGCTGCGATCGAGTTTCAACCACAGACTTCTTAGATTCTTCGATGGCAGCTTCTTTTTCCATCTCTTGCTGGGAGATCTCTTTCTCGGTACGAACTCGTTCGGTTTCTCGAGCACGATTAACCTCTTCTTGCTGAATTGCTAGCTGACGCTCATTCGCAGCTTTTGTTAACTCAACCTCTAACTGAACCGTCTCACGTTTCTTCTCAACTTCTTCTTCAGTTTCAAGCTTAGCGACTTCAACAAGGCGTTCATATTCCTGTCGTTTCTCTTCTGTTAAAGCCTGTTCTTGAGATTCAATAATCTCTATTTCACGTTGTACGCGTGCTTCGTTCTCAGCATGCTGTTTATCAAGCTGTTTACGATTTGCTTCAGCTTCAACGTTTTTCTGTTTAATGTTGGTTTTCTCATCCTGGCGGATCGCATTGGTTTCGATATTTTTAGTTGAAGTGATCGAGGCGATCTTACGAATACCTTCTACATCCAAAATATTCTGCGGGTTATGAGCATCGAAAGCAGTTTGGTCAACTTTGTCGATTACTACGTCATAGATTTTAAAGCCATCCATTTCGCTTCCGATTACCTCAACAACTGCATCACGGAAAGCTCGACGGTTCGTTAGTAGCTCTTCAAACTCGAACTGTTTTACCGCTGTTTTCAACGCTTCAGAGAATTTTGGCTGGAAGTGGTCTCTAAGACCCATAGGGTCAGAAGCACCTTGTGTCGTAAAGAGTTTAGCAACACGAACAATATCGCCTTCTTCGTGATTAACACCAATATAGAAATCAACTTTCAGGTCAGCGCGAATATTATCTTTACAATGAAGACCTTCGTATTCCTCACCTTCCTGATCTCTACTACCACTACGAGTCACTGAGATATTTTTACGGGTAATATCCATATATTCGTAGCGGTTAACTACAGGCCATACAAACGTACCAGTTAGAGAGGCACGCGTACCACGTGTACCGTTTACAATCATTGCTTCACCTTCACGACGTACTTTTTTGTAGCGCGAGGTTAAAAACATAATAAGTACAAGCGCGACAACGCCCGTGGTCGAAACAAAGAATACAGAAGCTCCTGCGTCCATGCTGTTCTCCAAAAAGAGTTATTTTTTGATAACGAGGTATCGTTGATTTTCAGGATTTAATGAAACGATGAGCACTTCATCGCCATAAGAAATTGTGGCGTCACTATTACTATAAATATCCAGCTGGTTTTCCAAGCTGCCCTTAGTAACCACTGCTTCGCCAAATGTCTGGTTAACTGAATTCGAGCGAACGACAGCATTCATGCCAACATAGTTAATCGCAGCAAAGCTCTTTTCATGATCAAACAATGGCTGTAAGGGCTTTAGTAGGAATGCCGCGATATAGAGACTGAGAAATAAGCTTGCCAAAATTGAACCTGAAGCAGCACCATAGAAAACCGCGCCACTCATTGCACTCAAGATGAATGAATCGATGTAATAGAGAAGTATGGTAGCGACGAAACTAACAGTGGTTAGGCTAATAATCAGTGGAACTTTGGTGATACCAACTGGCAACCAAGTCCCCCCAGGTACTTCAGCATCAACCTCGATTTCCACATCAGTATCAGTACTGAGAAATGGGATATCATCAACAAAGCCCGTTAATACTGAGATCAGCATTAGGGAAAATAAAAATAAAAAAGGAATTGCCGTAACGGCAAGCGGGAATGAGAAAAACCCTAAGAGAAAATCCATATATAAATCCTATCTATTATGACGTTTCGCACTAAACCTTGTGCTTTCCTTTGTCATAAACTGCTTTCAATCGAGTGTATGTTTGTTTTTATGAATGATCAATATGCTTAACTAAATAAATAGTATTCATTCTCAAATACCAATTACTGCATCTTTTATATCTCAAGATGCTCTTTTGAATAAATGAACTTCTTAACTCCGTAGGTTAGAATCGCTCTGTTTTAGCTTTTCATCTATTGGATTTAAACCCTGTATGAGTGCGTTTACCCTACGCCCCTATCAACAAGAAGCGGTTGATGCGACATTAGAGCACTTTCGCAAAACTGATGAACCTGCTGTGATTGTGCTACCAACGGGTGCCGGAAAAAGCCTTGTTATAGCGGAGCTTGCTCGCTTGGCACGTAAAAAGATTATGGTGCTAGCCCATGTCAAAGAGTTGGTTGAGCAAAATCACACTAAATATGAAAGCTATGGTTTAGAAGGCGGTATTTTTGCAGCGGGTTTGAATCGCAAAGAGATTGAAAAGCAGGTTACGTTCGCTAGCGTGCAATCTGTCGCGGCAAATATTGATCTTTTTAATAACGAATACTCATTACTGATCGTCGATGAATGCCATCGCATTAATGACGACGAAGATAGCCAGTACGGACGAATCATCAGCAAACTCCAAGAGATCAATCCCAACTTAAAAGTACTTGGGTTAACAGCTACACCTTATAGAATGGGTATGGGCTGGATCTACCAGAAGCATTATCGTGGTTTTGTTAGAAGCGAACAGGAAAAACCATTTCGTAACTGTATTTACGAGCTCCCACTGAGTTACATGATTAGCCGTAACTACTTAACCCCTCCAGAAATGGAAGATGCCGCGGTCGCTCAGTATGACTTTTCAACCTTAGATCAAACCGCATTTGGCACTTATGCTGAAAAAGATATAAATAACCTGCTAACAAAATACAATCGCGTCACCAGAGCGATTATCGAACAAGTGATTGAACGTGCAAAAGATCGCCAAGGCGTGATGATTTTTGCAGCAACAGTTGATCACGCTAAAGAGATCAGCACTTACCTTCCAGAAGATCAAACGGCTTTAATCACTGGCGCTTCCACCAGCGAAGATCGAGACCGGTTGATCAGTAACTTCAAACTTAAAAAAATTAAGTATCTGGTTAACGTCTCCGTTCTTACAACAGGATTTGATGCACCCCATGTCGACCTTATTACAATTTTAAGGCCTACCGAATCTGTTAGCCTGTATCAACAGATTGTTGGGCGCGGTCTAAGGCTCGCGCCTGGAAAGAAAGATTGCTTAGTCATCGACTACGCAGGCAACAACTATAATCTGCACCATCCTGAAGTGGGTGAAAAACGCCCTTCCCCGGATTCCGAACCGGTACAGGTATTTTGTCCTTCCTGCGGCTTTGCCAATATCTTTTGGGGTAAAACGGACAGCGATGGCAAGGTAATTGAGCATCACGGTCGACGCTGCAAAGGCCTTCTTGAAAGCGACGATATTGATACCCCATCAGAGCAGTGTGATTTTCGCTTTCGATTTAAAGAATGCCCTCACTGTAATGCTGAAAATGATATCGCTGCCCGCAAATGCCATCAGTGCAATAAAGCGATTATCGACCCAGACGATCAATTAAAAGATGCGCTAAAACTGAAAAATGCCATGGTGATCCGATGTGCGGGGTTATCGTTGAACCGGAATCAGTCCAAGCTTCAGGTTATTTATCATGGAGAAGAAGGTGAAGAGCTAAAGGAGAGCTTCGATTTTTCCAAGCCGGCTCAGTTAAAACGTTTTAATGAGATCTTTGGTCGACGCATTGCGAATAGCCAAGCCCCGCAAAACTTTTCAAACATAGAAGAAGCGATCGCTTATGAATCGCTTTTAGTCGCACCTGATTTTGTCATCGGGCGTGAGCAAAAGCACTATTGGCGCGTACAAGAGAGAATTTTTGATTACCAAGGTCGCTACCGTAAAGCTAACCAGCTTTGAATCGATATATCGGTTTTATTCTTTATCTGACCAAACAGCCAATTCATTGCCATTTGGATCAAGAAAATGAAAACGTCGACCGCCGGGAAAACTGAAAATTGGTACTTTGATCTCACCACCAGCTGACTCGATTAGTGCCTGACTCGCCTCGAGGTTTGTACTATACAAAACCACCAGTGCAGCACCATTGCTTGAATTTGATTTAAGATCGGCTTTGTAAAAACCACCCGCCAATCCTGCACCCTCAAAAGCACTATATTCAGGCCCATAGTCGGTAAACTTCCAATCAAAAAGATCAGAGTAAAAGCGCTTAGTGTTTCCTAAATTACTAGCCGGAAACTCAATGTAATTAATTTGATTGTGCGCAGAACTCATTTCACATCCTCTTGATTTGAAAACTTGCAAAATCCTGAAAGTGTCTATGCTTTGTATGTACCTTCGTTAAAAGCAACCAATTCAGTCTGACCTGATTGGAGTAAATATGACATACAAGGTATTTATTACAACAGTTACTATATTAATAACTTCAAATTTCCTCGCGGCTGCAGATTTGGTCGAAGGACACACCTGCCCTATTACCTTTAAAAATGAGCCGATTGGTTCACTAATCCTTTCCAAACCTTGGTATCACAGTAGTCGAAGTAATGCCCAGTACATTGCGAGTGACAACGCCACCGGGATAGGTATAGAAATACATTTAATCAATAACTTTAGTGGACAAGTGGAAGGTCTAAATCTGGCAGATTGCGATCGCTTTAGACTCTTACAAATACGCAGAACAACAGCCAAACTTCTTCCCGGAGAGAAGCGCATTCAGATTGATGTACCTGATCAATTCACCAACCCTTTTTATGACAGTGCCCCTCTTGAGCACGGTTACGGCCTACATAAAACACCCGTAGATGATTCAGATAAACCTTGGCAAGGGCGGCCGTACCGCGATTCTTCTGTTGCGCTTTATGACACACCCTATGTTTCCGATAGTTGGGGGATTGAAGGCAAGGATATTGAGGTTCAGTTTGAAACCTGTGCGGTCTGCGAGAGAGAAAGTCAGTTCGATACTGTTTTATCTTGTGGTCATTGGGGCTATCGCAGAGATTATATGGGAGGAATGACTGGCTGGAGCGAACCTGAATTTACCGGTTTTCAGTGTTCAGACTCCCCTAGCTCTAACTTTCAACAAACGCTTAATCTTTCAAACCGAATTGAATACACATACTGGATACATTGGCGTTAGCAGTGACTGGTAGCTTTTAACATGCTTACGGCCCTAACCTGCAGATAAAAACCGGGCTATTGCCCGGTTTTCAGATACTCATTACCCAAAATTAATCTGGACGGTCGTCCTTAAACATCCGCCAACCACCGATCATGGTTGAGATCAAACTTTGACGAGACATAATATCTTCACGAATCGCCACATATATGTGGATCAAGATAAACGTAATCAGATACCACATACCGAGGCGGTGCCAAGTATGTACATCCTGACTCTGCCCCATTAGCGGTATAACCCAGCCAAACATCGTATCTGCCCAACTGCCCTGACCAAGGCCTTCGCTGTATAAGGCAAAGCCTGTGACGATCATGAACAGCATTCCAAGAACAAAGAAGAAAAACATACCCACCTGAGCCAGTGGATTGTGGCCGATATATTTCTTCGGAGTTTTCTCCAAAAAAAGATACCAGCGCACTTCATGCCAGGCTTCTTTCCAGAATTTACTGCTAAAGAACGGCGGTACAAACAGTTCACGCGCATGATGGTTGCCTACAAACGCCCAATAAATACGGCCCAAGAATCCAATGGTTACGATATAGCCAGCCGTGAAATGTGCGAAACGAATGTACCCCATCAGGTAATTATCGATTGCTTCACCCGGCATCGTTGGTAAAGGAACACCAATAAAATAGCCCGTTACACAAAGGGTAATTATCGAAAAGACGGTAACCCAGTGCCACAAACGCAATGGTGCTTCATACACATACACAGCGGTTTGTTTACGGGTAATAACTGACTCTCCGACAACTTGATCTGAAGCGACTTCCTGAGCTCTATCTGACTTGGTAGGTTTAACCGATGCAGTCATATAAATAACCTCCTGAATTTAGGCGCTGAGTTCACAGCGCCGCTATTCTTATCGAATTTTCACCTTAGTCAGCTCTTGACCATCTTCAGACATAACGTGTGTTGAACACGCAAGACATGGGTCAAAACTATGCAGGGTGCGAAGAATTTCAACGGGCTCATCAGGGCGCTCCATTGGCGTATCCAGCAAGGAAGCTTCGAATGCACCAATATTGCCTTTGCTATCACGAGGTGAACCATTCCAAGTTGTAGGAACAATCGCTTGATAGTTATCGATTTTCCCATCTTTGATCTTAATCCAGTGACCCAAAGCACCACGAGGAGCCTCGTTAATACCGACTCCCATCGCCTCTTTCGGCCAACTACTTGGATCCCATTTTTCAACATTAGCAGTCGAGCTATCACCCGCTTTAATGTTGTTAACCAGTTGATACCAATCATCCAACATAGTGTCTGCACAAAGCTGACATTCAAGTGCACGTGCCAATGTACGGCCTAATGTACTCGGTAAAAACTGCTTAATACCCAGATCCAACCCCGTAGACTGATTGAATTCAGATAGCGAACGATCAACTTGTTCCTTAACATGCTCAGTACCAGAAGCATACGCAATGATATAGCGAGCCAGAGGCCCTACTTCCATCGCATGACCGCGCCAGCGCGGAGCTTTAATCCAGCTGTACTTCGCAGATTCATCCAGTTCTTTAATATCAGTTTTAGTACCCACCGTATTAGGGCCAAGTTCGAAGCTAGGCTCTGTTTCACCTTCCCATGGGTGCAAGCCCTGTTTCTCACCTTCGTAACGATACCAAGAGTGATCAACAAACTCTTTAATCTGTTCTGGGTCACGTACATCAACTGGATGCACTTCATCCCAATTACCATTAACAATCGCACCTGCAGGCAACAGATCTGTAGATTTGTCATATGGCACTTGCGTGTAAGTACCGTAAGACAGAAGGTTCTCTGAAGCTAAACCACCACCGTACAACCAATTTTTGTAGATACCAGCAATTGCCATAACATCAGGGATGTATACGTTCTTAGTAAACTCTTGTGCTTCACGAATACGCTCTAACACATAGTTCAAACTAGTCATATTTATTGGTGCACCTGAAGCACCAACGTCATCCAAGTTAATCGCACATGGCACACCACCTACCATGTAGTTAGGGTGCGGATTTTTACCACCGAAGATGGTATGAATTTTTACCACTTCTTTTTGGAAATCTAATGCTTCCAAGTAGTGAGCAACCGCCATTAAATCAGCTTCTGGCGGAAGCTTATAAGCAGGGTTATCCCAATAGCCGTTAGCAAACAGACCTAGTTGACCACTTTCAACGAACTTCTTCAGACGAGTTTGTACATCCTTAAAATAACCTGGGCTAGATTTCGAATGATGAGGAGAAACCATTTGCTGCAGTTCAGATGTAGCCTTAGGATCAGCTTTCAAAGCATTTACTGGATTCACCCAGTCCAACGCGTGTAGATGATAAAAATGTACAATGTGATCATGAATCTGCAAGGTTTTATCCATCATGTGACGGATAAGGTGAGCATTCAAAGGCACTTGGATACCTAGCGCATCTTCTACTGCACGTACTGATGTCAGTGCATGTGTGCCAGTACAAACACCACAAATTCGCTCGACAAAGGCCCAAGCATCACGTGGATCACGACCTTTTAAGATCACTTCAAGTCCACGCCACATTGTCCCCGTTGAAACGGCGTTACGAATAATGTTGTTTTCATCAACATTCACTTCACAACGCATATGCCCTTCAATTCGGGTTACAGGGTCCACAACAATGCGTCGGCCACTGTTATCTAAATCACTCGCATTAAATGGCTTATTCATTATTCCTGATCTCCTTTATGCTGAGCACGCTTAACCGCGCTGACCGCCGCATGCGCAGCAACAGCCGCACCAACACCACCCGCTACAGCCATACCAATCTCATCTGCATTTTTCTCGATACCAAACTGATGAATATCGGTTAAACGGTTATAGAACGAGCCTTTGTCCCAGAAACCATCTTCAGAACAACCAATACAACCGTGGCCTGCCTGAATTGGGAAAGAGACGCCCTCATTCCAACGCACCGTAGAACAAGCGTTGTAAGTAGTCGGACCTTTACACCCCACTTTATAAAGACAGTAACCTTTACGTGCGCCTTCATCGTCCCACTCTTCGACGAACTGACCTGCATCAAAGTGAGGACGGCGATAACACTTATCGTGAATACGCTGGCTGTAGAACATTTTTGGACGGCCTTGACGGTCTAGCTCTGGCATTTTGCCGAACGTCAGCATATAGGTAATAACTCCAGTCATTACCTCAGCGATTGGAGGGCAACCTGGTACTTTGATAATTGGTTTATCGGTAATAACTTTATGGATAGGAACTGCTTGAGTTGGATTTGGACGTGCTGCTTGAACACAGCCCCAAGATGCACAAGAGCCCCACGCGATGATGGCAGCAGCATCCTTCGCTGCATACTTCAGTTTTTCAACAAAAGGTTTACCACCAGAGATGCAGAACATGCCATCTTCGTTTAGTGGCGGATTACCTTCTACGGCAAGGATATATTTACCTTTATATTTTTCCATCGTTTCATAAAGAATTTCCTGCGCTTGGTGACCTGCTGAAGCCATCAAGGTGTCGTCATAATCCAAAGAAATCATGGATAGGACAACATCTTTTACCAATGGGTGAGCCGAACGAATAAACGATTCAGAACAGCAAGTACACTCTAAACCATGCAACCAAATTACCGGTGTGCGCTCTTTGGTTTCCATTGCATGCGCAATTCTAGGCGCAAATGTTGGTCCTAAACCTAAGGCTGCAGCTGTTAAACTACAATATTTCAGGAAGCTACGACGCGTAATACCCTGACGTCGCATAACCTCATAGAAGGTTTCAATTTGTGACATATGTCTCTCCGCCAATGCCAGCCACCACAGCTATGCCCTCATTTTTATTAGCTATGCATAACTACGTGTAACATTTTTATTTTTTTGTTCAGTCATCTATTGGCAAGGTTCGGGCCAAAAAGCATTCCTCTTATATTTCAACGAGTTAAACAAATCATTCAAATGTATAGAGGGATAAAGACTAACCAGTCACCCAGATAAAATGGTTAATCCCTTAACACCTATAAAGTTTGAGGTCATTTAAATGTATTTTAGATATATGTTTATTGACTGATATCAATATCCATAAAGCGATGAAGAGATAAGATGGATTTGCGTTTCCAATAGAGAGGACTTACCTATGCAAGTTGAAGTAACTGATATCCCACAAGTCGCGGTTGATTTTATGAACGATGATCATGCAGAAGCTATCACCCTTCTTAATCAGTTATTCGACACTTTGGAAACAGGGAATGACAGTGAAGTTGATGGTGCTTTATCAGGCTTTTACCAACACAATGCCGAGCACTTCGCCCGCGAAGAAGAACAGATGATACGAATCAACTTCCCACCCTATACATGCCACAAAGGTGAGCATGAGCGCGTTTTACAAGAGATGCGCGAGACGCAACAACAATGGCAAGCAAACCATGACCGCGCAGAATTAAACAGCTACCTTAAAGACACGGTTATTCCTTGGTTTGTAAATCATATAAATACCATGGATACAGTAACAGCCATGTTTATTAGCCGACATTGTGCCTAACTAATATCAGCCACCACAAATCCGAATTTTAACTAACAGTCGAGCCTCCCCACTCGGCTGTTAACCGTGGAATGTAACCTCACAAAATCACAAACAAGATAACGGTATAAATATTTTTGTTTTAGATTAACAAACCAGTCTGTTGTTAAACGCGTAAGCAAATTCTGCTATCCTTCTGCGAAATTATTCACTCATGCCAAATAACACAGCATATCGCTGTCCTTGAGTATTACGGATCAATAATGAGCAAATATTGGAGTGACGCAATTCAGCGTCTAACACCTTACGTGCCGGGCGAGCAGCCTAAAGAAAGCGGTATCACCAAGTTAAACACCAACGAAAATCCTTATCCTCCTTCACCGAAGGCGGCCGCGGTGATCAATAACTTTGATACAGCTAGGTTACGACTCTACTCCGACCCAGATTGCACCCAATTAAAAGATTCGCTTGCTAGCCACTTTGAAGTCGAGCGTAAGAATGTCTTTGTTGGTAACGGTTCGGATGAGGTACTTGCTCATACCTTTGCTGCGTTCTTCCAACAAGAACAACCACTGCTGATGCCGGAATTCACTTACAGCTTCTATCCGGTTTACTGCAACCTATTTGATATCGAATTCAAGCTGTTACCCCTAGGTGAGAACTTTGAGCTAAACCTCGAAGACTATAACCAGCCTAATGGCGGTATCATTTTCGCTAACCCGAATGCGCCGACTAGCCGTGCAATCGAGCTGGGTGAAATTGAAGCATTGGCTCAGCGCAATACTGAAACCGTCATTGTGGTTGATGAGGCCTATGTTGATTTTGGCGCTTCTAGTGCTATCGAATTAACGAAACAATATGACAATGTTTTGGTTATTCAAACCTTCTCTAAATCTCGTTCTCTTGCGGGTATGCGTGTTGGATTCGCGATTGGTCACGAAGATCTGATTGCAGGTTTAGAACGCGTTAAAAATAGCTTTAACTCTTACCCACTAGATATGCTAGCAATTGAATCAGCCGTTGCCGCTGTTGAAGATAATGACTACTTCGAAGCGACTACGAAAAAGATTATCGAGACCCGTGAGTGGACGGTCAATCGTTTAGAAGAGTTAGGCTTTATCAGCTTGCCATCTAAAACGAACTTCCTGTTCAGCACACACCGCTTTATAGAAGCCGCTGAATTAATGGGTTTCCTACGCACGAAAAAAGTTTTGGTACGCTACTTCAGCAAACCAGGTATCGATAATTACCTGCGTATATCGATTGGCACTCAAGAAGAGATGGAACTACTAATCAGTACCTTAGAACAACACCCTGATATCTGTAAGATGCCTGTTGAGTCTTAAGCAGTGCTATGTGCCTGTTGCAAAAACTCTGATAAAGCTGCCTTTCGAGCAGCTTTATTTATTTCATTTCTTAGATTTACCTTTTTTCACCGATAACAAATATACGTGGTCATAAAGGTGTAAATGTCCCTGATTAATTAATGGACACTAAGGAACCATTGGCACCACAAATTTTTATACCTATTATTAGTTTTACTTTAGGGCTGCTTCTTTACCTAGAGTTTAAGAGTACAACGGTTTTGTACTCGTCCGTGTTTATTCCATTGCAAGATTTCAGGGCGCACATTTGTGCGCCCTTTTTTTATCCATTTCACGTGAACAGAAATCAACTCAAGTTCTATGAAAGAAGACTATACTGACTAAGTTAAGTCAGGAGAGTTTTATGCCTATTAATCCTACCGGTTTCTCGACCAGCCCTTCTTATCAATTCAATCAGATCCAGAACCGGATAAATGAAACGGAAGAACAGCTAGCTTCCGGTAAGCGAATCAATACTGCGGCAGTTGACCCTGCAGGCCTGCAGGTACTTATTGATTTTCAGACACAAATCAGGGGTAACAGTGCAGCCATTCGCAATAGTCTTGATGGCGTCTCCGCACTTCAGATTGCTGATGGTGGGGTAAATCAAGTCAATGATTCACTGCAACGTATTCGAGAACTATCCGTTCAAGCTCAAAATGGCATTCTCAACGATAGCGACCGTGCAGCCCTGCAAAGTGAAGCAGATGCCCTATTAAGTGGGATACAGGATACCCTTGGACAAAGTACTTTTAACGGCCAATCATTACTCGCCGAGGATGGCCAGCTTCGCCTACAAACAGGCCCTGGAACAGAAGACTCTCAAAACGTTACCACCTTCAATGTTAGTGATGAATTTGATGGTAATGGCCTGTTCTCTTTAGATATTAGCGACGCAGGTGCTCTGGATATTATCGATCAAAGTCAGTCGTTTTTAGCGACGGTATCGGGTGAAATTGGCGCAAACCAAAATAGATTAGATAGCACGATCAATAGACTTACCGAAACCAATATCAATGAAGCCTCAGCAGCTTCTGTAATTGGTGACACAGACTTTGCTCAAACAGCATCAGAACGTGCCAGCGCCCTTATCCAACAAGATGTGGGCATCGCACTTCAAGCGCAAGCCAATGCCAATCGAGGACTCGTACTCAATTTACTCGGATCGTAACAAGCAATTAAGTGAGTAAATTGGACTGAAGCACTGCGCTTTTAAACTCAGCTAAACTAGTATTCAAGCAATCCAAGAGCTGAGGCTCTAGAACACTCTCATTTTGCTTAGCTTTTTCTTCTACAAAACCGGCCAAAGCACCTAACCTTTCACCGCCTAACATACGAGACGAACCTTTTAGAGAATGCGCGACTTTTCTTAGTTGTATTTGATCGGCGTCATCAAGCGCCTGGCCGATCTCGTTAATCTCGCGCTGTGCACTTTCCCAGTAGAGATTAAAAACATTCTCTAGATATTTAGCATCTAGCTTTAGCGCAATTGCTGTAGCCTCATTGAAGGCAGCTAAAGACATTAACTGACTTAAAGACTCAGATACTGGCGCATTTGTTACGTTTGCTTGATCGACCACTGTTAACTCCCTGATACCCTTATAGATGGGCAAAAATCCATTCTTTGATAACAATAGCGAAAAACCTACATATTAAAAGGTTACTTTAGATTAGGTACAAAAAAGGGGTGATAAATCACCCCTTGGTCACGATTAAGCCTACAACTTAATTTACTTTGAAGCGCTGCACCATTTCCTGCATACGTGCCGCAACATCGCTTAGCGCGATACTGGAATTAGCTGTCTCATCAGCCGCTACACGGCTCTGTTCAGCAATCACACGTACATTACTCAAGCTCTGGCTAATTTCATCTGCAACAACACTTTGCTGTTCAGCAGAACTAGCAATCTGAGCGTTCACTTCATTCATCTGCTCAACTGTCATACTGATCTGATTCAACGCAGAATCTGCCTGATCAACCAGTTCAATACACTGATTAGCTTCTTGCGTGCCTTGATTAACCACATTCACCGTCAAGTTAGCACGGGCTTGTAGATCATCGATCAAATTGTGAATCATCTCTGTAGACTGTTGAGTACGTTGTGCAAGGGAGCGCACCTCGTCAGCAACAACGGCAAAACCTCGACCCTGCTCACCTGCTCGCGCTGCCTCAATCGCAGCATTCAAGGCAAGAAGGTTGGTCTGTTCTGCAATCTCACGAATCACATCAAGAATCGCATTGATATCACGAGTTTTCTGCTGCAGGTGTTGCACTTCCGAAGAGGTTTTATCCAAGCTCGAAGAAAGACGATTCATCCCCTCTGTCGCAATCTGCATTTTGTTACGGCCTTCCATCACTTGATGGTTAGCACTGTCCGCAGAAGATGCAGCACTAGATGCATTATCCGCGACATGCTGAGCCGTATACGCCATCTCAGTAACAGCAGAAGCAACTTGATCAGTCTCTTCCTGCTGCTGCATAGTCCCGGCACGCGCCTGTTCTGTCAGCGCGGCTAACTCTTCCGCCGACATGCTCATGTTGTAACCAGCTTGGTTGATCTCAGTGATCATCTGGCGGAATCTAATAGTTGTATGCCCTAAAGAACCCTGCAACTTCCCCACTTCATCTTTACGGCTTGTTTCAAGCACCTGGGTAAGGTCTCCTTCAGCCAAAGTATCCGCATAGCTCACCGCTTCTAGGATCGGACGTGTAATCATGCGTGTGATCCAAAGCGCAAAGAAAACGCCCAAAATAACCGCAATAACAGAGATCACGATTACAGACAGAAGGCCCTGATGATTGTGTGACTGAAGCATTGGCCCTAGAGAATCTTGATCAGCAATAACAGATAGCTTTACCTTTTCGACATTGCTCGCAACTTGGGGACCAATCACATCAAGATTACCGATCACTAGACTATTACGCAGGTCAATTGTCTTATGAATCTCCAAGGTTGCTGCCAGATATTTATCTCTTGCTTTGGCAAAACGATCTAACAACTGTATTTCATTATCGAGCAGGAACACCTTTTTCAGGCTTTCCAGATGCTTTGTTAGAGAGCCATCCAATTTATTGATCGATATCTGGAAATCTTCTTGATGGTTTTTTTCCATAAAGCGAACAAGATATAGCCTTGCTAACAGCAAATCTTCCTGCAGATTGGAGGCTAAAAATGCCAATTCAGGCTCGCCACGATTATTAGCAAACTTCCTTAATTGAGTAATACTGTCACGCATGACAGGGCCTTGCTGAGCAAGCGTGTTGTAGTACAACTCATCTTCAGTCTTAACTAATCGAACAACCTTCTGAAAAGTCGTTTTATACTCATCTAGTAGCGTTGCAGTTTCCATAATTAAACGGCTACGCTCTGGGTTATTAATTTCTTGCTTAGATTGCTCTAAAAACTGATTCATCAGCGCCATACGTTGTTCGTATTGCTCTAATGATTGATTGTCGTGGCTGATAAGAAAGTTTTTTACCGACATGCGCACTTTCAGCATATTCGCTTGTAAGCGCCCAGAAAGATTACTATCGCGCGCCAACTCACGGTACTGAACAAAGCCATCTTCCGCGTGATGTAAACCTTTAATACCTGTAAACGATGCCGCTACCAGCAATAACAAGATAAAACCGAAACTCAAACCGATCTTACTGCGTAAATTAAATCTGTTTAGCTTATTCATGTATTTGCACTTACTACATTAGGATTAAGGAATTAAATACAAAGGATAATCAATAGCAGGTGATAATATTTATCATTTAGAGGCTTTTCAATAATAATCGATCAAAAATTAAGATTATTTTCAGGCTGCTTAAGATCTATACATTTCGGAAGGGAAAACTGTGCAAATAACGTACAATTCAAACAATAACTCTAAAATGATTTCATTGTTATAAAGCCAGTGACTTACTCAAGATTTTTAATTCAAACGCAAAAGCCTATAACTATTTTATTGTTTGTATTCTGGAAACTGACCGACAAAGTTCAGAATACCCTGCTCGAGCGGATGGCCTTTTCGATAGATAACCGAGATCTCTATTCCTTGTTGTCCTTGAGTAACCGGCACTGATTTAAGCGCATTTTCATAACGGCTACCAGTCACCATATTTTCGCCGATAACGGTGTAACCCAATCCAGCGGCAATACATCCAAGAATGCCATCAGCACTACTCATTACCATCATCTCATCAGTGAATCTATCGCCTAATTCTTGCCAAGCTAAAGCACACTTCCTGTAACCACAGCCCTCTTCCCTGACAAACAGCACAGGCTCATATTCTTCATCTACAGGCGTGACAAGCACCAGCGACTCATGAACAACGGGCAAGATCCGCAGGTCCTCATGTTGCTTAGCATTCCCAACTAACGCGCAATCCAACTTATCGTTCAAAATAGCCAGCGCTAATCGGTCGCTTGTATCTGTATAAATTCTAGGAAGGATTTCTGGATGTTGACGCTTAAGTTGTTTCAGCGTCGTGGGTAGATGAACCGCAGCAAAAGTTTCGGGCATGCCTATACGCAGTTCGTAGTTCCCTTGGTTTTTTAAAATAGCAGTGGATGCTTGATACTCCAGCTGCAAAATCTGGGAAGCATATTTATATAAAAGCTGCCCTGATGTTGTAAGCTCAAGCTTTCTGCCTACCCGTGTGAATAATTTAGAACCAAGCTCGTCTTCTAACTTCTGAATTCTCGTAGTGATATTAGATTGCACAGTATTAAGCTTTTCAGAAGCACCTTTAATGCCTGCTTCATCGACAACAGCCTTAAACGTACGTAACGCTACAATCTCCATATAGTTCTCTTTTATTGAAGTTTTAATTCTAAAAGATTCACTTTTTAAGATTATCAGAAAGCGCTATGGTTGTTGAACATAAATACAATAAAACCAAAAAATCACTTATGAACACCACACTTACCAAAAGTCAGGTCTATTTTGCTGGCATCTGTAGCTTAGTTGTCACAGTGGGTGTCGCCCGCTTTTCCTACACACCTTTATTGCCCATCATGCAGGCAGAAGCAGGTCTTACTGAAACGGGAGGCGGCTGGCTCGCAACCGTTAACTACATTGGCTATATGATTGGTGTTCTAATAGCGGCAAACCTAAACAATCTTCATCACAAGTACTTGTTACAGAAGCTATATTTGGTACTCAGCGTGGTGACAAGCGCCGCAATGGTTATATCTACCGACCTGTATACATGGTCCTTAATGCGTTTAGTGGCGGGGATCTGTGCATCAGGCGGGCTAATCATCTCTTCAGGGCTAATCTTAAAATGGCTGGTCAACAATGGTCATAGGGGCGAGCTCGGTATCCACTTTTCTGGAATCGGGATGAGCATATTTGTCTCAGCTATCATCGTGGAAATGCTTTTACAATTCTCTGCCAACTGGCAACAACAATGGCTATTCTTTGCTGCCATTGCTGCTATCATCGCCGTACCGGCATGGTTATGGATACCTCATCCTAATAACCATTCTGATCACTCTCAGGCGGCACCTGTAGATAATCCACCTAGCAAAAAATTCACGCGTTTATTCTTACTAGCATACTTCTGTGCCGGTTATGGTTATGTGGTTAGCGCGACTTTTATCGTGGATATCATTGAAGGTCTCGAAGGCTTAGAGGGCCAAGGTGCCTTATCCTTTGTTTTGATAGGGCTTGCTGCGATTCCAGCTGTGGTTCTATGGGATAGAGTCGCACGCAAGTACGGTTATTTAAAAGCTCTTCTGGGTGCTTATAGCCTACAAATCATTGGCATAATGATCCCTACACAAAGCGATGCATTTCCATTAATTGCATTATCAGCAATATTGTTTGGAGGCACCTTTGTTGCCTGCGTTAGCCTCGTGCTGACTATGGCGGGCCACTTCTTCCCTAGCAACCCGTCTAAGTTCATGGGTAAGATGACTCTTGCTTATGGCTGCGCTCAAATCCTCGCGCCATTTCTGACCGGATTATTGGCCGAGAGCTTGGGGAACTACAACCTAGGTTTATATTTGTCTGCCATCGTGATGGTAGTAGGATCAGGCTTAATTCTGACGCTGATTAAGATCGGAGAACAACCAGAAAATGCTAATGGACCTCGTACTCTTAGAGTAAAAACATAGTCCAATAGAATAACCTTGCTTTGATCAGGGATAAAACTAAGCTAGAATTCAAATGACCGTTTGGATTTTTGGGAAGAACTAAGGACGTTCTAATCTCATGGAAGAAATAAAAGATATTTTATTACTCGTTGTGACAAGTTTCAGTGGCCTCGCTGGAATTATCTATTGTCCCTATATTTTCCTGATTACCTTCGGCATTCTTGTCTTTGTGCTTTATCGATTAAAGGCAAATACTGTCAAATGACTTAGCAAGTCTAGGGTAATATTCGTAACTGCTGAGCATATTTCCCCTTTCAAGCGCGAAGTATCAAAACCTGCCGAATCCACTTCAAATTAAAAGTAGTACCAGAACAATCCCAACCTCAAATCAAATCATCAGACCTTGATCAATTAGCACAAACTAATATTGCTTGCACTACACACTTCGAACAATTGATCAAAATATGAACGATCATTTAAAATTCAAACGCTCAATAACGTTTTAGAAACCTAAAACATTCTATTCACGGAAAAGAAAATGCTTAGACTAGTCAAGGATTTCATTGATTATCAATTTACTTACTTTTGGGTTGAATCTTCCGGCAAAAAAGCCCGTAGAATGAGTAAAAACCTCCCCACACTGGAACACGCAAGAGAATGGATTATTGATTATCACTATGGACAATATTCAGGAATAGAAAGAAGAGTAGCGAAACAAGACCGCCGCCAGAATTCAAACATAAAACTCAATCCAATTTTATGTAAAAGAAATACCACCAGCCCGGGAAGAAGAGTAACGGATAAACCGATCCACATTGATATAGATCTTTCAAAAAAGAAAATTAAAGCGCTTCAAGATAGCGCTTGTGAACAATGACAATATGTTAGTTACGTACGTGAAAAAGATTGCTGGATGACGAAGCTTGTCGAGGAATAACTGCTATTTTCGAGATAGAGTTAACAGATAAGGTAATCAGACTAGGGCGTCTAATAGATCTTAATTAGTAACTTGAAGATAGAGAGGATAAATATAAGTTGGTGATGACTCCACCAGCCACATTCCGGCACATGAATCCACCGCTGTGGCTGCTCCCTTCCGGGCCTGACCAGGTTCACGATTTATCATTGCGGAAGGACCAGCAGAGCCACCATAGCGGGCCTGAAGGGCCTTGCCTGAGCGAGATCACTCAAGACAGGCGCGCAGTATACCAGTGATTTTTTGAGATGCAAATGCAATTATTTAACTCTCTGTTTTTATAGAAATAAAATTCATATTCATACCCTAAATCAAGCTTGAGATACCAGATCACTCTTCCTCAGATTTCTCTTCATTCCCACCATCGTTAATTACGATCTAACCTATACTGAAACGACCACATAACAAAAACACTGATTAATTTGTTAAGGGTTTCTTAATGCCATGGCTTTTATAGTGGCTATGCTGTTAGAGTTAACCGATCTAGGATTTGTTGTATGAATAAACAACAGGATAAATGCACATGGAAGAACATTTAAACCAGCTAGGACTTGCCCGACTACCTATTTTTGACCGCGAACTTAATGTCGTAGCGTATGAGCTTTTGTATCAGTCGGAGCATGGCGAAGCCGTAGCCAAGTTCCTAAAAGGCGACCAAGAGTCCTGTAATGTCCTAATCAATAACTTCACCAGCATCTATGATTCAGGAACATTAAAATCCTTACCTGCTTTTCTGAATGTCACTGAAGGCTTTATTCGTACTGAAAGTCTACCAAGTCTATCGCGACACAATTTAGTTCTGGATGTTAAGCAGCAACCTAACATCACGCCTGAATTACTTGGTTCCCTGAAAAAATATGTGGATGCAGGCTATCGCTTAGTTTTAGATGATTTCACTTACAGTAGCGACTATGATGAACTGCTTAAACTCGCACATATGGTGCGAGTCGATATTCGTAAACATAGAGACGATGCGATAGTTTCCCACTTGGAAAGTATGCGTCCTTTCAAGGTGGTTTCTCTTGCAGAGAATGTTGAAACTCATGATGAGTATGAGCGATGCCATGCCCTAGGGTTTAGACTTTTCCAGGGTACATTCCTATCTAAGCCAACGCTTGTCGAAGGTAAAAAGTTAACGTCCAATCAGGCCATCGTAATTCACCTATTGGCAGCGCTTCAGGATCAAGATGTTACTCCTGCGGTACTAGCAGACATCTCATCTCGCGACCCACAACTGACCTTCAAGCTGTTACGTATCGTGAATTCTGCGCAATATAACCTACCTAATAAGATTGAGAGTTTAAGTCAGGCGATTATTGCCTTAGGCATGAACGAGATTAACAAGTGGGCCACCCTACTTGCCCTCTCTAGCAATGATGATAAACCGAGTGAATTGATCCGACAGATCTTAATTACAGCAAGAATGTGCGAATGCGTGGCATATCGAACAGAAGAGATCGATTCAGAGCTAGCCTTTATCACTGGCGTTATTTCGATGTTGGATGCGCTCCTGGAGATCGGTCAAGAATCATTGCTTGAGCAGTTATCGGTCTCTGATGAGATTGTCGAAGCGGTGACAAGTTACGAAGGCTCCGCAGGTCGTTTACTACAAGCAGTAAACTTTTACATGATCGGCCAATCAGCCTTTAAGCTACCGCCTCATATCCAAGAAGTTTACGCAGATGCTTATTATGATGCCCTAAGCTGGAGTAATGAGACCATGCAGCTTATGTCAGGCTCACATTTATAGATCAGGCTGAAAAATCGATAACAGCTGAGATCTCACCCAGCGGCACATTGGATCTTGATGAAAACGTTCATGCCAATAGAGGTAAAGCACTACCTCGGGTAGATCAAATTCAATAGGCAGCGGCCTAATAACTAAGCTGCTGCTTTTCACCAAATGCTGAGCCATTACTTCGGGCAGTGTAAAAATCAAGTCAGACCCCTGGCCAAACTCCGCAACCGACATAAAACTTGCTAACCTCAGCATCACCCTGCGACTCAAACCGAACTTTTCTAATTCAACATCCATCATCCCAGGCCCCTTCCCAGTAATAGAGACAAGACCATGGGAAGCCTGCGCGTAATCGTTCAGACTGATCGTGCTTTGGCAGGCTAAGGGGTTGGTTTGATCCATCACACATACATGACCTGTTCGCGCAATCGGAAAGCGCCTGAATTGATCCTGCCCAGAATCAGGGGATAGTCCCGTGATTGTAAAGTGCACTTCCCCTCTTGCAAGATATTCAAAATGCTCAGGCCTTTGAGAAACAATCTCTACCCGTAATTTCGGTGCCTTTTCACGCAGCATTCTTACCACATCAGGCATCAGCAGAATCAACTCTAGATCCAAGCCTGTTAGCTTAACCACACCCTCGGCCAGTTCTGGATTGAATTCCTCTGGCTGCATTATCGAAGCGACATCTTGTAACAATGGCTTTAACTGCTTTTCCAGATCAACAGCACGCGCACTCAGATCATAGCCATTTCCAGTTCTGACAAGGAGGGGATCATCTAGTGTTTGACGTAATCGCTGCAAAGCCCTACTCACAGCAGGCTGACTCATCTGCAAACGCTCAGCGGCTTTAGAAACATGGCGCTCAGCTAGCAACGCTTGTAATACGACAAGGAGATTTAGATCGACCGAACGTAAATTCATTTAGCGAATAACCGAAATATTAAATATGCATTAGACGCATTAATGATTAGCCATTAAAGTTTGAAAAGCAAATCCAAAAGGTGACGCTAACATCTTGTAAAGTTTCGTAAACTTAACTGCAGCACAATGCTATTTATGGTTGCATAGTTAAAATAATTTGAGGACAGAAGTAGATGCCATTTAACCGCAAAATATTGAATGATGATGACAGCTATGGGTGGGGCCCAATCCTACTTCATTGGTTCATTGCATTATCGGTTATTGGCCTTTATCCCCTCGGTTTATATATTGAAAGCTTAAGCTATTACGATCCCGAATACCGGACGGTGCCTATCTGGCATAAGAGTATCGGCATACTACTAGCAGGCTTATTGATTACACGCATCTCATGGCGTCTATTTAACCGTTCGCCAAAGGCACTGCCACAACCAAAGAAGATGGCCATTGCAGCAAAAGCCGCACATGTATTGCTCGAAGTTTTACTTCTACTTACCTTGTGTTCAGGCTACCTAATTTCTACCGCTGACGGTCGAGCTATAGAAGTTTTTACTTGGTTTAGTATTCCAGCACTACCCTTCGCAATGGAACAGCAGGAGGATATTGCAGGTGAGATTCACTTTTTGATAGCAACAACACTCATCGTGCTAGCAGCATTACATGCTTTCGCTGCGATAAAGCACCATTACATAGATAAAGACAAAACATTAAAGCGCATGCTAGCGCTACGCGAGGAACATTGATGAAATCTAAATTTATTAAAGGATTGGCGCTAGCCTCTCTAATCACTACATCCCCTCTTTATGCTGCGGATTACGTTATTGATACAAAAGGTGCGCACGCATCCATTCAATTCCGTATCAGCCATTTGGGCACTAGCTGGTTAACTGGTCGCTTCAACACATTCTCTGGTGAATTCAGCTACGATGCAGCGAACCCTGCTGCATCTAAAGTGAATGTTGATATTGATGTTAACTCGTTTGACTCTAACCACGCTGAGCGTGATAAGCATATCCGTGGCAATGAGTACCTTGACGTAGCTAAACACCCTAAAGCGTCTTTTGTTAGCTCTTCATACACTCCAAATGAAGATGGCAGCGGCGTAATGAAAGGTATGTTGACACTGTACGGAACAAGCAAAGAGATCTCTATCGACGTACAAAAAGTAGGTGAAGGTAAAGACCCTTGGGGCGGCTACCGTGCAGGCTTCGAAGGTACTACAGAGATCCAACCTAAAGATTTTGGTATGAACTACCAGTTAGGCCCTGCAGCTGAAACGGTATACCTAGAACTTCACATCGAAGGTATCCGTAAGTAATTTCGATTACATCTAAAAAAAGGCGAACACTATGGTTCGCCTTTTTTATTTCCACGGCTGGATTTAGTAATCCGCGTATTCCGAATAAACGCTAACTTCGTTAGCCTCTGAAACCGCATAGACTTTAAAATCATCTTTTCGTGCACCATCCATATCCATACCTGGGCCACCCGATGGCATACCCGGCACGGTTAACAAACGGATATTTTCGGTATTATCAGCCAATAATTTTTTAACATCTTGCGCTGGCACATGACCCTCAACCACCAAGCCATTTACAACACCAGTATGACAAGATGCGCCTTGGGCAGGTACACCCAAGCGTTGTTTGATCGGTGAAACATCATGCATCTCGATACTATTCACTTTGAAGTTGTGTTGCTCTAGGTGAGTAATCCACCCCTTGCAGCAACCACAAGTAGGGCTATGGTAGACATCGATCTCATAGCTTTGTTCAGTTTTACCCTCTTCCCAATAAGGGTCTGCTGCGAAAACAGGCATACATAAAACAGCGGAAACGAAACCAATAATTAACTTTTTCATTCAACAGCCTCTAGAGTTAGTCTCTATATTTTATCGAGTGCTTAAATGAAGAGCCATACGATTTTATTCAAGTCGTTATAGGACGCTAAACTCAATCTGCACGCTCGATCCGGAGATACTTTGAACATAAAGCTGATATGTTTGGCTTCCTTGCAGTGTCAGTGTCTGTTTATTGCCCGCCCCTTCAAGCAACCTGCCATTGAGATACCAGTTAAGATTACCCTCACTCCCCTCGGCTCTAACATCCACGTCTATCACCTCCAACCCATTGGTGTGATACACCTGTTGATCGTTGATGCCATGCAATCTTAAAAGCGCACTGGTTTGCAAGATGGTTTTACACTTGCTATCAAAAGGAGGAATGCGAACATTCCTTCGCCATTGTTTAGAGATCCAAGGCTCCATTGCCACAGGCCAGACAAAATCTGACTGGCTTTTCATAGAACCTATATCACATTCCCTTGTCACCCTTAATCCTGATTGTTGATCCACTAGATAATTATATTGCGGGCTATAAAATCGGCTTTGTTTTGAAAATTCCGGATCTAAAGTGCGCGGGGTATTTTGAGTAATCGTAAATGCAGTTCTAACTTGATCGCATGCCTGATCACCTGACATCACAACCCTGCCATCAGGCCAGCAGATTAACTGCTCCACAATACCCTCGGGTTTTGTAATCGTATCAGTTTCGGGCTCCAGCAATTGATAAAGCTGAAACAATAAAGGGCCCGCCAAAACACGGCCCATAGTTCTCTCCATAGGCGAACCATCGGGTTTACCAAGCCAGACCCCTAGCGTATATCTTTTCGACACACCCACTGCCCATACATCACGATAATCCCAACTGGTGCCAGTCTTCCAACCAATTCTGGGAAGATGCGCCCGCGAATAGCCGTCAATAAATTGATCGGGCGGATCTATATCTGCAAGGGCATTCCAAGTAATCCATGCGGCGTCTGGACTCATCAATTGCCGCGTTGGTTGCCCTGATTCATTAACACTAGCAGCTTCTTCAAATCCACCAGCGATAGAATACTTTAATGGCGCAACACTGCCTGAATTAGCAAAACTCGAGTAGAGCGTCACTAAATGCTCTAAAGAACTACCAGCACCACCTAAGATAATTGCGGGATTAGCGCGCCCACCGGGAATTTTCAGGGGAACACCAACATGATCGAGTTTGTTAGCAAAACGCTGAGAATCGTAATGCTGTATCAATTGAACAAATGGCAAATTAAGTGAGCGTTGTAATGCGGAGGATGCTGATACAGGCCCCGAGAACCCTTGGCTGAAATTACCCGGTCGGTATTGCCCTGTCACTATAGGCACATCAGCTAATAGGGACTCACTATGAATAAGACTGTCATCCAGCGCCAATCCATATAAAAAGGGCTTTAAAGTTGAGCCGGGAGAACGCATCGCTGTAACCATGTCGACATGACCAAAACGCTGTGCATTTAGAAAATCTGCCGACCCTACATAGGACACAACCTGACGGTTTTGATTATCAACCAACAAGGCCGCCGCCGATATACCTTTAGCCTGCCGGGCTACATAACGCTTTATTTGGTCAGAGAAATTCTGCTGGATACCGCTATCAATCGTTGAACGTATAACCTTTTTTTCTGCTTCTGACTGCTTCAAGCGACGACTCAAAATTGGCGCGAGCATCGGATTTGATAGAGGCCAAACTTCTATATTTTCTTGCTTCGCCCGGGTGACACTTTCTTCACTCCAGACTTGAAAGCTAAGCAAACGATCCAATACTTTATCTCGATATTGCTGTGCTAGTTTTGGATGCCTATCCGGCCTCAAACGTGAAGGCGCCTGAGGTAAAACAGCTAACAGAGCGGCTTCAGAAAATCGTAGTTGCGACGCTGGTTTTTGCAGATATTGTAAACTAGCAGCTTGCACCCCTTCGATGGTTCCACCAAAGGGTGCAGTATTTAGATATAAGGTTAGGATTTGATCTTTAGACAGATGCCATTCCAGCTGCAATGCTCTTAAGATCTGCTGCAATTTACCACTAACACTGCGCTGGCTCGGATAGTGCAAGCGCGCCACTTGCATGGTCAGCGTAGAACCACCAGAGATAATTCTGCCCTCTGCGATCCACTGCCAACTTGCACGGAGCAAGCTAAATGGATTGACGCCGGGGTGTTGGTAAAAATACCGATCTTCGTAAGTAAGTAGCGCTTCAATATAACGAGGCGATACTTGATCAATAGAAACGGGGTAACGCCATACGCCATTGTGATCAGCGAAGATTCGCAAGGGTTCACCATGACGGTCGAGAACAACCGTAGCGGCCCCTGCTTCAGAATTATCATGTAAAGGGAATGCACGATCTGCTATCCATAGACCTGCCGCAATAAGACAAAGCAAACAACAGGTATATTTAATTACAGATCGCATCTTTCCTCACATCAAACGCTTAAGGTGTACACGTTGAAGGTACACCCGCTCAAGGTAAACTTTTTAAGGAATAACGGTTAAGTACTCAATACTATTAGCCACACCCCGGTGGGACGGTTTGTACATAGACTCAGCCTGTACAGGTGGTACTAAGTAATGTCCTGGCGTTACTGCCCGGCTTAAGAAATAAACCACCTGCTCGCGTTTTTCTGGAATATCAACGGCGGCAACATAACGGTCATCTTGAAATGCCTGATAGGAGATCATTGCCCGCTGAGATACAGTCTCACCGTCAATACGAATATCCTTTAACTTAAGCGCATGCTGAAGATTCTGATTTTCCAGCTCTACCCCAGCAGGTAGCAAGCTCACCAATAAACCGTCAGGCACACGCTTTTCGCTATAAAGTCTCACACGTGTTAACAGTAGATCGCCTGTTTTTAATACCTGATTCTTCTTCAGTAATTGCGCATTACCATCCAAGACCCGGAACTGATCTATATCTAAATTGATCCCTTCATTCACATGTTTAGGCATCTGTTTAGGGATACCCGTCCAATGGAAACTTGCATAAGCAGGTTTGTCTTTTGTATTGGTAAACGCAGTAGATGCTAGTTCTGAACTATCTAGATTACGACCTAGCTCGGTCGTAGCTTCCAGCAACGTCTCAATTTCACCTTGAAGTAATTTCCCCTGCCATTCTCCCTCTTTATCCATTTGATTAAGCGCATTCGACAAGTGCAGTAAGGCTGCCTTTTCCTGTGTACTCAACCAACGCTGCTGCTTCAAAAGAACAAGTAGGTCGGGGATCTGTTGCAAGGCGACTTTGTGTATTGAGCGTGCATTAGGCAGTTCCAGAATGGTATGAATCGCCATCGCTTTATCGCGAATAACCGAGCCATAATCCCCTAGATAACCCTCTGCCCTCTCTGTTAACAGAGCCTGTTGCACTATGGCTGCACCTTCTTGCAGGCTACCGGTTTCAATAATCGCTAATCCTAAGTGCACCCCCGGCAGCACACCACGAGAGTCGTTAAGTTGCTGCTCTGCAAGATCGCGTAATGGTCCTAAGGTCACTTCACCTTGCTTAGCCAAAACATAAGCAGCATAAGCTTTGTAGGATATTTCATAATGGGAAGGAATATCTGACCAAGTTCTAACCGAAATCGCTTTACGGTTATGTACATAAGAGCGTAGGCGACCTACAGAATTAGTCAGCATGGCATTAGGTACAGCAAAACCTGAACGATCTAAATGCAGCAAGAAGTCCGTCGCATAAGCAGTTAACCAATGCTCTTCTGGCGAGAATTTATCCCATAGGCCAAAACCACCATTGCCTAACTGCAACTCGCTGTAACGACTGATCGCAGCATTAATACCATTTTCAAATTGAGAATTAGTGACAGAACGCGTGTAAGCCGGAGCTTTCTCACCTGCCAATAACAACGCCAAAGGTTGCGACTTACTGGTAGTTTGTTCTAAACAACCGTATGGGTAACTCATCAGGGTTTTAAAATGCTGCTGAGCATTCAGGTCCGGCGTATTCGCTACACGTAACTGCGATTGCAGTTTGCTGAGATCTTGAATAGACCCGATAGGGAATTGAATGCTTTCCCCTGCTGCCAATACACGCATAGTCGAGCCATAAACGGCAGGATACGCCGATCGTACACCTAGTACCCACTCACGATTTAACTGAACATCACCGAAAGTAATCTCGGCACTGATGAACCCTTCACCCAACTCAACTGCATCAGCGATCAAAGGCAATACCTGTTTCTCGCCTTTATTCAACGACAGCTCAAAGCTATCTTGCCTTAAACTCACAGCGCCCTGATGAGTTAATTTCACAGATACATTTTGAGCATCATCAGACACATTGGCTAAATCCAACGCCATGGTTGTGTTATCACCGATAGCTAAGAATCGAGGCATGGACAACTGAGCCACTACAGGAGACGCAACTTTGGTTGTTTCACTCTCTAAACCAAATTTATTGTCAGACATCGCCAACGCAGTTAACGTCAGCTCGCCATCAAATGCTGGCAAATCAAGTTCAACCGTCGCTTCTCCATTTTCTAAAGAGATTGGAGAGTGGTATAGGCTTAAAATCTCTACTTCAGTCGGAGGCACTTCGCCACCGCGTTCTAGCTCTCCATCACCACCCCAGCGAATCTGAGCGTCCTTATACATGTGAGGCTCAATTAAATCATTGTACATATCGCTGATTTTCGGGTTGTAAGCACGACGACCGTAGAAGAAGTTAAAAGGATCAGTTTGCTTATATCCCGTCACACTTAACACACCGCTATCGACTGCTGTTAGACTGATATAGTAATCACCTTGGACAGGCTTACCTGCTTTGTCAGTGACTTTAAGGGTTAAGTTAGCTTTGGTTTCTGGAAGTAGTGATTCAGCAACTTCAATAGTTACATCGAGTTCACGATCAACACGATCCAAAGGTAGATGAACAATACCGATACTACGCTTACTTACTTTATCTTTATGCTCGGTTGGCGCCACGACAAAGGCACTGATATAAACATCATGACGATTCAGATCAGCAGGTAGAGGTATTTCGACCTCAGCTTCACGATTGTCTAACAAAACTTCTTGGGAATGTAGAACCTGATCGGTTTCAAGAAGTACCACCGCTTTGCCTTCGGTTGGCGAAGCCAGTCTTACTTTAACTCTGTCTCCCGCTTGATATGACTCTTTATCTAACGCCAAGGTCACCAGATCGGGACGGATACGATCCGAAGCTGTTTGCCAGCTGTAATACCATGGCTCACCCGCTTGGAAGGTATAAACAGTTTTACTCTTACCAGAAATATCATCCAGCTCTAAACGGTATGGACCCCATTCGACTGGCATGGATAATTGCTGAGGCTGATCGGAAGCTAACTGAATAAATTCAGTCGCAACCGGGTATTCATTTTTCTCGATTTGATAGTGCCAACCGCGCTCAGGGGTATGACTCCAGAAATACTTCTCTTCTAATCGATAAAGCGTTGCTTTGACTTCTCCAGAGTTCAGTAGTTGGCCCTGTTTATCAGCTCTAACCAATTCAAAACTAACATTCTCATCTTTTCCAGATTGGTCATTTTCGAAAGAAGGCTTCACACCAACAAAACTATCTTTTGGCCATAAAAGTACTGAGCGAGAACGGTTAATTGCGCGACCGCCACTTTCAAACAAGCTATAACGCACATTAATGCGAGCCGGGCTTTCAAAAGACTGCGGGTTATATTGAGATAGATTAAATTCAGTTGAGGTCTCACCTGCATCATTCAGCTTTACGGCCGGTAGACTAAACTGTTGCCAATCCACTGTAGAGGGCACGCCAAACTTAAAACCCTTTAAGTTATCAAACGGTTCAGGCCACGCATTTAAAGTCACCTGCGTATCAAGACGGTTTCCAGCGGCAACCGCACCGTACAGGTATTCCCCTTTTACAGGTATTTTAATTTTATCGTTAAGATCAAAACTTAGCGGTGTCGCTGTCTGGTCAAATACCAAACGTAGGCGTTCTGGTAAAAAAGCTTCTACTTTAAAGTCATAATAAGTAGCACTTTTCTTACTTGCCGGGCTAAATACTTTAGCCTGCCAGCCACCCAAGATCGCATTACTTGGAAGATCATATCGGAACTCATAGTAACCTGGCTTTGAAGGTTCAATTAGCCAAGTGCCAGCTGTATCCGCATCGGGTTTAATCAGTTCTATTTTTAGAGGCCCTGTAAGTAAATTGCCGTCTTGATCACGCATAAGTGAACCAAAGACCAGTTCCTCACCGGGACGATAGATATCACGAGGAGCAAAGGTAAAGATTTCCACTTCTTTAGTCAGTCTGCCATGCACAGGATAATCGGATAGATCTAAAGAAGGCGCGTGGTATTTGAGAACGCTCACCTGTTGATTATGTTGCGCTATGATCAAGCGAGGGCTCTTTCGCTGCCACTTATTGTCAACTTGCCAGGTACCTTGTTCATCGGTTTCGCCCGTTGCGATCACTTTACTATTACGATCAAGGATATTAAGGGTTACCCCTTCAAGCAGATCCCCTGTTGCAGCATTTTGGGCGATATAGGTCGTACTTTTACCATAGTCTCTGGCTTGCAGGCCTATAGCTGAAACACTAAACCAGGTTGTTTGATAACTAAATCCACCGGGCTCTCGAACCGTTGCTAAATAAACACCGCCTTGATCAATATTCGGAACAGAGGCAACAGCAAATCCAGCTCGATTGCGCTTGTTTCTATCTTCGCCAACCTGAATACGCGCTGTGTAAACGTGATCGACTGAACTTGCCAGCGCATCTTCATCGAAATACCATCGATCGCCACTTTTCAGTGATTGATATTCATCAAAAAACTGAACGCTACTCTCCTGCTTTACCTGATAAATATTTATCTCAGCTTCCGGCACATTGACCGCAATCAGAGGCAAGGATTCCACCTTGCCTGGAATCATTACGGCACCATCCGTTTCGAACGCGACTAGCTTAGGTAAATCTCTAGCCTTTAACGATTTACTCACGCCTGTCTCAAGCACTACCCCTGTAGCGCTTTTTAGGCCCTGTTTAATTTGAATATCATATTTTTGAAGCGGCTCAGGCCCAACAAATCGAAGAGAACGCCCATCTTTACTGAGTACCGGCGTACCAAGATCTGGTGAAATCACCACATGACGTTCAAATTTTTGATCCGGATCTAATGGAGAGTTAAACAGGAGTGTCAGCGCATTGACATCACCATATTCACGTTCCGAGATATCGAGAACGCTTAAGGCTTCAGCAACGGCATTTTGGACCTTCTCGCTTGCCGCATCCTGTTTGGCCGCATTTGCAACGTCCTTATTATCATCACATCCCGCTATCAGCGCGCAGGTAACCAGTACAGATCCCAGCAATTTAGAACGTGACATTCAGTACTCCTTTACATTTTGTAGGGCCGATTAGAACTTTTTATCTAAGCTTCGAAGAGTATTTGATAGTACATCAAGTTACACGACTTTTGTCCTGCTTTTCACGCTTGCAAAAAATTACCTTTAAAGCGAGACTCATGCCTGATTATTAAGGGGTACAAGCGTGGACAAATCAGATTCTATTTATCACTGGGACAAAGATTTCTTTGAGAAAAAATTATCACTACTAACCAACTGCCAATTAGGTTTTGTTGGTGCTGCGCTGATGCTAATGATGATGAACCTTTCCAAGATATATCTTCTCGCACCACTGGGTATAGGTTTGATCCTAGCTAGCTGGTACAAACATCATCTAGAACAAACCAAAGATCAAATGAAAAATATGTCTGTAGAGATTGCACCTAAATCAATTTTATTAAAAGTGCCTTCCGACGAGACAGAAACCCGCGTGACATTTCGCGAGATCGAAGAGATTAACCAACACAAAGAAAACATGGTGCAGATCATCACGCTTTACCTGAAAGAGAATGAAGATAAGCTTGAGATTAAAGCACTTAAAGACAGCGATAAGTTTGTTTCGACTTTGAAAGCGCAAATGGCTGAGCAACTTTCAAATTAATAAGAAAATAAAAATGACCTTGCAGAGATCTCTACAAGGTCACTCATAGCACTTATGAATAGCGCCTAGGAACAGATAGATGGGATGGGTGTTGGCGGAGCCTGCACAATTTCCCAACTCAGATCCGATTGATCTTTAATGCCTAACAACTCATCAAGTGATACTCGGCACGTTCGCCAGTAATTTCTCACACTGACAGGATCCTCTGAAACATAAAAGCGCATCATTAAACCTGCTTGAATAGTGGCAATCATCTGAACCGTATTCTGCAATGATGCAGTAGACGTACCTGCACTGAGTTTTTGAAGAAGCTGCAGTCGTTGCAGAGAGATATCATCCTGCAATTGACGCAATAGTACTTGTATCTGCTGATTATACGAAGCAGATGAAACATATCCGAACAATGCTCGTGCCGTCTCATCCTGAGTAATCAAACAATCAAAGAACTCCGTTTCTATTCGATCTAGAAACTCTTCTTTAGTTTGCGGAGCTTGGTAGCCTTGCAATGTTAGGAGCAACTTACTGGAAAGTAATTGGAGCACCTCAAGTTCAACTTCCGTCATTGTACGAAAGTGATGATAGAGTCCTCCTTTGCTAACCCCTGCCTCTGCAATTAACCTGCCCGCCGTCAGCGCTTGTAATCCATCTTGACTGATGATGCGAGTTGCAGCATTAAGAATCAAACTCCTAGTTAGATCGGCGTTTCCATTTGGGCACATTACTCTGACCTTTTTTGCTTGGAACACATGAGGTAAAAAACGCTGATCTAAACCAGCTTTTTCCACCTCTCTCTTCCTATGCTACGCCTCTGATTATACAAACAACATCAAAACATAAGAATTTACTGATTTAGATCAAGCTGCATTAGCATACCAATATGACAACAAAACCAATAAATCAATGACAAAAAATAACAGAACTTTAACTTCATAAATCCTTCCACGAACGTCCTGATAATCAAAAGCACTCAAATAAAAATAACCCATAAATGATTATGTAATGTTTATCAGTTATTTATAGCCATAAAGGCAGTGGATTTTAAATATCTAGTCTAGATATGGGATATTTAGATTAAGTTTAAACCAAGGACAAAAAATCAGAAAAAAAGTGACATAATCATTCAAAAATATAACAAAATAGTTCTATTTATAAGGGCACAACTTATCTTCCTGGGCAAAATTCAAACAAATCCGGGTAATGTATCGCCCAAAAAACAATCAATAGTTAAGAAAAGCCTCAATATTAGGATCGAACACTCAAAAACCTTTACATTTAATAGGATAAAGCTCAATTCACCACTTTTCTGTTAGGGTTATCTCTGTCATGATCTAAACTTTAATCAACTATCTATCCCTTAGCGACTTCCGCTAAGTTACCTGTTAATGGATTAGGATATGGAATTAAGTAGTATATATGTCACTGTAATCGAACCCTCAAAGGTTCAGCGCCACATTATCATCGGCCACTTAAACAGTTTCGGCATAAACAATATCGAGGAATTCTCCGAAGCTAAACCGGCCCTTGAACACATGCTATCTTCTCCACCCGATTTAGTTTTATCTTCCATGCATTTACCAGACATGACGGGTACAGATTTGGTAACCCAAATGCGTGGATTAGGTGCTTTGGAGCACGTGACGTTTCTTTTGATCTCCTCTGAAACACACTATCGCTACCTAGAGCCTATTCGCCAAGCAGGAGCGATTGGCATCTTACCCAAGCCGTTTAGCCGCGAAGAGATGGACATGGCCCTAAGGAGCACGCTTGATTACATCACTGATTTTGAAACTGACAGTGATAGAGAAGAATATGATGCGCTGAGAGTGCTGATTGTTGATGACAGCAAAATGTCACGTAACTACATCAAGCAGATGCTGGACTCTCTTTCTATTCAGTCAGTTGATACGGCAAAAGATGGCTCCGAGGCTCTTGAGTTTATCGCCAATGGCAGTCGTTATGATTTGATCATCACTGACTACAATATGCCCAATGTCGACGGAAAAGAGCTTGTAGAGCATATTAGAAGCCATAGCGAGCAACCTACCGTTCCAATCTTGATGGTGACTAGCGAGCAAAACGAAAGCCGCTTAGCCGCCGTGCAAAGCGCAGGCGTTTCTGCCATCTGTAGCAAGCCGCTATCTTACGATACGGTTAAACAACTCGTAGAGCAGCTTGTAACAGATTACGACATGTAATCTAACAAGCAGACATAAAAAACGCGGTTAATACCGCGTTTTTTTTATGCCTCCAGCCCAGATTCCTTAGCTTTTGTCTTCCAGTAAGTTTTCTGGTGCAAAGCCCATAATCAATCCACCCCAATGCTGTCCGTTGATATACAGAGGGATCGATAGATCATTCAGAATTTCACCTGTATCACGAATATAAGTCTGCAATAAGAATGGCGCTGTAGAAGATGCACGACGAATTTCAGCACGGTTACCGGCAAAAATTCGACGGTTACGGCTCTTCAAATTATCCACTTCAAAGTTGCCCGTCATTCGCTCAGATACTTTTGTATGGTGAGCTGCAGCGTATCCATTGCGGTCTACGGCGATGGCATAAATAAACTCAGAGCGCTGCGAAATAAAACTATCAAACAGTGGGCGCATCATTGCTTCATACTGATCAGCATAGCTGGTGTCATATTTCTCCGGCATTTGACCATCGTTCGTACGTACATAGTTAGTATCGAACATATTACAACCACGATTACTTAACTCTTCTAGTGCATCTTGAACTTGCTGACTCCACTGACGCCCCGCTTGGATCATTCCTTCAAAACCACCGTAACCGATGATAAAGCGAGAAAGAAGCTCCTGCGTTTCCTCTGTCGAATGCTCTAGCTCTTCAGAGAAGCGACGTGATTGTTCGATCTCACCATGCATTGATGTAGAGATATTGGTAATTTCAGATACATGATTGTGCGATTCACGGTTTGTATAAGCCAACTCGTCTATAGCCGCACTGATACTACTTAGCTGGCTGTTTAACTCTTCAAAGTCGCTTACAAGTCCGTGGAATTGGTCATTCGTGCTACCGATAAACTCTTCTGTCGAACCAACATACTCTAGAATTGTCGAAGCACTACTTCGAGTACTTCCGACCAACGAAGACATCTGGCTGATATTCTGATCAATTTCACTAGTGGCTGTGCTTACTTTCTGAGAAAGGTTACGTACTTCGTCAGCTACTACAGAAAAACCTCGACCAGCTTCACCTGCACGAGCCGCCTCAATAGAAGCGTTAAGTGCCAACAAGTTAGTTTGATCGGAGAAATCCTTAACCATGCCAAGGATCTCAGTAATATTACGGGAATTGATCTCAAGTTGATGAACAGTATCTTGGAAATCAGTCACCTGCACTCTAATCGCTTCAACTTGATTTTGTACACGGCCCAGTTCGCTACTTGAGGTACGAATCTCTTCCAAGTTTCGAGTGTTGCGCTCAGAGATCTCAAGAGTACTGCCTGCAATATTATCAATTGCTTGAGTCGCCTCTTGAGAGGATTGGAATACCTTCTGAGCTTGCTCTTCTTGTTTTGTAGCAGAACCTTGCGCTTCGATAAGTACCTTTTGTAGCCGAGTAGAACTCAGTGCAACGCTTACACTGCGGCGACGGCTTTCAGCAATCATCGCTTTCAAACTGGATGAGAAGCCATTGTAGCTTTCCGCCATTTCTGAGATCTCATCGTAAGTGTACTCAGGTAAAGTAGCGGAAATATCACCATCTTTATCCTTAATCGCCTTCAAGATATCAGTCATTTCATTAATTGGGCGCAGGAAAAGATGGCGCATAAAGAAGATTGTGCCAATACCTGTGATAAGAGCGAATCCTACCGTGAGCGCACCATAAAAGCTAAAAGAATCCAGATGGGACTGAATCAGCTCTACAGGTACAGCAGCGGCTTCAACTCCAGAGAGGCCTTGCTCAAGCTTCTCAAAGTGGTAGTAACCAATAACCACTAAAACGATGTGGGGTAAAAGTAGGAATAGGACGTTACCTAAGATCTTCTTAGTTAACGTATTGAATATAGATTTCTCAATACTCTTGTATAGGCTCATTTTCGCTCTCATTATTGTTATAGCTGCCTGTGCCATCTCACTTGGCAAATAGTGCTAAAACTCCTTTTCCAAACAGCATAGTCTATATATGTAGCTATGCATGGCTTGTTAACACTATGAAATCACTTCAAAAATAACACAACCACTCAGCATTTCAAACAAACAGTCACCAAAGAACCCAAGCATTTTTTGATTGAAGATAAGAACGCTTTTCTTTCCAATCTGGGCAGTACTTTTCAACTAGCGCCCAAAATCTAGGACTGTGATTTAAATGAGTCAGGTGTGATAACTCATGAATAACCACATAATCTATAATATTTTTATCTGCAAATACTAGTCGCCAATTAAATGTAATTTCCCCTCGCGCAGAACAGCTGCCCCACCTCCGCTTAAAACTCTTATATTTCAATGAATTATATCTAACACCTTTAACATCAGCCCAATATCTTACTCGCTCAGAGATGAACTGCTCTGCCTGCTCTTTAAGCCATTTTTTCAAAAAAGCTTCAACGCGTTCTGAATCTTCCTTCACAGATGAACGACGCTTACCCATTACCACTAATAGCGTATCACCTTCAAATTGGACATCCCATCGAGCCCCACTGCACCAATCTAGAACATATTCTTTCCCTAAATATGGGAATAGAGCACCTTTCTCAGTTTTCAAACAAAACATCTCAAGGTTTTGTGACATAACCGCCTGTTGCCGAGCTATCCAATCCTGTTTCTTAGCAACCCAATCACGTACCCATTGATCCGTTACCCATACCGGAACTCGAACAGATACACCCTTTTCATCCACCTGAATAGCCGCTGTTTTCCTTCGTGCACTTCTAATTATTCTGTACTGCTCTATAGTTTCATTCATTAGGGTTTAACTGTTTGTTTAAGACAACGAATCATAACGCGATAGCTTATGGAGATTTAAAATTGGATCAACTGCTTGAGCAAATCAGAAGCTGCAATATCTGTGAAAAAGAGCTCCCTTTAGGGCCACGCCCTGTAGTTCAAGCATCTGCTAAATCAGAGCTCCTGATTATTGGCCAAGCCCCAGGCAGTCGAGTTCATAAATCAGGCATACCTTGGGACGACCCAAGCGGCGATAGATTACGAGAATGGCTAAGAGTAGACAAAGAAAATTTTTACGATGCAAACAAAATTGCAATCGTACCTATGGGTTTTTGCTATCCTGGTAAAGGCCACTCAGGTGACAACCCACCAAGACCAGAATGCGCACCTACTTGGCACGACCTCCTATTGAATGAAATGCCTTCCATCCAATTAACCCTACTAATCGGTCAGTATGCTCAGCGTTATTACCTAAAAGAAGTGCAAAGCTTAGCGGGACACAAGACCCTCACAGAAAGGGTAAAAAATGCTGACAAAGCCCCTAGCCATTTATTTCCTTTACCTCACCCATCACCCAGAAATCAGATCTGGTTGAAGAAAAACCCATGGTTTGAAGAAGAAACTTTACCGCTATTAAGGAACAAATTAGCGATGCTAAAAATCTGAATTATCTAAATGAAACCAAGCATTGATCTATAGATTTTGAAAACTCAGTAACCGTTGGTCCATCATCATTTACAGCATATTTAACACATTCGTATTGCAGAGCAATTTGACTACAAACCTCGGCTAAATCAGGACGTACATTAGCTAATCTCGCGCAGTAATCACCTACCGTTTCACCTTTTGATCTCTGCAAGCCCTTCGGCTTTAAGCCATTTGATAAGCGAGTAATATTTGAGTCAAAGGGATCTTTAGCTGGCGCAGCACTAGACCGAGCCATTAAGAGCATTGTGATTGTTATCACTATGGCAAACGGGACGAGTAGAAATAACACTAAACGCCAAGCAGTTACTTTGCCTAAGAGATCACGTAACAGATCTATCTGTCGATGATGATAGTGTAAAACCCAACGATGCCAAGCATAGTTTAGCCCTTCTATTCTCAGCCTTAATTCTGATAAAAACCCATCGCCCTTAATACCTAAACTTTGCACAGGGCTTTCGTTTAAGAACTCGGGCTCACGGGATAACACTTCACTCGACGCTTCTTCAATACGATCAGGAGAAACCGCTGCAGTTGGATCTATCCTCACCCAACCTCTTTGTGGAAGCCATGCTTCAACCCAAGCATGAGCATCATACTGCCTTACTAATAAATAGTTTTCGTAATGGTTCCATTCCCCCCCCTGATACCCCGTAACTATCCTGGCAGGAATCCCCACCGCACGAAGCATAAAAGCAGTAGCACTTGAGTAATGACCACAAAAGCCGCGCTGTGTTTTGAGGAGAAAGTCATCCACTGTATTTACCCCCAATGGAGGTGGTGAGAGCGTGTACGTAAAGCTTTGATTAAAGAATTGCAGAATACGCCGAATAAACGCCTCTTCATTGCCTGTTTCTCGCCACCAATGCCGAGCTAAATCCAATGTTTCAGGGTTTCCTTCAGGTAGATAAACCTCTCGAGAAAAACTCTGGTAGCTGCGTTTAGCCCCAATAGACAAAGTCGGCTGAGCTTCTAAAGAAAACTGTTTCCGTTGAATCAGTGGCCGGCGTGTTTCTAGTACTCGCCCAGCACGAAACTCTAATTCACTTGGTGTTTTACTGACATAATCTAATGCGGGAATATAAGTCGCCTGAGTCGGCTCAAGAATAAGCTCATAACCAATTTTTGTACCAGAACGCTCTGGCGCTGTCGCCTTATCTCTATTTACTAAACTACTTTCTTGGTTACTCCAGCTACGACCATCAAAGTCATGCAGTACAATAGCGCGCCAATATAAGCTTGATTGGGGTGGTTTTATGCCTTCAAATGTCGCCCTAAAAGCCACCTCTGCGGAACGCGTTAACCGTGTTATATCACCAGGTGCCATAGTGTCAGACAAGCCAGTTTTGGCTGCACTTTTATCAAAGCTAATCTGCCATAATGGATCGATTCTTGGCATCCCCATAAATAAAACAATCATTAATGGGAACACCGGAATAAACATCAAGCTGGTACGCTTAAACGGCTGGAAGAAAGGAACGGCACGGTGAATGTGTATTGCTTGCAAAGCTGTACTGATCACTAACAAACAAAAGAAAGTGTAAATGGCCATCCAGATAGTTTGCGTGAATAGAAAAATGGATGCCGCAATGAGGTATGCCACATAAAGAACAACCAGTGCATCACGCCGTTTATAGATCTCCAACAATTTAAGCGAGAAAGCGACCACCAGCAAAGAGACGGTAGAGCTAATCCCCCCACCCTCTTGATAACTAAGCAGAACAGATGCACCTGCGACAAAAACTAAAACAGACTTAAACCATTTAGCAGGAAACGACCAACGGCCAATAAAGACCATGACTCGCCAGCTTAATGTGAACAGCACTATACCTGGCACCCAAAACGGCAAGTGGCTAACGTGAGGCAGCACAACTACAAATACACTAATCAACTGCCATAGCAGAGCTGTACGGCTAAGCTGTTGGTTATGCATGGCCAGAGTTGCCATTCGCCCCTCCAAATACAGCCAGTACCGTTAAAACCCTTTCTAAATGATCTGGACCCGATGTAGGCTCGATTCTTTTATTGGGTAACATCAACCCAAAATCTATTCCTTCATGCTCTAATTGAATCGCCCAGTAACAGAGAACACTGAGCCTTTGCTCCATTGGAAGGTCCGGCCAAGACTCCCAATTCAACCACACCTTACGACTTTGCTGCCCAACATAGCGTTTGACTAACAAACCTCGCCCTTGAGCATATTGCTTCCAAGCAATATGCTTAGTGGATTGGCCGGGCTGATATTCTTCCAAACCAAAGAAATCATCGCCTGTTCTCTTATTCCCAGACTGGCTATCTTGATCACCGCTATTCAAATCAGGTCGCGGTCCTTTTTGAGGTTTTGGAAATACGACTATATCTAGATCCAACTCAATCCAACTCCAAGCCCTTAATAAACCAAATGGATAAGTAGTCTCTATCTTCAGTGGACCGGGCTTTAAACGACCACGCTTCTCGGTAGTCAGATTAAGTTCAACTTCTCGAGCCTGTTCTTTTTCGAGATGGACTGTTTCTTCAGGCTGACCCTTCCAGTTCAACTGAATAGTTTCGTAGTTCCGATTATTTTCAGATTCCAGAAGTACCGAAAGATAAGTTGAATCACCGGCAAAGCAATTTTTACCTCTTAGCGCAGTGATTCTTAAACCTGATAGATTTAGATAGGTAAAATGTATGGTCAACACCCCAAGGGCGACTAACAAGTAGGCTACCGCATGAATAAGGTTATTCTGATAATTAGTTGCGATAAAAAAAAGCAGAATACAAAGAAAGAGAAAGCTCCAACCTGAAGCCGTAGGAAAAATATAGATACGCTTTTGATTTAAAAGAATGGAATGGCCTTTAGGCCGCCTAGCACTGACAACCTTATCAATCCACTCTTGAAGCCGATTTCTCAATTGCTCAACCAACCACATCAACCTCACTGAGTAATTTACGAACAAGAGCAGTACCACTCTGATCCATATAATCTTCTGTGGAACGCAAACGGTGAGCAAAAACAGGTCCTAGCAAAGATTGAATATCTTCAGGAATAACATAGTCTCTACCGCTAATATAAGCCCACGTTTTAGCCGTATTGAGCAACGCCAAACTGCCTCGCGGCGAGATCCCATATTCAAAGTCGGTTGACTCTCGACTGTACTTAACCAACCTTTGAATATAGTCCAATACACTGCCTGACACAGAAACCTGAGTGCACTCGTCTCTAATTTGTTCTAGCTCGCTTAGTGCAAGTTGCTCCAGTAAGTCAGGAATTTTCTTACGAGCATCCCCCCCCAATAGAAGCTCCCTTTCAGCTTCCAAAGATGGATAACCAAGATGAATCCGCATTAAGAATCGGTCTAACTGAGATTCAGGTAGAGGAAATGTACCGTATTGAGAGATAGGGTTTTGGGTAGCAATAACAAAGAACGGTTGCGGCAGTTCATAGCTATGTCCTTCTACAGTAACCTGCCTTTCCTCCATCGCTTCAAGCAATGCACTTTGGGTTTTTGGCGTTGTACGGTTTATCTCATCGGCTAATAATAACTGAGTAAATACCGGCCCTTTATGAAACACAAATTGACCATTTGCAGAATCAAAGATGGATGCCCCTAAAATATCAGCAGGCAACATATCACTAGTGAATTGGATTCTTTGGTAATCTAACCCAAGGACTTTAGCTAAAGCATGGGACAATGTGGTCTTGCCCATACCAGGTAGATCCTCAATTAGCAGATGCCCCCCTGTAATTAAACAGGTCAACGCTTGCCTGATCTGAACCTCTTTTCCGTATAAAACTTGGCTAACTGCTTCAACAATCTGATCTAGCTTTTCGCGCATGAACACCTAACTCCATATCCCTGAGTTATTACTATGCCAGTTTGGCTATGCTCCTGCACGAGCTTATCCGATCTAGCGACTAAAATTTTAGAGGAATTGAGTCCTGATGATAATCCGCAAAATCAGAACGACAGGCTTCGTCATGGGTCTCAATCTGAACAAGGTTAGCCTCATGGATACCTGCTTTAAGGCAAATATCGTAACCCTCTTTCACATTATGACAAGTGACTACTTTACCTTCCTGATCTTTAATCAACTCTTTCTGAAGGTGATCATGATCATCAAATTCCACCTCTATAACCATAGGACCACACCCAGACTCGATAAAATTAACACCCTTAATTCGTGCCTGCTGATTTAGCATACCCATCTGCTCTATGTTCATAAAAAGCCTCCAGATCTATGCTTGCGGATATTTTTAATAAGACAACCGTTTTACGGTAACACCGATACATTCAGATTAATGATAGTCAAAGATCGAGTTTTAAGAGGGTGTTATCGATTAGATAGGCACAAAAAAGCCCGGTTAAAACCGGGCTTTACTATCTAAAATAATTACAAATTAAGCACCGCCGCAGCTGTGACCTTCTTCGTGAACATGACCGTGAGAAAGCTCTTCTTCAGTCGCTTCACGAACATTTGTTACTTCAACACTGAAAGTAAGTGTTTGACCAGCTAAAGGATGGTTACCATCAAGGACCACACTATCTTCTTCAATAGCAATAACAGTTACTGGTTGCTGTCCCCAAGGAGCTTCGGCCATAAACTGCATGCCAACCTGAATATCATCAATGCCTTGAAAATTAGCACGATCAACGTTTTGCACTAGTTCTTCACGCACATCACCGTAACCCTCTTCAGGTGTTACAACCACATCCAGCTTGTCACCAACAGTTTTACCGATTAGCGCCTTTTCCAAACCAGGAACGATATTATTAGCGCCACAAACAAATGGTAATGGCTCTTGCCCCTGAGATGAGTCTAGAACTTCACCTTCTTCATTTTTAAGAGTGTAGTGGATGAAGCCAACTAGATTTTCAGCAATTTGCATACAGATAATTCTCTATCAAAAGGGAGACATTTCTTACACTAGAACAGAGTTAGCGCTGTAAAAAATCATCTCCTAGATTAGGATTTGGGAACCTAACTAAAGGCCCAAGCATAAAGTCAAACTTAGTTGAGGTAATCATACCGATTGCAAAAAAATGCTGCTAGCTCTGGTTAGCGCTCTTACAAATAAATTTGACCATCGTAAGAAAATAGGAATTTTTCTTAGCTTCAAATCCGAAACCCTGTGCTAATTTGTATCTATTGATAGCCTTATCATGGAGGATCAAGCTAATGGAAAAGGCATGTACGCTATGTTACAGCCTTGTATTGCATCACAAACCTCACTCTGCACTAAAAAAGATTAGTGAATTGAAAGGTAGTGAGTTGTATAAATGCTGTTGTTGTTACGCCTACTTACATAAACATGACAACGAGTGGGAAATAATCAGCGGGGGAGACTTTAGCGGCAAACCTGCTGATCAGGTTGCAGTTGAAAGCCAAAATCAATCGTCAGAGTACGAAAACGAGAGCCAAAGTTTTGGAAAACGCATAAGCTATCAACCTTGATTGATAGCTTATAGTTACAAAAGACCTACTTCATACAATATAGCTACGAGCTGCGTTTTATTACGTGCACCAAAAACACGCTTAGCTCGAGTAATATGATAAGTAATCCCTTCCTCAGTTAACGCTAGCTTGTCAGCAATTCTTTTCACCGCCATACCTTCAGCAGTCATCTGAATTATCTGGCGACAGGTGTGTGATAGAAGCTCCTGCTTAAGGAAAGGGTTCTGCTCTTTCTCACATACAACCTGTAGCAATGAGTGATAGCGAGCCAAAATAGGTACCAACCACTCCTTAACCGAATCAAAGAACTCTTCGAATTCACGTGCAGGCAAACTGTGAAACAGACCAAAATAGTGGAACCAATAATTATCGCTCACACCTGTCATCGGTATGTAAACACGAGAAGCAATATTATTCTGTTTCCAAAACGTTTCCGCCTGCGCCCCTAGTCCACCATCTGCATTATTAACTACAAGTGGAGAACGCGCTTCTGGTAGTTCTTTCCATAATGGATCTGCGTGAGCAACATCACGGTAATAAGCTTTAACTACTGCGTCTGGCAGTGAGCCAACAATATCAAAGCCATTCTCCCAACGCTGCTTCTGATGATCAGACAAGCCCTCAATATGCTGACGCGTCAACACCGAATAAGTGAAGGAAGTAAAACCTAGCTGGCATAGCAACTCATCCAGTTCCTGTAACAGCCGATCCCATGTGCATTCAATAGCTAACACTGTTTTTTCTTGAAGTGCTGGCTGCTGTTTTAGCTGTAGAATCAGGCTTTCCATATCTTGCACTAAAACACTCCGTTGAAAAGTGAGTCCTTTGACCTAAAGGGGAAAAAGTTCTTGTTAAAGACAAACACCCAAAAGGTATGACTAAATTACATAAATTCAAACAAAAGGGGCTATGAAAAATATTAAGCTACAACTTCTAAAAACATAGATACCCCAATCCATATGTTAATGATAAGCGTATTCCAAAATGGAAGAAGTACCAAAAAATATAGTATCGAGGGTGTTTTTCACACTTAGGTCAATTTTTCATGGACTAAAGCCGTAGGCTCATTGAATTCTTTGCCTTCCAGCTGATTTAAAATTCTCTAATACTGTACTAATTCACTCTGATATATCTGATAAAATCAGAACTTTAGTACTACTACAGGCCTATTATCACTTACATTACGTAAGGTTTAAAGCGGTAGTAAGTAAACATATTAAGAGTCTATTTTTGACATATAAAGATATAAAATTCAAACAAAGATTTGTAAAAATGAATAAACTTTAAGCTAAATCAAATTACAATTTTATTACATCGTATTCTTTTAGGTTTTTAATAAGAAATACGACTTGTTCGGTAAGTTATTGCGTATATTTATCTATAGATACTGAACATTCACTTAATAATATTGCAATTAATTTTCATTAAGCTTATGACTTTAAAAAGTGACTACCACTGAATATTTCTTACGCAGCAGTATAGAAGCAAAAGATATGACTAACCCGTAGCCTAGAAACGAGCTAACAATAGATTGAACTTATCAGGGAAGAAGAATTTTTGAAGAGAATAACGAAGCACAATCTAGAACAACCGTGCTTCATATCCCGCTGAACTGAAATGGATTACGAGCGTAGACCTAAACGGTAACTGCCATTGTCGAAGAATTGAGCAACCTGCTTACGTTTTCGACCTAAAAGTACGGGGCCATTGTCAAAGAAAAGGAAGTTCTTCCAATTCCGACGGAAAACACCCCACTTTGTTTCAATGATGTGATCACTTTGGTAACAAAAATAAACAGTAATATTTTCATCCCACTCTGCCAAATGAGTTGCTAAGAGTTCAGGCATCTCGTTTGACTGGGCATCCCATGCACTCTGCCAAAAATCTTTCTCAGACCAATTTTCATCTTTAGCCGCCCAATCCCCCTCGCCGAAATGCTCCGGATGTGAACAACCTCTACTTACATGCTCGGACCAGATCTGCTCTGCACGACTTTCCGTTAGCGGATTAATCTGAGCAAGATCTTCCTCAGAAACAGGCAAGTCCCTGTGACGAAATATCCAAGCTTTAGTGTATTTTTCCAACGGAATGTATTTCATTATTTACTCAAAATTTTCTAAAATTCACAGAGAAAGAAAAAGGGAGCTATTAAGCTCCCTTTTTTAAAAAAAAAGCGAGCTCGCTGCTATCCTTCACCTTCGACACGGTTACAACCGCTTTGCTTGGCTACAAATAGATTTTCGTTGGCACGTCTCAACATGTTATCAGGATCGTCGTCCAGACCATCTAGCGCTGCAACACCAACACTGACAGTGAACTTAACATCGCCAGCTGCGTAAGGGATTTCCATCTCTTCCATCATTTTACGTACACGATTACCAGCAGCCATACCCTGTTCATGGTTCGTTTCCGGCATAAACATCACAAACTGATCGTCACCGTAACGCGCAAGGAAGTCTGAAGTACGTTTCATTCCATGGATAGAGGTCACTAACTGCTGCAAAATTTGATCACCACAGTCCCATGAGTATCTATCATTCAGGTCACTAAAATTATCTACATCGATAACCATTAGACTACAAACCCAGTCATATCGCTGCGCTTGTGCAATAGCTTGTTCCAGTACAGGTCTTAATGCACGACGATTATATGCACCTGTTAATGGATCACGCTGAGCCTGATTGGTAACTTGTCGCTCCAATCTACGCTGGGCAGAGATATCACGAAACACAGCGACAACCTCATCGCCAGCAGCAGCACAACGAAGCTCCATCCATTTCGTTTCGCTCAAACCTTGCTCTTTAAGAACCGGTACATGCTCAGGTCTTAACTGGATGTAAGTCTTAATCGACTTGTTCTTCTCAATCGACTTAACCCCAGCTGCAGTTATATTACCGCTGATATCAGCAGGGAAAATATCTTCGAGCTTACGTCCCATGATCGCATCGGCATCCAACCAGCCTGCGTCACCTGCAGAACACGCCATGATCAAACCTGTTGGTTCAAGTACCAGCACTACATCCGCTGTTGCTTCCAGAACAGCACCATAGCGAGCTTGAATCTGTTTATCTGACATCCACTACTCTCCACTCAACCAGACGATAAAAATTGGCATACCAAAAAGATAGCTGTTTGGGACAGGATGGACAACCTGTTTTGTAGTTTTTATGCGCAGAAGCTTGATTCAAAAAGGATATTTTTAGTCGCAGTAGCGAAATACTGCGACTAAGATTACAAAATATAGTAATCCAGAGGTGGAAAACCGTTAAACTCGATCGAGCTATAACTGGTGGTATAAGCACCGGTGGAGAACCAATAAATTTGATCACCTATATCTAAAGAGAGCGGCAACTCATATTTATGCTGTTCGTACATGATATCCAGACTATCACAGGTAGGACCGGCAAGGATCACCTCTTCTTCTGGCCCTGACTTTGAAGTAGATAGCGGATATTTAATCGCCTCACCCAAAGTTTCGATCAAACCATTAAACATCCCTACATCTGTATAGACCCAACGCTCAAGCGCTGTTGACGATTTTCTAGAGATCAAAACCACTTCTGACACGATGATCCCAGCATCAGCCACCAGCGAGCGGCCAGGTTCAAGGATAATTCTTGGTAATTCTTCACCAAAATCTTCTTTTAGAAAGCGCGTAATCTCTTCAGCATAGGTTTCAAATTCATTGGTTTTCTGCAAATAGGTCGCCGGAAAACCACCGCCCATATTAATCATTTGTAAGCGGATGCTGTGCTCTTCAGCCAAACGCTCGAAGATAACTTTAACCTTGGCAATTGCACCATCCCAAACGTCGATATCACGCTGCTGGGAACCCACATGGAAGGAAACCCCATAAGGGTTTAAACCCAAATCCCGAGCAAGTACGGCAAGTTCAATTGCCATTTCAGGGTTACAACCAAACTTACGTGACAAAGGCCAATCAGCACCTTCTGAACCATCAGTGAGCACGCGGATATAGATATCAGAACCAGGCGCATACTCCGCTATATTACGCAGATCCGCCTCTGAGTCGGTCGCAAATAAGCGTACACCGTGATCATAGAAGTACTTTATTGCTGAACACTTCTTAATCGTATTCCCGTAGCTTATACGCTCTGGTGCAACATTGAACTGCAGTACTTTATCTAGCTCTTGTGGGGAAGCTATGTCGAAGCTAGACCCCTCTTTAGCTAACAGTTCAAGCACCTCATTAGCAGGATTTGCTTTTACTGCGTAGAACACGTCTGCTTTTGGAAAGCCATTACTTAGTTCAGCAAACCGAGTCTCGATTACTGATAAGTCTAATGCTAAAAAAGGTGTAGGTTTAGCCTTAGTTAATGCTTCCAGTTTTTGAGAAACATCAGGACTAAATTGGTTTGGTAAAATCATGCGCAATTGCACCACACAATTGGGTTAGACAAAGTACTCTAGCAGTGCCTAGTACGGTAAAGGCGCGAAGTATAGTCAGTAATAGAATTCCAAGTCCAGCATTAGATTTAGGCTTTAAATTAAGTTCCTTCACCACTTCGAATCACCCGCTCTATTTCCGCAAAGCTTTTCGATTCATACATAACATCAAAACCTATTTTAAGGCGTCTTGAAATGTCACTGGCAGAGATTATTCCTCTAATTCTAAGTACTCCAGCTGAACTTTCATCTGTGACGACGACATGCTGATCTCCAGAACCTTTAAGGGTCAACATGATATCCCCTACCCGTGCATCTTTAAGCTGCTCATAGGTAAGCGCATTCATATTCAACTTACTCAGCATAATATGGCGCACCTGAACCTGATCTCGACTGACTCCATCACGTTGCATAAAGGCCATGACTTTTCGACCAGCCGCATCTGACGCCGTAATAATACCGGTAAAATTATCTTGGTTATCCAAAACAAAGAGCAACCGTACGTGCTGACTCTTCATATACTCCAGTGCTTCTTGAATAGGTAAAGATTCAGGAACCGTTACGGGTTTCACTTCTGTAAAGTCGGTGAACACTTCAAAGGCTGGGCTATATAAGCTAGCAGGCGTTGCAGTTTTATCTGGCGATAAAATGTAGTCGATATCAGTCGTTGTTTGTAATCGGATATGCCGAAATTCTTGAAGCATACTGTTCCCTCTCTGAATAACCTCTGTAATCAGAATAGTACATAGCTTCTGTTTTACCGCCTCTCCGACAGAGAGGCTTTCCTAATCGCTGCACACAAATTTTACAGCAGAGAGAATTGGTACTTCTCACGCTTAAGATTAGCGGGTTTAAATCCCTGCTGATCAAAGTAGTTGACCGCTTTATCAATCATGTCCGGATGACCACACAGGTAGACAATGTCCTGATCCGGATTCGCATTCAGATCCACATATAAGTCAGACACATAACCAGATTTCTCGTTGGCGGACAGGATCTTACTCTCCTCACGGCTAAAGCAGCTAAAAAACTTAGCATGAGCAGTCAATTGGGTAAGTTCGGAAAACTCGTCGGCGTAGAGTAACTCTTCTCTATTTCTCACCCCCTGGATAACGACCACCTCCAATTCTGGATTTTCACAAAGACGAGATCGAAGCTCCGGCAACATAGATCTAAACGGCGTCACTCCTGCACCTGTGGCGATAAAGACAAACCTCTTGGGTGAGACTTTAGGTAAGATCAGATTACCAAAAGGCCCATTAACGGCAACGGTGCTACCTAGCTCTGCAGCTCTAAAATATTCGCTGGCAGCGCCATCAGGGACCAAAGTAATGACAAAAGTGAGTAACCTGTTATCTATACTTGGTTGATCCCCATTTGCCACACTGTAACTTCTCGCCTTTGTATCCCCTTGGTAGGTGAACTCAATAGAAAAAAATTGACCGGGGATATAACGAATCGGATCTTCGCCCTTGTAAGTTAATTCAATCGAGCGAGGTGTTAGATAACGCTTTTCTATGAGGGTAAGCTCTACTCTGTTATTGCTCAACATATCTCAACCCATTCCGTTTCGATGTATCAAAGATACATCTAATGACAGTAATGATCAAAACTTGTTCAATAATATCGAATGTGAACAGATACAAAAAAGCAGCCTATTGGCTGCTTTTTAAAAAACTAAGAAAGGCTTAATAACCCAGTTCACTTGGGTCAATCACAACACCTAAGGAACGCTTATCAACAAAATTGCCTTTACTGGTTTCTTTATAACGGAAGGTAACTTTCTTACCCAGCTCAATTTCTAGATCTTTATCTGGAGACATATAAGAGTACTCCTCACCGTCCACTGTGATCACATGAATGTAGAATGGCGGCATGCCAACCCACTCAACATGAGGACCATCGGTGACAACCTTTTCCAGTACACCTCGACCAGAAAGCTTAGGAGTTTTTTGATAGCCGCCTCTGCGACCTTTAAAATTACCCGCCATTAAGGCTCCTTACAACTAAGAACAACATCGGCAAAAATTTTATTGCTCCATCATTGTAGCTTTACTACTTGTCAGAGCCAAACCCTTATAGAAAAACTGTTAAACTTTATGCTGAATTATTTTTCAGAGTGTCGAAGCCTTGCTGCCTATCATTTCCGTTTTACCCAAATTAACTCAAGCGCTTAACGATCAAAATGAAGCGGTTCTGGAAGCACCTCCCGGTGCAGGTAAAACCACGCAAGTCCCCCTCTCATTGCTCAAAGAAAGTTGGCTGAGTAATCAAAAGATTCTCATGCTAGAACCAAGGCGTTTAGCAGCTAAAGCTGCCGCCGAACGTATGGCACAGATGCTCAATGAAAAAGCAGGTCAGACCGTTGGCTATAGAGTTCGCCTCGACACCTGTATCAGCGAACACACCCGAATAGAAATTGTGACTGAGGGTATCTTAACCCGCATGTTACAAACCGATCCGAGCCTTGAAGGCTATGGGATTGTAATTTTCGACGAGTTTCACGAACGCAGCTTAGATGCCGACTTAGGCTTAGCCCTAACCTTAGAAGCCAGAGAATACTTCCGCGAAGAAACTACGCTGAAGATCTTGGTGATGTCCGCCACGCTGGATGGAGAAAAAATCGCCAAACTGCTAGGTAATGCCCCTGTTGTTACCAGTTCAGGTCGTAGTTTCCCAGTTAAACCGTTGTATTGTGGCGAACCCTCACAAGGAGAATGGTTAGCACAAAAGATGGTTAAGACCGTCACCCTAGCGATAGCCGAGCAAACCGGTAGTATTTTATGTTTCTTACCCGGTATGCGAGAAATTCGTAAAGTCGAAGAACTACTTAACGAGCAGCTCTCTCAAACAGAGAAAAATTCTATTGCTATCGCGCCACTCTATGGCGATCTAACACTGGAAGAACAACGCAAAGCTATAAACCCCTGTGAAGCTGATAAACGCAAAGTCGTACTAGCAACCAATATTGCTGAGACTAGTTTAACCATCCAAGGCGTAGAGGTAGTAATCGATTCTGGTTTAACTCGTGTTGCCAAATATGATCCAAACTCTGCCATGACACGTCTACATACGCGCCGAATTTCCTCAGCTTCTGCCACACAACGTGCAGGCCGAGCAGGTCGATTATCCCCTGGCGTATGTTACCGATTATGGAGTGAAGGACAGCAAGAACAACTTAGCGCATTCGATAGTCCGGAAATAGCACAAGCAGATCTAACAGCTTTAGCACTGCAGCTAGCCAGCTGGGGTACCACCGATACAAAAGACCTTAATTGGCTTGACCAACCACCAGCAGGTTCTTTCCAACAAGCGCAAACCTTGCTAACCCAATTAGGCGCTCTCAACTCACAGAAGCAAACAACCATCCACGGTCAGCTAATGGCTAAGTTACCTGCGCATCCAAGACTCAGCCACATGCTTATCAAAGGTTCAGCTTGGGGCTTAGCCGACAAAGCCTGTCGTATCGCTGCGCTTTTAATGGAACGCGATCCTTTTAGAAATGAAGGCGCGGATATCAACAGCCGCCTCGAATGGCTAGCAACCAAACCGAGTTTCCAGAAAGGCGTCTGGCATCGTATCAAAAAGCAGGAACAGCATTACCATCGAATGCTCTCCATATTAGATATTCCAAGCGAAACCTCTGGAAATAAAATTCCAGATCACGAACAAGCAGCCGTTTTACTCGCGCTTGCGTATCCTGATCGCATCGCACAGCAACGCCAGAACAGTACTATTTATAAGCTCAATAATGGACGTGCGGCGAACTTCTACGATCAAGATAGATTAAGCCAATATCCATGGATAACCGTTGCGACACTGCAAGGAAAACAAAACCAAACGAACGACCAGATCCAACTGGCTGCGCCGCTGAATCCTGAGTGGATTGAACAATTCATTCCTGAACTGATTCAACAGCATGAAGTGATTGAATGGGACAAATCCCAAGATCGTATCTGTGCCGAGGAGCAAAAACGCATCGGTACTCTCGTTTGGGAATCCGCCCCTCTAGAAAGCCCTTCACCTGAGGCGATTAACGCAGCGATCATCAATCAAATAAGGAAACGAGGGTTATCTCTTTTACCTTGGAGTGATGATATTCAAGCATGGCGTCAGCGCGTGATATTTCTGCACCAAGCTGTTCAAAAGCAATCACAAAATCAATGGCCAGATCTAAGCGATAACTGGCTTCAAGACAATCTTGAAGAATGGCTGACACCCTATTTGGATAACATAACGCAACTAAAACAGTTGAAGAAAATCAATTTAAGCAGCGTGCTACAAGCGATGCTTCCTTGGCCCCTTCCTCAGAAGTTAGATGAGTTAGCACCGGAACGATTTACCGTACCTTCCGGCTCAAAGATCAGAATCGATTACAGCCAAAATCCACCTGTTTTAGCTGTAAAACTGCAAGAGATGTTTGGCTGTACCCAAACACCTAAAATTGCACATCATGTAGCGCTACAACTTCACTTACTTTCTCCTGCGAGAAGACCACTACAGGTCACTCAGGACTTAGAAAGTTTCTGGCAAAATGCCTACAAAGATGTGCAGAAAGATATGAAAGGCCGATATCCTAAACACCCTTGGCCAGACAACCCTTTAGAAGCGATTGCAACTGCTAAAACCAAGCGCGCTTCGCAAAAGGCCTAAACATCTTAATCTGAGATATGTTCGACTAGAAAATCGATAAAACTACGGACACTCGGCTTGAGATATCGACTGCCTTGATAGATCGCATAGATATCTCCGCTACCCTGTTCATAAAGCGATGGTGCCCACTCAGGCATGCATTCAATAAGGCTTCCATCGTTCAGATGCTCCTCCACCATCCATCTAGCGATCAATAAAATACCGGTTCCTGCAATAGCCGCTTCAACCAGAGGTGAACCGCCTTTAGAAGATAAGTTACCGGTCACCAGAACCTTTTTGTTTTTTTGAAGAGAGCTCTGTGGAGAGTTCTTTTGAGAGCTCAGTTTAGAATTAAAATGCCAATAACAGCGCTGCCTACCTTGATTTAATAACAAGCAATTATGACCTGAAAGCTCACTCGGTTCTGAGGGCGACCCGAATACATCTAAATAACTCGATGATGCACATAGCACCATTCGGTTCTCTATGAGTTTACGGGCACGTAAATCTGAGTCTTCTGGTTTACCAATTCTAATACCGATATCAAACGCACTGCTATTCAGATCGACCAGTTGGTTATCCAATTCAATCTGTACATTCACTTCTGGGAATTGCTTGAGAAATGCTGGAATTAATGGCGAAACCTTTTGCATGCCAAAACTTTCAAATACAGAGATCTTTAGCTCCCCTTGAGGTTCCGCATTTGCATCCTTAATTGAACTGACTAAATCATCAGCATTCTTTAAAAGTAAATTTGCACGCTCAAACAACTGTTGGCCGTGTTCAGTAAGAGACAAAGCTCGTGTACTTCGCTTAAAAAGCGCAACACCTAATTCAGTTTCTAACTTATCGATACTTCTCGTAACCGAGGATGGCGCGATATTCAGTGCTTTAGCTGTTTTAGAAAAACTTCCCAAATTAGCCACCTGAATAAATATCCGTAGTAACTCAAGCATCTTTTCTTACCCTGTCTGCAAACCTTAATTATCCAGCCATAACTTTTGCAAAATACGCAAAAGTGTTCCGCATTTATAACAGATTCTAAACATTCTTGCTTAGCGCCAAAATAACCACATCATTCAGCGTTATTGATTAGGATTGAAACATGCTACAGAAAATAGACTTTGTTAAGTCACACACACCAGCATTAAACACTATGTTACAGATGGAGAATTACCTCTCAGACATAAGCATCGGTTATAAGTTGAAAGGGTTGATCAAAATACGGGCATCCATGCTAAACGAATGCGCATTCTGCATCGATATGCATACAAGTCAGGCACGAGCAAAAGGCGAATCAGAACAACGTATTTATGCGCTATCTGCGTGGAGAAAATCGAAGCTATTTAGCGAAGAGGAAAGAGTTGTTCTTGCCCTTACCGAAGAGATGACCTCAACCAATCCACAAGATCTAAGCGATCAAACTTATCAGCAAGGATTGGCGCTATTTGGCGAAAAAGGCTTTGTTGAGATCATCATGCAAATCACAGCCATCAACGCATGGAATAGAATTGCGATTGCAACAAGAATGGAAAAAAGCTCAGATGGAGAATAGATAAATAGTTAACGGGAGCAATCTATCAAGCATTACTCCCGTTATCGTTAAGAACGCGATTTAGGCTTTCGGTAAGGAAAACTTATATCACCACCTTGGGCCTTGAGCACGGTTACTTTGGTAGGCTCACCCACCTGATTTAACTTAACCAGTCCGACGCCACTACCATTAAATACCCTTTTAGCCGGCATACCTTCTGGGATGCGCGAACGAATCTGCATCCGTCGACGTTTGGTAAACCAGTTAAGCGGCGAGCGACTGCCATAAAGCCAGCGGTTCATTTTATCGAAGAGATTCAACAAAGCATGCGGGAACTCATTCTTTAAGCCACTACAGGTGATTTGCCAGATATCTGGGCTGTTTTTCCGGAAACGAATCTTGATGTCATAAGCAAAGGAGTAATGCACATCACCCGACAAAATCACAAAATTCTGTGGTGTTTTAGGATGACGGAAGATATTGAGGATCACATTGGCAGAACCAGCATGAGCCATCCAGTTTTCGGCATCCACCATCAGTGCATGGCCAAAGTAGGTAAAGATCCGCTGAACTGTCTCGATTATCTTCATACCAAAAATCGGTGCGGGAGAAACCAAAAGTACTGCATCTTCACCAATCAGCTCTTGCTGCAGTTCGGACAGTGCTTCCCAATCCATCAATCCCGAAGGTTTAGCCCCACTACTTTCCGACCACCAGCGACGAGTACGGGTATCCAAAACCACCAATTTAGGTGATGTATTAAGACAGTAACTCCAGGCTTCAAATTCAAGCACCTGAGTAATCAGATCATTCCTAACTTCCCCACCATCTGCAATCGCATCTTGCTGTATCAGCTCCGCCCATTGCTGCGGGAATTTATCAGGGGCATTGCCCCAGCCCTGACACAGCCAATAGCCGAGTAGCGCATTACCGATAATGCTTCTGGAAAACGGATGATTATAAGCCGCTTCTTCCCAACCTCGGGTTAGGTTCCAATCATCGGTAATATCATGATCATCAAAGATCATATAAACAGGAATTTGAGCTAAAGCTCGCTGAACGTTTGGCAAACCGTGAACAAATAGATCGAGCTCTCTTTGTTCATCTAAGTAGCGATCGATATATTTATCTGAAACTTCGCCTGCATTTAGCGAGATATAACGCCAAAGCTGTGGTGACCAGACCAAGAAATACATCGCCAACATCTCAGCCAATGTAATCAGATGATTGTGTGCCGTATCCGCAGTAAATATCGGTTTCTCTGCTCCGGCAAAAAAACGATCAGCCAAATCTTGTCCTGCAGGTGTTTGCGGTAGCAGCTCCTCGCGTTCGTAATAACAATGCTCACTTTTATAAAGTTCGGCGCTGTTCTTTACCGTGGCTCCCTCTATCAGCTCAGGCGCTAAACCGAGTAGATCTATCGTCTGATGTATGGCCGATAGCATTGGCCCTGCGACATCATCCGCATAGATCTGATCACCCGACATCATCAAAAGCGCAGGGCGAGATTCAATATCATCTGTTGAACTTTCTAATACCTGATCGACACGAAGCAATGCATCTTCGGATGCATAATGAGGTTTACGACAAGAACCATGCAGTACCTGATCCAGCTGAGTTTTTAGGGCAAACTTAGGTCGTTCTTCACCTGGGTAGACCAGATGGGGCAACAGGCTTTTAAAATTATGATTTTCTCCCCGAACGTCACACTCAAGATCATAAGAGAACCAAGTATCAGTAGAGAGGGAGTGTTCAGGACAATACTCAATTAAATTGATAAAAGCAGACTTACCCACCTGAATAGATTGATTAATCAAAGCACAATCTATCTGGGCAACAAGTTCCTGTTCCTGATAAAAATGGAAAGAGCCCTTTAAAGGCTCAGAGGTAACCAGCCACAAAGCAACTTGGTCTGGAGTAACTTTGCGCAACAAAGGCCCAGCAATAATAAAAGGAAGATCGATAGTTACGTGACTCATAAACAGTAAAGGCCTAAACAAGAGTAAAAGCTATTCACTTAGTCTATCTAGGCCGTTCATCAACAATCAAATTCTTTAACAAATCTTTGTGAGATAAAGAGCTTTAAGAAATATGCACACTATTATTAAAACACCTAGTTCATACTCATTTCTTATAGGCCGACTAAATTTAAAAATGCTCAAGCATCAAAAAAATGGTGAAAATTATGGTTCGCTTCTTAGGTAGATGCCCATACTGCTACGATACATTTGAAGTTGAAACTGACCAAGCGACAATAGGTCCATTCGAAGTGAAAGCTGCCTGTCCTAGTTGTCATAAAGAGTCTCTTATCATGGATCAAAGCGGTTACTTTTTAGCCCGTCGAGATGAAGAAAGAAACCCTTTTGAGAATACAACAATCATGGACTATGAGACGGAACGTCCTCAACAAACAAACGATCCAACATCCGACGATGAATTTGAAGATATAACGAGTAGCCCCATAATCGGCCTGTTAGCACTATGCGGTGTTTTCATTATAGGGTTAATTATTTACGCATCTATTCCTTTTGTTTTAGGTAAGGAATTTTCCGTAGATTCTCTTATCGACCATTTGACGATTATCAATGCTAGTTGGGAAAAGATAGCGATAGCTGCATTAATCAGCTTCATAGTGGGTTCAATAATTGTTGGTATCACAACCGTAACTATAAAAAATTTTATCCCTTCAAAATTTGAATATGTGTCAATTGGCTTAGCGACCTTGCTCATTCTACCTGTAGCCCCTTCGATATATACAAGGGCTATAACACCATCTGATTGCAGCAATCTTAGCGGACAATATAAATACGATATTCCATATTTTCTTAATCCAAACCCTGATTTTGATATCACTCTTAATCTCGAATCAGGGAAAGGAATTGTTAAAGCCATCAACGTTTCAACTGGTACAGAATCTAAAAGAATCACTTTTTCATGGAGTTACAGCCAAGGTAAGATAAATATAAATAATCTTAGTAGCCCCAAAATTTCAGATTTAAGATTTGATGAACCGGCGTACTACTGCTATCCATCTATAAATGGAGGGTTCATTCTTTCCCCATTTTCCGAGAAAGACTATGAAAAAATGGATAGCGATGATGTTTCTTGGCTCGTAGATGAGCTGTCGTTTAATCGGATTCCTTGATGGCACTGAAAGCTTTTGCCTAATCGTTAAGGCACGTTTGCTGTACAATACTAAAAACCAGCTCAACTATCCCTGAGAAACGTGGCACTTCTGACGTTGGGTCCCAACCATAATGAATCCGGGCTAATACATCAGGACAATCAATCTCTGACAGATTAGAAATATCAGCTACGGCCAACGCTTCTGTAAGCTGCACATAATCATAATATTCGCTCTCTTGGGCAGCTTCATCCAAGCTAAGCAGATTCGCCTCAAAATCCGTTAGATGCTCAAGTTTTTCCTGGAAGGACTTAGCTCCTTCAATTCTAAAAAGAGCTTCTTCCAATAAAACTTCAATCTGATCAGCCTCTGACTGATCTGCGGCTAACTGAAGTGGAAGCAGCATCGATAGCAGTAAAATGATATTTAAGAGTTTCCTCATGATGCAGATCCACATACTAGTTTCATCATCTTTGTCCTTACATAAACGGCCACAAGAACCAAATTCATAGCAACGCCCCCCGAAGCAAAAGCAATGCTTTCAAGATAGAAGCTGAAGAAGTTTGCCGCTATTCCAAGTACAAATAGATTTAATCCCGCAGAGAAAGCCAACATCACCAGAAGAGCTCTATTCCATATGAAGGCCATAAAAGGAGAAAGCAGTAATATCAGTGAGCTAGAAGCGACAATCAATATTGTGACAAAGACACTCACTAACTCCGTTAACTGCATAAGCATATGCAATCCATAGAAAGGCACTCTCTGCTCCCCATCAATAAACACTGATGATTTACCAATTGTTAGCCTCGCAAAATCTGGCTCTGCAGGAAGCATCAACACAGGAGAAGCTAAGAAGTAAAAAAATGCCACAACCGCGAGTAGAGAAGGGATTAATATCAGTATTCGGTTAACTTTCTGGTTCATATATTTCCAAGTAGCGTTAGATAGTTCCATTAAGAACTGCTTCAGCATCAATGATGGAAGATCTATTGCAGGTTAACTATATTGCACTTAATCGGCAAAGCTAAGGGCCAACTATGCTGAAACGCCATATTTTCACATGCTTTCTGTTTATCTTCCCGATATCTGTACAGGCAGATCTAACTGGGCTTTCCAGTATTCTAGACATCCCCAAAGGGACAACCTTTGAACTGACTACTGAATTGGAGGTAAAAGCAAATCGAAACTTTCAAGTGATTGGGAAAGATCACTTATTAGAGAGCTTCAATACGATTCATCAGCCTGGCAACGAGTTCGCTGGAAGGCATTATCGATACCCCAGTTACGATAATTACCTCGCACAATGGCGTAAGAACGCAGACCAAAGCTATCAGGACTGCCTGAACCGACATAGAATCCACTACAACTCTGATTCACACTCAAACGGTAACAACAGCACAATAATCAATCGGGGAGATGGCAGTACCAATATTATTATCAACCAGAGTAAAACAACCTACACCGGAAGTTATCAAGGCCCTCATAGCTGTATACAGCCTCAACATACCCTCGCACTCTTGCTAATAGATCAGGAGAAAGCGGAAGGCGGAGGGATCTTCAAACAGGGTTATAAGTTTCAGATCGATAAACTACGTCACAGGCGACATGGGCACTTCCATTCACTGACACTGTTCTTTGACCACCCAGTAGCAAAGGGTTTGAGGATAGTGTCTACACAACATCCTCAAGATATCTTTGTTTATCAGTTACAACATCAGGCTGCGGGGGATGGCTTTTGGGATAACCTTGGGGCAGCCTTAAATTCGGTACAACATATTGGTGGACAGCTATTTACAATCACTCCACCAAAAAAACACTATTACGAGTAGATAGGGACAGTGATGAAACGAGTTCTAAAACTGATAAGCCTGATAACTATATTCGCATGGACCTCATCAGTTACTGCTATGGATCTTATATTTCAGCACTCAACTGGAGTAACGATCGAAGACGACCCTTTTATCTGCAATCCGATTGAGAGAAATAAGTTTAAAGAGTTTCAAGCAAACCTTGCTAGGCGCTACAACACCAACCTCGAAGATTCCTACTTCGATATCGAATGTAATGACAATGATATTTTAGGAATTGTGATTGAGAGCGCAGCTAGCAGATACAATTTCACCTTTCATCTGGAACTGTATCTGAAAAAGATTAATCAACCTGAACTACTTAGTAGGATGATTATTAATGAAGTTGATACCAGAGACCTGCTAACCAGAATTGATATAGATTTACAGTATTTACCCGCAAGTTTACGAGGTACTGTCGAAGAGAAAAAACTTCTAAAACTGAAACAGAAGTTCACTAAATGGCTCGAAAAATATCCTGTAGCCACAAATTAACAAGATAAACTATGACCGATTACCTCTGCCTCCCGACTCAATTTTTATCAACGGATGAAAGTATTTCTACCACATCTTTATCTGATACCAAGAGCAGGATTTGGTATTGCGCAGAGCTTCCAGAACTGACACAAGAGATCAAAGAAAGTTTGACGTCGGAATATGCCTACGCCGCGTGGGAACTAACTTGTTTAAAAGTTCTACTAGATTTGTTGAAAGTTCCGGCGCCAAAGATGTTTGATGAATGGCCTTCAGAGATAAAGCAACTTTCTGATTTAGCAGTGAAAGTGCAAGATGAATCAGATGACTCACTGGGAGAAGTGCTAGGCTCTATTAAACTCCCAAAGATAACAGAACCAATCGACCTAGCATCTCTTCACCCTATCCAATTAACGCCATCGCAACTCAGTAAACATGAGCAAAAGGCTCTCCTCAAACACGCTAAGAAAATCTGCAAACAGCACCGAGATAAAGGTTCTAAGAAGTATTTTTCAGGGGAACTGAGATCAAACCGCTACAACTATGCGAAAGATATTATAAGGGCCGCTGACTTTAGCTTAGAGTTGGTTGAAGGTATTCCAACTGACTACTTATCAATAGAATCCATAACAAAGAGGCTGCAACAAGGCGAGCATAAATATCTACTGGAATACGAAGATATGGAAGGCTTTGGTATCGGTACCATAAGAAATATAAGTAATTATATCTCTAAATTTGAAAGTAAATTTCCGCCATAAAAAGAGCTTAACGCTTATCAATCACTGAGCTTTATAAACATCTGTGTAGGGGTGGAAGGTATACCAAGCAAACCAAAACGAGTTGACCGCTGGATAAGCTTGACCAGTTTCAGCATCAACAACTTCACCTGTGCGAGATGATGCATTAAAGCGCAGTTTAAACTGCCGGTCATTAAAATCGTCTAGCAGCTCATTATTTGAAATTTTGGATAGTTCGGCAAAGGGGTACGCCTTAAATTTCCCATCAACCTCCACACCCAAAACTCTTTCTTTGGGATGGTATGCTTGGCTCCGGAACTCCACAGGAAAATACAGCACCGGGCTTTCGTCATAACTACCATAAGGACTTTGAGAATAGTCTCTTGAATATCCAGTATTACGACTGAGCACTTCACCATCTGGATAGCGTGTTTTCCACTCTTTCCAAGTCATCTGATTCAACGGTAATTGAGTGAGTTTTTGGCCTTTAAATTTCCCCGTCACGGCCTGACTTTTTAACTGTGACCAGAGAGAATCTGACTGACGATCGTAGAGCAGAACATCACTGTTATATAACAAGCCAGAGACACCAAATGTCAGCGCCTGTCCCTTTATATCGGCGGAAAACGCCATGCCCGTTCCACATAGAGGGCAATAACTGATCACCACCGGCTGACCGCCGAAATTATCATTCACGATCTCATGCCAGTTTAAGATATTAATAGGATATGCACGGGTAATACCGGCTAAGGTCAAACTCAACACCTGTTGATCATCCTGCCAACCGCCAGCTTGCTTCGCCGCTATATATTCAGGCTTATCAATAGAAGGAATGCCATCACGAGCTGGACCGCCCGGTAGTATTTTTTCGGCAGGTATCAGACTTTCGGAAAGATCAAACCCGTTATGTTCTGCAAAAACCGAACAAGACTTAAAACAAACCAAGGTGACGAGTATTGCGATTAGAAAGGCTAAAAGGCTTGTCCGTGAAAACATAGTGCAGTCTCAAAATTCCAGTTACTGGTTTGAGCACAAAAGAGGACAATGATTCAATTTAATTGTCCCGCCCCTTTCAATTCCTTGTGTTATGATGCCCGCAGATTTTACTTGTAGCAGAGAAGCAACAATGAAAAACAGTTTTTACTACGACTTAGAGTCTGGCGCTAAAGGCAGCCAAACCGATCTAAGTGAAGCGCTTGATAACCTTCGCTATAACGAAGACGGTCTGATCCCCGCGATTGCTCAGCAAGCAGAGACTGGCGAAGTGTTAATGATGGCGTGGATGAACCGCCTTTCCATTGAAGAGACATTAAAAACTGGCCAAGTGTGTTATTGGTCTCGTTCACGCCAAAGCTACTGGCGTAAAGGCGAAAGCTCAGGCCACGTACAAAAGCTAGTTGAGATGCGCATCGATTGTGATGGCGATACGCTGTTATGCCTAGTGAATCAGTCGGGTCCGGCTTGCCATACAGAACGTTCTAACTGTTTCTTCCACGCTGTAAAAGAAGACAAGATTGAGATCATTTCTGAACCTTGCTGCAAATAAGCAATTTCAGACAGATATAAAAAAACCATGCCTGAGCATGGTTTTTTTTAGTTTTAAGCAAGGCTGATTAGCCTTTAGAGCGCTCTTTTTGCGCAACACGATAAGCGGCTTTGGCATCACGATGCGCTTGAACAGCATCTTGTACATCAGAACCTAGGTGAGATTCTCCACGTTCTTTCGCCAATTGCACTTGATGTTCACGCTCACGGAAACGTTGCTTCTGTGAAGCACTCATTTTATCAATACAGTGCACACAGCTCACACCCTTCTCGTAAGAATCGAGCTGCTTTTCCTCTTCGGTAATTGGCATACGGCACGCGTGACACTGATCGTATTCGCCAACTTCCAGACCATGTTTAACAGACACGCGACCATCGAAAACAAAGCAATCGCCTTTCCACATCGAGTCTTCTTCATCTATCTCTTCAAGGTACTTCAGAATACCGCCTTCTAGGTGATAAACCTCATCAAAGCCCTGCTCTTTCAAATAGGCCGTGGATTTTTCACAACGAATACCGCCAGTACAGAACATCGCCACTTTCTTGTTCTTTTCTGGATCAAGATTTTCAGCAACATACTGAGGGAACTCACGAAACGTCTTGGTCTCTGGATCAATCGCATTTTCAAATGTACCGATCGCCACTTCGTAGTCATTACGTGTATCAACCAAAACCACATCAGGATCAGAAATTAGCGCATTCCAATCTTTTGGTTTTACGTAGGTACCCACTACTTTTTTAGGGTCGATACCTTCAACCCCCATAGTCACAATCTCTTTTTTCAGCTTAACTTTGGTACGCATAAAAGGATTGCTGGTATCGAACGACTCTTTGTATTCGATAGGGTTCAGACGGTCGTCTTGTTGCAACCACGCGAGCACTGTATCAATAGCTTCACGGCTTCCCGCAATCGTGCCGTTGATACCTTCATTGGCTAACAATAAGGTGCCGCGCACGCCTACTTTTTGCATACACTCGAACAGCGGCTCTCTTAATGCTTCAAAGTTTTCCAGCGTGACGAATTTATAAAGAGCACAAACAACCGTTTGCTCTCCAGAATTTTGGGGTAAATCAGACATACAAACTCCGCTAATTGGGACGTAAACCCAACGCAAAATATAAAGCCCCAGCCAGTTTGACTGAGGCGACAAAAATTTATCTGCACAACAGCAGATCTTGGGCGCAGATACTACCACAAAAACCAAGCGTTTAACTCAAGTACCTTGCATATTCTCCTTGCTAAACACTCAACATTTTCTTAATCCGAAATTTCCTTCCAAATATCTGGTCTAGAATAACTAGTTATCAACGCAGGGAAATTGCCCTGCCTAGCTATTCGTAATCTGGTCATAAACTTGAAGTCTCGTCTTTGAGGTTAACTGTATGAAAGTTTCACACAAGGTAGCCCTACTCGCTTCCACTGTTGTTGTCCTAACCTTTGCCATCTATTCATGGATTCAATACAGCAGTGTCAGAGATGCTCTGTATGAAAAAACAGAGCAAAGTACCCAAGAAGCCACCTTGGTCCTGAGCTATCAGATAACCAACTGGCTCAACGCCAAATTAAAACTGATCGATATGATGGCGGAGAGCATCAACGCAGACTTTTCTCAAGAAACTATACAAGCCACCTTTGATAACCCCATCCTCAAAAAAGAGTTTATTTTGATTTTTGGTGGGTTAGATACCGACGGTAAAAAGATAACCAATGATCCAGAATGGAACCCTACCGGCTGGGATGCAAGAAAACGCCCTTGGTACCCTTATGCCAAACAAAATGACCGAGCGGTATTAACCGATCCTTATGCCGATGCTGCCAGTGGCGAAATCCTTATCTCAGCCGTGGCTAACTTCTACGATAACCGTCAATTCAAAGGAGCGTTTGGTGGCGATCTAAGTTTGAAAACTGTATCCGATGCACTGAACACCCTTAACTTCAACAACACCGGTTATGCATTCCTGCTCAACGCTAACGGTAATATCATCAGCCACCCCAACGCTGATATGAATGGCAAATCCATAAACGAGTTATTCGATGGTGATACCCCTGGCTTTAGCAATGAACTAGCCGAATCATCCGTTAACGGCGATACCGTTTTTGTTTCTTTTAGTAAGCTAGAAGGTCTTCAAGGTAGCCAATGGCTAATAGGTGTAGTTTTAGATAAAGGCCTTGTAATGGCTGAAGCCAATCAAATTGGTATTACGGCACTGATCGCAACCATCATCAGCGCACTGATCTGTAGTGGCGCTTTGTATATGACCGTATCTAAACAGCTACTACCGCTCGAAAATTTACGTAGTTCTCTAGTCGAGATAAACAGTGGTGACGGCGATCTGACAAAACGCTTAGAAGTAAACACTAAAGATGAATTTGGTCAGGTCTCCACCGATTTTAATCAATTTATCAGTTACCTACAGGATTTGATTATTCGGGTAAAACAGATATCCTCAGATGTACGAACTAACAGCGACGATACTTTCACCTCTGCATCCACTGCTGCAAATGAGCTAGAAAAACAGTTATTTGAACTCGATCAGTTAGCAACAGCAATGCACCAAATGTCCGCCACTGCACAAGACGTAGCAACCAATGCACAGCATGCTGCCGACTCCGCCCAACGTGCGGACTCAGCTGCGAGTGATGGTGTTGCAGTTGTTTCAAAAACTACAGAATCGATTAGCCACTTAGCGGGAGATATGGAAAACATCGTTAATACCGTCAACGAGCTAGCTAATTACAGTAACAATATCGAATCGATCTTAACCGTAATTACCGAAATAGCAGATCAAACCAACCTACTCGCCCTAAACGCAGCAATCGAGGCAGCCCGCGCCGGTGATAAAGGCCGAGGCTTTGCAGTAGTTGCCGACGAAGTCCGCGCCCTCGCCTCCAGAACACAACAATCGACTGAAGAGATTAAAGATATGATTCAGCAGCTTCAGTCTGGGGTAAGAAAAGCAGAAACAACCATCACACAAAGTCGCGAACTCGCCGCTCAAACCCAAAACGTTGCCAGTGAAGCCGATACCGTTCTCAATACTATCCGCGACAATATCCAAGAAATTAACCAAATGACGGTACAGATCGCTACGGCAGCAGAACAACAAAGTGCCACTTCAGAAGAGATCAACCGCAATACCACCAACATCCGAGACCTGAGCCAATCAGTGGCTAACAACGCGAAAGAACAGGAATCAAACTGCCATCAAATGACAGACCTGACGCGTAAGCAGGATGCAGAACTTGGGAAGTTTAAGGTTTAGGGGCAGGACGCTGCTGCGCAGCTAGAGATCGGCTTCGCCTTTTAGGACGCTTCGCTAGAGGACGCCGCTACGCGGCTAGAGGAAAAACTTCTAGGTGCAGATTGTAGGGTGCAATAGCGAAGCGTATTGCACCGTTAAGTGAAAATACCAATGATTAAACCAATGAGAGCAAGTTCAGCAATGCTATGTGCTGAATTGATTAATGTAAGTTTTGAAGGGGTACGTGCAAAGCCATTGTAATAACCTAGTGATGTGACAGTAAATACAGCTGCAATTACGGCCCCAAAAGCAGCCCCGCTGAGAACACCTGATATATTGGTTGCCGACATAAGCAAAGCGATTAATATGGTTTTGATTAGTCCTGAAACCAAGGAGATAGCAAAAACTCCACCAAGACCTTCGGTATTATCGGCTTCCTCTTTAGTCAGACCTAAAGCTTTTGCCCACGCTTCACCAAAAACTGCCCAGTGGTACCAAACAAAACCAAGCACGTAGCTTGTAATCGTTGCGATTGCTACAGCTATATAGTTTAGGCTTTGTAACTCTTCGATAAGAATCATATATTTCCCTAGCTTTATTTCTTAAATGGGCTAACGCTTAGTCTAGTGAAATGAGCGCACCGACGAAAATAACAGCTATTTTTTAGGTCGCCTTTCTGCAAGCACATTATTTATGTGCTCTGAAATCTCTTTAGCTTGTGCGCCAGTCACTGGCATCATATGCGCTCGGCCATCAAGACATTTTATATGGACCCCTTTTATAAAATTGAGGGTAAATGTAAAGCTATGTGAAATCGTATTCCATGGTACATCGTATTGCCGAAACAAGTTGTGATAAGAAACTCCCTCTTCACCTACTGATACCCAAATTCTTTTGGGTATGAGACCAAAAATAAATACCAACATTGCAGTAAAGAGTACGACAGATAAGACTATGGCCAGAATATCTCCTTTAACAGCAATTGGATAAAAAATTAATTCCAAAACAACAATTAGAAAAATAAAGAAAACATCCTGTTTATAATCATTTTTAAAATAACGCTTTTGATTATCCATAAACCTACCTACTGTTTATATATACGGGGCAGTATCTATACCCTAATTTCATTTGATTTATACAGATGTAACGAATTGAAAAGGAAGGATTAATTCTAAAAAGTGGAAGCACCTTCCGTGACAAACCGCGCATACGCTATATCAATTGATATACATACCTATACCCATGCCAGACGTCCATCTGTCTGTTTTATAAGTACTTTTAACTTAGCACTGAGTGTAAAGCAAGCATCAACCATACCTAATAAGCTTTTTTAAACAACAGCTTAATCACCTCAATAGAAACACTCAGTACAAGTAACCATCCTCAGAGACCAGTTATCCAATAGATAATTAGCTTAAAAACTTCCCGATCCGGCACAGCTAAATATAAAAAGCCATTAAAGGACTTTGCTCCCTCTACTGAATAAAGGAGCTGATTATGCCTTCATAACAGCCTCCATTCTTATGCCTTGTTGTTATCTATGGCACAAAAAAAGATCGTCTAAACTTAATGATTATCTGATGAAGGAGAGTGAAATGACTGGCAGCTCATGGATACTCGCGGCAAGCTGCCCCAGCGAACTGGGTACTGTCGATGCTGTGACGGGTTTTCTGTACGAGAATGAACACTATATAGAAGAACTTCACTCCTTTGATGACAAGAGAAGTCAGCGTTTTTTTATCCGGGCATGTTTTAGAACCAATAGCCACTTTGATAAGAACACATTCAGCCAACGCTTTTCTATCCGAGCTGAAAAGTTTGATATGCAATGGGAGTTACAGCCTAGTGATTACAAACCTAGAGTCGTTATTCTGGTATCGAAATTTGATCACTGCCTCAATGACCTGCTCTACAAAAAGCAGATTGGTCAGTTAAACATAGATATACCCGCTATCATTTCTAACCATCCCGACCTGAAAGATCTAGCAGATTGGAATCAAATCCCTTATCACCACCTTCCTATTACTCCAGAAAGCAAACAGCAGCAGGAACAACAACTCTGGAAATTAGTTGAAGACACAAACGCCGATCTCGTAGTTTTAGCCCGATATATGCAAGTGCTTTCTGATGAACTCTGTCAAAAACTGGAAGGCTGGGCGATCAATATCCATCACTCACTCCTACCCGGCTTTAAAGGTGCAAAACCCTATCATCAGGCTTATGAAAAAGGCGTTAAAACAGTGGGGGCTACCGCACACTATATCAATGCTGATCTCGATGAAGGCCCTATAATTGCACAAGGAATAGAACCTGTTGACCATACCTACTATCCAGAAGATCTGATAGCTAAAGGAAGAGATATAGAACGCATCACACTCTCTCGAGCGGTGAAATACCATATTGAGAAACGGGTATTTCTCAATGGTAATAGGACGGTGGTTTTTAAGAAATAGGACGCTACTTCGCAGCTAGAGATCGGCTTCGCCTTTTAGGACGCTTCGCTAGAGGACGCCGCTACGCGGCTAGAGAAAAAGTCTTTGCTGCATGCATGGGATCGTACAGATTCGTATACTACGCTCCGCTATTACACCCTACTTGCGGGTTGATGGAACTCGATTACATTGTCATCAGGATCCCTAATAAAGAAAAACTGAGCACCCTTGTATTCAACTTCTCCCGTAATCGGGAAACCAAGCTCCTCAATGCTAGTTTTTGCTGAATTGTAATCGGTTACTTCAAGGGCAATATGTGTATAGCCGGAGTATTTAAGGTCTGCTTCCATCAACATATTCTTCTTTGGTGCCTCTTTAGAGACATTCAGAATAAGATTTATATTTATTCCCGATGGATGCTCAATGATAGCAACAGGCTCTGGCCCCACAGGACCAACAATAAATTCAAACCCAAGCTTTTCATAGAACTCACGAGAGACATCCATATCCCTAACTCTCAATCCTACATGATTTATTCTCGTGATCTCTTTCATAATATTTCCTAGATGTTGGGAGTTATAGGGGCAGCTAACGCTTAAAGCTGCCGCGCAGTATGCGTCGGATGCCTTTTCTTGTTAGCTGCTGACGCTTTACCAATTTTTCAGCGCCCGTTTAATTTGTTGGGTATCAGATGTAAGAACTGCTTCAGCGCACCAATTTAAAAAATTTCGTAGTACAGTGCGCTGCCTAGAGTTACACCGGTGCTTAAAGTTTAAATAGGTATAGTCGGCTTGCTGACACCGCCCATACTCAGCAAGAGCATTGGTGGTATACATTTCAACTAAACCTTTATCTTTATTCCTAACAACCCAGAGCATGTAAGCAGGCACATAAGCGAAATGATCAAAATCAGACTCTATCTCCAGTAAGTTTTCATGGCTTTCGATAAAATCATCAGACAAAGGCTCTGACTCAACTTTAGGAAACGCATACCTGATCTCTTCTAGTATTTCCATATTGCCTCGGTGAAGCAGCTAACGCTCAAAGCAGCCGCGCAGTATGCGTAGGATTCCTTTTCTTGTTATACCTAAACATCACTATCTAAAGGACTCTTCAGATAGGAAGTGGCTATTTCTAAAGCTTTATCTGGAGTTTGTTCAGCAAGCTTATCTATCATTTCTTTAGCTTTCTGCTTCCAGTATGAGTCAGTTAATTGAGCGTACTCTATTGAGGCATACATCTCCCTTAGGTCTCTAAGACGATGTTTGACTCTAATACTTAGACGCAAATCAGTTCTGTCGCAGTTTTTATGCTCACGACCATGTATGAACCAGTGACCGGAAAAGTTGTTGTCCAAGAAAGTAATGGTTTTCATCTGGAGAATAGAATGCTTCTCCATATTTTCTTCACCATCCAGAAAAACACTGCTCTGAGTATTTCTGTCATATTCATGGTCTTGAATATTGGCAATATCTGATTGCCATTCTTCCCATTCAGAGATGAGCTTACCAAACTCTGAGGCCACCCAATCCTTTCTGGGGTTTGTTATTCTAAGTTGCTCCATAACTTCCTTACTTGGTATAACCCCTTTGTAACGGGCAGCCTTGTGGCGAAGCCACGCTTAAGGCTGTCCAGCACGAAGTGCGTTCGTTGACAAACTTGTTATGCGGCTGGCTATTTTGCACGATTTGCTGATTGCTCCAGATCAATGATTTTGGTTATTACACCTTTACCTACCGTACGAGCACCTTCTCTTATTAAGAACTCCATACCTACATGAACATTGCCTATGTGCTCTTGCGGGCTTAGAAAACCTAGATAGGCTCGTACAGTTTCACCTGGATTAACCACCTCTACATCTGGGTAAATATGTGAAGCATCCCAATCCTGCTCGTTATAATAAAATTGCGGCCTGTAACCAGTAAAAGCAGGAGTAGATCTACCGCCTTCTTCTGCGGTGAGGAAATATATTTCTGCTTCAATATCTTTAGGTTCTGGCATATTTCTTAAGCCACATAACATTTGTATATAAGGGGACCCGTATATCTACCCTAACCGTATTTGTTTAAGAACAGATGTAACGAATTGAAAAGGAAGGATTATTTTAGAGGTGTTTAAAATTCTTCCGTGACAAACCACGCATGCGCTATATCCGTTGATATACATTCTTTATAAACAAAAAGCTTCGTATATCTACCCCTGTTAGACATCCATCTGTCTGTTTTATAGGTATTTTTAACTTAGCACTAGGTGGAAAGCAAGCATCATCAAGTTCAGTTATCAGTCCTTAAAGAACAGTTTAGTTACCACTACAAAATTTACGGGATAAATAGCCAGAAATAAGAGGCGTTTAATCTATAGGATATTTACCTAAAACCTATTCCTTCCTGAGCTAATCATACAAAAAGGGTGTAACAGTCATCCCATTACACCCTACTTTCTAATCAACTTCTGAATTGCCCTTTTGCTTTTTCTCTAGCGAAGCGTCCTAAAAGGCGAAGCTGATCTCTAGCTGCGCAGCAGCGTCCTCTAGCGTAGCGTCCTGCCCTTACTTAAGAATGTCTTTAGCAAAATCTTGCTGACGAATCGTCTGGATATAGTTCAGTAGATTTTCGTGCTTAGCCACCAGCGGCTTGCCTACTTCATTGCCTTCGATGTAATCGATAATTGGAATCAAGATTAGGTCTGCAGCTGTCAGTTCGTAACCGCAGATAAAAGGATAATCAGCCAGCTGATCAGCAACTACGGATAGTGCGTTTTCGATACCTGGGACTGCTGCTTCTACTTTATCCATGCGTACTGTGCCGTTTTCACCTTTCGGGAAGATGAACTCAAGCAACACTTTACGTACGATTTCAAAATCCACATAGATGCCGCTGATACCACTCCACGCTTCCACTTGGGCTTGAGCATATGGATCAGTCGGATAGAGCTTTGCACCGCCATATTCATTTTCTAAGTAATGCAGAATCGCAACTGTCTCTGGAATTGGCCCCTTCTCAGTTAGAAGCACTGGAAATTTGGTATATGGGTGGATCGCTTTATGGCCTGGGGTATGAAAGCCCACTGCTTCGCCATCCACTTGTGTAGTTACCTCGTAAGGCAGTCCTTTTAGCTCGCAAGCCATCATCACACTGCGCACAAATGTACTAAAAGATGGACCATAAATTCGGATTGGTGCAGTCATGCTTAAACTCCTGTTATCTAATTCGGTTAACTCATTCGGTTAACTCATTCGGTTAACTACCTGAGCTCCACTTTATTGACCGACACAATATGTTCAAGAACATATTTTAAACTTATGCCATACTCCGGCATAAGCAAGTACAGGAGTAGTTTTATGGGTTGGACGGCTGAACAGAAACAGCAAAGTCGTAAAAAGATCATAGATAGCGCTGCAGAACTCTTTACCAAAGACGGCTTTGATAAAGTCGCGATTAACGATGTGATGAAACACGCCGGTCTAACCCGAGGGGCGTTTTACAATCACTTTGAATCTAAGAGCGATCTTTACGCTGAAGCGATTTTAAGTGCTGCCCACCTAGCGAAAAGCCATACCATTGAACGCTCGGGTTTTCAGCTATCGGATATTATTGAAACTTACCTAAGCGACAAGCACCGGAACGGTGAGTTCTGCTGCCCATTAGCGTTTTTAACCACTGACATTCACCAACGGGATGATCAGGTCCGCACAACCTATACCCGCGTACTGAAAGGTTTTATCAATAATATCCATGAGCTAAATGAAGGCCAACCAGCCCTCGATGAGAGTGAAGCGATTAAGAAAGCAGTATTGATGATCGGCGGAGTTGCGATTGCCAGAGCGGTTAATGAAGACGATTTTGCAGAACAGCTATTAAGTGCCTGCCGCGAAGGGGTTAATAAAGGCGGGTAAAGACTGACAAAGGTAGGAAGAAACAGCCTACTGCAGATAAAACCAGCTCAAAACGAAAAACCGGCTAAAATCATCTCTGCTCTTAGCCGGTTTTAACTGACCTTAGCTGTTAATAGCTGGTCTTATATCACTTTCCCCACGAATCACGCAGGCCAGCGGTACGGTTAAATACCAACTTATCAGCTGTAGAGTCTGAATCTACACAGAAGTAACCGGTACGTTCAAACTGGTAAGCGCTTTCTACTGCTGCATCAGCCAAACCTACTTCACAACGGCTGTCAGTTCTAACCACAAGAGATTCTGGGTTGATGAACTCAAGGAAATCTTTTTCCTTATCACCTGTTGGGTTTGCTTCTGAGAACAAACGATCGTACTCACGCACTTCACAAGGCACAGAGTTATCAGCAGATACCCAGTGTACAACGCCTTTAGCTTTGTAGCCTTCAGGGTTAGCACCGGCAGTTGCTGGATCGTAAGTACACTTCAGCTCAACAACGTTGCCGTCAGCATCTTTGATAACTTCTTGGCAGGTAATAACGTAAGAACCACGTAGACGTACTGCAACACCTTGAGTTAGACGCTTCCACTTACGTGGCGGTACTTCCGCAAAGTCATCTTGTTCGATAAGAATGTTACGTGTGAAAGGAACTTTACGAACACCCATAGTTTCATCTTTTGGATGCTTAGGTAGCTCGAACCACTCTTCCTGACCTTCGTCATAGTTAGTGATTGTGACTTTCAATGGCTGAACAACACACATTGCACGCGGTGCATTTTTGTCTAGGTCTTCACGAACGAAGAATTCGAACTGAGCCATATCCACTGTGCCGTCAGTTTTAGCAACCGCTAGGCTGTCACAGAAGTTACGTACAGAAGCTGGCGTATAACCACGACGACGTAGGCCAGAGATAGTTGGCATACGCGGGTCATCCCAACCATTTACATGGTTCTCATCAACAAGCTGCTTCAACTTACGCTTACTGGTTACTGTGTAGTTTAGGTTTAGACGACCAAACTCATACTGACGTGGCTGAGATGGTACAGGTAGGTTTTCGATGAACCACTCGTACAATGGACGATGATCAGCAAACTCTAGTGTACAGATAGAGTGCGTTACACCTTCAATCGCATCTTCTTGACCATGTGCAAAGTCATAGCTTGGGTAGATACACCACTTATCACCTGTTTGGTGGTGAGACTCTTTACGGATTCGGTAAAGAATCGGGTCACGCAGGTTCATGTTGGAAGACGCCATGTCGATCTTAGCGCGAAGAACACAGCTACCTTCGTCAAACTCACCCTTTCTCATACGTTCTAGAAGATCAAGGTTCTCTTCAGGTGAACGCTCTCGGAATGGGCTGTCTTTACCTGGTTCAGTTGCCCAACCACGGTACTCTTTAGCTTCTTCTGGACTTAGGTCACAAACGTAAGCGTTACCTTCGCGAACAAGGTGTTGTGCCCACGCGTAGAACTGATCAAAGTAGTTAGAAGCGTAACGAACTTCGCCCGCCCACTTAAAACCTAACCATTCAACGTCTTTCTTGATGGCATCAACGTATTCTTGATCTTCTTTGGTCGGGTTAGTGTCATCAAAACGCAGATTACATTCGCCATTATATTTGTCAGCAGTGCCAAAGTTCAGGCAGATAGACTTAGCGTGGCCAATGTGAAGATAACCATTTGGCTCTGGTGGAAAACGCGTAACAACTTTTCCGTTGTTCTTACCGTCTTCCAGATCCTGTTCAATCACCTGATGAATAAAGTTCGTAGGTTTACTGCTTTCTGTATTGCTCATAAAAACGTCTTAATCCCGACATTGCATGAATTCTGAATTGCCCTGAAACGCGTCCACATCTATAGGGCATAAATTGTTGTACATTATAAACGGATGCGCCGCCTAATTGGCAGTGGATATCAGTAAGAATTTTTCAATAAATTCGTAAGTAATCCCCGCAGATAGAAAAGGACACCTACAACTCTTTGGGGTTGGTACTTTAGAATCAATTATTCGCCACTTAGGAATAAACAGTGATGCGTTTCTCTTAGACTTGCGTATAATGGGCCAGTCAAAGGCGAAGAAGTGGACTTTACAACAATGATCATCCTCCATACTAATTTTGGTGATATCTCTATAGAGCTAGACCACGATAAAGCTCCGAAAACAGCAGCAAACTTCGAGCAATATGTCACGGAAGGCTTCTACGATGGCGTTATTTTCCATCGTGTAATCAATGGTTTCATGATCCAAGGCGGCGGTTTTGAACCAGGCATGGTACAAAAAACTACTCGCGAAACGATTGAAAACGAAGCAGACAACGGTCTATCTAATGCGGCAGGCACTATCGCTATGGCACGCACAATGGATCCACACAGCGCATCTGCACAGTTCTTTATTAATGTTTCTGACAACACTTTCCTTGACCACACAGCGAAAACAACTGAAGGTTGGGGTTACGCGGTATTTGGTAAAGTTGTCGACGGTATGGATGTAGTCAACAAACTAAAAGCAGCATCAACTACTATCCGCGCCGGCCACCAAGACGTTCCAGCTGAAGACATCATCATCGAGTCAGCTGAAATCGCTACAGAAGAAGTAGAAAGCGCAGAAGAAGAATAATGCCCGTATACTTTGTCTCAGATATACATCTGAAACCCGAACGCCCGGATCTTACCCGGGCGTTTTCGTATTTCCTAGAACATACCGCTACCGATGCAACACAGCTATACCTTCTAGGGGATATTTTCGAAGCATGGATTGGCGACGACTGCCCCACCCCCGGCTTGGATGATCTTTTACAACAACTCAAAACATTGAGTGACAATGGCTGTGAAATCTTCTTCCAACACGGCAACCGCGATTTCTTGGTCGGCGAACAGTTCTGCCAAAGCATCGGAGCTAAATTGCTACCTGAAGAACTTGTGCTTTCACTGCCAATTGGTAATACCGTGGTTCTTCATGGTGATCAGCTTTGCACTGATGATACTGAATACATGCAATTCCGCGCTTTGGTTCGCAATCCACAATGGCAACAAGATTTCTTAAGTAAGTCATTGGAAGAGCGTTTAGCTATCGCTCGACAACTACGAGACACAAGCAAACAACGTACAACCGAAAAGTCTGACTACATCACCGATGTAAATGCTGATGCGGTTAAACAGTCTTTTGCTGATAACAAAGTTTCACTGATGATCCATGGTCATACCCATAGACCTGCTATACATGAAGTGGAGCTAAGTTCTGAGCCCGCGACACGTATTGTGCTCGGCGATTGGGATAAACTCGGCTGGTATCTTAAAGTCGATCAAGATGGATACAATCTCATTAGCTTCGAAATCGAGTGATGTAGGAGCTCACCCTGTGAGCGATAAATGATAAAAATCGCCCACGGGGGTGGGCTCCTACATAACACTCAGATGAATGTTGGAGCACCACTGTGAAAACGAAACTCGTCATCCGGTGATTCAACCAATTCACGCTCAACTTCACGGAAGAACGCTACGCGCTCATCAATAGGTTCACCGGCATAGTCTGCTGCGAGACCTAAGTAATCTTGGTAGTGACGGCCTTCTGATTTCAGCAAGGAGCGATAGAACTTAGCCAGCTCCTCATCCAAGAAAGGCGCTAATTTGGCAAAACGCTCACAAGAGCGTGCTTCAATATAAGCACCAATAATGAGAACATCGATCAAACGGCCCGGTTCTGATGTACGTGCATGAGTACGCATACCCCCCGCATATCTTGCAGAAGACATATGATCATAAACCACACCTCGGTCCTGCATGATCGCCAGCACTTGCTCAAAGTGAATCAGCTCTTCACGTGCTAGACGTGACATCTTATTTAACAGTTCAAGACGATCAACATAGCGAAACATCAATGTCATTGCTGTAGAAGCCGCTTTCTTCTCACAATGCGCATGATCAATCAGAAGGATATCCTGATTCTGCAAAGCAGCTTGAATCCAAGAATCGGGAGTTTCACATGCTAAAAATTCTTTGATCTCGTCGAGAGCGTCCATTAATACCTGACCTAACACATTGTAATAAGGAGGCGCATTATAGCCATTGATATAAGACTTTTTAACCTAAGAAGTCCTATATTCCTTAACTGATTGATCTACTACAATAAAATGGTCCAATTTGGCTGAGTAGTACAATGCGAATCTTTTTAACGCTACTGTTATTAGTATCAAGTCAACTCAATGCTGACACCCTATCGATCGGTGTTCATGCCAATTACATTAATGAGCATTTTAAATTAGCGGCTGGTAAACAAAGCTATTCAAATGTCTTACCGGTAAAAGAGTGCCCAAAACTAGACTCGCAAGAACTTAAAGATATTCAACGGATCACCATGGACATCATGGTGATTTGCAACGCTGTAAAATCAGCCGGTTACGTCGATATTATTCGACTGGTGCCATACCCTAATGTTGCGCGCGGCCTACAGTTAGCCACTAACAATAAAATTGATATGGTTGGCCAATCGCTGTTTGAAAGCGATCATCGTGAGAGTAAAAACCTCTTAATAACCGCGCCCATTATTCGGAAAGGGGAATTTCAGGTCGGCGTTTTTTCCACTAAGAATCGATCTGATATATTGACGTTAGGTGAAAATATCGATGTCACCAAACTAAGAGGGGTTACCGTTAAAAGTTGGAAAACCGACCAAGCGACTCTGAACAATATTGGAACGAAGCAAGTAAACCTACTTCCAACTAGAAACCTTATTGCTAATTTTATCTCCAGTGGCCGTGGGGACTTTACCCTCTCCTACCTTAAAGAGCCGGTAGTCACGAGAATCGGCGGTGAGCTAATCCGGTTACCTGGAGTCAAAGTAAGCTTTGATGCGTCTCGCTCTTTTATTTTGCCGGCGCGTAATACTGAGCTTTTCAATATCCTGCAAAGCTACATCCAACAGCAAAGACAAAAATCACCAGATGCGATTCGCCAAGCTTATATACACGCAGGCTTTATTACTGAAGATTACGATCAATGGCGTGATCTAGCCAAGTAGTACGCTAGCTTAAGTAGCATTATCTTTCAGTCGTAACGAGCTTGAGCGCCAAACCAACAAAGACTGTTCCCGCCACTTTATTGATGATCGACTGACCCAGTTCGGAATCTTGAACCCAACCGCGAAGACTCCCCGAAAGCAACGCCACCGAACTCATGACAAAGAAAGCAACAACAATAAACACCAAGCTTAACGCAAAGAGTTGCTGACTTACCGAGCCAATCGCAGGATCGGCAAACTGAGGTAAGAAAGCCATGAAAAAGATCGCTAATTTAGGATTAGTAGAACTCATCAGAATCCCACGACGATAGAGTTGCAACGCACTAAGTTGTGGTTGCTCTGACAGGGACACTTTAGCAGCGGCCGTACGAAAAGACATAAACGCCAAATAAAGCAGATAACCCACACCGACCACTTTAAGCAGGGTAAACGCCAAAGCACTGGCCTGAAAAATTGCAGCCACACCTAAGGTTACGGCAAGCGTGTGAAATAGCAGACCCGTACATAAACCTAGAGTGACAACAATACCCGCTTTACGGCCATGAAGAATCGACTGTATCAAAACAAAAATATTATCCGGCCCAGGGGCATAGGAAATTAATGTAGACGCGACAATAAATCCGATCAACACATCAAAACTTAACATACTCATAACTACCAATATTATTTATCTACCGTGGATCATAATCAGTCATAACAATCATTCAAATCCCTTATTTAATCTAAATCCTTTAACTTTTGGGGGTTACGAACAATTTATTGATACCAAACACTTCTGTTAGCTCCAATAGATACAAACCAGTGCAATTCAATATTTTATCCCAAATAAGCCACCTAAACCTTTTATATCAACAAGTTAAAACCATAATTACAGTTAAAAAAACTATCGAAATCAACAAAGACCAATCATCTATAGCTCTGCAGACATAAATATCAGCAGAAAGGATTATTTCCTTATAATTTTTCTTCGAAAAGTAATAAAAAACCCTGTATACTGTCGCGCAATTTTAGGACCTCACTTAGTCGAGTAAAGAAATGACAGATTTATCCAAATACAGAAATATTGGTATTTTCGCGCACGTAGATGCGGGTAAAACTACTACAACAGAACGTATCCTAAAGCTTACGGGTAAGATCCATAAGACTGGTGAGGTACATGACGGCGAATCTACTACTGACTTCATGGAACAGGAAGCTGAGCGCGGTATTACTATCCAGTCTGCTGCGATCACAACGTTCTGGGACGATCACCGTATGAACGTTATCGATACTCCGGGACACGTTGACTTCACAGTAGAAGTTTACCGTTCTCTTAAAGTATTGGACGGTGGTATCGGTGTATTCTGTGGTTCTGGTGGTGTAGAGCCTCAGTCAGAAACTAACTGGCGTTATGCAGATGAGTCCGGCGTATCCCGTATCATCTTCGTAAACAAACTAGACCGTCTAGGTGCTGACTTCCTTAAAGTTGTTGATCAGATCGAAAACGTACTAGCTGCTAAGCCACTAGTTATGACTCTACCAATCGGTCGTGAAGACGACTTCGTTGGTGTTGTAGATATCCTAACTAAGAAAGCATACGTTTGGGATGATTCTGGCCTTCCAGAGCGTTACGAAATTAAAGACGTTCCTGCCGACATGGTTGAAGACGTTGACATGTACCACGAACAGCTAATCGAAACAGCTGTTGAGCAAGATGACGACCTAATGATGGCTTACATGGAAGGCGAGCAGCCAACTATGGAAGAGATCAAGCGTTGCATCCGTAAAGGTACACTTGAACTAGCATTCTTCCCAACTTACTGTGGTTCTGCATTCAAGAACAAAGGCATCCAGCTTATTCTTGACGCTGTTGTTGATTACCTACCTTCTCCAACAGAAGTTGCTGCTCAGGATCTTACTGATGAAGCAGGCGAGCCTACTGGTGAAGTTGCAACAGTATCTGTTGACGAGCCATTCCGTGCACTTGCATTTAAGATCATGGATGACCGCTTCGGCGCACTAACGTTCGTACGTATTTACTCTGGCGAACTGAAGAAAGGCGACACAATCCTTAACTCGTTCACAGGCAAAACTGAACGTATCGGTCGTATGTGTGAAATGGAAGCTGATGAGCGTAAAGAACTTGATTACGCTCAAGCAGGCGACATCATCGCGATCGTTGGCATGAAGAACGTTCAGACAGGTCACACACTTTGTGATACTAAGAACCCATGTACTCTTGAAGCCATGGTATTCCCTGAGCCTGTAATCTCTATCGCTGTTGAGCCAAAAGATAAAGGCGGCGCTGAGAAAATGGGTCTAGCTATCGGTAAGATGGTTGCAGAAGATCCAACTTTCCTAGTACACACTGATGAAGACAGCGGCCAGACTATCCTGCGCGGCATGGGTGAACTTCACCTAGACATCAAAGTCGACATCCTTAAGCGTACTTACGGCGTTGATCTGATTGTAGGTGAGCCACAAGTAGCTTACCGTGAAACAATCACGAAAGAAGTTGAAGATAGCTACACGCATAAGAAACAGTCTGGTGGTTCTGGTCAGTTCGGTAAGATCGATTACCGCATCAAGCCAGGTGAGCCAAACTCTGGTTTCACATTCACGTCTACCGTTGTTGGTGGTAACGTACCTAAAGAATTCTTCCCTGCTGTAGAGAAAGGCTTCTCTAGCATGATGGAACAGGGCGTTCTAGCTGGTTTCCCTGTACTAGACGTTGAAATCGAACTATTCGATGGTGGCTTCCACGCGGTTGACTCCTCTGCTGTAGCATTCGAAATCGCTGCTAAAGGCGCTTTCCGTCAGTCTATCCCTAAAGCAGGCGCTCAACTGCTTGAGCCTGTTATGAAGGTTGACGTTTTCACTCCAGAAGATCACGTAGGTGACGTTATCGGTGACCTTAACCGTCGTCGTGGCATGATCTCTGGTCAGGAAACTGCAGGTTCTGGTGTACGTATCAAGGCAGATGTTCCACTATCTGAAATGTTCGGTTACATCGGACACCTACGTACAATGACATCTGGTCGTGGTCAATTCTCCATGGAATTCTCTCACTACTCTGCATGCCCGAACTCTGTTGCTGAAGCAGTAATTGCTGAAGTTAAAGAAAAGAACGCTGAGAAGTAATTTAATTACTTAGCTCGTTAAAAAAGCCCGCTGAGAGATCAGCGGGCTTTTTTTGTTTTTAGACCAGTCACTACCTGCCAGCAATTGCGATAACCAGCATATACTTTCTCTTCTGCTGAGATTCCTCTTTTCCCTTGCTTAGCTTTTATTATCTGCGTAGATATACCGAAGTTGCCGATTCCCTGATTCTTAACTAACCTAACAACCTTAGAGGTCAGTAACTAAAGATACGAGGAGTGGAATTTTGAAAACGATGACTTGCAGACAACTCGGCGGCGGTTGCGATCTTGAGATTAAAGCCAACACATTTGAAGAGATGTCTGAACTTGCGAAGCAACATGGAATGGAGATGTTCCAGCAACAGGATGCCGACCACGTAGCAGCTATGCAAAAAGTACAACAGCTGATGCTAGACCCTGCTGCTATGCAAGCATGGATGAACGAAAAGCGCGTAGAATTTAACGCTCTTCCAAATGACTAGTCCTGACTAATATTGGTATTGACTTTCGATCGCAGCAAAGGTTCCATCTGCCTTCATCTGCTCCATTGCCAGCCTTACCTTCTCTACAAATGCAGGCCCAACCCTAGCTTTTGAAAATAAGAGGTACGTTGACCAAGACAGTACTTCCATACGCTCACCTTCATGCATAACAATATCGATTTTTTCATCAAGCCCTTGCTCTTTTATATAGAACATCACCGGAAGAAGATCACCCACAAACATATCGACTCGATCGTTCAGGAGCTGATTAACACTTTGCTCCGTTGAATCTGCCAATTCAATTTTATGAAATCGTTTGTCATCCAATGCATTCCTAAACTTTCCACTTCCATAGAGGTAGCCAGCTCTTACTGAGATATCTTTATCGATTACATTGCTAAAATCAGGCTTAACCTTAAATAGATCAGCTTTGCGCTTAAACAACACATAACTTTGCTGAATCAAAACACTATCAACGTAGTAGCCCCATTTCTGTCGAGGTTCGTTTTTGCCAGCATTAAATAGCAGATCACGCTCTCCATGCTCAGTCACATAAACCGCTCGCTTCCATGGGAAAAACTGGAAATCAATTTGTTTTACGCCGACTCGAGTTAGAGCCTCTTTGGCGATATCTATAGCAAGCCCTTTAGGTTCACCATTTTCTCGATATTCATAGGGAGGATAATGAATCGTCGTTGCAAAGATCACTTCTGGAATATCATCAGCATACACAGCAGAAGAACATAGCGCACAAAAACAAACAAACCGTACTAAGTACCGTTTCAACCCCATCTAGCGCGCCTCACATCACTAAAACATCTGGAAAGTATTATGCATATCCCGCAGAGATCAAATCAGTATATCTACTAACAACCCACGACAAGAATTAAGCAAGGTTTAAGCATCTTACCTGTATGCTTACGTATAAGATAATGCGTAAAATCAAATAACCCTAATTAATTCATAAGAGGCATCTACCGATGAGAGCCACATATTTATGTATCTTCGCCACCCTTCTCATCTTAGCGACCTCACCACTAAAAGCAGAGATCACCGGATCATTCGATCCAATTAAAAGCACGACTGACACATCGGCCAAACAAATAGCCAAGACATCATTCGATCTATTTCATTCAGCCACCAATAAACTCTTAGAAACTAATCCCGATGTATCTGTTAGCTTTGGCTACGAAGACGGCCCACTCTACGATCCGACCACGAATCAGATCCATATTCCTTATGACTTCATATCAGAGGTACAACAGAGATTTGATAAAGCAGAGTACCAACAATCGGGCGTAAGTATTGATGAAGCTACTCAAGATGCTCTACTTCACACGCTTTTTCACGAATTAGCTCATGCTTTGATTAATATCTACGAGCTACCAATCGTCGGTAAAGAGGAAGACGCTGCAGACAGTCTTGCTACATTTTTACTTATAGAACTGTTTGAAGATGGTCAGGAGATCGCTATCAGCGCTGCAGATTTATTCGACCTTGAAAGCACAGATCGAGACGTATTAGACGACGAGGACTTCTGGGGAGAGCACAGCCTTGATGAGCAACGTTTCTTCGCTACGCTTTGCCATGTTTATGGTAGTGCACCCGACCAATATGACAGTCTTATCGAAGCCGGTTACTTATCAGAAGATCACACAGAACGCTGTATTGAAGAATATGAGCAACTGACCTTCAGTTGGACACAACTACTCGATCCACACCTAAAGCATACTGATTAACCCTAAATAACGGCTAAGCAGCCACCTCATCTGAGGCAGCGCTTAGCAAAGGGAAAGTCTAAATGAAAACTATCATTACCTTAGTTAGCCACCAACGCCTGATTTGCTGACGGATCGATCAGTTCTAACCACCACGCAACGGATTGAGCAGGAGCCTTAATGGACACTTGCTCTCCCATAACTGGCGTTAATAACTGAACCTGATTTTGTTCTGCAGCAATGCTGACACGCTCTAATGGCTCATACCAATCATGCAATGCCAAATCAAAGGTACTGTTGTGAATAGGCAGCATCGCCTTTCCTTTCAAATCCATATGCGCCTGAACACTTTGCTCTGGCAGCATATGAATTTCAGACCACAGCTCATTATAAGCACCGGTCTCAACCATAGTGATATCAAACGGCCCATAACGCTCGCCGATCTCTTTAAATCCACCAAAATAGCCCGAATCACCACTAAAGAAGAGATTCGCTTGTTCACCTTGAATCACCCAGCTAGCCCAAAGTGTTTCGTCTTTATCAAACACACCTCGGCCAGAAAAATGCTGTGCTGGCGTAGCAATCAACTTCACACTGCCAAGTTGTACTGATTCCCACCAGTCCTTTTCGATTACTCGTTTTGGATCTAAACCCCAATCAACTAACCTTTGCCCAACTTTTAGTGGCGTTACGAAGTACTCAACCTTAGCGCTCAGCTGTTTTAGCGTCTCTTTATCAAGGTGGTCATAGTGGTCATGACTAATCACAACCGCTTTCAATCTTGGAAGATCTTCAATTGCCAGCGGTGTTTCATGAAAACGCTTTGGCCCTGCCCATTGCACAGGAGAGCTACGCTCGCTGAAAACCGGATCGGTCAAAAAGAACTCGCCATCAAGTTTAATCAATACGCTTGAATGCCCTAGACGATACAAAACAGGCGAATCAGCATTTTGTAACTGCTGGAAAGAGATAGGCTCCACAGGCAGATTAACCTGTGGCTGCGGCTCACTTCGCTTAGCTCGGATAAATTCCCAACTAATATCCATCAGCTTGCCAAGGGTGTTCTGATAACTCATCTCGGTATTCTGAAACTTGCCCTTTTCCATCTGAGCACCACTGTGCCCTACCTGCTTTTCAGAACTTGTACTGCAACCTGAACCAAAAACCGACGCCACAATGACTCCTCCCGTTATGACCGATGCATACTTAACAAATGACCGCATAATCACTCCCCCAAAAAGTAAACTACACGGTGCAGTTTATATATTTCCATCAATAAGTAAACTAATCGGTGTATAATTTACTTTTCTTAACAAAGCAGGATTTCCGTACATGGCCGAACAAAAGCTGACACGGAGTGAGTTAAAGCGAAAAGCGATCCTAGATGCCGCCAAAAAATCTTTTCAAGAAAATGGCGTTCAAGGCACCAGCATGGATCAGCTAGCGGCACGCGCCCAAGTATCTAAGCGCACGGTATACAATCACTTTGATTCAAAAGAAGCCTTAGTCATGCACCTTGTTGCAGACCTATGGAAACAAGCGACGCAAGCAAATGAGTTCAAGTTTGATGCAGAAGGCGATCTTCACAATCAACTATCATCCCTATTACAAGCCGAGATGAATGTTGTTTGCAGCTCGGAATATCTTGATCTAGCCCGTGTAGCTATCGGCCATTTTTTCTATCACCCAGACGCTTTACAAGCAGAGCTAAGTCGTTTCGACAAAACTGAAACAGCGCTTTATCAATGGCTCGAAGCCGCGATTAATAACGGTCAACTGAAGAAGATAGACTCGACCTTTGCGATCAACCAGCTACACAGTTTAATTAAAGGCAATTGCTTTTGGCCTCAGTTGTTACAGATAGAAGCACCACCCTCACCGGACCAACGCCAACATCTAGCAGATGAATCAGCATCGATGTTTCTCACTTACTACCAGTGCTAACTATTAGGAACCAAACATGAAATTCGTCAATCTTGACCCGACTGATGCCTTCGCTAAAGCCATTAAGGCAAGCAGCAAAGATAACAAACTGGTGGTATGCGGTACTGAAGAAGATAAATCTTATATTGAAGAACATCTTCTAGAATCACCACAATCTCCAAAAGATATCATCCGTGCCGCAGCTAAGATCAAAGCTGCCAGCTGGCTTAAGCAACGGCGCCAATTATTAGAATCGAATGAAGAGTTAAACCTCGCAGAAATAACCGGCGAATGGAAAGCTGAGTCAAGCGATAAACAAAGTTTCAACTTAGCGACTGACTTTGTCACAGGCGAAGCCGTAGATAATCTTTTAGGCGTCAAAATTAAAACCGATAGCAGTTGGAAGATCCCTGCCCATTTTAAATTTGGTGGATGGAACGCCTGCCCTGAACCTGAAATTCATTGCGCTATTTGGAAACATTGGCAGCTAAAGTACGGCGCGAAAATTGTCGGCGTCAGTAACGACGTGATTGAAGCCTATATCACTAAGCCACCGCAAACAGCAGAAGAAGCAATGGAACTGGCTTGGGAGCAATATCTATATTGTCCTGATATTGTAGATCAAGGTGTTGAATCGGTTTCAAAACTTGCAGAAGTGCTACTTAACCACGACTGTTGGTACTTCTGGTGGGATTAGGTTTTGAGGCAGGCTAAGCTCGGTAGAAAACGGCTAAAAGCAGTAAAAGACTGATAGAGAAACAACTAGTTTAGAAAAAACCGTTCTGACAGCAAAATGACTGGCTGTCAGAACAGGTCCAGCGATAGATATATCTATAAGCAGATATTAACGACGCTCATCTTCTTCAATACCGATCTCCCACTTTTCAGTAGAAGATTCTAGGATCTTGCCATCTACAGCGCTCACTTCAACCTTAGTTTCAGCACCTGATTCGCTTTCGATATCTACTTCAAATACTGGATGACCATCAGATTTAAGTTCGAACTCAACTTCTTCAACTTCACCTGGGAAAGCAGCCTGAGCGATGCTAACAGCCTTAGCTTCGTCTAATTTAGCCATCTTCTGGAATTTAGGATCAGCTGCAGATTCAACTTCACCTTCTTGATAGATGATTTTGCCTGTAGCCACGTCACAAGTGAATTCCCACTCTTGCTCCTGACCATCAATCAACTCAATGGAATAAACATCTTTACCATTAGTTGTTAGCGCTTCAAGTTTAACCAACTGGCCTTCTTTAGAAGACTGGATCGCAGCAACACAGCTTTCTAGGCTATCAGCAAAAGCAGCTGAAGGAAGAACTACGGAAGATGCCAGTAATGTAGCTAAAATTGATTTTTTCATATCTAAAAATCCTTAGAAGATAAAGTATCTGCTGCAGTATAAAACGAAGCTCTACCTGCATTTATTGCGGCAGATCATACTGCAGCCATTAAGCCGGGAAAATATCCCGAGCCTCTTTTAGTTCTATAGTATTAATTTTTAATCATTTTTCATTATGTAATGCTGTGAATCACAACAGGCTTAGGGTACTGTCCTTACACCTACACGACCTAATACTGGGCTAAGGATGACGTTAAAATCTAAAGCGCTTCTCATTGCTTTCCTGCTAGTAGGCTTGTCGCTCATACCTGTCGGGGACTCTGCAGGGAAACTACTCGGAATACAGGGTGTTGATCCGCTTTTTATTGCGTGGAGCAGGCTCGCCGTAGGTTTTGCGTTTGTGCTTCCGTTCTCTGGATTATCCTTAAAAGAGATAGGCCAACTCTTTAACTGGCGCTTATTAATACGCGCCGGCTTATTCAGCTGCGCTATCTTCAGCATGCTCACAGCGCTTAAAACCGAGCCTATCGCCAATGTCTTTGGCATCTTCTTTATAGGGCCAATCGTTTCTTATTTCCTAGCCGGATTATTTCTTAAAGAGACAATTACACCCGCTCGCTCAATCGCTTTGCTTATAGGCTTTGCCGCTGTACTGATGGTGGTAAAACCTGGCTTTGATATGGGAGCAGGCGCCCCTTTAGCGCTTTTGGCAGGTACTTGTTTTGGTTGTATGCTGGTATGTAATCGATGGCTAGCCGGACAATTTAGACCAAGACTCATTCTGCTATCCACCCTGTTAGCAGGCAGCTTAGCCCTAGCGCCTATAGCTGTACCTACTATTCCAACAGAATTGGATACCCATCTGATCACACTAGTTTTAATTAGCTCACTCGCGTCTGCTATTGGCAATCTAATTATCCTACAAAGCAGCAAACACCTAGAAGCCAGTATTGTTGCACCGTTCGTTTATTCTCAACTCATTATCGCCACTGCACTTGGCGTTGTTTTGTTTGATGAATGGCCAGATATGATCAGCAGTATTGGGCTCATCATTATCTTTTCTTCCGGCATATGTTCTTTTTTCCTATCAAACAAAAAAGCGTCCAACTCATAGGTAAATGACCATTTAGCTTTTTCTAGACAAAAAAAACCACGCTAAAAAGCGTGGTCGTTAAGGAAGAGCTGGAGCATCTACTCTGATAGGAAAATAGAACCCCAGTGAGCCCTTCAGGGTTACTCTAGAACTAGAAACTGTCTCCTGGAATGCGTAGATTGCCTTCCATAATTACACGGGCACTTCGGCTCATTACTGCTTTCTTAGCAGTCCAATCGCCATTAACTTCTTCGGCCGCTGCACCGACACGCAATGTGCCTGATGGGTGACCAAAAGTTACCGCTTCACGCTCACCACCACCGGCAGCAAGGTTAACCAAGGTTCCTGGTACAGCTGCAGCTGTTGCAATAGCAACAGAGGCTGTGCCCATCATCGCATGGTGTAATTTGCCCATAGATAATGCACGTACACAGACATCAATAGCGTTCGCGGAGATCTGCTTACCGCTTGATGCTTCGTAGTCAGTCGCAGGCGCAACAAACGCAATCTTCGGCGTATGCTGACGTGCAACCGCTTCTGAGATATCGCTGATCAAACCCATCTGCACAGCACCGTGTGCACGCATAGTTTCGAAACGGGCCAACTCATCGGCATTACCATTAATATCTTTCTGTAGCTCGGTGCCTTTGTAGCCAATATCTTCAGCATTCACGAAGATAGTAGGGATACCTGCATTGATGAACGTTGCTTTAAAGGTACCAATGCCCGGTACTTCCATATCATCAACCAAGTTACCCGTTGGGAACATGGAACCTTCACCATCAGCCGGGTCCATAAACTCGATCACAACTTCAGCCGCGGGGAAAGTTACACCGTCCAACTCAAAGTCACCGGTCTCCTGCACTTCACCATTGGTGATTGGCACATGAGCAATGATGGTTTTCTTTATATTCTTTTGCCAGATACGAACTGTACAGATGCCATTTTCAGGAATTCGCTCAGGGTCGACCAAACCACCACTGATCGCGAAAGCACCTACAGCTGCCGTCAAATTACCGCAGTTACCCGACCAATCTACGAAAGGCTTGTTGATCGCTACCTGACCGAACAGATAATCCACATCGTGATCTGCAACTGAACTTTTATCCAAGATCACGGTTTTACTGGTACTGGATGTCGCACCACCCATGCCATCAATCTGTTGGCCGTAAGGGTCTGGACTACCAATCACACGCATTAGTATGTTGTCACGAGCCTCGCCTGGCTCTTGCGCTACTTCTGGCAGATCCTGACGACGAAAGAAAACACCTTTACTGGTTCCACCGCGATAGTAAGTCGCTGGGATTTTTATCTGTGGTACGTGTGACATAAACTTTTCCTACTTGATTCACACAGCTATCGAAAGCTGCTCTATCAATTCGAATAAAACGCTTAGTAACAATGACTGACATAACCTTGTTAACAAGGCCACGTGCAGTCTCTACTCTGGCCAGTCATTGTTAGTAAAAGCTTTGCTTCGAAACTCAGCAAAATGATGGGCGCTGCTTGCTCGACTTTGAAACCCCAGCCCTACGTGAGCCTGTAGAGCTAGTATTTGCAAACAACGCCTATCGGAACTGCCTGCTAATGCTTCAGTCACCCCTGCGCAGGCAGGGGCCTACATTATCTAGCGTAGATTCCAGCCTTCGCTGGAATGACAATCAAAGGTGCTTATGCATCGCCTTCTAGGAAATCTTTAGCGAAACGCTGTAGAACACCACCCGCGTTGTACACATGTACTTCAGCAGCAGTATCCAAACGACAAGTCACTGGTACTTCTACCTTCTCGCCGTTAGCGCGGTTGATGATCAGAGTTAGATCGCAACGTGGTGAGATTTCACCAACGATGTCGAATGTCTCAGTACCATCAATACCGTAAGTGTTTCGGGTATCACCCTCTTTGAACTGAACAGGTAGTACACCCATACCAACTAGGTTAGTACGGTGGATACGCTCGAAGCCTTCAGCAACGATTGTTTCCACACCTGCAAGGCGAACGCCTTTCGCAGCCCAATCTCGAGATGAGCCCTGACCGTAATCAGCACCTGCAACGATAATAAGGTTCTGTTTACGATCCATGTAGGTTTCAATTGCTTCCCACATGCGGCTTTCAGTACCTTCCGGCTCGATACGCGCAAGGGAACCTTGCTTGATCTCACCGTTTTCGTCACGGCACATTTCGTTCAACAATTTCGGGTTAGCGAACGTTGCACGCTGTGCTGTTAAGTGGTCACCACGGTGAGTTGCATAAGAGTTAAAGTCTTCTTCTGGAAGACCCATCTTCGCGCAGTATTCACCTGCGGCAGAACTCGCTTGAATCGCATTGGATGGGGACAGGTGGTCAGTTGTAATGTTGTCACCTAGAACCGCCAGCGGACGCATACCTTTCATAGTACGCTCGCCTGCCAGTGCACCTTCCCAGTACGGAGGACGGCGGATGTAAGTAGACATTTTACGCCAGTCGTAAAGCGGGCTTTCAGCACGCTCAACGTCACCCAGATCGAACATTGGGATATAGATCTGGTTGAACTGTTCTGGCTTAACTGCCTTCGCTACGATTTCATCGATCTCTTCATCAGATGGCCATAGATCTTTTAGAGTGATCTCTTTGCCATCAACAACAGCCAATACATCATTTTCGATATCAAAACGAACTGTACCTGCGATTGCGTAAGCGACTACTAGCGGTGGCGACGCTAGGAATGCTTGCTTGGCGTGTGGGTGGATACGCCCATCGAAGTTACGGTTACCCGATAGCACAGCTGTTGCATAAAGATCGCGCTCAACGACTTCTTTCTCGATCACCGGGTCTAGCGCACCAGACATACCGTTACATGTAGTACATGCGTATGCCACGATACCGAAACCTAGTTTCTCAAGTTCAGGTAATAGACCTGCTTCTTCCAAGTAAAGTTTCGCAACTTTAGAACCTGGTGCAAAAGAGGTTTTAACCCAAGGCTTACGCACTAGACCTAGCTCGTTTGCCTTTTTAGCTACTAGACCTGCAGCAACAACGTTGCGCGGGTTAGATGTGTTTGTACAAGATGTGATGGCAGCGATGATTACCGCACCATCTGGCATTAGACCTTCTGCTTCTTCAGCTTTTGCTGCAGCCAACATATCTTCGCCAGCGATACCACGCTCATTTAGCGCAGTTGTTGGTAGACGACGATGAGGGTTAGAAGGGCCAGCCATGTTGCGACCTACAGAAGATAGATCAAACTCAAGTACGCGCTCGTACTTAGCTTCAACTAGATCATCAGCCCACAGGCCCGTGTGTTTCGCATATTGCTCAACTAACGCAACCTGCTCAGGTTCGCGACCTGTTAACTTCAAGTAATCGATAGTCTGCTCATCGATGTAGAACATACCCGCAGACGCACCGTACTCAGGTGTCATGTTAGACAGAGTCGCACGGTCACCGATAGACAAAGTAGCAGCACCAGGACCGAAGAATTCTAGGTAAGCAGAAACAACTTTCTCGTTACGTAGGAACTCAGTCATTGCTAGTGCGATGTCTGTTGCTGTGATGCCAGGCTGGCGTTCACCAACAATCTTTACACCCACAATGTCTGGTAGACGCATCATAGAAGGCAGACCTAGCATAACGGTTTCTGCTTCTAGACCACCGACGCCAATCGCGATAACACCGAGTGCATCAACGTGTGGCGTGTGGGAGTCCGTACCTACACAAGTGTCTGGGTAAGCTACACCATCACGGTTTTGGATAACCGGAGACATCTTCTCCAAGTTGATCTGGTGCATGATGCCGTTACCCGCAGGGATTACATCTACGTTATCAAACGCAGTTTTACACCAGTCGATAAAGTGGAAACGGTCATCGTTACGGCGATCTTCAATCGCACGGTTTTTCTCAAAAGCATCTGGATCAAAACCTGGCGCTTCAACAGCCAGAGAGTGGTCAACGATAAGCTGAGTCGGTACAACTGGGTTTACCTTAGACGGATCACCGCCTTGATCAGCAATCGCGTCACGAAGACCTGCTAGGTCAACTAGTGCTGTCTGACCAAGGATGTCATGACATACAACACGCGCTGGGTACCATGGAAAATCCAGTGTACGTTTAGTTTCGATCAATTGTTTTAGAGAGTCGGTCAGCACAGATGGCTCACAGCGACGCACCAGTTGCTCTGCCAAAACACGAGACGTGTATGGAAGTTTTGCGTAAGCACCTGGCTGGATATCTTCAATCGCTTGGCGGGTATCAAAGAAATCTATAGAGGTACCCGGAAGAGGCTTGCGGTATTCAGTATTCATGGCACAACCTGTCAGGTTCATTCAAGCTGAGAGGGGTTAGCAAAGCTAATCTCTCAGCTTTTTATTATTCAAATCAGGACAGCGATCTGGCTGATAGCTCAAACCGCTGTCTACTGTCGTCTCTTATGGACGATCTTCGATAGCAACCCAATCAGCCGTTTCTGGACCCGTGTAGTCAGCAGATGGACGGATGATACGGTTGTTAGCGCGCTGCTCCATTACGTGAGCAGTCCAACCTGCCGCACGAGAGCATACGAAGATAGGCGTAAACAGCTTCGTAGGAATACCCATGAAGTTGTATGCAGATGCGTGGAAGAAGTCTGCGTTACAGAACAATTTCTTCTCGCGCCACATAACTGCTTCAACACGCTCAGAAACTGCGTACAAGTGAGTATCTCCAACCTGCTCAGATAGCTTCTTAGACCACTCTTTGATGATCGCGTTACGTGGGTCAGATTCGCGGTAGATCGCGTGACCGAAGCCCATGATCTTATCTTTACGCGCCAACATGCCCATGATTGCTTCTTCTGCTTCGTCCGCAGATTTCCACTGTTGAACCATATCCATTGCCGCTTCGTTAGCACCACCGTGCAGAGGACCACGTAGGGAACCAATTGCAGCAGTCACACAGCTATGAATATCAGATAGCGTAGATGCACATACACGCGCAGTGAATGTAGACGCGTTGAATTCGTGCTCAGCGTAAAGGATCAAAGACGCGTGCATTACTTCAACGTGTAGCGGCTCAGGCTTCTCGTTGTGAAGTGTCCATAGGAACTGCTCAGCAATAGAATCTGCATCAGTTTCAACGTTTACACGTACGCCATTGTGGCTGAAGTTATACCAGTAGTTGATCATGCCAGGGAAGACCGCAAGCATACGATCGATGTGATCGTGCTGCTCAGAGAAGTCTTTCTCTTCTTCTAGGTTACCCAACATAGAGCAACCTGTACGCATCACGTCCATTGGGTGCGCTTCAGCAGGAATCTGTTCTAGAACTGTTTTTAGTGCTTCTGGCAGAGCACGCATACCTTTTAACTTAGCTTTGTATGCATCTAGCTCAGCCTGATTTGGCAGTTTTCCGTATAGTAGAAGATAAGCAACTTCTTCAAACTGCGCTTTATCAGATAGTTCTTTGATATCGTAACCACGGTAAGTCAGACCTGAACCTGTTTTACCTACAGTACATAATGCCGTTTCACCTGCAGACTGACCTCGTAGACCAGCACCACCCAGTTTTTTGTCGACCATGATTATGCTCCTGTTTCCTATCTATGCGGGTTCTACGACCCGCTTGCTAAAATCAATTAAGTAAAGCGTAAACTCAAAATACCGCTTACTTGTTCTTACCTTCTGCGAACAACGCATCCAACTTCTGCTCGAAGTCGTGATAATTCAAGAAATCGTAAAGTTCCATACGTGTTTGCATGGTATCGACAACCGCTTTTTGATCACCATCTTTTAGAAGGTGCTCGTATACATTAAGGGCTGCCTTGTTAGCTGCGCGGAATGCAGACAGTGGGTAAAGCACCATGCTTGCACCGTGAGCAGCTAGCTCCTCGGTATTAAATAGAGGCGTAGCACCAAACTCAGTAATGTTCGCCAATAGGTGTGCACCGTTGATGCCATCAGAAAACGCTTTGTAATCATCTAGCGTATGCACTGCTTCTGCGAAGATGCCGTCTGCACCTGCTTCTAGACATGCTTGCGCGCGCTCTACCGCAGCATTTAGACCTTCCATCTGGAAAGCATCTGTACGTGCTACAACAAAGAAGTCATCATCAGTCTTTGCATCAACCGCTGCTTTAACACGATCAACCATCTCTTCAAGAGTAACAATCTCTTTGTTTGGACGGTGACCGCAACGTTTCTGTGCAATCTGATCTTCAATGTGAACTGCTGCTGCACCTGCTTTAGTCATCTCTTTGACCGTGCGCGCAATGTTAAAAGCTCCACCCCATCCCGTATCAATATCAACCATCAGCGGAGTTTCTACTGCGCTGGTAATACGGCTTACATCTGCTAGAACATCATTCATCGATGTCATGCCTAGGTCAGGCAAACCGTATGAGTGATTAGCGACGCCACCACCAGATAAGTAAATTGCTTTATGACCTACACGTTCAGCCATCATGGCGTGATATGCGTTAGTCGTACCTACAATCTGAAGTGGGTTTGTTTCAGCTAGTGCTTTACGAAAACGTGCACCGGCAGACAGGTTATTGGACATGTTCTTCCCCTCTGGTTTCGGTCGCTGCGTTCAGTTTCTCTTCCACGTTTCGGCGTGCTGCACCTATATGTCGGCGCATGAGCATTTCAGCCAATTCTGGATCACGAGATTCAATCGCGTCTACAATCTGGCGGTGCTCTTTAAGTGCACGTTTTGGTCGTGAACTAGAGACACTGAACTGGTATCTGTACATTCGTACTAAGTGATATAGATCCCCGCCTAAAAATTCGAGCAGTTTCTCATTTTTGCTGCCGTGAACAATGCGGTAGTGAAAATCCAGATCACCCTCTTTTTGGAAATACGATCGGCCCTCTAGCTGTTCGACACTCTGTTCATGCTCATCTAATAGAGCACGCAGGCTATCGATTTCGTCTTGAGGCATATTTTCTGCTGCTAAGCGGCAGGCCATACCTTCAAGTGCTTCGCGGACACGATATATTTCAATTAGTTCTTTTGCCGACAGATTAACAACCCGCGCACCGACATGAGGCTTACGCTCAACTAGCCTTAGTGCTTCCAAACGACGCATCGCTTCTCGCAATGGCCCACGGCTAATGCCGTATGTTTTGGCAAGCTCAGGCTCGCTGATCTTCTGACCGGGAGGAATATCCCCCACCACAATCGCAGTTACAATTTGTTCGCAAACGCGATCGGCCAATGTGCGCGTTTCTTGTTGAAACGCTTTATTATCTGTTTTATCAGTCATAACAACCCGTGATTGAAGATTGTCGACAATCTTGAACTGAGACCAAGATACTCCTGCTAAATTGAGCCGTCAACTCGAAATAGCGCAAAAATTGTCAACACAATACAAAAGTTTAAGGGTTTTACCTTATCACTTCGTAATTATTTGTTAGTTATATATCGCTGTAACTCATCATTCATCACTCGCGCAATCTGACGCGGCTTTTGAAACGGTAACGAGTGATCGGTTCCAGCCATCAAAAAGTAGTGCCAATTGGGCAGACGCTCCGCCAGCTCTCGCTGATACTGGTGCATAAGGTCCACACTGTTACCGCCTATAAAGCTGGTTACATCACCTTGAGCCGCCACTAATTCTTCTCTATCTATCTGCTTGACTGCCTGTGTTACACAGTCCAAAGCATTCGCAAAACCTTCCGGTCGCGCCCCTAATCTGCTGACAGTTAACTTTTCTACTTGCGGTGAAACCTTACGATTAGGCGAAATCGCATCTAAAAAGTTAACAATACCCTTCTCTACCTGCACAGAACCTCTTAAGTTCAATGCCGCTTCCGAGAATTGGTTACGAAGCTCTATGGTGGTTTCCCAGCAAGGACGATCCAGCACCGCCGATTCCAATAGATACTGTTTACCAACACGATCAGAATGCTGTTGTTTAAACAACAGCGAGATTAAACCACCGAGGGAATAACCCGCTAAATCAAACTGCCACCAGCCTAAGTGATCAACCAAGGCATTTAGGTCCGCAACCAGCTCCTGCGCTGCAAAGGAGTGTTCTTTACGATCTGGAAAATAGGTATCACCCATGCCTCTTTGGTCAGGCACCAACACCTCAGACCATTGAGTTAAAAATGCAGTGATATGCTCCCAAGTATCAACCCCAGCAACACCTGCACCATGCAGTAAGACCAGCCTTCTGGAAGGCTTAATATCAGGATTTCGATAGATTCGATAAACAACATGCTGATCAGGCAAAGTAAGGCTTTGCTTATCAACACTAAAAGGATGCTTCATGTAGCAACAATACTCTTAATGCTTTAATAGATTTAATCTCATTCTAGCTGAACAGAGTAACCAAACCAGCATTTTGTCGACAATCTTTGGTATGAACGAAAAACAAACAACGATTTTTAAAGGTTTTCAGTTGTTTTCACTTATTTCGTTGCGACAAAGCCTTTCACATAGACAGTTCCAATGGGGTTACATACAATTCACACACTTCATTCAATAACTAAGAATTAAGCCAGTTCATTGATCACCCAACGTTCTGTTCCGTATTTAGCTAACAGTGAAATTTACTTTGAGCGCCTTCGCCCTCTAGGTAATGCTGTATTTCTTGATAGTGGTCGCCCTAACTGTCCATGGGGACGGTTCGACATCATCGCGGCTGCACCGGTTGAAACCTTGAGCATGAATGCAGATCAACCTGCATTTGATGCACTGCAAGATCTGTACAACCGCTATCAAAACCCGCAGGCGGAACAAGCAGACCTGCCCTTCCAAGGCGGTATCATCGGCCACTTTGCTTATGATCTGGGTCGATCCGTTGAAGATATGCCAGTGAAGGCAGAAGATTTTGCCTCTCTACCCGACATGCAAGTGGGCATGTATCTATGGGGCTTAGTGGTTGATCACCATAAAGAACAAGCTTTCCTCGTTGCCGATCATCGCGTCTCAAAAGAGCAACTCGATCAGATCGAACAGCAACTGATTCAAGCAACACACACCTCAAACTCTGATTTCCAGCTGGATAAAACCTTTAGTGCGAATATTACTGAGTCTGAATATCAGCAGAAGCTTGAGCAGATAGATAATTACATCCATGCTGGCGACTGTTACCAGGTTAACTTTGCTCAACGCTTTGATAGCAGCTATCGAGGCGACAGCTGGGAAGCTTATAAAAAGCTAAGAACCCATGCGCCAACACCCTATTCTGCTTATATCGATTTGGGTGAGCAGCAAATCTTATCTCTATCACCTGAACAGTTCTTAGAAACGAAAGATGGCATTGTCACGACCAAGCCGATTAAAGGCACTCGACCACGCTCGTCTAATGCAATGGAAGATCAACGCCTGAAACAGGAGCTAAGCGATTCACTTAAAGATCGTGCAGAGAACCTGATGATCGTCGATCTTATGCGCAATGACCTTAGTAAGGTCTGTCAGCATAATTCTGTACAAGCACCAAAACTGTTCAACATTGAGAGTTATGCCAATGTGCATCATAAAGTGAGCACTGTAACTGGTAACTTGAGTTCCAATTACTCGCCGATTGCACTGCTAAAACACTGCTTCCCTGGCGGCTCTATTACGGGCGCACCAAAAATTAGGGCCATGGAGATTATCGAAGAGCTAGAACCTCATCGTCGCTCCATCTACTGCGGTTCTATCGGTTATATCAGCCTATGTGGCCGTATGGACACCAGTATTACCATTCGTACCCTGCTTTGCGAGAATAATCAGATTTTCTGCTGGGCGGGTGGCGGGATTGTCGCTGATTCGGTTTCTTCAATGGAATATCAAGAAACCTTCGACAAGGTTAATAACTTGCTCCAATGCTTGGAAGCGACTATTCCTAATTAGAAGGAGTAAATGCATGGCTAAAAATAAGACGCTCAACAAAGAAAGTGCCCTAGCCATTCTAGATAAAGTGGCTTTGTTCGATGATATGAACCGCAAGGATAAAGAGCTGCTTGCACAGTTCCACTGGTATTTTGTCGCTTATAACACCGGCGACTACCTCACCGATGAAGATTCTTTAGATAAACGCTTTTTTGTTCTACTTAGCGGCGGTGTAAATGTTCTAAAAGGAACGTCACAGCAACTTCTTACTCAGCTGTCTCCGGGCGAGATTATTGGTGAGATATCCTTCCTAACAAATGAACCGCGTACCGCCAGTGTTATTGCTAATACAGAAAGCACAGCACTCGTAATCGACCAAGAACTGTTAGACGAGCTCCCTATAGAGACCAGAGAGAAACTTAAGGACCAACTGATCCTTAAAATGGCTTTACGCTTAAACCGAATGAACAACCGATTTGCACTGAGCCACGCTTAATCTCATATAAACCAACAGATCCAATCTGATTGCCTATACTTGAACTGTCGTGTTCCAAAAGGAATTACTATGCAGTGCAAAAGGCTACTCTCAAACACCCTCTTAATACTCATTCTGGCAAGCCCTCAAGCTGCTGTAGCCGACCAACACCCAACGAAAATATCTCCGGCTAAAAAGCCTGTCATTGTCTGGGCTAGAACTGATTTTGCACCCGTATTTATTCTAAAAGGCAAATACAGAAACCAGGGTATAGGTGATGAAGCCATAAAACTGTTTAAGAGAAAACTAAAGCACTATAACCACATCAGCGCGGATTTAAGCCTAAAACGCGCACTTCAGTTAGCTAAAGAGGGCCAGATGATTTGCCACGTATCTTTAGTTAATTCTAAAGAGCGAAATAAGTTTATGGATTTTAGTCAGCCACTAATGCGCCTGTACGCAAATGGTTTAGTTACAACTAAGGGCAGCTTGCATAAATTCGGCGTTAGCGCCGACAAAATAGATCCAGTTAACTTGAAATCTCTAACCAAAAAACAAGTCTCCATCAGCATCCATGATGCAAGAGCCTACTCTGCCTATATCGATGACGTCATCAAAAAAGATAAAAACAAACCCAATAGTATTTTTAAAGTAAAAACGGGCCAGAAGGATCAGGAGCGACTGATTCAGATGGTGGAAAACCATCGCTTAGATGCCATGATCGGCCGACCTGAAGAAGCCCAATTCAGCAAGTTACAGCACAACATTAAAGAAGATCTTTATTTTGTTCCCTTAGAGGGACAGCCAATTACCAGCATGGGTCATGTAGGCTGCGCAAAAGGCGATTGGAACAAAGCGCTTATTAGCGCACTCAACCAGATGATCGAGAAAGATGAAGAACTCAAATCAACCATCTATGAGTCCTATCAAAAATGGCTACCCTCACAACTTAGGACGACACGAGAAGCCTTTAACTACCCGATGGTTCCTCAGCCGTAATTAAGTCATTTTCAGACACGAGATCACTCATAGAATGCAGCATCATATCTGCATTAGATGGAAAGACATCTTCTAGTTTGAAAGAGATCCTCTCAAACATATCCTGTAAGTCAATAAAGGCATCAACTACAGCCGGGTCAAAATGCTTACCACGACCCGACAAGATCACATTGGTCACGCGCTGATGATCCACCGCACTTTTGTAAGGGCGACGTGAAATCATCGCATCATAAACATCAGCTACCGCCATCAAACGTGCAATTAAAGGAATCTCTTCCTCTTTTAAGCCTTGCGGGTAACCTTTGCCGTCCCATCTCTCATGGTGACTAAGTGTCACTTGCTGCGCGAGCTCTAAAAACTTAACCGCTTTATTACTGGAGGCATTATCTAACAGCTGCTGTGCCGAAGTAACGGCCTGATAACCCAATACCGTATGCGTCTTCATCACACGGTATTCTTCTTCGGTTAACTCAGCGGGTTTTTGCAGAATATGATCCGGAATGCCCACTTTGCCGATATCGTGCAGCGCCGAAGTTTTGTAGTACAACTCTATCGTCTCTGCATCAAGCTCATCATGGTAAGCAGGATTCTTATAAAGATGCTCAGCCAATGCTTTGACATAATGCTGAGTTCTAAGAATATGATTCCCCGTGGAATGGTCACGAATTCGGGCGATCGTCGCCAAACACAAAATCGCTGCATCTTGTACGGCCAACAGTTCGGTTACATCAACCAGATCACTCTCAGATTCTTTACTTACTGCCGCACCTGTCACAGAACGGGTAGTAAAGTTCTGCTTGAGCTTGGCCAAGCTGATATAAGTTTTGCACTTGGCATTTACAACCGATGGGAAGAACGGTGGTCTTAAATAATCAGAGCAGCCTACTTCAATCGCAAATTCACGGTAATCTTCCTCAGCATTATTCCAAACCAAAATTACTGGAACGTGCAAATGCTCATACTGCTGGATTGCCGTAACTAGCTCAGACTCTTCATATTGACCGACAAGATCATGATCAAGCAAAACCAAATCACTATCGACGCAGACATCCCTTATGCATGAAGAAATTTCCAGTTGATAGTCATCAGCCAAAATACCAACCAATTGGTCGGATAATAAAGAATTAGAACTGATGATCTTTGCCAGTGGCATAGGGCCAATACCTTAACTAATGGGAAGAATGAAAGCGGCGCTTATACGACGAAGCGTAATATATTAACAAAAACTAATAAGGAAGGCTTGGGTAGAATACCTAATCTACCACTCAAATTAAGGTTTTTTGAGTGGTAGGTTAAGTAGAAAAGAATTACAGGCTTAGATCGCGGTTGCTCGCCTTGATAAATTCTTTCTTCAGATCTTCGTACGTGTGAACGGCTGGGAACTGAGGGAACTCAGCAATCACATTATCCGGCGCGTGGAACAAGATACCCGCCTCTGCTTGCTTAAGCATAGTTGTGTCGTTGTAAGAATCACCCGCAGAGATTACACGGTAGTTCAACAACTGGAATGCACGAACAGACTGACGCTTAGGATCTTTCTGACGCAATGTGTAGTCAGTGATACGGCCATCTTCGTCTACTTCAAGCTTGTGGCAAAGAAGTGTTGGGAAGCCTAGCTGACGCATTAGCGGCTGAGAGAATTCATAGAATGTGTCAGATAGGATCACAACTTGAAAACGCTCACGTAACCAGTTAACAAACTCAACAGCGCCTTCAAGCGGCTCAAGTTTGCTGATTGTTTCCTGAATCTGCGGAAGTTTTAGACCGTGCTCATCAAGAATGCGAAGACGCTGCTGCATTAGCTCGTCGTAACAAGGAATATCACGAGTCGTCGCTTTTAATTCTTCAATACCAGTTTCTTCAGCAAAAGCGATCCAGATTTCTGGGATCAATACCCCTTCAAGGTCAAGACATGCGAGTTCCACGTGTAACTCCTAAATAGTATTTTGGTGTGCTTATTATGGTTGCCTAAGCAATATTCTGGGCGCCAATTTACCCGCAATAGCCCTACCATGCAAGGCGCTATTAGGCCTAAAAACTCATACCCAAGTGGGATTCACTTCAAACACACAGGCAAAAGAAAACCCGCACTAGGCGGGTTCTCTAAACAAAAAAGCCACTCAATGGTGAGTGGCTTTTTTAAAAATCTTGATCAGATATCTTTCGGCTGAACAGGAATTGCGCGTTTCATACCTGTTAGCACGTTGCGCTGATGAAGCTCTTCATCAGTTGCGCCTACGCCGCCATCTGACTTCGCATTTTCAAAGTAGCAAAGTGTTGGCTGGTGTTCGTCAACCTCTTTGTCGTCCAATTGAACGTAAGAAGCGATGATAAGTAGATCACCTTTACTTGCTTTATGCGCTGCCGCACCATTAACAGAGATAATACCGCTGTTTTCTTCTGCACGGATTGCATAAGTAGTAAAGCGTTCGCCATTGTTGATATTGTAAATATGAATTAGTTCATATTCACGAATGCCTGACTTATCAAGCAACACACCATCGATCGCACATGAACCTTCGTAGTGAAGCTCAGCGTGAGTTACTGTTACACGGTGTAGCTTGCACTTTAAGAATGTCTGCAGCATAGACTAAATCCTGCGTTTGCTCATCTTTACCAGGGTTACCCTGGTTGCCCCCTTTCGCTACTCATCTCAGCTTTTGGCCGAAAAATATGAGTAACACATCAACGCTGTACCTGTTTCTACCCTTGTTAACGGTATGACAGGAAAGCTCGTCCACAAAAAACCGCATTTTAACCAGTATTTTGCGCTGCACATAATACGAAAAACGTCTAAAGGACTGACATTTTTGCCCTTCGAGATATATTCGCACTGCACAAAGGGCGGCATTCTACCACCATCTGGGAAAATATTAAGGGAAAATTGAGCATTCTTTAGCACAAACAGATTTAATACCCGCCCCTCATATAGGATCTGATACTAAAGATATAGCTAAATTAGTGCTATTTATTAGCTTTGCTAAGCTCAAATTGAGCGTTGTTCATCAATAGATTAACTTTCCTCACTCCCTTTCTTAACTAATTGATTTACAATAGCGCCCTTATTCTAGTAGTCGCTGATTTAGGTATTTAACTGTGACAGATAAAACTTTGATTGAAACGCTTTCAGAGAGCCTTAAAAAACGCATTATGATTCTAGATGGTGGTATGGGCACCATGATTCAGGATTACAAGCTTGAAGAAGCGGATTACCGCGGCGAGCGTTTCGCAGACTGGCACATCGAGGTTAAAGGTAATAACGACCTTTTGGTACTCACTAAGCCAGATATCATCAAAGCAATTCACAAAGAATACCTATTGGCCGGTGCTGATATCATCGAGACCAATACATTCAACGCGACCCAGATCGCTATGGCTGATTACGAGATGGAAGCATTCAGCCGTGAGATCAACGTCGAAGCCGCGCGCTTAGCCCGCGAAGCCTGTGACGAAATCACAGCCGAAACACCTGAGCGCCCACGCTATGTTGCGGGTGTGCTTGGCCCAACAAACCGTACCTGTTCTATCTCTCCAGATGTAAACGACCCGGCGTACCGTAACGTTTCCTTTAATGAGCTAGTTGAAGCGTACACAGAATCTATCGACGGTTTGATTGAGGGTGGTTCCGACATCATCCTGATCGAAACTATCTTCGATACACTCAATGCGAAAGCTGCAATCTACGCAGTAGAAACTTACTTCGAAGAAAACGATATCCGTTTGCCAGTGATGATCTCTGGTACGATCACTGATGCATCCGGTCGTACCCTATCAGGTCAAACAACCGAAGCATTTTGGAACTCAGTACGTCACGCCAAACCAATTTCCGTTGGTTTAAACTGTGCACTTGGTCCAAAAGAACTGCGCCAGTATGTAGAAGAACTGTCTCGCATCTCCGAAACCTTTGTTTCTGCTCACCCTAACGCAGGTCTGCCAAATGCCTTTGGTGGTTACGACGAAACACCAGAACAGATGGCCGAAGAGATCGGCGAATGGGCGCAGTCTGGCTTCCTAAATATTATCGGTGGTTGCTGTGGTACGACCCCAGCACACATCAAAACCATTCGTGAAGCTGCCGAAAAAGCAGCTCCACGCCAGTTGCCAGAACTACCAGTAGAGTGTCGCCTGTCAGGTCTTGAGCCAATGAACATTGGCGAAGATACTTTATTTGTTAACGTTGGTGAGCGTACCAACGTTACTGGTTCTGCTATGTTCAAGCGTTTGATCAAAGAGCAGGACTACGAAACTGCACTAGATGTTGCGCGCCAACAGGTTGAAAACGGTGCCCAGATCATCGATATCAACATGGACGAAGGCATGCTGGATGCTCACGCAGCGATGGTTAAGTTCCTTAACCTGATCGCATCTGAGCCAGATATCGCTTGCGTACCGATCATGATCGACTCCTCTAAGTGGGACGTTATCGAAGCCGGACTTCAGTGCATCCAAGGTAAAGGTGTTGTTAACTCGATCAGCCTTAAAGAAGGCGAAGAGAACTTTATCGAGCAAGCGAAAAAGCTTCGCCGCTACGGTGCCGCTGTAGTGGTTATGGCCTTTGACGAAACAGGTCAGGCCGATACTTACGAGCGTAAGATCGAGATCTGTGAGCGCTCTTACCGTGTATTGGTCGATACCGTAGGCTATCCACCAGAAGATATCATCTTCGATCCAAACATCTTTGCCGTAGCAACCGGTATCGAAGAGCACAACAACTACGCAGTCGACTTTATTCAAGCAACAGGCTGGATTAAAAAGAACTTACCTTACGCGAAAATCTCCGGTGGTGTATCTAACGTATCCTTCTCCTTCCGTGGTAATAACCCAGTACGTGAAGCGATCCACTGTGTGTTCCTTTACCATGCGATTCAACAAGGCATGGATATGGGTATCGTTAACGCCGGACAATTGGCAATCTACGATGATTTGCCAGAAGAGCTTCGTTTAGCCGTTGAAGACGTTATCCAGAACACCCGTGAAGACGGCACTGAGCGCCTACTGGATATTGCGGAAAAATACCGCGGTGACGGTGCTCAACAAGAAGATACCAAGGCACAGGAATGGCGTAGCTGGGACGTTAATAAACGTCTAGAACACGCTCTAGTAAAAGGTATCACCGAATTTATCGAAGACGACACAGAAGAAGCCCGTCAAAGCCACGATCGCCCTCTTCACGTAATCGAAGGTCCATTAATGGATGGCATGAGCGTGGTTGGTGACCTATTTGGTGCCGGTAAGATGTTCCTGCCGCAGGTAGTAAAATCTGCACGTGTAATGAAAAAAGCTGTTGCTTACCTAATGCCATTTATCGAAGAAGAGAAAGATGGTGCAAGTACTTCTAACGGTAAGATCGTACTGGCAACAGTAAAAGGTGACGTACACGATATTGGTAAAAACATCGTGGGCGTAGTACTGCAATGTAACAACTACGAGATCATCGACCTTGGCGTAATGGTACCAGCAGAAACAATTCTGCGGACCGCGCGTGAAGAAAACGCTGATCTAATCGGCCTATCCGGTTTGATCACACCATCCCTAGACGAGATGGTTCACGTAGCCAAAGAGATGGAACGTCAGGAATTTAATATTCCTCTACTGATCGGTGGCGCAACTACATCTAAAGCCCACACCTCGGTTAAGATCGATCCGGTATTCCACCGCGATCAAGTGGTACACGTAACTAACGCATCCCGTGCAGTAAACGTTGCCTCTAACCTATTAGGCAAGAAGAAAGCAGGTTACGTAAAAGAAATTCAGGAAGAATATCAAGCAGTGCGTGATCGCCATGCTGCCCGTATGAATGACAAACGTCGTGTCACACTTGAAGCAGCACGTGAAAACAAATACCAAATCGAGTGGGATGACTACACTCCACCAGCACCGCTAAAACCAGGCATTCACGTCTTTGATGATATCGCCTTAAGCGATCTTCAAGAGTACTTCGACTGGACGCCGTTCTTCCACTCGTGGGAGCTAGCGGGTCGTTACCCTCGCATCCTAAATGACGAAATCATCGGTGAAGAAGCGACTCGCCTATTTGCAGATGCTCAAGCGATGCTAAAAGATCTGGTTGATCAAAAACTACTAACCGCTAAAGCGGTTGTTGGTATCTTCCCAGCGAACAGCGTTAACCACGACGATATCGAGCTGTACACAGATGAAAGCCGCAACGAAGTACTGATGCAGCTACATCACCTACGTCAGCAAACTGAAAAAGTCGCTGGCAAAGCTAATATGTGTCTAACCGACTTCGTAGCACCAAAAGAATCTGGCAAACAAGACTACCTAGGTGCCTTTGCGGTAACTACAGGTCACGGCTGTGACGAACTGGTAGAGCAATACGAAGCGGACCACGATGACTACAACTCCATCATGGTCAAAGCTTTGGCAGATCGTTTTGCCGAAGCCCTAGCTGAGATGATGCACGATAAAGTGCGTAAAGAGATCTGGGGTTATGCATCTGACGAGCAGCTATCTAACGAAGATCTGATCGCCGAGAAATACAAAGGCATCCGCCCTGCGCCAGGTTATCCTGCGTGCCCAGAGCACACAGAGAAAGGCCCACTTTGGGAACTGCTAGATGTTGAGAAGAACACTGGCATGACCATCACTGACTCTTACGCAATGCTGCCAACCGCAGCAGTAAGCGGCTTCTACTTCAGCCACCCTGAATCACAATACTTCGGTGTTGCGAAAATCAGCGAAGACCAAGTAGAAAGCTATGCGAAGCGTAAAGGTATGGAGATGAAAGAAGCAGAGCGTTGGTTGGCACCTAACTTGGGTTATGAGCCTGAGGAGGGTTAACGCCTTCGGCTTAGGACGGCTTCGCCTAGAGGACGCCTACGGCTAGAGATCGCTTCGCTTTTAGAACGCCACTTCGTGGCTGCTAGAAAAAGCAAAAAACCGAACCTTTTGGGTTCGGTTTTTTATGTAAACCTTAAAATATTTTCAAATTATTTAGGCTTTTCCCTCAGCCTGCATCCGAAGGAAACCATCAACTGCAGATTTATCATCCGCATGGACTGCCTTGACACCTATTTTACAAAGCTCTTTCCGTATTTGACCAAGGTAACCTTTGACGAGGTCGTTATCTGTCTGATTTTTTAAAATAGGATCAGCCATACTAATCAAAAGCTTCTCAGGCGCTATTACATTTGCCCCAACCAAACTTCGTAACTTAGCGAACCACTGATCTGCATTTTCCACCACCCCTTTCTTAGCTGCTTGGTCAAACGCAAGAGGTTTTATTGCTGCCAAAGGCCTATCTGCTGCGCCACGAACGAAAGGGAAATTTGCCTCATGTAAACCATCTGTCAAATTTTGTTTTTTGAAAACCTTCTGAAGGTCAAATTGCTGCAAACTAACCCGAAGCCGTTTCACCATTTCTTGCTCTCGGTGGCTCCTATTAATAAACCTCCGACCAACATGAAATCCATACAGATCTTCTAAAGCTTGATCCATATTCTCGGTAAGAAGAACACCAGTGTCAGAGAAACGGAGAATCGACCCCTTTTCTCTTAGTAAATCTTCAAAAAGCTGTTTAACTAGCCCTTCATGCGTATCTATTGATACTAGATTTTTAAATCTATTAAGTTCCTTGCTTAGATGTTCGATGGTAGTGCGATACACAGCAGGATCCATCCCCTCAAAAAAGCTGGTAACACGACCAAATCTCTTAGGAGCAAGTTGAAAAATAAATTCACGTGAAGCAGGACATAGAAGGGCCACACCAACGTTGGCAAACTCTCCTGTTTCTGCAAATGGCGCAAACCTAATAACTTTGTACTGGCATGCAAACTTCTTCATGTCAGCCACCCCCAATAGCTCTCATCTTTATACTTGTTAAGTATACCTTTTATTTCTGATAGATATGCACCCGAGCAAGAAAGAGACTCTAACCATTCATCTGGAATCTGACTAACTATGTCATCAAAATCATCCATTACTGACTCAAACCTCTCACAGTAATCAGCTTGTTCAGGTAGCTGTATCGGATGAGTCTCTAAGACTTTAGAAAACACATGAAAATTTCTCAGATCTTTTTGATTGAATTCGGTATCAAATGCCAAATTATGATCTATTACTTTAAGCTCTGCTTTTGGCATGGTGATTAATAAATTAGGATTCCCTCCCGAAGCAGTTAACATCCTGTCATTATTTAGAATCCAAGCATCAAAGACTAAAATATCCCTTTTTAAGTCAGGTGGGTAATTTTCAATATCTGATATTGTTATTTTCTCACAAGGAGCAACTGATTTAGACCCAAATAAAAATTCAAATCCCAAGTCATGTACCCATTCTTCGCTTACTATCCCTTTCAAACACGAGTCCAACCTTAGCAAACAAAATTCAGGTACTGGTAAGCCAAATTTTTTTGCTAAACACGCACAAACCCACTCATTGATAAGCCCTTTAGGCTGCGTATTGGAACCTTTCGCATAATAAAAAGATCTATTTACAGTACAAATAAATGGCATGAGAAATCCCTTCTCAAACTCACAGCGTGCATCAATTGAATAAATATCAAGAACAGACAATCAGTTACTCCTTACATTACTTCCCCAAATGCATTCATAACCTCCCAAAGATAGTACACATTATTTCGAGAGGTTACAGCGAAATAAACTTCAGTAATTTAAGGGGTCAGAGCCTTTTATTGGACTTCTAACTTACAGCGAACCCTTAACACTAACCACTATCAGTAGTTGTAGCTACGATCACCGGGACATCTGATTAATGATTAAAGGGGTAAAGCCCTTTTGAGCGTCCTAATCTAAATCTAAATCCTAGCTTACTCACCCCCACTCCTCCCAATACCCCGGCTTTTGCCGATTATGCATAACAGCCAACACCAAAATGACTTCTGTAGATGAGGTATAGATAACGGAAAAAGGGAATTTTCTTAGAAGGAACCGACGTGTTCTTGCACTAAAAGCAGGCCACTTATTTGGTTGTTCTCGGATAAGCCTAAATGAATATTCAAGCTCGATAAGAAAGTCATCGCCTAACCCTTGGGCTTGCTCTTCATACCATTGGTATGCAGTTCTGACTTCTTGGCTCACATCCGGGTGAAATTTGATCTCTGGCATCCTAGCCCTTTACTTTACCTGCAGTTTTATCTCTTCCCAAGATATCGCTTTAGCTTCGCCAGATAACAATGCATCATGACGCTTTTCAGCTAATTCTTTCCAAGCTTGCTCAACATCTTCATCCTGTGCTGAATCCAGTGATTCAATCAGACGATGAGCCAAAAGCGCCTTCTCCTTTGGGGACAAGGAGTCTATTTCATCAATAACTCTTTCGAATGCAGCTGACATAGAGCCTCCGATTAATTTCTGCTCTCAGTCTAGCATTTGAGGAGATTCAAATCACATAGCAAAGTATGCCTAACAAGACGCCTGCGGCTAGAGAACGCCACTTCGTGGCTGTTAGCTGTTAGCTGTTAGTGGCTAGTGGCTAGGAAAAACCATTGCTCCGTTCTCCCCCTTTAAAAATCTCGCTCCTTATTACCAAAAAAATCACCTTCTCGAATTTATCTATTTAAAACCTGTTTTATTGATCTGCTCAATGGTTTTAAACCATGCAGAAAGTTAGATTTGTTAATCATATATTTCTATTTCGTGACGAACGGAACACTTCGGAACTAACTGAAAACTCGTCCATTTATGCATGAACCTGAGGAGTAAAACGGAAGTGGATATCAACCAACTCGACAAACTAGAGCAAGCTACACTCTTCGGCAGACCCGAAATCGTCAGGCTGGGCTACGCAATCCTCTTTATTGTAGGGGTCATTATGTACAGTTACTCAACGGTGGGTAACGTTCCAAACGGAATAATGCTTGTTGCTGCGGCCATGATCGGTGGTTATATGGCGATGAACATCGGTGCTAATGATGTGGCAAATAACGTAGGTCCTGCGGTTGGTTCCAAAGCATTATCATTGACCGGCGCTATTATCATTGCTGCAGTTTTCGAAGCTGCTGGGGCATTACTGGCCGGCGGTGATGTAGTGAGCACCATCAAAAAAGGGATCATCAATCCTGAAATAATTCAGGATGCGGATACATTTATCTGGCTAATGATGGCTGCCCTACTCTCTGCTGCTATATGGCTTAATATCGCCACGTCATTAGGTGCACCTGTTTCGACTACCCACTCCATTGTGGGTGGTGTATTAGGTGCCGGTATGGCTGCAGGGGGCGTAGCTGTCGCCAACTGGGACAAAATGGGCATGATTGCTGCCAGTTGGGTTATCTCCCCTGTAATGGGTGGAGTGATTGCGGCATCCTTCTTAATGCTGATCAAAAAGAATATTACATATCAGACCGACATGATCACCGCAGCCAAAAAATGGGTGCCTATTTTAGTTACTGTCATGGCTTGGGCATTCTCTACTTACTTGGCTCTGAAAGGTCTGAAGAAAATCTGGAAACTAGACTTTGCTATTGCCGCAATCATTGGAGCTTTAGCGGCTGCCGTTGTCTATGTGGTTGTAAAACCCATGATTAGATCTGCTGCCGATAAACTTGAGAACACTAAGGATTCCGTTAACTCTTTATTCACAATTCCATTGATCTTTGCCGCGGCACTGTTGAGCTTTGCTCACGGTGCAAATGACGTTGCCAATGCGGTTGGTCCGCTTGCAGCCATAAATGATGCCATTATGAGTGGCGAAGTGTCGGCCAAAGCCAGCATTCCAATATGGGTAATGATGATTGGTGCCCTTGGTATCGCGCTCGGCTTAGCCTTATACGGTCCAAAACTGATCAAAACAGTGGGTTCTGAAATTACAGAGCTCAACCAGATGCGTGCTTTTTCTATTGCCATGGCGGCAGCGATTACCGTCATCATAGCTTCTCAGCTTGGCCTGCCAGTATCTTCAACTCATATTGCCGTTGGTGGAGTTTTCGGGGTTGGTTTCTTGCGTGAGTATTTAAAAGCCAATTATGCGAAAAAAATCGCAGAAATACACGCTCACCACCCGGAAGAAGATGAAGATAAAGTCCAGCAGTTCATCGAGACATTCGAGAATGCAACAATCGAAGAAAAAGGCGTGCTGCTTAAACAGCTTAAAGAGCACAAAGCTTCCGCTGAACTAAACAAAAAAGAGCGTAAAAGTCTGAAAAAAATCTACCGTACAGAATTGGTTAAACGTTCGGCATTGTTAAAAATCGCTGCGGCCTGGGTCATCACTGTCCCTGCGGCAGGCATCATGGCCGCCATTCTTTTCTTCACATTACGAGGAATGATGCTAGAAATATAGATATGGCCTATTTTTCAATAAGTTAAATTCTGAATGTAATTCTACCTTTTAGGCTGGTTATATTATAAAAATCTACAGGGGCAGCTCTCGTAAATGTTCAGGAAGATAATTTTATTCACCATGCTTGCGATTTTAGCTTGGGGTTTCTGGATCAGTCCAAACTTCAAGGAAATCGCTGCCGGCGTTGCTATTTTCCTTTTCGGGATGCTTGCCCTTGAAGAAGGCTTTAAATCCTTCACTGGCGGAGTGTTAGAGCAAATACTGCGTAAAACGACCGATGGCCCATGGAAATCACTGACATTTGGTGTGGTCAGCACCTCTGTTATGCAATCCAGCTCATTGGTTTCGGTTATTACTATCTCATTCTTGAGTGCCGGACTTATTGGCTTAGCCGCCGGAATCGGAATAATTTTTGGTGCTAACCTTGGCACTACCACCGGCGCTTGGTTAATTGCTGGCTTGGGCATGAAGGTAAAGATTTCTGCCTACGCTATGCCAATGCTGGTATTCGGAATTATTCTGATTTTCCAGAAATCGAGAACGATGAACGGCATCGGCTATATTCTTGCGGGGCTCGGTTTCCTATTCCTCGGCATTCACCATATGAAGGAAGGTTTTGAGGCCTTTCGCGATACTATTGACCTGACAGCTTTTGCAGTTTCGGGCTATGCCGGGATTATGCTTTTCACCCTTATTGGTGTTGCCGCGACTGTGATTATGCAGTCCAGTCATGCAACCTTGGTCATCATAATTACCGCTCTGGCGGCACAGCAGATCACTTATGAAAACGCTTTGGCCTTGGCAATTGGTGCCAATATAGGTACGACTATTACGGCCATTATTGGCTCGTTGAGTGCCAATGTGCAGGGTAAACGCCTTGCTGTAGCCCACTTAATTTTTAACATGGTCACCGCGTTCATCGCCATTGTGTTTATCTACCAAATTGCCGATTTGGTAGATAGCTTTAGTGCTTGGGTTGGAATTTCCGCGGGCGACTACACCTTGAAGTTGGCCGTATTTCACACGATTTTCAATACGATCGGCATTATTGCGATGATGCCTTTCATCGAGAAACTGGCCAACTCTTTGACTCAAGCTATGCCTGAAACGGTGCAGCCCAGAGAAAAACCTATCTATCTCAATGAGGCAGCTGAAGAACTGCCTGACACAGCAATTGAGGCTGTCCGTAAAGAGACGTTGAGATTGTATGACAATGCATTCGCCATCCTCGCCCACGGCCTGAGTTTACATCGAGAGGATATTTTGTCGGATAAAAATCTAGAAGATGTCGTCAGACAAGACAATAAAGTGATGCCAATCGATTTTGACGACGAGTATGAAAAGAGTATCAAAGGCCTCTACAGTGACATTGTAAAGTTCATTAGTAGCGCACAATCGAATATGACCCCGGAACAAAGTGATGAATTGTTCAGGCTACGTGCCGCAGGGCGCGATATTGTGGAAGCAATTAAAGATACCAAGCACATGAACAAAAACCTTTCACAGTACATTCTCTCCCCAAATTGTCATATCCGAGCAGAATACAACAAGTTCCGTATTCAACTGGGTAACCTGATGCGTGAACTGGATAATATCCGCAATGATGATGAAGATGCTTCAAACATTCTTTCTCTAGATAATCTAAAACTTGATATGAAAGCAAATGACGTGACAGTCAATGGTGAGATGGAAAGACTGATACGCGACAAAAAAATCACTGCGATAATGGCAACCTCAATGATGAATGACGCTAACTACGCTTATGGTGTTGCCAAAAACCTGATCCAGATGGGTGAGTCCCTATTCGCTAGCGGAAATTTGGATATGAATGAGGCAGTGCGCAGCGTGGCACTTAGCGATGATGAAGTTGCCGAAATTTTAGAAGATAACAAATAACATCTCAGCATGGATTGATTGGAGTTAAGATTGTGAAACTGCTTAAGCTTTTAGAAATCACCCAAGAATATCTCAACGATGAGAAGCTGAAAAAGGGTGAACGAAAGAGATGCCTTAAAGACATCCAGCAAAAGTTAAAAAAGAAAAAGAAACAACTAAAAGAAAAAATTGCTGATGAACAAGATGAAACAGAAAGAAACCTCCTGAGTAAGAAACTCGATATAGTCACGGCTCAACGCAAAAAAGTCATTGCAGCGCTTAAGGAGCTAGATTAAGGCATTAAAGGAGTATGCCTGTCTCAAGAATTCAGTTAAACACTGACCACTATCAGTAGTTATAGCTTCGGTCACTAGATACAGAAGCCCCCTATTCTTCTCTGTTACCTTCGTATAGTATCCTCCACGTCAATTAGACGATGACAGTCACGTCTCAATAGCGAGCCTAACCACTAGGGTTTGGTTAGCGGCCTTCCTTCCACACTTAAATGACGCAATAGAAATGCCTGATATCACGATAGTAACGCACAGCGGTAATTTTCATGCAGATGATGTTTTTAGTATCGCTGCGCTTAGAGCCGTTTTTCCTTCTTTTAAGCTGATTCGTACCCGTGATGAAGAGCTTATCCGTCAAGCTGATATTGTGGTTGATGTTGGTGGTGAGTATGAGCCAGACACAGGTCGGTTTGATCACCACCAACGCGGTGGTGCGGGTGCGCGTGAGAACGGTATTCCCTACTCCTCATTTGGATTGATTTGGCAGAAATATGGTGTTGATATTTGCCAAGGCAATGCTGAAGTGGCTAATGCGGTTGATGCTGATTTGGTTTCTGCCATTGATGCGATCGATTGTGGTTATGGTGATGGCGTTGCTAAAGGGGTGAGCCTGAGCCAAACGATCTCTATGTTTAACCCAACTTGGCAGGAAGATACTCATTTCGATGAAAGCTTTGATGAAGCGGTTGATTTTGCGTCTCGGGTTTTAAACCGCTTTATTGCATCGGCTGACGGTGGTATCAGCGCCAAAGATATCGTTGCGAAAGCCATAGAGAATGCCGAAGACCCGCGCGTAATTGTGTTAGAGCAATACACACCTTGGAAAAGAACTGTACACGCCCTCTCGAATGAGGCTTTGTATATCGTCTATCCATCCGATACAGGTCAATGGCGTATTCAGGCAATACCCGTAAAACCAGGCTCTTTTGAGGATAAAAAATCACTGCCTAAATCATGGGCTGGCTTATCCGGTAAAGCACTGCAAGATGAGACGGGTATCAGCGATGCAATGTTTTGCCATAACGGCTTATTTATCGCAGGCTGCGAGTCCTTTGATAGCACCATGAAAATGGCAGAGTTAGCACTTTCTGAATAGATAATCTAAGGGGCTAGATTAAGCCCCTTACTCTATTTCTGTTTTATATTATTGCGTCTAATGCCTTATTTAAGACAAGGTCAATCAAACCGGTTGTAATCTTTTCTAATCTCGCTCTTGTCGCAATTTCCTGACTATTTAGAAACTGCCTAATGACACGTCGACGTGTATTTAACAAAGCTTCTAATTCATCTGAGTCAATTTCGCCTTCGAGCTTAAAGACCAACCATTTTTCAATCTTTTCGCCCGTTTCTTTAACGACTGATTCTGTCTCGGATTTTGCCTCTTTAATCAAATCCAACAAACTGCTCTTGATAAACTCTTTAGCTTCATCACCCGTTGCGTCAATTAAATCTCTTAACTGTGCCATTATAATCTCCCTATTCTGGCGCCTTAACTCGGTCTAGTTCACCAGCTATGGCATATCCATAATTTTGTTCAATTTGTGGGCGCGTTTCGTCTACATAGACTTTGCTAAATAACTTTTTCCTTTTGAGGGAAAGCTTACAATTATCACTAAATTCCTCCCAAAGAATCTTTACCGCAGTTTGCCCCGTTTTATCTTTCGAATCTTTAGACTTAGCAAACTCAAATGCTTCTCTAAAGCTCAGATCTATTTTTTCGCAGTATTGCGTCACTTCACTTTCTTTCCAACTCTTATCGGACCCAATTGTCCAACTATCAAAGAGCTTAATATGTGCAGCCTTTAGCTTAGTGAAGTTTTCATGACGCGTAGCGTCATAATGAGAAGTAAACATCGCGCACCCACTAACCAATAGGGTCAGTAGCAGCGGTACAACTATCCATCGTTTCATAAGTATCTCCCTGAAAGATTAAAAAAGGGAAATCCCCTTTTTAACCCTCTACATTGCATTAGCCTTAAATAGACTTAACCATTTCTTAAATATTTAAAGTCATCTCAAAATGATCAAGCTGTTAAGTTTAGATCTATCACTCGTCGGCTTCCATTAAGAGATAAAACCACCTCGTTCTGATCCAATCAAACTAAACCCACGTAAAGAAGTGCTTAACCAGTCAATAGAAGCCGGTGATGCATGAAAACCACTCCTGATTCATCAAGTACAAACAAGCCCTCAGCCAACAACAGACTTCCATGCAGAGGCTGTAGAAAAACATGTAAGCATTATCACACTTGTGAGGGGAAGCCTTGGAGGCTGAATAAAGCTCAATTCTGAAGTTAGTTTAGTTGTACATATAACCCGACATTGACAGGAAATATGATGAAGTCACTCGTCATTGTGGCCCACGGTAGTAGACGCGAACGTTCTAACAACGAAGTACTTGAGTTAACGGCCTCACTCCAGAACAAAATTGAAAATGAATACCCGATTATAGAGACCGCATTTCTAGAATTAGCGCGCCCTTCGATCGAGGAAGCAATAGAAAAGTGTATCCAACAAGGATCGACTGACATAAAAATACTGCCCTACTTTTTATCAGCCGGTATACACGTTCATGAAGATATCCCTCAAGAAGCCGAGAGAGCATCTATGAGGAATAGAAATATCTATGTAGAGGTGCTTCCACATCTCGGGAGTTCTCTGATGATGCTTGGGTTACTAGAGCAGGTACTTGTTACACATGACAAACCGAACATTCGAAACAGCGCCATTGCTAGTTAGAATTTCCCTTTACGAAGAATCAACAAAAGCGAAGATCGAATTCTATCGTGAGCCTATTAGGACAATTTCTAGATAGACCTAACCATTTCCCTAATCTTCACTGCCTTCTCAAAGTGATCGAGCTGGTGAGTTTTGATCCACCACTCGGCAGCTTCCATTAATAGCTCTGGATCATCATTTTTGTTTTTGAAGAATGCGTAGAATGAGATACCTACATTGACTCCCTTACTCGCAATCTTCTTATCACAGACTTCGATGATCTTCTTTCTTAAACTTTCTCTCATTATTCTTCTTTACTCACCGTCAAATATTTTGGTTCTTCTACCAATCAACGTGCCAAAATCCGCTTAGCCTTCAAAGTGCTTTTTCAGAACACCTTCAAGCAATTCATAACGTTTAGGAAGTGGGCGATATTTTTTCTGTACTCGATAAACAGGCTCTTTCACGACTTCAGCTAAGTCTGCAATTTCGATGGTTTCATCATAGACAGATCCCACAATCGAGGATTCTGGCAGGACAGTAAAACCCATGCCTTCAGCCACTGGCAGTAGGATCTGGCTTAGCTGGTTGATATAACCCGACTGTTTTATCTCCCCCATACCTCTGAAATGTTCGGCAAAATTATTCTCCAATACCTGCACAGCGTAATGGTGGCCGTCTGGGTGATTGATATAGCCTAACGCCATTAATCCGCTCCAAGCAGCATCACAGCCTTTAGGTGTAACAAGGCACAATGGATCGTACCCAAGAAGATCCTGCTGTAGCTCAACATCATTGATCAGTTGTGTAACCAAACCCAGATCGACTCTGCTGTCTTTTATCTGTTTAATAATTTCATGATTGGGTGCCGCTTCCATACTGACGCATAACTCTGGGTAACGCTTCTGTACTTGCAGTAGATCAGGGTATAGCTTGGTCACCATAGATCCTGAACAGGCGAGTTTAATTTCACCCTTTTCTGCTTGAACGTCAGTTAATCTATCTAAAAGAGCGGATTCTTCCTGAAACTGTTTTAGCGCAAACTCATACAACTCTTCACCCGCTTCGGTTAGTTCGAAGCTTTTGCCAAAGCGACTGATGATCTGGCAGTTCAGATTAGCCTCTAGTTTCTTAATATGCTGGCTAACCCCCGGTTGGGTCATATGTAATAACTCAGCCGTTTTCGTGAAATGCAGCGTTTCAACAAGGGTAATAAAAGTTCGGAGATGATGGGGATTTATCATAACAATAAATTATTATTTTGATTCCAAATGATAATTTTTAATAAGCATAGCCTCTTTATACACTGCTTCCAATAAATCTTGTTGGAGTATAACGATGAATCAACCTTACCCACGTACTTTCTCTCATATTGGTATCTCTGTACCTGACCTTGAAGCCGCAGTGAAATTCTATACAGAGGTTCTAGGTTGGTATCTGATTATGGAACCGACTGAGATAACTGAAGATGACAGCGCCATAGGCGAGATGTGTACCGACGTGTTTGGCCCTAATTGGGGCTCTTTTAGAATCGCACACCTATCAACAGGCGATCGCATTGGTGTTGAGCTGTTCCAGTTCAAAAATCAGGAGAATCCTGAGAATAACTTTGAATATTGGAAAACAGGCATCTTCCACTTCTGCGTTCAGGACCCGGATGTCGAAGGCCTAGCAGAAAAGATTGTCGCAGCCGGCGGTAAAAAACGTATGGCTAAACCACGCTATTACTACCCAGGTGAAAAGCCTTATCGCATGATTTATATGGAAGATCCGTTTGGCAATATTCTCGAGATCTACAGCCACAGTTATGAACTTCATTATGCAGCAGGCGCTTATTGAGAGCCTTCGATGAAAAGCGTCACTTATTGAATGCGGCTTCTTAGAACTTAGGCGTTAGGTATCTGAAGAGTACGAAAAACTTATTGGGCTTTGGTTTGTTATGGATTCCAGCCTTCGCTGGAAAGACGAACTATATAGTTCTCCCAATACCTAACGCTTGAGACCTAGTCTGTACAGTCATTCCAGCCTGTTTTGGGATTCAGATTGTACCGTCTTCCCAAACTTGTTTTGGGATCCATAAAGGTTCTACCAGTGAACTCTTCGAATTAATCCCGGTTACAAATTTAAAACCGCAGTTTGGCAGTTAGCAGTGCTTTGAATAATGAAAATTATTCCGAGGATAAGGGTTTAAGCTCAGGCAACTCCAAAATCCCATGACGTTCATATAGCGCCTTTGCGGAGGCGCTTTTGATAACGTCTCCTGCGACTTTGTTTAGAGTATTTGTTAGCTCCTCACTGTTGAAAGCATTGTGGGAGATAACAATATGAACGTCTGTATGTTGATAGGAGTATGGGAATACGGAGAATTGTTCGAAATCGAGTGAAGGCGTTTCCGCAATCACCGCCATACCGTTACGGTATTCTGCCAAGATTAAATCCACCCTGCCTTTTGCCAGCATTTTGAACATGTTTTCAAAGGAGTTTACGACCGTAAGTTTCGGGTGCTTCTGAATAAACTCATCCTTCTGATAACCTGAGCCGTCCAAAATACCTAGATAGTAGTTGTTTAAGTCTGCTAGTTTTTCAATTTCAGGGGTAAACCCTTTGCGATGGAAAACTACGGTTTGCTCGATCAGAAGCGGCGGCTCGACATAGTGCATTCGTGATTTGCGCTCTTCTGTTTTGAACATACAAAGCGAGCCATCTAGGTCGCCAGTATCAACTCCCTTAACTACCCTTTTCCAAGGCATGATAACAACATCAAGATGTTGGTTAGAGGCCGTTACAATCAGATCACTCAGTTCTGCCAAAAAACCATTCCCTGGCAGTTCGTCAGATATATAGGGTGGCCACTGAACACAACCAAGTCGTAAAGTACGCTCTAAGGATTCAGCTAAAACGCTACCAGAACCCATTAGTGAAATAAGTAACATGAGAACTTTACAAGATAATTTAGTCATAACTTAAATATATATACGATTAGCAAGTCAGATAAAAATTTCACAAATTTTCTTACCATACATAGCCCAAAGCCAATCTTTCACCGCTTTAATGCATTAACTTCATCGGAGGTCAGATAGCGCCATTTACCTTCATCAACGTTTAATTGGATCGAGCCAATTTTTTCACGATGCAAAGCCACTACTCTATTTCCAACTGCAGCAAACATTCGTTTTACCTGATGAAAACGTCCTTCGGTTATCGTTAAAAGGACTTGCTTACTATGGATAATCTGTATTTTAGCAGGATGAGTCGGTTCCTCTTCACCTTGAAGCAAAACCCCTTTAGTTAAAACTGTACGGGCCTCTTCAGTTAATGGAGCACGCAAACTAACTCTGTATACCTTCTCACATAAGTACTGAGGGTGGGTTACATGATAAGACCACCTGCCATCATCCGTAATTAGAACCAACCCAGTAGTATCTGCATCTAATCGCCCAGCGATATGCAGCTCAGATAAATTTTCGATATCCAGATAATTAAAAAGGGATGGGTAAGCTTCATCGATATTTGAACAGATCGTATCCGCCGGTTTATTCATTAATATGTAACGAGGTTTACGGGGTCGCAATTTTTCGCCATCAAGGATGATTGTGTTGTTTTCATGTACCTGTTGCACAGGATTATTTACTGGGTTGCCATTAACAAAGACATGCCCATCTTGAATAACCTTCGTTACCTGATCTTTGTTTAAATGAGTACTTCTACAAACGAATCGGTCTAACCGCATAAAAATCACAAATTAACGTAAAAATTGAGCTTATTATCCGCCCACCCTTTCTAATTAGAAAGCCCTTTAAAAACCAACCTAGACTACCGTAGCGAGTAGATTGCTGATTAATTAATCGTATTAAGCCGGAATGCTATGAGTATGCAGTATTACAGCCAATAGTAGCGTATGATCTCCCCATTAAATGTACTGCCCTTGATAGCTATCCAGACGGTTCGCTTAGCCACCTTTTCTGAGGCCATCTCTGAGCCCTATATAACCCATTTTTTATGTGGAGTAGCTATGCCAAATTGTAATTTTTATGCAGTAGATGAAGACTTCAAAATGATTTTAGATCTCATTTTTAATGAACTGAAATGCAATGTTTATCAGAAGTATTCCGAGCCTGACGCAGAATTAGTGCAGTTTCACAGCAGTGAAGAGGTGATTGAATATTACCAACTCAACACGTTTTCTACACAGCTGAGTAAATCTGCCCACCTAATGCTATGGCCTACAGACGCCTCTGAGAATTTTGTTATCAGTAAACAAGTAATGAACTCTAAAAAGTTTAAAGGAGCTACACGCCATCGTGCCGAAGGCTGGGGGTTAATTCAGTTAGAACTGCAAAGCAATAGCGTTAAAGGCCTAAAGCCTAGTCAAACAAACAACAGTTCTGAAAAACGCGCAAAAGCTTGGGAATCAAAAAGCCAAGAAGAGCTTGGTCTTGTTTCAGAATGGAAATGGGATGTCGTTGTGCGTACAGCAAAGAAATTAAACGATTACATTCGAAATAAATCGAATAAGAAAATCGGTGCTACTGCGGTAATGCCAAACGCTGAAAAGCTCGCGTTAGCGGAATAGCTTTGAGCTATTGGCCGTTTTGTTCAGCGAAAAGCAAAACTGCAATAAGATTATCAAGACATTAAAAAGCCGAACCTAGAAACGTTCGGCTTTTTAAACCTAATCCACTTTATTTTTTAGCCATCAGACGTAATCTGACCGATCAACTTATCTAAGGTGGATACAGCCGCATCATTTTCAACCTGACAGGTTCCGGCTGCGTGATGGCCACCACCGCCATATTTAAGCATCAGCTCGCCTACATTGGTTTTAGAACCACGATCAAAGATCGACTTACCAGTAGCAAATACTGTGTTCTGTTGTTTGAGACCCCAGAGGACGTGGATCGAGATATTACATTCGGGGAATAGCGCGTAAATGACAAAACGGTTGCCAGCGTAGATAGTCTCTTCGTTACGCAGATCTAGAACAACGAGGTTGCCGTGCACGGTAGCGCAACGTTTGATCTGGTCTTTAAATTTCGCTTCTTGCTCAAAGTAAAGATCGACCCTTTCTTTCACATCCGGCAGTGCTAGGATCTCATCGATATTGTGATCTTTGCAGTAATCGATCAAGTCCATCATCAGATTGTAGTTGGATATTCTAAACTCGCGGAAACGGCCAAGACCTGTACGGGCATCCATCAAGAAATTTAGCAGTTCCCACCCCTTAGGGTTTAGCACTTCTTCTTGGTTATATTGTGCAGAATCACCTTTATCAACCGCTTCCATCATGTCGGTCCATTCATCAGGAAAACCATCAATGCCGCCGTAATGTAGCCATACAACCCTAGCTGCAGATGGTGCTTCGGGATCGATAATATGATTCTCTCTTTCGCCTTTATTTCGAATGGTTTCAGAAAGGTGGTGATCGAACACGAGATGGGCAGCTTCGACATACGGCAGGTTCGTTGTGATGTCGTTGGAGGTTATATCGATTGTGCCATCCTGCATATCTTTGGGGTGCACAAATTTAATATCATCAATCAGATCCAGATGTTTAAGCAAAACTGCACAAACTAAACCATCAAAGTCACTACGGGTTACCAACCGAAATTTATCTCGTGACATACTTCGCATCCTTATTCTTGTTGTTGCCGGAGAGTGTTATGCACTGAAATCTATAAGCTTTTACCAAGCTGCTAGAGCAGTATAGACAAGAATTTTAGATTTGGAGTTTTAGAAAATGGAAAAATTAGAGGTAAGCTTTTGATTAACAATGAATGTTAGTGATTAAGGTTTAGAGAGCTCGATAAACCACTTTGGCTGCATTTGATCAAAATCGGTTCTGATATTACTGTCCAAATAGCTTGCAGAATCCAACACAAATGGCTTCCCTTCTAGCCTTTGGAACAAAACCCAATGCCAAAAGTATTTACCCTCTTCTTGATAGTGCTTAATCGATAAAAGCGCTAAATCGGGCAACTCTTGCCAAGTATTAAACGGCGTCTCTGTATTTGATACAGAGATGTTCTGACTCGCCAAAAGCTGACGAACGTAATCGGTTTGGGACCAAAGTGATTTGTCGTCGGCAAAGATCCCCATCGAATTGGCGATCTGTTTCATCTCGGCATAAGTTTTACCCACGACATTGGCTACAGAGGCGATTCCGCAGCCTGTCACTTCCTCTTGCACTACAGGCTCAATTTTATGTGCTTGTAACATGCCCTATTACTCTACTAACTGATCAATTTGGCTAATTAATACAGATCTTAAGTTATATGTCTGCATTGTCATATTGCAGCAACCTTTACTCCCTACAATAGCCGCCTCCGTGACAGATCACCACAAAAATAGATGAGAGTATTGCTGTGAAGACTACTGTTTTTGACCTTATCTGGAAGTTTAAGAACGCGCTGGAAAAACAGGGCCATGAAAAAATAGATCTACACCGCTTTACCCACGAAAGAGATTACCGCAAAGCGATCTTACTCAATGTAGATATTAGTGAGCTACCGCTAAGCCGCTCTCTACAGAAGATCTATAAAGATCTGCTAGAAGCAGACGAGCTAGAACTAGCTAAAGAGGTCGAGCTTCCACCTGATCCAAAACCTGCCGCAATTCCTGTTCAAGAGAAGAAAAAGTCTGATAAAGAGCCAAACGACAAGCCTATTTTCTACGGTATTGCAGCAGTTGTTTTACTGGTGTTTGGCTTCGCTGTGTTCCAATTTTCTAACACAACCCAAGAAGCTAAAGCACCAAGCGCAGAGGTCAGTGAGCCGAAACCTACAAGCACAGCTGCAAAGTTGACGGAGCAGCCTAGACCGGCAGCAAAGACAACTACAATTCAACCTGCTAAAGCCGTTGAAGTAGTCAGAACTGAAATTAAGAATGTTGAAACTACTCCACCAGCAATACAACCAGAACCGGTTGTAGCTGCACCCGTTGTCGAAGTTGAAGTTGAAGAGGTTGTTAAAACAACACCTTTCCGCATCCAAGGTTCAAACACGATCGGTGAAGTACTCGCGCCAGAATTGCTTAAAGCGTTTTACGCTAGCGAAGGAGCCCAGCAATCCACTTTGGTTGCGAGTGATATTGAAGTCGAAAACAACCTAGAGATTACTTACCCGGGCAAAAAAGAGATCTCGGTTATTCCAATTCATGCGCACGGTTCTAGCACGGGCTTTAAAGCCCTAAACGAAAATAAAACCGACCTTGCGATGGCTTCCCGTCGAATCAAAGACAAAGAAGTTGAGCAGTTAGAAAGTCGTTACGGCAATCTCAAATCTAAGAGTACCGAACACATCATTGGGATGGATGGCTTGGCCGTTATTGTTAATCCAGATAACCCAATTGCTCACCTCAGCACTGAAGATCTGGCTAAGCTGTTTGCCGGTAATATTACTAACTGGAGCGAGTTAGACGGCCCCGATCTAGCGGTTAAGATCTATGCCCGCGATAGCAACTCGGGCACTTGGGATTCATTTAAATCCATGGTACTTAAAAAGCACGGGGTTAAACTTTCTGAATCTGCTGAGCGATTAGAGTCCAGCGTTGAACTATCAGATAACGTAAGTAAAACCCCAGGAGCCATTGGCTTTATCGGTCTACCTTATGTTTTACGTGCAAAAGCCCTAGCGATCTCTGATGGTGAAAAAGGTTTACCAATCTACCCAACCTCTTTCACGATCTCTACAGAAGATTACCCACTGGTTCGTCGTCTCTATATCTACGAGCCAAGCAGCATTAGCACGCAGTCAGAAGCTCATCGTTTTATCAGCTTTGTTCTGTCTAAAGAGGGACAAGATGTTGTTAAAAAAGCCGGCTTTATTTCGCAAAATATCTACCCGACAACACCTGTATTAACGGATACCTATCCGCAGGAATATGTCCAATCCGTTAAGAATGCTCAGCGTTTATCCCTGAACTTCCGTTTTAAAAGTGGCACTGTGGTTTTAGATAACAAAGCCGTACGCGACTTGGAGCGTGTGATTCAATTCTTTGAATCCAATCCAGGTCAGCAAGCTACGTTGATCGGTTTTTCCGATAGTATTGGTGATCCGGTAATAAATAGAACACTGTCTCTTCAACGCGCAAGAGCCGTTGAACAAGCACTACTAGCACGCGGGATTAATATTCAACGCTCAATTGGTTTAGGTGAGATGGCACCGATCGCTTCCAACTTAACTAAACTTGGCCGCGATAAAAATCGCCGCGTAGAGATTTGGGTCGATAGCAACAACGCTCAGAGTTACAACACGGCGACTCGTTAATTTTGCTCTCTCCTGTCCCCAAAAGGCGATCACTTTGATCGCCTTTTTCTTTGGCACAATTTTCACACGTTGCTGAAACTCGTTTACTTCAATATGAAGATAAATCCCTTGCCTTTTATGGGCTCAAATTACATAGTGACTGGCTAATATTTACCATCTTAAACGCTACACGATCTCAGAGTTTTATTATGTCTTTAGAGAGCGCTATCTCTTTCTTTTTGGCCGTTTTAGTCTTTGGAGTTACTCCTGGGCCAGGTGTGTTCGCCATATTAGCAAGAGCTATGACCTCTAATGCCCGCTCATGCATATCCCTAGCTTTGGGTATGACCATCAGCGATATTCTCTACTTAATCGCAGCTTGTTTTGGCCTAGCCGTTATCGCTAACCAATGGGGTGAACTGTTTACGGTGATCCGCATTGTTGGGGCGATCTACCTTGTCTATCTCGGGTGGAAAATGTGGAATGCGCCATTAGATCTGGATTCAGAGCCTGGAAAAAATTCTCAATCCGGTGCGATTTCAGGATTTGTACAAGGCTTTTTGATATCCGCTTCAAACCCCAAAGTCATCCTCTTTTACATCGCCTTCCTTCCAACATTTATGGATTTAGAGGCGCTCAACGGAGGCGACATTATCTTAGCATCTGCCTTAACGCTGATTGCCTTGATGATCGGTTTGATGATGATCGCTATTTTCGCGGCAAAATCACGACGTTTTTTCCAGTCAGAGAAAGGTGTTAAAAGGCTTAACCGAAGCGCTGGATCCATTATGGTTGCAGCGGGCGCCTATTTAGCCTCTCGCCACTAACTGCTGGATGATGCTATCCATCGCCTGCACAATCTGTTCATTTTTTTGCGGATTGAGCGCGTCTTCATCTGGCTGAGCAAAAGCACCTAAATCATTATCAAAATACTCCCCTGCTTTATCGGAAAAGCCATCTGATAGAGCGGCGCGAATCAATATATCTGCCCCTTGGCTGATGTCGTTCCCGGCAACGCCAAACCCATCTTTAACCATTTTGGTGGCTAACAACGAACCTGGATTTACAGAGGCAACCAGTACTCCATCATTGGATAGTTCAGTCGCAAGATGACGTGTCCAAGCGATCAACGCCAACTTGCTTTGCGCATAAGCTGACATAGCGCTGTCTGCCGATTTGTTGCCCAGAAGAAATTCGATATCGACTGGCGCTTGAGCAGCAGAGGCCAAATTAATCACTCGACTGTCTTTAGCCAAAGCAGGCTTTAACTGCTTCATCAGGAGATAAGGCGCGATGGTATTAACAATAAACCGAGCATCATATCCATCATCAGTTATTGGCTGCTCTATCTTAAATACCCCGGCATTATTGATCAAAACATCGATGTCGGAGTATTGCTTACTGACCTCATCCGCCAGCGACTTAACTGCATTCAGATCAGAGAGATCAGCAGCAAAACCAGAGATTAATTCAGAGCTGTAACTTTGACCTAATTGGTCGATCACTCTTTCAACTTTCTGAGGTGTTCGACCATGAATCAGTACAAAGTGCCCTTGCGCCAGAAGCTGCTGAGCCGTCGCGAGACCAATGCCATCAGTCGAGCCAGTAATTAATATGGTTTTCATCCGTTGATCTCCCTGCTGTAGATGTTTTACTTAAAACCCTTCAAGTACGATCTTGCCGATAGAACGACCCGCCTCTAACTCAGCATGGGCAGTTTTTAAGTTTTCAGCATTAATAGTACCTAGGTTTTTACCTATAGTTGTTTTGATAAAACCTTGATCAATCAGATCAGCTACTCGATTTAGCAGTTTAGATTGCTCATCCATATCTTTGGCATTAAACATCGAACGTGCGTACATAAATTCGATATGCAAAGAGAGGCTTTTCGGCTTCATCTTCATCACATCTAGCGGTTCCGCTGGATCATCAATCATCGCGATTCGACCAAACGGCGCTAGAAGCTCAGTATAGGAATCAAAATAGCTATCGGTGCTATTTAAGCTAGCAACGTGGGTAAGCGGACCAAGATCCAAGGCATCAATCTGCGCTTGAAGCGGTTTGGTGTGATCTACTACGTAATCCGCACCTAAAGATTTAACCCACTCGCGTGATGCGTCACGAGAAGCGGTCGCGATAATAGTTGCCCCCGTGATCGCTTTAGCAAGCTGAACCAAAATAGAACCCACGCCACCAGAAGCCCCTACTACCAGTAAAACTTCATCGGTCTTAGTCGTCTCGTTTGGCTGCTGTTGCTTAAGCTCAAGGTGCTCAAACAATAGCTCCCATGCAGTAATAGTCGTCAAAGGCAGAGCCGCAGCTTCAGATAGACTCAAGCTCTTTGGTTTATGGCCTACGATGCGCTGATCAACCAATTGGTATTCAGCATTGCTACCGGCGCGGTTCAGATCCCCTGCGTAATACACTACATCACCAGGTTTAAACTCGGTGACCTGATCACCAACTGCGATCACTTCACCTACTGCATCCCAACCGATGACTTTATAACTGCCATCTTCATTAGCCATGCGTTGGCGGATTTTATAATCAACCGGGTTTACAGCAATCGCTTGTACTTTCACTAGTAGGTCTTGGCCTGTTGCGATGGGCTGGGGTAATTCGATATCCACCAATGAATCGTTGTCAGTAATCGGTAGGGACTTTTGGTAACCAATAGCTTTCATTGTTTTTAGGCTTGTCATCTTCTCTCTCCACTGCCTTTGTTCATTGTTTGAGAACCAGCAGCTGTATCTGGCTGAATGTGTTGCAATAGATATTAGTATTTGATTACCAAGCTATAAACAGCATAATACTTGAATTACTATCAAATAATTTTTGAGAATATGCTTTTAGAAGATCTACAAGTTGTTTTGAAAGTAGCAGAGTTTCGCAGTATTACGGCGGCTGCAGCTAATCTTGATATGCGCACGGCCACAGCCAGTGCAGCGATAAAACGAGTCGAAAGCCAATTAGGTGTTGATCTGTTTATCAGAACGACTCGGCAGTTAAGGCTATCTGCAGCTGGAGAGCGCTATATTCCGCAGTGCCAGCAAGCCCTTCTCACTCTTCAACTAGCACAACAAAATATCCAAGATGATCTCAATGTGGTTGAGGGAGAACTTCGTATCTCTATTTCATCTGACCTTGGCCGAAATTTGGTCATTCCATGGTTAGATGAGTTTGTAGATCAGCACCCTAAAATCAGTCTGAAAATTAACATCAGCGATAGCACGATCGATTTTTATCGTGACTCTGTCGATCTAGCACTGCGTTACGGCTCGCCTACTGATGCGAATCTATATGGATTTAAGATCTGTGATGTCCCTGCATTGTTGTGCGCTACACCCGATTATTTAGCAAAGCGCGGAACACCCGCTCACCCGCAAGAATTGACTAACCATAACGGTCTGTTTTATCAGCTACACGATATTACCCATGATGTTTGGGAGTTTACAGAAGGGAACAGTACTCAGGGAAATAGCACTCATAAGATAAAAATGAAGGGGAACCGAGCTTCCAACGACGGTGATCTGGTTAGACGCTGGTGCACCTCTGGACAAGGAATTGCGGTGAAATCCTGCCTAGATATCTCGAACGATCTGCTCTCCGGCAAAGTCGTTAATGTGATGCCTGAGTTTAGTCCAAGGGTTACAGAACTGTGGCTGGTCTGCCCTAGCCGTCAATCTATAACCCCAGCAGTTAGAGCGCTAAGAGATCATGTCAGAGATAAAAGTCAGCGGATTTTATCTGAGTTGGCTAAGCAAGGTTTCTTAAATCAGCTTGAATATCCAGCATAGATCATTAGAACACACTGTACGTTTAAGCCTCAGAAGTGCTCTGCTTTAACGTCTCAATAATCGCTTTTAGGTACTCGAACTTATCCTGCTCATCCGCGATCTGGATCTCGGTTCTTTCTCTAAGATCTTGCAAGACAGAAAGCCGTTCATGCTCTACGTACACTCTAGCTTCCTCTTGTTCAGTCTCACCGTCTGTTTGGGTTACTTCTCGGCTCTGGCTCGTTTCTCGTTGTTCTATTGTACTTTCAGCACGAACACTCTGGCGTGTTTCACTTTCGCCTCTTCGCTCAGCTAATTCGTCCGCAGCTTGGTCTTGAGCTAACAGCAGATCTAAGAATGTAGGACGTTCTTCAAACACTTGCTGCTCGTTGTCAAAACGCTGCTCTTGTCCAAAACGATCAATAGCATTTTGATACTGCTCGGCTAAACCGCCAGCGGTAGCAGCATTTTCCTCATGTACCGCTATATCCAACTCTTGAATACTGGAGACAGTACCATCTTCAAATAGGAACACACCGCTGCGTTTTACTTGGCCTAATAGGTTATTTTGATCATCGGTCAGATCAAACGAAGATGAGGTTGAGCCCAGATAGATCGCACCAACACCAGCATCTTTTAGACTGGTTAGCTGATCATTACCCTCTTCATCTCGTGTCCAAACTTTCAGTTTGTTAAAGATCTCATCGTTTTCATCAATCCAATGATTATTGTCCGAATCATATTTAGCTAGATCAGAGAAACCATCCTGCCCTTGCGTACCAAACAGCTCAGAACCATCATTAATTTGGCCGTCATTGTTGATGTCTAAAGCCAAAAACCCGCTCCCCTGAGCAACAAAAGAGATCTCTTCTTCAGTGCCATCAGCATTGAGGTCAAAGCTGAAACTGCTATTGGTTAAACCGGCTGCACCCCCATGGAGATTGATCACCAACGGATCGATAAGGCTCCGATCGACTCGCTCTTCACTAAAACGCTCTTCCAGAACAAAGCTACGCTCCATTTCCAGTTCCAGCAGGAAGTTGATCTCTCGCCCATCTTCAGTGGTAATGACACCTTGCGTGCCTACCGAGAGTTTTTCCTCTTCGGTATATACGCGTTGATTCGCTATCTCGACCCGAACCTCATCAGCCATCTGCCTAAAACCCGCATTTAAGGTGATATCAGATATATTTATATCGAGCTGTTCAAAGCTCGCTCGCGCTTGTAGCTCTTCGGCACTCATAGCTTGTATATCTTGCTCGCTAAGGGCTTGTATATCTTGTTCGCTAAAGGCTTCTATCTCCTGGAACGTCTCTAACGAAGCAAGCTGAATATTCTGTACTGGAATTAGTGGGTTCATCGCCAAACGTTCAAGCTGCATCCCTTCATGCAACACGGTTTCAACCAGAGAGCTTACATTGTGAGTTTGCTGTATTTGCTTGATGCCTTGCGCCGATTGCACACTACTGACGCTATTAACACTGGCAGCTTTTTCAGAACGCATACGCGCGTCGTAGGAGAGATCAACGCTCGTCCCCGCTCGCCAGTTAGAAGCCGCGTCTGGTGAAAGCGTCACTTGCTGACTGACCGCTGCGCTCTGTTGTTGAGCTGAATCGGTAATCTGTTTTTCGTGCTGGCTATTAAAACCAATCATCGAACTGGAGATTTTCATAAGGCCTCCCTGCCGCGGCACCCAGAGGTAAAAAGATAGTGTAAGAAACCCTATCGGCCTTAAAGAGAGGAAGATGAGAAGAAAAGAGATAGGTACAGAGGGTACAGTTAAGTAAGCTGCTCCCTCTGCTCTAAATAATGATAACGATTGGGACTAAGAGGCTATGCCAGCGCCAACTCTACTGCCGCTTGAGCGTGAATCGCCGTGGTATCAATCAACTGGACATCCGTATCACTCTGTTTCACCAGCATACCAATTTCGGTACAGCCTAAGATCACAGCTTCTGCACCCTGCTCTGCCAGTGCTTTGATGATTCTTAAGTACTCGGATTTAGAGTTAGGGTTTATCTGACCTAAGCACAGTTCTTTATAGATGACCTCGTGAACAACCGCTCGATCAGGTTCATTCGGGACAACAACCGACAGGCCAAATTTATCGGTTAATCGGTCCTTATAAAAACCCTGCTCCATAGTGAACGCAGTGCCTAGTAAGCCAACGGTTTTTACATTTTGTTTAATCAACTCTTCAGCTGTAGCATCGGCAATATGAATCAACGGGATATCGATCGCCGCTTCAATCTGAGGCGCTACTTTATGCATAGTGTTGGTACAGATAAGAAGAAAGTCTGCGCCTGCCGCCTGAATGTTTTTAGCTGCTTGCGACAAGATCGCAGCGGTTCCTGCCCAATCACCTTGATGCTGTAGTTTTTCAATGGGATCGAAATCAACGCTATACATCGCTATCTGCGCAGAATGTAAACCGCCTAAACGCGACTTAACACCCTCGTTTATCGAGCGATAATATCCCTGCGTGCTCTCCCAGCTCATTCCACCCAGTAAGCCGATCGTTTTCATACTAATCCCTTAAATTTCACTCACTAACTCGCGCGTAGGCTCAACTTTATAAGCAACCCGATTGCGACCTGAAGCTTTTGCTTTGTATAAGTAATGGTCTGCTTTATCAATAAGGTTCGACATACTATCCATCGGATCACTCATTTCAGTGATACCAATACTCACTGTATATTGCGCTTCCAACTGTTGCTGCTGAACCACCTGATTAGAGATAACACCGATTAAGCGCTCTGCTAACGTTATCGCTTCATCGTGTTGGGTTTCCGGGAGAACCAAAATAAACTCTTCACCGCCCCAACGCGCAATGATATCTCCCGCGCGAAGCTCTCGCATCAACAGCCCGGATAGATCCAGCAACACTAGATCGCCAAAACTATGTCCATAGGTGTCATTGATCTCTTTAAAACGATCAATATCCATCAACATCACGCAGATATTGCGTTTATTACGTGTGGCATTACTGTAGATCGGCTCTATTACCTTTTGAAAGCCGCGACGATTATATAAACCCGTTAACTGGTCTCGATCGGCTAAACGTTGAGCTTCTACCTTTTCCGTTTGGCTAATTCGGAATTGATAAGCGAGCGCTAAAGCAAACAGCACGGCCTCTATCAGAATACCGTACTCAACAGCATGGAAACCAAATGGGTGGTACTCAACTACGCCGGAAACTGTAAAAGCAGTAACGATGGCACTGATCATGGCAAAAATTGCCGCGCCTAAAAAATATTTAGCTTCCTTAACACCTGCATGACAAGCCACCACACCCGCAATAATCATTAAAAGAGCAAATGGCACCACACAAATAAAGGCCGTCACCAGCATGGTTAGGTAATTCCCGGACAGGGCATACCAGATCACCGAACAGAGCATAAACATGTTAAGCAGGTTGAAACTGGTATTGATCCTTGGAAATTTCGTAGGCAAGGCCAAAAACGCCCGACAAAACATATTCCCTAGATAGGCAAACAGCATCATCATGGGTGGGATCATCTGGTTCTGAAACTCGGGCCAGTTTGGCCAGATCCATTTAAATGCATGGCCGGTGTATGCCAGATTCAAAATAATAAACGTGGCCAAGTAGAGCGAATAAAAGAGATACCTACGGCTTTGCAGGCTGAAATACAGCAATACATTATAAATAAGCAATGCGGTCAGAAAGCCGTAAATGATCCCATACTCATAACCCGACTTAATTTTCCGATCCAGCATGTCGTGTTGTGTTAAGACGAATAATGGCAACAGTTGTGGTTCAGGTGTTTCTACTCTTATTAATACCGAGGTTTCGCCGGGCTGGAATGAGTGCGGGAAGGAGAAAAATCGACTTGTTCGGCTTTCCTCGTAAGGTATCGCATCACCAGCCTTCTCTGTTTGGAGCAACTTCCCATCTTTAAAAACGTACAGATGTATGTGATCTAGCCATGAATTTTCGATCTGGATGTAACGAAGCTGTGCAGTTTCAGCAAAATTATTCACCTCGAAATGAACCCATGACGGGGGCGCACCCAGGCCGAAATTAATGATATCGGATTCCGATCGTGTTCCTTTGGAGCGAATATCCTTTAATGCTTGATGGGGATTAAGTTCAATGCCATCAACTTCTTGCAGATACCGAGTATTAAACGGCTCTACTGCAAATGAAGTTTCGAGACTCTGACCGGCGTAGACGGGAAATGAAAAAATCAAAAAAAGAGTACACAAGAGGAAACAGAACAGCCTCCCGCTGGCGGATAACAACTCAGATATGTCCTGATAAAACCTAGGCACTTATATCCTTTCCTCAGACGGTAAATCCTTAAGTCAAATACCCACCACTAAGTTACGGGTACTTACCCTACCGATACTAGCCTAGTCGTTCTGCACAAAAAACACTTTTTTGTAGTCCAATAGTTTACGGTTTGTACTAATAAGATAACTTAGGATGTTAAGGCTCTGTTCGCGGTTCTTTGCTATGCTAGAGCCAATAGCGACAAAGGGAACTTTTACACATGAAAAAATCATATCTGATCGCCTCTATCCTAACGGCATCAATGGCTTCCGTTACAGCTCACGCAGGTTGGGCTGATGCACTTAAAGAAGCTGTTCAAGATGAAGAGCTGCAAAAAAAAGTACTAGATACAGCAACAGGCAGTGCTAGCAGCGGTAAAGTGACTAATCTAGACACGGAAACGCTAATTAAAGGCCTTAAAGAAGCGTTAGAAGTTGGTAGCAAGCGCGCTATCGAAGAGATCAGCCAACCAGGTGGTTATCTAGATAACAAAAACATCCGTATACCTCTGCCAGATGGTATCGATAAAGCCGCTTCCCTTCTTCGCAAATACGGCTTAGAAAAGCAAGTTGATCAGTTTGAAGAAAGCATGAACCGCGCCGCTGAGAAAGCAGCTCCTCAAGCAACCGATCTGATTGTCGGTGCGGTAAAAGAGATGAGTTTTGAAGATGCTAAAAAGATCTACCAAGGCTCTGACGATGCAGCGACACAATACTTCAAAGAGAAGACTAGCGATAAGTTGCGCCAGTTGTTCCAGCCAAGCGTAAAAGAATCCCTAGGTCAGGTTGGTGCGACCCGTTACTACAATGACCTTGCTGGTGAAGCTAAAGATATCCCATTTGTAGGCGAGAAAGTTAACGTAGATTTAGATAACTATGTGACTGAAGAAGCCCTAAACGGCTTATTTACTATGCTTGCGGCTGAAGAGAAGAAGATTCGCGAAAACCCAGCAGCGCGTACAACCGACCTGCTAAAAGAAGTGTTTAAATAAATACAATTTTAGATGTAACTTCCACAAAAAAGCCGAGTACGCTAACACGTAACTCGGCTTTTTTATGACTGGGCGATCTTACTCGTCTTCGTCGAAATCAGACTCTTCATTACGCGCACGAGCTTCAGCTTGACGTGCTTCAATCTCTGCACGTTCTTCGCGTTTTTCAGCTTTACGCTTGTTACGCTCTTGCTGTTGTTCTAGGAATTTTTGAAGCTGAGCTTCCGCCCACGTTTTAGCCTCATCTTCAGTAGCAAAGCCATCCTGTTGCTTTGAGACAACGGTCTTACGAGCACTTGCCTGACGCAAGATTTTAGCGCTCCAAGTTTCCCCTTCGGCTACTAACTGAAAATCGTACTTTTTACCTTTGGCCATTCATTTATTCCTAGCAGGTCAATCTGTATAAGTGGCGTATTCTAGCATGACTGATTCGACGTTCAGACTGATTTCTATCCCTTTAGGAGGAAAAGCACAAAAACATCCATATTCTTAACCTTTTAGCGGCTGGTATAGGGCCCTATGAGCGTTTAAAATAGGCCTGCAAATAATTATTACTGTTTGAGTGCTCATGAAATCTGTTGACGTTGATACGCCTAAAACTACTGAATCGGAAACTAACCAAACCAAAAACGGCTTCTTAGCGCTGGTTTCAAAGCTTTGTTTTGATGAAACCCTGCCTATTCGTTTTATGTATAAAACGGTTCCAGAGCATTTAAATGATACTGGCTGGCGTATGTTTACCGGTTATGAAACTGAAGAGTTTTTGGAAGATCAGCTTTCCAATCTTCTTCCTGTTCCAGTAGAAAAAATGTGCCGCCTAGACCCATCCTTGAGCGAACTGGTTACCTTCAATGCTGGAACAGTTTGGGAACGTGTTCCTGGTTCCGACTCATGGGAACGAGTGCACGATTACCGCATTCCTTCGCACAATGTTGATGTAGAAATCACCAACGACGTTGATCGATTTAACGTTGAAGAAGAAAAATAATTGCCCTTACGCTTGAATTCTCATCAAGTGACATTATCTAAATAGTTAACCGAGGCTCAAAAGAGGTCGGTTAACGGCTCGCTCAAGAGAGGAGCCAAACTTTTAAATTTAGATATATTGCTTGATGAGGATATACAGATGCGTGAATTCGATCTATCTCCACTATACCGTTCTGCCATTGGTTTTGACCGTCTAGCTAACATGCTAGATAACGCTAACCGCAACGACAATCAGCCTTCATTTCCTCCGTACAACATCGAACTACTTGGAGAAAATAATTACCGTATTACCATGGCTGTGGCAGGCTTTGAAAAAGACGAATTAGATATTCAAAGTGAAAGCGGCACTCTGACGATTACGGGTCAGAAGAAAGAACAAACTCAAGATCGCCAATACCTTTACCAAGGTATAGCTGCACGTAATTTTGAAAGACGTTTCCAGCTAGCGGATCATGTAAAAGTGACGAAAGCCTCTATGGAAAACGGTTTGCTTCATGTTGATCTGATTCATGAAATCCCTGAAGCGATGAAGCCGCGTCAGATCCAGATCGAACACTAATACTGACTGTGTTCTAGGACAAAGAAGGAGGCCATGTTGCCTCCTTTTTTAATAGCTTCAGGAAGTTTAGATGAGGCCTTTTGATATACCGAAAGCAGTTCATCACTGAACAAGCAAAAGATCACCTCTTCTACGCTTGTCTCTTTTTGCAATTCACTCTTAACCGTTAATAACGCAATCTCTGCAGCTTGCTCCAATGGATAGCCATAAACACCGCAACTAATAGCCGGAAATGCGACTGATTTGATGTTGTTTTCGTTGGCTAAAACCATCGAGTTACGATAGCAAGCTTCCAACTGTGCTGACTCACCATAATCACCGCCCCGCCAAACGGGTCCTACGGTATGAATGATATATTGAGCAGGAAGACAATACCCTTGGGTAATTTTCGCTTTACCCGTGTCACAGCCATTAAGCATGCGACACTCAGCTAACAAATCGGGTCCAGCTGCAGCATGAATAGCACCGTCTACCCCGCCACCACCCAACAGGCTATTGTTAGCAGCGTTAACAATCGCATCAACGTTTAATTGGGTAATGTCGTTCTGAACAAAGCTAATTTTGGCCGTCATGATTCAGCCTCCTTAGGTTCGTTGTAGTGAACAGCGAGCCAAATCGTTGGCTGATCGGGATCAGTCCATTCAACACGGTGTCGTTGATGTGCAGGGAAACAGTAACTGTCACCTGCATTAAGGGTAAATTCTTTATCTGGATTTTCAGTACGAAGCCCTGCGCTTCCTGAGATAACGATGACCCACTCATCCCATGCTTGGTCGTACCATTCCCCTGCTGGGGTTGCATGAGCATGAGAGATAATACGCTCAATGCGAAGCTGATCAGTAGAGAATAACGGGTCGAACTTTTCTGATTCTGGTCCCGAGCCTGACAAGTCATAGAGGTTCATAGTGCTACCACTCACTGATTGGAGCAGGCCATGTCACCACCTGCTCAATTAATTTATAAACCACTTTCATGACACTTCAGTGACACACTATAAAGTTAGGCCACTTCTGGAAGGAATGAGAGATCGACATGGTACTTAGCTGGATTGTTCCGATCGATATAAACAGTTAATTCATCAGTCACTACATATTCAGTAGGATCAAACCAAATATCATCACTTCTGAACAAATAGATCTTGTTATCTTCTGGATTGTGCCACTGCAAACTAATCACAAACGGGCTTACACCATCCGTTTCCATGCATGTGTTCCGGTCTAGCGTATGAATCTGAGCTTTAATAGGTACACCCTGAGTTTTCAGGTAATCACGTTTTCTGCCTTTCATACCGCTGAAGATCAGAATAAGTATGCCTACGATAAAGAAAACAGCGCCAACACCAGTCACAATGGTTGCACCACCCCAGAGGGTGAAAAAGCCATTAATCTTAGCGTCTTGCGGCGACTTCGATTGATATAGGACCTCAACCACCTCACCTTGCGAATAGCTAGGCGGGTTACTCCCAGCGCTAGATGAAAAGGTCACTTGCTGACCTTGTTTGGTAACAAATGAGACGACTGGGTGATAAGTAAGTGAATCACTGCTTCTAGAGGCTCTTAGCTCTATAACTGTTCCTTCAGCTGTAACAGCAGTTTCTAAAAAGCTCTTAGTATTTGTGAACAACACAAACGCTAGTACCAACAGACCTAAGCCGATAAAGCTGAAAAGGTATTTAATGATTGAGATCGCTTTCATCCAATTGTCCTTAATAGAATGATTTTTCTAATAATAGCGCTTTGCTAATTTTTACTTAACATATACAAAAATAGCCCGCTTAAAAGCGGGCTATTTTTAGGTTATGCCTGACTAGCTTACTCGGAACTTCGATAGTGTACTCTCAAGATGAGAAGCCGAATTAGCCATATCATCAGCTAATGCAGAGGTGTTTCTAGCAGCCCCTTCAGATGTATCAGCACTTGCGGAAATTGCTGCCAAACTTTCATGCAAATGATTTACAAGGCCACTTTGCTCTTCAGCTGCTGCGGCGATACCCGAATTCATCTGATTCACTTCCGATAAAGAATTATCAATCTGTTGTAACACTTCACTCGCACGAGCCATTTCAGAGACATTTTCAGAAACAGAGCTACTAGTATGCTCCATCAGTTCTACTGCACGCTGCGCACAGCTAGCGAGCTTTTGTAGGGTCTCACGGATCTCGCCGGTAGAATCCTGCGTACGTTGAGCTAGGGTCCTTACTTCGTCTGCTACTACGGCAAAGCCTCGGCCCTGCTCACCCGCTCGCGCAGCTTCAATAGCCGCGTTTAAAGCCAATAGGTTAGTCTGATCTGCGATGTCACTGATTACACTGGATACAGCATGAATATTTTTAACATCCTGATCCAGTTCACTGATCACTGCACTGGTTTTAGAGACATCTGAAGCTAGTTCGTTAAAAGATGATGTTGTTTTCTGAACAACTAGCAAACCTTCAGATGCCATTTCATTAACTTCTTGAGCAGTACTGGATGCCTGACTGGTATTCATAGCAATTTCTGAAGCACTGCTGGCTAACTCTCCTACCCCATCAGCAATATGTGAGGTTTCCTCTTTCTGGCGGGCTACGCCATCGCGGGTTTGAGAAGATTCAGTAGAAAGTCGTGAAGAGCTGTTGGTTACCAACGTAGTTGCACTTTTGGTTTCTCTAACCAGAGACTCAAAACCTTCGGCAACTTTGTTCAGACCTTCAGAGATGGCAGACATCTCATCTTTACCGCAATGTTCAAGACGAGCGGAAAGATCACCTGATGCCAGTTTACCTGACACCTGTTGGAATCGATCCATAGTTGCTATTGTCGAACGATAGAAGCCCATAAACAGATAGATCGCAAGTAATACAGTCACTGCGATAACCGCCAAAACAAGGTTACGACTGTTGACCTGTTTAGAAAGATATTCCTGCTGTTTTTCATACAACGCAGGCAACATGATTTTATACAGATTCAATACCTGCTTGATCGCAGTTGTACCTTCGCCAAACACCTCATTAGAGTTAACAGCAATGCTATCCGGCTCAGTTACATTCTGCTGAATATAAGCTATGTACGTACCTACCGCTTTTTCTGCTGCGATGATTTCGGAGCGCATCGATTCCAACTCAGGCATCGTTTCGCCGTTCGCTAGCTCTGGATAGGTTTTTTCTAATCGACCAATCAGGTTGTTGATATAGATGTAGCTATCAGGTGTAAAACCACCTTTTGCAGCAACACCCGAAGCTTTTCCTCGTAGCTGACCCGTTTCATCGATAATCTGCGGTAAGAAGATAGCAACGTTATCGATCATGAAGGTGGTATCTGAGTGAGGATCTAGCTCTAAAGCATATTCGCGCAAGACTACTTCGTTGAATCGTCTTACGGATGCTGCGAACTCGTTATGCAGTTCAAATATCTCAGCGGGTTCAGTTTGACCAATACTCGATTTGATATTGCCCCACTGCTTTTCTAACGAAGAGATAATCGCTTTAGTATCAGAACTGACATCATTAGCACCAGACTTCAGCTCGGTAAGGGCTTGATCGACCTTACTACGACGATCCAATACTTTGGATTCAACACCCGAATTACCATTGAGCAACGCATTGGTAAGGCCTCGATGCTGACCGATATTGAGTACTAGAGGCTCGGTTAAGCGAATAATCTCTATCCCTCTGAGCTCCTCTTTGGTTAAGTCGATACTACGACTTAACTCCTGCCAATAAAAAGTAACGGTCAGTACAAGTGGTATCAAAAATAACACACTGACTAAACTGAACTTTGCTGGGTATTTGAGACTACCCATTAATTTCGAAGCAGGACTTAGCCAAGAAGCCATTTTTTTCTCTCCATTGATCCACTGGTGACGTATCAATCATGTAGGGCAAGTCTGAGTTCAGAAGGTTCCTTTATTTTTTTAACTTTCTGAAAAAGCACTTCTGCTTCTTTGTACTCGCGTTGCAAATGACTTAGCCACTGTTTTATGCGGCCATGTACATATTTGGGCGCAATATCCCGCTCGATACGGTTTAAATACGCTTCAATAAACGGCACAACCTGAGACCAGTTATAACTGCTCACCTCTTCATCAGCAAGGTGATATTTTATAACCTTGGCTAAATCAGGCTTAGCAATAAGGCCGCGACCGATCATAATCGTGTCGCAACCACTGACCTCACGACAACGCTGAAAATCCTGCCAGTTCCAAACCTCACCATTAGCAACCACAGGAAGATCGACCGCCTCTCGAATTCTCGCAATCCATTCCCAGTGAGCGGGTGGCTTGTAACCTTCGAGTTTTGTTCGTGCATGTACAGCTAAACTATCAGCGCCCGCTTCAGCAATTGCATGGGCATTTTCCATTGCCAAAGATTTATCTTTATTGCCCAAACGCATCTTTGCCGATACAGGGGTTTCTGCAGGAACAGCTTCTCTTACTGCCTTTACGATCTCATGAACAAGTTCTGGCGTATCCAATAATACAGCTCCACCTTTACTGCGGTTCACAGTTTTGGCTGGACAGCCAAAATTCAGATCGATCCCAGGTGCACCAAGCTTAGCGCCTTTACGTGCATTACCGGCTAGGACACTTGGATCACTCCCAAGCAATTGAAGAATAACGGGCGTACCTGAGGGGGTTTTCCCATCATTATGTAACTCAGGACATAAGCGTCGGAACACTTTAGCGGGCAAAACACGATCACTAACACGCAAGAACTCTGTAACACAGTGATCGATGCCACCGACCTGTGTTAACAGGTCACGCATAGTGTAATCAACAACGCCCTCCATTGGGGCTAAGACAATTTTCAAGACAGACTATCTATAGGAATAAAAAGGACGGCTATTATAAGCTGCTAAGGAGGCGATAAAAATGACTAGATCACTTTAAGAGTTTCTTTATCAGGCTTTGTAACATTCCTTTCAAGCCCATCTATGATTTACTAAGATAAAAATAACCATCTGTTTTGTATTTTAGTTACTGCTATGCGCCTATTCCTAGCGATCGATCTGCCTGAAGATCTTCAGGATCAAATCACTGAACTCTATTGCCCTGAACTAGAACAAGTTCGCTGGACAGTGAGTCATCAACTACATATCACCTTAGTGTTTATCGGCGATCAGCCCCACCAACATCTGGAAGAGATAATTGAAGCTGTGTCTGAAACCAGTTTTGAACCTTTTGAACTTCGCCTACAGAAGATAGGCTATTTCAAATCGGGGATAATCTGGTTAGGTGTCGAAGAGTCCGAACCCTTAAAACGTTTACAAAAGTCGCTAAGTCATAAAGTTAGAGGACTTGACATAGAACTAGAACAACGAAAATACACGCCTCATATCACTTTGGGGCGTAGTAAAAAACTTACATCGCAATTGATTAGTCAGGTCAGCCATAAAGGCTTGGGCTTCACAGCAAACATGGAGGTTAGTACTTTCCAACTTAAAAGTAGTGTGTTGAAAGCGGATGGCGCTGAATACCTAACCGAAGTGGAATTTCTGCCTGATTGAGGGCTTAGCCATTGGAACCTACGAATATATCTCATACTTTCTCAGTGAGCTATAAAACGACCATGTACGAGAAAGTTAGTGCAGGCCATTTGAAGCTGACTGACCTGAGAAAAGCTGTGATATAGTCAATTGATGGAACCTATCTATCGCGCATACCAAGAAAAGGATCTTCAGGCCTTAATCGCCCTAATGAAGCAATTAGGTTATACCCACTCGAAACATGCTCTACTTACAAATGTCAAAGCGGTTCATAAAGCCGGCGGGGAGGTTTTTGTCGCAGAGCTAAATGACATTGTTGTTGGCTGTATCTCTGCCATCATCGATATTCGCTTAGCTGAAGGCACTCAAGGTGAGATCGTAAGCCTTGTAGTCGATAAAGATCACCGAGGATATGGATTAGGTAAAGGTTTAGTAGGAACGGCTGAACATTGGCTGTCGCAATACGTAGATAGCATTCGAATTAGGGCCAATTCGATTCGTAATGCAGCCCATCAGTTTTATCAAGAGCTAGGGTATCTTGAAACCAAGCAGCAAGTGGTATTAGTGAAAAATAAACATGAATAACAATCAGGCGAACAAAGAGTATTTACGCCGTATACATTTAGCAACGACATACATTTGCTCAAACCTAGAGCAACCATTAAATCTAGATAAGATTGCTCAAGTTAGCTGCTTCTCCCCGTTTCATTTTCACCGTATTTTTCACGCCCTAACAGGTGAAACCGTTAATGACTTTATCATCCGTAAAAGGATGGAAGCCGCTGCTAGTCGACTAATTTGCCACAAGGAAATGAGCATTACCGAGGTAGCCAACGCAGGTGGTTACTCTTCAAGTGCTAACTTTTCAAAAGCATTTAAAAATTACTTCGGCATCACCCCTAGCCAGATAAGGGACCCAAGCGAAATAAAAAATAGCAAGATTGGAAAACTAACTAGCAAGTATGGAAAAGTATTCAATCCAAGCGATCTGTACTCTCAATTTGTCACTGACCAAGTGAAGTTTGATCCTGACAAATTAGAGGAAATACTCATGCGAGTAACCATTGAAAAACTTAAAGAGAAACGCATCGCTTATCTGACTGCCCCTAAGGGATATGACGTTCCAGCTATTTTTGAAACTTGGGATAGACTGGATAACTGGGCAAAAAGCATCAAATTAACAAATTTTGAAAGCCAACGCTTTGCTATCTGCCATGATAACCCAATGATCACCCCGACCGAGCATTGCCGTTATGATGCTTGTGTTCAGATTGAAGATAACACGCCGGTGAGCGAACCATTTGAAGTAACAACTATACCGTCCGGTCAATATGCCTCGGCTTATTACAAAGGAGATGGTGACAAGGTAAGTAATTTCTATATGGAGCTCTACTCTCATTGGCTCCCTAACAGCGGCTTTGAGCCAGACGACTTAGCACCTATTGCTCATTATCTAAACGATACTAGGAAAGATGGCTTTGTCGAAATGAATGTTTATATCAAAGTAAAACCGTTATAAAACCGAGCGGTAATCGAGATACCCTATAACCTTAAATAGATGGCAATTTGATGAAGACAATTTTGATTGTTGGTAGCAGCCGTGGCATTGGTGAAGAGCTAACAAGATACTTTTCTGACGCTGACCACAACGTTATAGGTGTATCTCGCAGCCCATCCAAAAACTGCGAATGGATTTCTGCAGATCTATCTGCGCAAGAGGGTATACAAAAGATTGCTGATCAACTTGGGGAACGCCCCATAGACACCCTGATCTATTCAAGCGGCATTTGGGAAGATGAAGGCTTCAATGACGACTTTGACTTTAGAAAAACCAAATACGCAGAAACGCAGCGGATCATGCAAGTTAATCTTGTTGCACCCATCGAACTCACCAAAACTCTCGCTCCAAACTTAGCACGCTCTTCTAACCCTAGAGCCATCTACCTAGGCGCTATCTCAGGTTTAGAAAATATTGGATCAGAGCAAGTCGCTTATGCAGCAAGCAAGTTCGGCCTTCGCGGTGCTATACAAAGCCTACGTAAAGCACTAACACTAGAAAGCATCGGCTTTACTGTCATAAACCCGGGCAATGTGGGTACAGAAGAGGTACTAATGGATATAGAAAAGGGCCGCATGCCGGATCAAGCCCCTATTCCGATCTCAGATATCATCACCTCGATAGAAATGATTATGTCACTCTCTAAAGATGTGCAGATTGGTGATATTAATTTGATTCAAAGAAAGAATTGAAAAGATAATTCCTTTACAAAGAAATTTAATTTGTCATCAAATGTATAACATATATAAATACCGCTCCAATTATTCAATTGGGTAGCATTAAAACTAGAATAGTATATCTATTCTTTAAGCTCATTAACTATCGGATGGTTTTACTACAATGCATAAACTTTATTTAGCCTTGGCAATTACTTTTTCGTTACTTATCGGATGTACTGAGGAAAATTCAGCAAAAAATGCAATCAATCCATCAGCGTCAGAAGAGGAAGTAAATCGCTGGAAAAATGCCTTAGGCCTATGGGAAGGACAAACACCGATAGAAAACGGAGATGAATATCATTGGCTTCTGTCTCTTAGCGAAGAAGGACATTTCCAATTGAATGCTACTATTAGCCATACTGATGGAACTATAACAAAACAAATTGAAGTAGGTGATTGGGGCATAGATGGTAATATCTATTTCGTTTCCCCTAAAGGCGTTATCGAGGAAGGAAATTTTGTACCCTTTGATACTCCTAAGCCCGATTTATATCAAGCTTACGAAATTTTAGAATCTTCAAGCGAAAGATTTACCATTAAACATATTACTTCTGGAGATATTTTTAAAACGAGAAGGATAAGCACTGAAGTAGATAGCAAATAAACAATCCTTTGAAAGTCTCCCGTGTGGATTTTATCCGTCCGGATGTAGTTTGACTCATTTGGGACATGACATTAAAAACAAAAAAGCGGCTCGAAAGCCGCTTTTTTTTAGATCTTAACTGCAGCAATTAAACCGCTGCCAAACCTCTAAGCATATCTGCTTTAAGATCTTCTATCGATTCGATACCTACAGATAGACGAACCAAGTTATCTTTAATGCCCGCTTCAGCACGTGCTTCTGCCGTCATACGACCGTGAGTCGTGGTCGCTGGGTGTGTGATTGTTGTTTTCACATCACCTAGGTTACCTGTGATAGACACCATCTTAGTTGCATCAATAAAGCGCCACGCTGCCTCTTTACCACCCGTCACTTCGAAGGAAAGCACACCACCAAAGCCTTTTTGCTGCTGCTTAGCTAGCTCGTGCTGCGGATGACTTGGAAGACCTGAGTAGAAGACACGGTCAATGCCATCTTGCTCTTCTAGCCATTTCGCCATCTCCATAGCGTTTTTGCAATGAGCATCCATACGCAATTTCAGTGTTTCTAAGCCTTTAAGGAAAACCCAAGCGTTGAACGGACTCAAGCAAGCGCCGCCTGTACGGATAAAGCCAAACACTTCTTCCATGTGCTTGTCGCTGCCGACAACAACACCACCGACACAACGACCTTGACCATCAAGGTACTTAGTCGCGGAATGAATAATGATATCTGCACCTTGCTTCAATGGCTGCTGAAGCATCGGTGTGCAGAAGCAGTTATCAACGACCAACAATGCATCGTACTTATGTGCAATCTCGGCAACGGCTGCAACGTCTGTTAGCTCAGACAACGGATTAGACGGTGTCTCTAAGAACAGCATCTTAGTCTCTTCTGTAATTGCAGATTCCCAGCTATCAAGATTAGTTGGGTCAACATAAGAAACTTTAATGCCTGTACGTGTAAGGTACTTGTCAAACAGAGATACAGTAGAACCAAATACACTGCGCGAACAAACAACATGATCGCCATTTTGCATTAACGATAGGCAGGTACTAAGAATTGCCGCCATGCCAGAAGCTGTTGCGACTGCTCTTTCTCCGCCTTCTAGTGCTGCGATACGCTCTTCAAAGAACTGTACAGTTGGGTTAGTGAAGCGAGAGTAGATGTTACCCTCCTCTTCACCACCAAAACGTGCAGCCGCTTCACGCGCACTTGAGAAGACATAGCTTGATGTCGGGTAGATTGGGTCACTGTGCTCCCCTTCTAGGGAACGGTGTTGACCTGAACGCAAAGCAAGTGTTTCCAGATCGTAACCTTCTGAAGGCTCGAACTGGATACGCTCAGCGCGCTCGTAATCAGAAATGGACATCGACTATTGCTCCTTAATCGATCTTGCTACAAAGGTTAGAGGATTCGTTACTCTCAACCTTTTTATTGTTACTGCCTTTAGCGTCATCGTTACGGGCAGCTTTTAAACGCTCAAGATACTGTTCATCAATATCGCCAGATACGTATTTGCCATCAAATACACAGGTATCGAACGCAGTAATTTCTGGGTTACCTTCAGATACAGATGCTTTTAGATCATCTAGTTCTTGGTAAATCATCCAATCACAGCCGATCTCTTCACCAACTTCATCATCTGTACGGCCATGAGCGATAAGCTCTTCAGCAGCTGGCATATCGATACCGTAAACGTTCGGGTACTTAACTGCTGGCGCAGCAGATGCGAAGTAAACTTTCTTAGCACCAGCATCACGGGCCATCTGAACAATCTGGCTAGAGGTGGTACCACGCACGATAGAGTCATCAACCAACATGACAACTTTATCTTTAAATTCCATACCGATCGGGTTCAGCTTACGGCGAACTGACTTCTTACGCTGTGTCTGACCTGGCATGATGAAAGTACGACCGATGTAACGGTTTTTGATAAAACCTTCACGGAACGTAACACCCAGATCTTTAGCCATTTCCATAGCAGAGGTACGACTTGTATCTGGAATTGGGATTATCACATCGATGTCGTGGTCTGGACGCTCACGTAACACCTTCTCTGCAAGCTTCTTACCCATACGCATACGAGAGATATGTACGTTTACATCATCAATGATCGAATCGGGACGTGCTAGGTATACGTATTCGAATAGGCACGGCGCAAGCTGCGTGTTATCAGCACAAAGCTTGGTAGAAACGTTACCTTCCATATCGATGTAGATCGCCTCGCCCGGCTCGATATCACGAACACGTTCAAAACCAGAGATATCTAGAGCAACACTTTCAGAAGCTACCATGTACTCAGTACCTTCTGCAGTTTCGCGCTTACCGTAAGTCAGTGGACGAATACCGTTAGGATCACGGAACGCCAACATGCCGTAACCAGTAATCATTGCTACAGCGGCATAACCACCTTTGCAACGCTCGTGAACACGGCGTACCGCTTCAAACATATCTTCAGCTTGTGGCTGCAGTTTGCCCTGACGTTGAAGTTCATGAGCAAATACGTTCAACAACACTTCTGAATCAGAAGTAGTGTTGATGTGACGCAGATCTGCACGGAACATTTGTTCAGCTACATCTTCTGCATTTGTCAGGTTGCCGTTATGGGCTAACGCGATACCGTATGGAGAGTTCACATAGAACGGCTGCGCTTCAGCCGAGCTAGAACTACCGGCCGTAGGGTAACGAACGTGACCGATGCCCACGTTACCTACCAGGCGTTTCATATGGCGGGTACGAAATACTTCGTTTACCAGGCCATTATCCTTGCGTAAGAAGAAACGGTTACCTTCACAAGTAACCATGCCCGCTGCATCCTGTCCACGATGTTGTAAAACAGTCAGAGCATCAAAAATAGTCTGGTTTACATTAGATTTGGCTACGATGCCAACAATGCCGCACATTAAAACTCACCTCAAAGTGCAAACTAACAAAAGAAAAATTTAGCGTCCCGCATTCCAGATCAAGCGACCCACTTCGCTCGCTGTCTCTTTGGTCCATGCTTCCATAAGTAAAAAGTGTGAAATCAATTGTGATTCCTTGAACCAGCGATCTTCGACCGCTGGGCTCATTCCAATCAGCGCGACTAAAGCCACGATAATTAAACCACCTCGCGCTGCGCCAAATCCGATTCCAAGAATGCGGTCTGTTGCAGACAAGCCCGTTGCTTCTACGAGCGCACCGATCAGTTTATTGATCATGACTCCAACAACGAGAGTGGCTATAAAGAGGATAGCAAACGCAGCGACTAAACGTACTGACGGCGTTTGAATATATGCTTCTAACAGAACTGAAAGTGACTGCGAAAATAGACGCGCGACGATAAAAGCCGTTACCCATGTAATTAGGGAAAGCGCTTCACGAACAAAGCCTCGCTTTAAGCTCATAAGGCTTGATATCGCAATGATGCTTAGTATGGTCCAGTCAGCCCAGTTCATCTTTACAGCTCAGTAAGAAATTGCGCGCATTTTAACAGAGTTTATGGGATCGCTTCACGCTTTATTATTGCGTAGTAAAACGAACAATAATGCCGTTCAATCCAAAATCTTTTTTCAGTGACAGCTTAAGCGATTCTAATCGGCTCTTTTGGAATTCGGGACCTACATAAACCTTAATCAATTCACCCTGTTTACGGGTGAAGACTTTATGCCCTTCGCCGATCAGCTGCTTACGAAGGCTTTTAGCATTAGCCTCATCTTTAAAGCTAGCAAGCTGCAAAGTCCAAGCCACTGGAACACCTTCTTGATCGAGTACAGGCTGATCTTTATGAATTTCCAGCTCAACCTTTTGCTCTTTTTCAATCTTTTCGATTACCTGCTTCACCTGCTTTGGCGGTTGAGGTAATTCAACTGGTGGGTTAGGTTCAGCTGGTTTAGAGGTATCTGGCAGCGGTTTATTTTGTGGCTCTATACGTACAATTTCAGGACGCTCTGGACCTGCAGGAATTTCGGACTGAAGGTGACGCTCTTTATAGCCAGCGCCATCAAAAAAAACAGGAAAGATCACCGCAGCAGAGATCAGAATCACTGCAAACCCTACTAAGCGGTATTTTACTTTCTGCTGCATTAGCTATTTCCTTGCCAAAATCGTCAACGCATCACTGACGGTAAAAAATGATCCCGCAATAATAACATTGTCATTTGGGTTAGTGTCTATTCGAACCGCATCAATTGCCGCTTTAACTGATGAAAATTGCTGAACCGTAGCTTCATCAGGGAATAGCTGTGCCAACTCTGCTGCTTTTTGCCCTCGCGGGACATTAATATCAGAAAGATAGGTAGCTTTTACGACAGGAGACAAAATATCTATAACTTGCTGACAATCTTTATCTGCTAACATGCCCAAAACAAGATAAACATTGCCGGACAATCCTTGGATACGATCGTTTAGAAGCTGTGCTGCTTCAGGGTTATGGGCTACATCAAGCCAAAAATGCAGATTGTCTTGCTCAACATGCTGCATACGACCTGTAAGCGCTGCTTGCTGAATACCTACCTTAATCTGCTCATCTGAAATTGCTAACGGAATATGCTGAACAATTTTAATTGCTGTAGCAGCATTTTGAATGGGCAATTCTGGCTGTTTAAGGTCGGCAATCGACTTAGACTGACCTTGGGCATCCTTTCCTTGCCAGCACCAAAGCTCGCCGTTTTCTTCATAGGCGAAATCAACGCCTGATTGATGTAAATCGGCACCAATCTCATCAGCATAAATGGCAACTGACTTCGGAGGATTGAGATCACCGCAGATCGCTGGCTTAGCTGTTCGGAAAATACCTGATTTCTCACGACCAATCACTTCGCGGTTATCACCCAACCAATCAACATGATCAATCGAAACGGTGGTGACAGCACTAATATCAGCATCAATGATGTTCACTGCATCTAGACGGCCACCCAAACCTACTTCAAGCAGAACCAAATCCGGTTTCGTTTCAGAAAAAATAACTAAGGCAGCTAAGGTACCAAACTCGAAATAAGTCAGTGGGATCTGGCCGCGCGCTTTGTCTATTTTTTCAAAGGCATCGCACAACTGTTTGTCTGTCGAATTTTGGCCGTTTAACCTAACCCTCTCGTTATACTCTATAAAATGAGGAGATGTATAGCAGCCAACACTGTATCCAGCCTGCTGGTAGATACTATTCAAGTAACTAATCGTTGAACCTTTACCGTTTGTACCTGCAACAGTCACAACGGTTGATGCAGATAGATCGATATTTAGCTTTTCTGCAACTTGGCTGACACGGCCTAAACCTAGTTCGATTTCAGACGGATGGCATTGCTCCATCCACGATAGCCATTCGGACAGATTCATTTTTTGGTTAGCGCTATTCATAAGACCAATAACTTTTAACAATCACCAGAAACCAAAAAGGCCGGCGTTTTCACGTCGGCCATTTTAACTACCTTGAACAATTACTCTGCTTCAGGTTTCGCAGGTTCTTCCTCAACGACAACCTCACCCTCAACTGTTTCCACAGGAGGTAGCGGGCTTTGGTTGGTTAGCTTACGTAAAATACGAGACAAACGAGAGCGCATTTCACCACGGTTAATAATCATATCAACCTGGCCGTGCTCTAGTAAGAACTCACTGCGCTGAAAACCTTCAGGCAATTTTTCACGAACTGTTTGTTCGATAACGCGAGGTCCAGCAAAACCCATAAGTGCTTTAGGTTCAGCAACATTTAAGTCTCCCAACATCGCTAGAGATGCAGATACACCACCATATACTGGGTCTGTAAGTACAGAAATATAAGGTGTACCTTGTAGACGTAGCTTTTCTAGGATCGCACTTGTTTTCGCCATCTGGAATAGAGAGAACAACGCTTCCTGCATACGCGCACCACCTGATGCAGAGAAACAAATCAGTGGGATATTCTCTTCTAGCGCAATGTTGGCTGCACGAACAAAACGCTCACCTACAACCGCCCCCATAGAACCACCCATGAAGCTAAATTCAAATGCAACGGCAACAACAGGCAAACCTTCTAGCTCACCACGCATCGCGATCAATGCATCTTTTTCGCCAGTATTTTTCTGTGCCGCACTTAAACGGTCTTTATATTTTTTAGAATCTTTAAACTTCAGACGATCGATAGGCTCAACATCTGTAGCAAGCTCTTGACGGTTATCTTCATCTAAGAACAATTCAAGACGACGACGCGCGTTAAGGCGCATATGGTGGTCACACTTAGGGCAAACATTCAGGTTCTTTTCCAGCTCAGGGCGGTAGAGAACAGATTCACACTTAGGGCACTTTTTCCACAAGCCCTCAGGGATATTCGAGCGTTTTTTCTCTGAACGAACAAGAGAGGGAACAATTTTTTCCAGCCAGTTACTCATTATTTCAAAACCTTATTAGCTGTCCATTGCTTGACGCATATCTTTGATAATTGCAGCTACTTCCGGGGCAATTTTACCCTGATCTTTTACTAGTGATGCAATCTTATTAACTAAAACACTGCCGACAATAACACCATCCGCAATTTTTGACACGGCTGTAGCTGATTCAGCATCTTTGATACCGAAACCTACACCTAATGGAATGTCAGTATATTTACGAACGATGTCTAGTCTGTCAGCTACAGCCTGAACATCAAGTGAAGCGGAGCCGGTAACCCCTTTCACTGATACGTAGTACAGGTAACCACTACCGTTCTCACAAACGTATTTAATACGTTCTTCTTCGGTAGTCGGTGCCAATAGGTAGATGGTATCAATCTCATGCTCACGCATAATCTGGTTGAACTCGCCTGATTCCTCAGGCGGTAAATCAACGGTTAATACACCATCAACACCCGCTTTCTGCGCTTCTTCTGCGAAGCGTTGATAACCAAGAATTTCGATCGGGTTAAGGTACCCCATCAAAACGATTGGTGTTTTATTATCTTTCTGACGGAACTCAGCTACCATAGCTAGCACATCCAGCAAACGTACGTTGTGTGTTAACGCGCGCTCACAAGCTAGTTGGATAACTGGACCATCTGCCATTGGATCTGAAAATGGGATACCTAATTCAATAACATCGGCACCCGCTTCAACCATAGCGTGTAGTAAACCTACAGTAACTTCCGGCGCAGGATCTCCTGCTGTCACATAAGGAATTAGGGCTTTGCGACCTTCAGATTTTAGCTTTGCAAAGCTTGCAGCAATACGACTCATTCTATTTTTCCTCGCACAAATCAGATATTGATGCCATCGATCTGTGCGACCGTATGAATATCTTTATCACCACGACCAGACAAGTTAACAACGATTGTCTGATCCTTATCCATCTCTTTAGCCAGCTTCATTGCATAAGCAACCGCGTGGCTCGATTCAATTGCCGGCATAATGCCTTCAACACGTGTTAGCGCACGGAAAGCATCCATAGCTTCGTCATCTGTCGCATCAACATAAATTGCGCGCCCAGTATCTTTTAGGTACGCATGCTCTGGTCCAACGCCTGGGTAATCAAGGCCAGCAGATACAGAGTGAGTGCCGATGATTTGACCACCTTCGTCAGACATCAAATATGTACGGTTACCATGAAGTACACCTGGGCTACCTGCAGACAGTGGCGCTGCATGCTGCCCCGTTTCTACACCATAACCGCCCGCTTCTACGCCATACATTTTGACATCAGCATCTTCGATGAATGGGTGGAATAGGCCAATTGCATTTGAGCCACCACCTACACATGCCACAAGTGCATCAGGTAAACGGCCTGTCTGATCCAAGCACTGTTGACGTGCTTCACGACCGATTACACATTGGAAGTCACGAACTAACTTAGGGTAAGGGTGTGGACCCGCAGCAGTACCAATGATGTAGAAAGTATCATCAACATTGGTTACCCAATCGCGCATCGCTTCATTCATTGCATCTTTAAGCGTACGAGTACCAGATTCAACCGCTATAACCTCTGCACCTAAAAGCTTCATACGATAAACGTTAAGTGCCTGACGCTGAACATCTTCAGCGCCCATATAAACCTGGCATTCCAAGCCTAAACGAGCAGCAACCGTTGCTGTAGCAACACCATGCTGTCCAGCACCGGTCTCTGCGATAACACGCGGCTTGCCAGTGTATTTAGCCAGTAGCGCCTGACCAATTGTATTATTAACTTTGTGAGCACCCGTATGGTTAAGGTCTTCACGTTTCAGGTAAATTTGAGCTCCACCTACTTTTTCGGATAGGTGCTTCGCATGATACAAAGGCGAAGGACGTCCAACATAATGTGCCAGATCACGATCAAATTCTTCCTGGAACGCTGGATCTCGCCACAACTTCTCATAAGTTTCTTCTAGCTGCTTAAGCGCAGCCATTAGAGTTTCAGATACGAAACGACCACCGTAAGGGCCAAAGTGGCCTTTACTATCGGGCAACTGAGCAAGTGCTTTAAGATCGATATTAGTTGGCACGGGTTACCTCATTTATAAATCTATTAATTTTGTCGGTATCTTTGATACCTTTACTCTTCTCTACCCCACCACTCACGTCAATCGCGTAAGGTTTAACGGTTTGAACAGCCTCGGCTACATTCTCACAGTTAAGCCCCCCAGCAAGAATAATCGTAGCTGGGTGAGGTGTTGGAATACGATCCCAGTCGAAGGCTTCGCCTGTTCCACCTGGAACACCCGGACGATAAGCGTCCAGTAGAATAGCCTGCGCTGAAGTAAATTGTTCCACTGTTTCTGTTAAATCCAGCTCTGGTTTCATCCGTATTGCTTTGATATACGGACGACTAAAACTGCTACAGAACGCTTCAGTTTCATCACCATGAAATTGAAGTAAATCTATACGAGTTTCTTCGACAACTCGATCAATAAACTCTCGATCTGCATTAACAAAAAGCGCTGTAGTCGTCACGAACGCTGGAAGCTTTGCAATGATTTTTGCCGCCTGCTCAACCTCAACAGCACGAGGGCTAGGCGCATAAAAAACAAAGCCAAGAGAATCAGCCCCAGCATTAATAGCCGCTTGAGCATCTTCTACATTCGTAATACCACAAATTTTAACGCGCGTTCGGTTCACAGATACAGTTCACTTAGAAAATATCAGGTTGCAAATAGTAGCAGATAGAGGGCCACTAAGTCAGTCAACTATGACAGGAAAAAAGGCCCTATTTTCGATTTAGGCAAATCAAATTCATCAGGGTACTTAGCATCGACGAAATAAAGACCATAAGGAGGTGCGGTTACACCGCCCTGACGACGATCTTTTGCGTCTAAAACCTCTTTTGCCCAAATAGGATCAGCTTCGCCACAACCAACGCTCATCAAAACGCCGGCGAAGTTTCGAATCATATGATGCAAAAACGCATTGGCTCGCACATCCAAAACGATCAGGTGACCACTCTGATATACATCTAGCTGCTTGACTGTGCGCACCGGACTGTGCGCCTGACAGCCTACAGCACGATAGGAGGTAAAATCATGCTCGCCTACAAGATAGCTTGCAGCTTCCTGCATCCTCTCTACATCCATCTGCTTGTAGGTCCAAGTAATACCTTTTGGCAAAATAGCAGGCTTAACTGGATTACAGTAGATAAGATATCGATACCGGCGCTCTACAGCAGAAAAACGCGCATGAAATTCATCCGAGACAGGTACAGCCCACTGGATAGCGATATCGTCGGGAAGATTTGTATTCGTACCTAAAACCCAAGCACGATCCTCTCTTTTTACCGGACTATCAAAATGAATAATTTGATAGGTTGCGTTTACCCGCGCATCAGTTCTACCTGCACAGATAACAGATACAGGTGCATTCGCAATTCTTGAAAGCGCTTTTTCCACTTCCTCTTGAATGCTAGGCACCCCCCCCTCTTTCTGAATCTGCCAACCACGATACGCGGCACCAGAGTATTCAACACAAAGGGCATAACGATAAGAAGGGGCGATAGAAATCGCCCCTTCTGGTGAACTATTAAGTTCAATACAACTTTTTTCTGACATACTACTTTTCGTTAATGGATTGAATCAACGCTTCAGCTTCTTTCTTCTGGTCATCAGTGCCTTCGGCAACAATCTCTTCCAGAATATCTTTAGCGCCTTCGAGGTCTTCCATATCCATATAGGCACGAGCCAGATCAAGCTTAGTTTCAACTTCATCTGCTCCCTCTAACAGGTTTAATCCTGCCAGCTCGTCAAAATCTTCATCCACTGAGGCATCCTCTTCTTCTACAGCACTTTCTTCTAGTACTATATCACCCTCTTCACTATTAAGTAGCGCATCCAATTCAGAATCTAAATCTGCTTCTAAATCGTCAGAGATAGAGGCTTCCAAATCATCATCTTCCAGAACAACTTCTTCATCAGAAGAAGTGGCAGCTGCGGCTGCGGCTGCAGCCCCACCAACAGCGGCTCCCGCTGCTACATCAGTCAGATCAAGGTCTGAGCCTAGGTCATCTAGCATTGCATCTAGATCATCAGAAGCATCATCCGACTCGATAGCATCAGATTCTGGAGATTCAATCTCTTCCATTTCGAGATCAGCGGCCATTGACTGATCTATATCTTCGTCTACCTGCGCGAGTAACTCATCAAAACCTTCATCAGACTCCAGGGATTCGTCATCTAGCTCATCTTGAGCCTCAAGCTGACCTGGTAGAGACATCTCACTCGGATCAGGGTTCTCTGCAAGCATTGCCTCCAACGCTTCATCAGTTACATCTTCTTCTGCAACCGCATCAGTAGAATCTTTGGAAGGCTCAGCAAGATCACCCATATCCAAATCTTCAGCCAACAGAGCTTCCAAATCATCAGCAGCATCAGACTGAGCCACTTCGACATCTTCTTCAGCAGCTGACTCATCTCCTACTTCAGCAAGTAGATCTTCAAGCTCATCAGCATCAGTTTCAGTCGCTGTTTGCTCAGCAGCATCGGTTAATTCTTGGACATCTTCATCAGACACTGAATCCAGCAGATCATCCAAACCCGACTCATCAAGCTCTTCAGGAACCGTATCCACTTCCATATCAGCAGCTAGATCTGCTTCTAAGTCAGGGCCTTCAGCTTCAAGCTCGGCAACATCTTCAGCAGTCACAAGATCGGGAACTTCATCGACAACAAAGTCTAGATCTGCATCACTAAGATCCGAAATATCTTCCACTACGTCTTCAGAAGACTCTTCAATCTCCTCTTCCGCAGCATCATCTAGATCGAATTCTAAGTCGGTATCATCAAGACCTAAATCAATGTCACCGTCATCCGCTTCGTTAGTTGAATCAGTTTCTAGTGCTGCATCAAGATCGGCCTCGTTAATTTCAGGCTCGGCTTCTTCAACTTCACCCAAGATATCATCTAGGGCGTCAGGCTCATCTGCGTCCGCAACTTCTAGCTCATCTTCGGTTTCTTCGAGATCAGAAGGCTCGCCCAAAATTGCATCCAGCTCATCTGCTTCAGGCTCTTCTACTTCCGCTTCAGCCTCTTCAACTTCATCATCGTCATCTAGGCCTAAGTCAAACTCGTCATCTTCGAGTAGTGCATCAAGCTCATCTGGATCATCAGTTTCTACAGCCTGAAGAACATCACCTGTTGCATCTTCTTCAAGATCCAAATCCATGTCCATGTCTAGATCTAGATCGTCTAAATCTTCCAGATCATCGGCATCGGTTAGATCCAAATCAGCATCATCTAACAGATCATCTTCTGCACCTAAATCTAGATCCTCAGTAGCATCAAGATCTTCTGCCACTTCATCATTTGATTCGGTTTCAGCCTCAGTCGCTTCTTCAGACGCTTCCGCTGTTTCAACCTCTTCGGTGGTATCTAGATCTTCTGGAACCTGAACCAGTGCATTTTCTTCTTCTGCAGTTTCTTCATCTTTTTTGCCGCGACGAAGGAAGAAGAACAAACCACCCAGCAGCGCAATAAGCGCAGCGCCAATTCCACCAAGGATTGCTGGTGACTGCAATATAGTATCTAGGAAACTCTTTTCTGGCGGCGGTGGTGGCGGAGTAGCCGCCTTTTCAGCAGCTTCAACTTTGTTCTGTAATTTTGCTAGCTCTTGATCTTTAAGCTCTAGCATTTCACGTAGCTTACTCAATTCGTACTGAATTGAATCTAGCTTTTCATTTAACTCTGCATTATCACGGGTAATCTTATCTACGTTTTCAAGAGACTGACTCAGTCTATCTTCAAGCTCTTGATTACGCGTGATTAACTCTTGCTTCTCTACATCCACGTCACCTTCTGGTTTAGTTTCAGTAGATTCATCCTGCATGTTTTTTTCTTGGTCTTCTGGCTTATCACCTTCAGCCTTGTCAGACTGATCCGTCATCGCACCTTTTTCAGGTTCAATCGACTCTTTTGGAGTAACAATTTTGAGTTCAGCAGACTTATCATCTTCAGGCGCAGGCTTTGGCTCTTCAGTTACCGCTTTAGTAACCGGCTTCTTTTTAGACGCATCTACGGGCGCAGCCTCTGTCTTACCTTTGTTTTTCCATTCCGATGTTTGACGCACCACTTCCAGTGCAGCATCTTTGGAATTAAGACGATTAATTTCATCTCGAGTAGGCAGATCAAGTACAACACCTGCTCTAAGCGCGTTGATATTGCCATTTACAAATGCATGGGGATTCTTTTTCTGCAAAGCAATCATCATCTTCTTTGCAGAGATACTCGTGTTTGGTCTGTGTTTGATAGCAATAGACCAGAGGGTATCTTTAGGATCGACGTAAACTTGCGTTGCACTTGTATTGCGAGATGGCACGCTCTGCATAGGCTTCGACCGCACAGTCGAAGATGGGGTCACTGCAGTTGTAGAAGGCTGTACAGTTTTACGAACTGGTGTTGGATCGTAGACAGGGGGATCTAGTAATAGCGTGTACTCTCGTACAAGGCGCCCACTTGGCCAATTCACCTCAACCAAGAAGTTAAGGAAAGGCTCCCTAACAGGGCGATCCGAACGCATGGTGATTAAACCTGAGCCATCTGGGTTTACTTTAACCTGAAAGCTAACATCGGTTAGAAAACGAGATTTGTCTAGGCCAGCCAAAGCGAATTCGTCAATATTCGCCATTCTTGGCTGAATCTGCAATGGGCCAAGTTTCCTCACTTCTAACAACTGAATTTCCGCATTAAGCGGCTCATTCAATGCTGAGTGAATTTTAATTTCGCCCAATCCCAGCGCATTAGCGTTGGAGGCACTTATAATCCCTGCTACCGCAAGGCTGACGGCGAGTTTTCGCAACATCATCAGTTTCCTTGTTCCCCTACCCTCAAAACTCTGAGTAATTCAGAGGGTTGCGATTCTGAAATCCTTCCACAGTATTGTTTATAAACCGCTTATGGGTCAAGGAAATACAAACAACTGTTTGTATTTCCTCTTAAAAAAACGATCTAAATATACTGTTGGATCAAAATCTCAGCTATTTGAATGCTATTTAGAGCAGCTCCTTTACGCACATTATCGGCGACCACCCATAAATTTATAGCATTTTCACAGGAAATATCCTCACGGATACGACTAATGAACACGTCATCGTTTTTAGCTGCATCGGTAACAGCAGTTGCATAACCACCCTCTTCCTGATTATCGACCACTTCCACACCAGCAGAATGGCCTAACAGCTCTCGCACTTCTTCCGCGCTAATTGGATCCCAGCATTCAATATGCACTGCAGCACTATGACCAAAGAAAACAGGTACGCGCACGCAAGTTGGATTTACCATGACACCTTCATCACCAAGGATTTTTTGTGTCTCCCACACCATTTTCATCTCTTCGCGGGTATAACCATTATCTTGCAAGGCATCGATCTGTGGCAGCACGTTAAACGCAATCTGTTTAGGATAAACCTTGTTCTCTGGTGTTTGCGCATTCAGCAATTTTGCAGTCTGACCAGCCAACTCTTCCACACCACTCTTACCGCTACCAGATACCGCCTGATATGTAGCAACATTGACACGCTTAACTGAAGCATGACGATGAATTGGAGCAACCGCTAGAAGCATCTGAATTGTGGAACAGTTAGGATTAGCAATAATCCCTCTATTCGGATAGTCAGCAACTGCTTCAGGGTTTACCTCTGGCACGACTAGCGGCACATCATAGTCATAACGGAAACATGATGTGTTATCGATAACGATACACCCCTGATCCGCAGCCATCTGCGCATACTCTTCCGAGACTGCTGCCCCAGCTGTGAAAAAAGCAATCTGAGCCTGAGAAAAATCAAAATCCTCTATCGCTTCAACTTTATAGTTTTTCTCATTGAACTGAATCTGCTTACCGGCGCTGTTCTCACTTGCTACCAGATACATATTTTCAACAGGAAATTCACGCTGCTCTAGAATTTCCAGGATTGCTTCACCTACCATGCCTGTTGCGCCGACAACAGCAACATTAAAACCTTGACTCATTTTCGTTTCCCCAAAAGCAAACCAGCCCGAACTAAGTCGGGCTGGTTAATATTCTTACTTAAAGACTGATTTATTAGTCTTCTAATAGAATTCTCAGCATACGGCGTAGCGGCTCAGCCGCACCCCATAATAACTGGTCTCCGACGCTAAACGCGTTTAGGTATTCATCACCTAAGTTCATCTTACGAAGACGACCTACAGGAACATTCAATGTGCCTGTAATTTTAGCTGGTGTAAGTTCCTGCGCAGTAATATCACGCTCGTTAGGAATAACTTTAACCCAGTCATTTGCTTCAGCCAGCATTGACTCGATCTCATCCATAGGAACATTTTGCTTCAGCTTAATCGTGAACGCTTGGCTATGACAACGCATCGCACCGATACGTACACAAGTACCATCAATCGGGATTGGGCTATCACCCAGACCGAGAATTTTGTTAGTCTCAGCAAACGCTTTCCACTCTTCACGGCTCTGACCATTATCCAGCTTAGTATCGATCCAAGGGATCAAAGAACCCGCTAGTGGTACACCAAAATTATCGACAGGCATTGCATCGCCACGAATAGTTTCTGCAACCTGACGATCAACATCTAAGATAGCAGACGCTGGGTTAGCAAGATCTGTAGCTACAGACTCTTTGATGATACCCATCTGAGAGATAAGCTCACGCATGTGACGCGCACCGCCACCAGATGCAGCTTGGTATGTCATGGAGGTCATCCACTCGATCTGACCCGCATTAAACAAACCACCCAAGCCCATCAACATCAGTGAAACTGTGCAGTTACCACCCACGTATGTTTTGATACCGTTAGAAAGACCGTCTTTGATCACATTCATGTTTACTGGATCAAGCACGATGATTGCGCTGTCATCCATACGCAAAGAAGAAGCTGCATCGATCCAGTAACCTTCCCAACCAGCACCACGCAGATCAGCGTAAACCTGTTTCGTGTAGTCACCGCCCTGACAGGAAATAATGGCATCCATCTGTTTCAATTCTTCAATGGATGTCGCATCTTTCAGTGCTGGAATATCTTTACCAATATCCGGACCAGCCTGACCTACCTGGGATGTGGTGAAGAAGACCGGTTCTTCGATATGATCGAAATCACGTTCTTCCATCATGCGTTGCATAAGCACGGAACCCACCATTCCACGCCAGCCAACAAAACCTACACGTTTCATTAAATTCACCAAATAATCAAATATAAACAACAAAGCCGGTACCGCCATCGATACCAGCTTTCGTATACTCCGAACGCATCAGAGTTGCTCAATTATGCATTATTTCTGCATTTGAGACTATCGTAATCTACCGAGACATCAGTAGATTACGACTATTTTTCTATTATTTATTGCAGAGCAGCAACCACTGCATCACCCATCTCAGAAGTAGACACTTTAGTCATACCTTCTGACATGATGTCAGCTGTACGTAGATTCTGATCCAGAACCTTACTTACTGCCGCTTCGATACGATCTGCAGCTTCACCCGCATCTAGAGAGTAACGAAGCATCATTGCAGCAGACAAAATAGTCGCCAATGGGTTTGCTAGGCCTTGACCTGCAATATCAGGCGCAGAACCGTGGCACGGTTCATACATACCTTTACCATTCTCATCTAGTGACGCAGACGGCAACATGCCGATAGAACCCGTCAACATTGCAGCAGCATCAGACAAGATATCGCCGAACATGTTCCCTGTTACTACAACATCAAACTGTTTAGGCGCACGTACCAACTGCATAGCCGCGTTATCTACGTACATATGACTTAGCTCAACTTCTGGATATTCTGTTGCAAGATCATCCATAATTTCACGCCATAGAACAGTCACTTCTAGCACGTTAGCTTTATCTACAGAACATAGACGCTTGTCACGTGCCATTGCAGCCTCAAATGCAACACGACCAATACGACGGATCTCATTCTCATCGTAAACGTAAGTGTTATAACCTTCGCGAACACCACCCTCTTTTTCACGGATACCACGCGGTTGACCGAAGTAGATACCACCCGTTAATTCACGAACAATCAAAATATCCAAACCCGATACAACTTCTGGCTTTAAGGTAGATGCGTGAGCAAGCTGAGGGTAAAGAATTGCTGGGCGCAAATTACCAAATAGCTCTAGCTGAGAACGGATACCCAATAGACCTTTTTCTGGACGAATTTGAAAATCAGGGTTTGTATCCCACTTAGGACCACCAACAGCACCTAGCAGAATCGCATCAGACGCTTTAGCAGCTTCTAGAGTCGCTTCTGGCAGTGGCACACCAGCAGCATCAATTGCAGCACCACCTACGTCAGCTTCGCTGAACTCAAGACCTAGACCGTCTTGCTCGTTAACCAATTCCAAAACGCGACGCGCTTCTGTAACAATCTCAGGACCGATGCCGTCACCCGGCAAAATCAAAACATTTTTAGACATTCTTATAACCTTCCCGATTGCCTCGTACAGAGGCTCTTATCTAATTCTTAAATTCGATTACTTAATTGCGTCAAACAACCAAGGCGCAGACTGACGACGCTTCTCTTCGTAAGCCTTAATATCATCCGCATGTTGCAATGTAAGACCGATATCGTCCAAACCATTTAGTAAGCAGTGCTTACGGAAACCATCAATCTCAAATGCCATTTCTTCACCAGAAGGCGTCTTAACAACCTGATTCTCAAGATCGACCGTTAGCTCGTAACCTTCAGATGCAGCCACTTCTTTAAACAACTGATCAACCTGTTCTTCACTTAAGATGATCGGCAACAAACCGTTCTTGAAGCAGTTGTTATAGAAGATTTCAGCAAAGCTTGGCGCAATGACAGAACGGATACCGAAATCATCTAAAGCCCAAGGCGCGTGTTCACGACTAGAACCACAACCGAAGTTTTCGCGTGCTAGTAAAACGCTTGTGCCTTTGTAACGCGGCAAGTTCAAAACGAACTCTTCGTTTAACGGTCGCCCCGTACACTCTTGGTCAGGCTGACCTTCATCTAGATAGCGAAGCTCATCAAACAAGTTTTTACCAAAACCTGAACGCTTGATGGATTTCAAAAACTGCTTTGGAATAATCATATCGGTATCAACATTGGCACGATCCAATGGAGCTGCGATACCTGTGTGCAAAGTAAATTTGTTCATGTCGCTCTCCTGATACCTTACTTAATCAACTCACGTACATCGATAAAGTGACCTGTTACTGCAGCAGCTGCAGCCATAGCAGGGCTTACCAGATGAGTACGACCACCAAAGCCCTGACGACCTTCGAAGTTTCGGTTAGAAGTAGAAGCACAGTGTTCACCATTACCCAATTTATCTGGGTTCATTGCCAAACACATAGAGCAACCTGGCTCACGCCATTCTAAACCTGCAGCAGTAAAGATCTTATCCAAACCTTCTTTCTCAGCTTGCTCTTTTACCAAACCAGATCCCGGTACAACCAATGCTTGAATGATGTTGTCAGCCACTTTACGACCTTCAACCACTTTCGCAGCGTCACGTAGATCTTCAATACGGGAGTTTGTACAAGAACCGATAAATACACGATCAAGCTGGATATCAGTAATATTCTGATCTGCATTCAAACCCATGTATTCAAGTGCACGATTGATACCATCAATCTTAACCTGATCCGTTTCGCTAGCAGGGTTAGGTACCTGCGCAGATACACCAACAACCATCTCTGGGGATGTCCCCCAAGTCACTTGAGGCTCAATGTCTGGACCGTTGATCACAACCACTTCGTCGAACTCCGCATCATCGTCAGATACTAGATCTTTCCATGCTGCCACGGCCATATCCCACTGCTCACCCTTAGGTGCAAATGGACGGCCTTCAACGTAATCTAACGTGATTTGGTCAACAGAAACCAAACCAACACGAGCGCCCGCTTCAATCGCCATGTTACAAACGGTCATACGACCTTCCATAGACATGTTACGGAAAACATCGCCACCAAACTCGATGGCATAACCCGTACCGCCTGCAGTACCGATCACTCCAATCACATGCAACACAACATCTTTCGGCGTTACACCAAGGCCTAGTTCGCCATCAACGCGCACCAGCATGTTTTTCATTTTCTTAGTGATCAGACACTGAGTTGCCAATACATGCTCAACTTCTGATGTACCAACACCATGTGCAAGCGCACCTAGGGCACCCAGTGTTGCTGTATGAGAATCACCACAAACAGCTGTCACACCTGGAAGGATTGCGCCTTGCTCTGGCGCCATTACGTGAACGATACCTTGACGCTGATCGTTCATCTTGAATTCTAGAATGCCGAACTCATCGCAGTTGCTATCTAGCGTTTTCACCTGAATTTTAGAAACAGGATCAACAATCTGATCAACACCACCAGAACGTTCCGTTGTTGGCACATTGTGATCTGGGGTTGCGATGTTCGCATCGATACGCCATGGCTGACGGCCAGCCATACGCAGACCTTCAAAAGCCTGCGGAGAAGTTACTTCATGCAGAACCTGACGGTCGATATAAATCAAAGAACTGCCGTCATCATTTGTACGAACCAAATGCGATTCGAACAACTTGTCATATAACGTTTTACCAGCCATGGAAGCTCACCTCACTTTATTCTTTTCATTCGCTCAACACTTCCAAAACCGCTGAGCCAACTAATTTATGCAGCAATCCTAGTGCACACTTAGCTACAACACAAATTCATATTTTTTATGCTTTAGATTCCAAATAGGAATACAATAAAATTTCGCACGGCTACTGTATGACAGAAAGGGTTATAGGAACGAAATTTATGGATACTAATACACTGCAAGCATTCTTAGCTGTAGCTGCCACAGGCTCATTTTCAAAAGCTGCCGACCAACTCTTTTTGACTCAATCAGCCATCAGCAAGCGGATTGCATTATTAGAAGTCCAGTTAAACAGCAAACTCTTTGACCGGATTGGCCGCACTGTAACAATGACGGAAGCAGGTACCGCCCTACTACCCAGAGCTAAAGATATTTTGCTGCAATTGGATGATGCAAAAAGGCTGATTAGCAATCTAAACGCAGGCGAAATTACAGGTAATTTTAAACTAGCTGCAAGTCACCATATCAGTTTACACAGACTCCCCCCTCTATTAAAACAGTATGCAGAAGCCTGTCCAAAGGTCGAGCTAGATCTTGAATTTGCCGAATCAGAGGTCGCCTATGAGGGCGTCCTTAGGGGCGATCTAGAACTTGCTTTGATCACTTTATCCCCCGAACCCGATTCATCTATTCATTCGGAGATTATCTGGGATGATGTACTCAGATATGTGGTAGCGAAAGATCACCCGTTAGCAGGTTGCGATAAGATCAGCCTTGAACAGCTGACTCAAGTCAACGCTATTTTGCCCGGCAGCAATACATTTACTCGAAGCCTAGTAGAAAAACTATTCCAGCAGCACGCTCTGGAACTTAACGTAAGCATGTCTACAAACTACCTCGATACGATCCGCATGATGGTCAATATTGGTCTCGGCTGGAGTCTCTTACCCGATAGTTTAGTAAATGATGAGTTATGTGTTCTCGACGTTACCGATTCAGAGCCCGTTCATCGAAACCTTGGGATTATCTACCACCGCAATCGCACCTTATCAAACGCCGCTAACTATTTAGTAGAAATGCTTAGGAATGATCGATAAGCGGATGTAAGCGAAAGCCAGTTGTAATAAGATAGTTTTATCGAGTAAAAATCGGAGAGTTGGCAGATGGAAAATAACGGCTTATCAATGGAAGCCTTGTTAGATGCCCAGAAAGAGTATTGGAAAAAAATCACTTCCGGTGCAGAGATGCCTCAACCACAGGAATGGGCTGAGCTTTTTACCAAAAGCCAAGACACAGTCAAACAGGAAGCACCTGAGCAATTTGCTCAAATGCTCGACATCCTCGGCGCGCAATCTAAGAATTTCACTCAATACGGCGAAGAGCTTTTAAACCAGTACCGTAATGGTGGGGAGCAACACCTCAATCAAGCAGTACATGAGTTTCAAAAGTACATGCAAAAGCAGACTGCCGATGCACTGATGCAACAATGGCAACTACCAGAACAGTTCGCATCCCTATTTAAGACTCACAGCTTTCGCGACGACCTTCTCTTCGAAAACCCATTTTCCAGTGGTATGAAAAGCCTTTTGGAAACACCTATTATCGGCACTCATCGCGAAACACAGCTACAAACTCGAGAAGCGACAAAGCTAACCATTGAATATCAAGAAGCATTGCAAGAATACGTTGAGCATTACAGTTCGATCAATCAGAACGCATCGACACAAATGCTTACTAAGCTAACTGAAACGGCCGATGAGGTGTCAACACTGCAACAGCTTCATGATATCTGGGTAGATGCTTATGAATCTGCATACTCAGATACAGTATTCACAGATGCTTACCAACGTTCACACGGTCGTATTAGCAACGCACTGATGAATATGCGCAAATTTGCGCAGGATGTCCGCGATGTACATTTTCAATCTGTCGGCTTAGCCACACGCAAAGGTCTGGATACCGCACTCCAACGTCAACACCAATTGCGTAAGGAAATGCGCAACAATCGCCGAGAAATGCTCGTAATGCAGCAAGAGATAGCGACGTTGAAGGAGCAAGTTTCTGTAGACTTTATCTTGGAGTTAAAAAAAGAGATTACGGCACTAAAAAAAGAAGTAACATCCCTGAAAAAACAAGCTAAGGGGACTAAATAATGAATGGATTTAACCTAGACCCTAGCGTTGTCTCACAGGAACTTTTTGAATTTAATCGTAAGCTGCTCAAAAGCTACAATACGCTTTCACAGCTAAAAGAAGTAGATGTCGATTCCACGCCTTATGACGTGATCTATACCGAAGATAAGCTGCGCCTACGTTACTACCAGAGCCAAGGCGACAAACGCTGTTCTACCCCTTTATTGATCTGCTATGCATTAGTTAATCGTCCTTACATGATCGACCTAGAAGCCAAGCGTTCAATGCTGCAGCGTCTTTTAGAGCTAGGTTTAAATGTATACCTAATCGATTGGGGCTACCCTGATGCCGCTGATCGCTACTTGGATTTGGACGATTACATCAATGAGTACCTCAATAATTGCGTCACTGCGACTTGCAAACATGCAGGCTCCGATCAAACCAACCTTCTAGGTATCTGCCAGGGGGGTACATTTAGCCTGTGTTACACAGCTTTAAATCCAGAAAAAATTAAAAATCTAATTACTATGGTCACTCCGGTCGATTTTCAGACCGAAGATAATCTTCTCTATCACTTAGCTAAATACGTTGACGCTGATCTAGCCGTTGAAACCTATGGCAATATTCCAGGAAGCATGCTGAATGATTCCTATAACTCGCTTATGCCAATGCGTTTAGGCGTGCAGAAGAACTTGGGTATGCCAAATCAGCTAGAAAATCATGAAAGCGCTCTAAGCTTTTTACGAATGGAAAAGTGGATTTACGACAGCCCTGACCAAGCAGGCGAAGCTTTCCGCCAATTTATCACTCAGTTTTTTCAACAAAATAAGCTGATTAAAGGTGAAGCGATGATCGGCGATAACCAGGTTAACCTAAGCAATATCACACAACCGGTACTCAATGTATTTGGCAGTTTCGATCATCTCGTCCCACCTAAGGCCTCTACAGCATTAGCTGAGCATGTAAAAACCAAAGATTACACGGAACTGGAAGTTAAAGGTGGCCATATCGGTGTTTTCGTTTCTGGGAAATCACAAACTCAAGTGGCGCCCGCCATTGTAGATTGGCTAGCCGAACGGGATTAATCTCCCGTTCTTGCTTTCCACCCACCGTTTTTCAGCTGCATTAATTATTTTCACCTCATTTAGCATCAATTTTTCCTTTCTCATCGCTAAATTGTCGACTAAAATCCGCGTCAAATTTTCGTAGTACTCAATTGGAGCTAGAAACCTTGGCGACTAATGACAAAATCAAGCTACAAGGCTTTAACAATCTGACAAAAAGCTTGAGCTTTTGTATCTATGACGTCTGCTATGCACAAACCTCGGAACAGAAAGCTGAGTATATTGAATATATCGATGAACAGTACAGCGCTGAACGCCTCACCGAGATCTTAAGCGAATGTTGCGATATTATTGGCGCTAACATTCTTAACATTGCTAGACAGGATTATGACCCTCAAGGGGCTAGCGTAACCATTCTAGTAGCTGAAGAGCCAATTAAAGATTCAGAAGCAGTAGACACAACAGAGAAACCAGGCCCTATGCCGGATTCTGTTGTAGCGCATCTAGATAAGAGCCATATTTGCGTACACACTTACCCAGAAGCTCACCCTGATGATGGCATCTGCACCTTCCGAGCAGATATCGAAGTTTCGACTTGCGGTATTATTTCGCCTCTAAAAGCTCTGAACTACCTGATTCACCGTTTAGAATCAGATATCGTGACGGTAGATTACCGCGTACGTGGGTTCACTCGAGATATTCACGGGATTAAGCACTATATCGACCATGATATTAACTCTATTCAGAACTTCTTTACGTCCGACATTCACGATCAGTACCAGATGCTCGATGTGAATGTTTATCAGGAAAACATCTTCCATACCAAGATGATGTTAAAGGACTTTGATTTAAATACATATCTTTTCGGTACGACCAAAGAGGAACTACCTGAAGCAGAAGTTCAACAGATCACTGAGCGGTTATCTAAAGAGATGAATGAGATTTTCTATGGCCGTAATATGCCAGATATGAAGTAACATACATCCAAAATAAAAAAGGCCGCTTAGCGGCCTTTTTTATTACTTATCTTTTTGTGTCTCAGATGTAGACGATTGTTGCTCCTGCTGCTGTTCCGGCCCTTCTCCAGGCTTGAACATACCCCACATCTGCATATTCTGATCCGCAATACGGTTCATCATAGTTAGTGGATTTGCTGCACCCATCATCGTTTGCATCTGATCACGAATTCGATCCTGATGCTCAAGGAAAGACGCTATGCTTTGCTCTAGGTACTGACTCATCATGCCCTGCATACTGTCACCATAGAAACGGATCAATTGCTGCAGTACTTGGTTGGTCAGTAGAGTCCCATGCCCTTGCGCTTCTTGCTCACTAATAATCTGCAACAAAATATTTCTTGTCAGATCATTCCCAGTTTTAGAATCTTCAACTTTAAAGGCTTCACCATTGAGTACCAGTTGCTTTACATCATCTAACGTGACGTAACAGCTGCGCGAGGTATCGTACAAACGGCGATTTGTATATTTTCTTAGAATACGCAATGTACTTTTCTCTCTCGTATCATTCCCTTGGTTTTAACTGATCACTTCACCTTGATCAGTCTTTTTTATTATCAGAGCTACCGTAGCCCGAGGTCATAAGACCCATCATTATTTTTTGCAGTGCTTCCATAGAACCGAGGCCACTGTGTAGGTAAGGTTTGAACAGAGTCAACGGATCATACCCTTCCGCACCAGCATCCATCTGTTCAGTGATCTTATCCATCATATCTTGCTGAAATTTCTGCACATCTGGTAAACCCAAAACTTTACGCAGTTCTTCCGGCGACATATCAATATCGATTTTGAACTTCACACCCCGACTCCTTAAGCAAGCAGAATAATACCCTAATCCTATAGTAAAACTTCGGCAGTGCAAAATTTTCAGATCAATACTTTTGCTGCGCTTTTCCACGAAATTAGTTTTTAGTTGTTAGACGTTAGAAACCTAAGGCATCCGAACAAACCTGAAGCAAGGTAGAATCACAAATAGTAAAGACGCTTAAATCAGGTAAAAAGGCCTCAAGCTTCCCAAATGAAGTTTAGCAGTCCCCATAGATAGTGGTCTTGGAAGGCTTATTAAAAATTAGACGAATGAATTTTTTAACAGGAACTAAGCATTGTTATTAGCTTGGCAAAATAAGGCATTACATAATCATTATTGATACGACTGTTGCCCTGAATTTTTTAAACATTTGATACATAAGCCTAAAGAATAATGCTCTACTGGCTAAATGCGCCAATTATTTAACAAATTAGGAATTTTTCTTAATTGGCTATGTTCTGTTATCAAAGTAGTATTGCGCGCATAATCAAGGCGGCTAATATACGCCCTACAAGCCTAACCATGGATGTAATCAGGCTTTATTCAATCCTCAAATTACAAGGAATGTACTAGATGTCACGCAATTCATTAAAGCTCATCAAAGATCTCGATAATTTTAAGTTTGTTTACTATTGGGCCTGTTCTGACCAAGGGAAAGTGAGTCCAAACCTTCCTACCTTGCTCCATGCTGGAGAATGGATCATCGAACATAACAGCTCAAATTACACTGGTTCCGAAAGACGTAAAACGATGGTTGACCGCCGCAAAAAACAAGCTGCTGCAACAACAGCCGAAATGGATTTGGTTTATTCTCGACGCTTAAACCCAGAGGGCCGTCGTGTAACTGACAAAGTTCCTGTAATTGACCTAGATCTAACTCCAGAAAAATTCAATGAAATGAAACAGGATGTTCTTAACTAATCACACAAAAACAATTAAGAATCATTATCTTATAGAAGAGTGACTGATAAAATCCAAACACTTATACCTTTGTAGGATTTTTAAAGGCTGATAATTATCTTTCTATACTACCTAAGCACTTTTTGCCCGCTTTAGAGTTGCTTATAGCCTTACTAGGCATATAGTTAATCCAATCATAAGCTCCAAAACTCATGATTAAACTAAAGCTCTTACTCTGGCTGAGCCACTGAGGTAATTTGCATGCCATCATTCCTTCGACACGCATCGATTGTTAACCAATTAGCAAGTATCGTTTTGCTTATAGTGCTTGCAGTATTTACAGCACTTACTTTGTTTGTAAATCACGAAGTTGATAAAGGCTTCATTAAAAATGTAGAACATTCTCTGGATCAGCAAGTTGATCAATTAGCCAAAAACATCGATTTTTTTAATGAGACCTTAAAGCAGCAAACGAATCAGATTGCCGATGTTTTTATCCAGATGTTTCCCGGCGATATGCTTATTGATGAACTAAACCAAGTTAAAGTTGGTGAATTTACAGTTCCTACACTTCTGCATGATTATGACACTGTTACACAGAACTTCTCTAAACCCGATCAATTCACAAGTATGACGGGCGGTACCGCGACCATATTTATGCGTGTTGATGATGATTTTTTACGCGTGAGCACATCTCTACGTAAAACAGACGGCAGTCGAGCTTTTGGCACAATGCTTGGCAAGAAACACCCAGGTTATAAAAAACTGATTAACGGTGAAGAATACAGTGGGCCTGCTCACTTATTTGGTCGCGACTACATGACCAAATACATCCCATTCAAAGATTCCCAAGGTAAGGTCATCGGCATTCTTTACGTAGGCTTTGATTACACTGACCGACTAGCAGCGCTGCATAAAACCATCTCTGATCTTCAAATTGGCAAAACCGGTTTTGCTTATATCGTAAATTTGAAACAAGGCTCTCAGTTTGGTCAGTTACTTTTGCATCCATTCGCGAAAGGCAAAAATATTACTGAGGTGTCAGAAAGCGGCAACAGCTTGCTTAATACAATTAGCAGTAACGACCACGGATTCACTCATATCCCTTTCACTCATGAAGATGGCGACCTCAAAGATAAATTGATTGCTTATTCTCAGGTTTCGACCTTTCAATGGGCTATCGTTGCAGGTGCAGCAACTGAAGAATTCCTAACAGAAAGTGACAAACTTCACATGGAGATGACCCTACTTTCCATTTTCTGTGCGCTGATTATCGCCGGATTACTATTCTTTGCATTGAAAGTAAAACTGCAGCCAATCGATACGATCTGTAATTATATGCAAGCTATTGGACAGGGCGACCTGACGACACGTATCGATACCGATATGGGCGACGATGAAAACACCCATAACGAGATACATAAACTAAGCCGTAGTGCCAAGAAGACCGTCGCAGGGCTTAGAAAAGTAACAGGTGAATTGAACACGACTATGCATGCCATCCAAAACCATTTGGGTACAGTATCCTCGGGTATCGATCGCTTAAATGTCGATATTAATCGTCAGCAACAGGAAACTGAAATGGTTGCTGCTGCTATCTCAGAAATGACGTCTACTTCTGAAGAAGTGGCACGTAATGCTGCATCTGCTGCAGAGCAAACGCAACGCGCTAATAACGAAGCTGATAACGGTGATAATTTAGTGCAAGAAGTCGTTAGTTCTATCCAGGGTATCTCTTGTGAGGTTAATGAACTCACAAATATGATCGAACAGGTAGAAGAGAACAGTAATGCCATTGGTACTGTTATGGATGTAATCCAAAACATTGCGGAACAGACCAATCTACTTGCACTTAATGCCGCTATCGAAGCCGCTCGTGCTGGCGAAGCTGGTCGAGGCTTCTCGGTTGTAGCTGACGAAGTTCGAAACCTTGCGCAACAAACAGCGTCCTCAACTACAGAGATCAGAGAGATGATCGAACGCTTGCAGGGTAATACTCGCAATGCTGTAGATCGTATGGAACAGAGCAACACCAAGGTACAAAGCAGTGTAGAGATGACTAGCCAAGCAGGGCATGCTCTAACATCGATAACCGAATCTGTCGCGAATATCTCTGATGCAAGTGCTCAAATAGCCTCTGCAGCTGAAGAACAAACTTCGGTTAGTGAAGACATTAGTCGCAATGTAGAGAGTATCAGTTCGATTGCTCAAGAAACCGCTAATTCTAGCCAACAAATGAATGCCGCAATCAATGAGCTAGGCAATGCTGGCCAAGAGCTAAAACGCGTAATCGCACTGTTTAAAGTATAAATAATCCATTTAAACTAAAAAGGGAGCTGAATTCAGTTCCCTTTTTAGTTTCGGATTAACTCCTAACAACTATTCCCATCTCACCTCTGAAGTGAACATATATCCCGCCCCATAAACCGTTTTTATAAACGCGGGCTGCTGAGGATCTTCTTCTATTTTTTTACGTAACCTCGACATTCTTACATCAATACTTCGATCATAAGGGACACAATTTTCACCTAAGAGTTGATCTCGTGATAGTATTTGGAAAGGATGCTTTAGCAACGCGAGCAACATATCACCTTCGGCTCGACTCAAAGACTCTGCGGGCTTATGCGCATGCTTTAGGCTCAGAGAGTCAGGCTGATATACCCACTGCCCAAAACGCGCTTTTTGGGGACTATCTATGACTAAATTTTTCTTTTTACGAATGCGGCGCAATAGACTCTGAACCCTAGCCACAAGCTCTCTAGGCTCAAACGGCTTTGTAATATAGTCATCAGCCCCAAATTCTAAACCAAGTATTCTGTCAGTCAGTCCATCTCGGCCAGACACAATGATGACTCCGACCTCATCCTCATCAAGCTGCTTAACTAACTCCATACCATCCATATCAGGAAGGTTAAGGTCTACTATGCAGATATCTGGTTTCGCCCAGCTAATTTCAACAAGAGCAGCTTCTCCAGTGGTAAATGGTTTAGCTTGATAACGAAAGCTCTGCAGAGTTGTACAAATAAGCTTGCCTAGATCTTCTTCATCTTCAATTACATAGATCACTGGGGTGCTGACATCTGTCATCATCTGCTCTCCTGATTATCCTCTGTTAGGCAAGGCACTATTTTTCTTTCTAAGGTTTCGGCATCGAAAGGTTTTTGAATCAAGCTATATTCAAACTCAAGTTTGAATGGCTGCTCACTGTAGCCTGTCATGATCACAACAAAAGCCTTTGGGAAAATCATATTCACTGCGGTCGCGACATCATAACCTGACGCTGCTCCCGGCATCACCACATCGCTTACAACACCGGCCAAATCCGATAAACCGGTTAACATGGCTAAAGCCTCATCACCACTACCCGCTTCAACTACGGAAAAGCCCATCGACCTTAATTGCCCACGAACCAACTGACGCACATCTGCATCATCCTCAACTAATAAGATAAGAGAACTTTCAGTGATCTCCGCCCGATCGATCCCTACAACTGTTTTTGTAGTTTGGATTGCCTGCGGGCTATGTTGCTCCACCGCACATAACAACAGATCAACTCTCGCGCCTACTTGCCCATGATGGTAATGAGCGCGATTTTGAATTCTAAAATAACCCTTAGACTGTTTTACAAACCCATAAACCATACTCAAACCTAAGCCTGATCCTGCACCTGTGCCTTTGGTAGTAAAAAATGGCTCACAGGCTTTATCTAAGGCTTCGTCACTAAAACCCTCACCGGTATCACTCACACTGAGTAATACATATTCACCTGGAACTACCTCTTCATCCCACGGGGCTTGCTGAACTTCTCTGCTATATGAACTAACCGCTGATACCATTAAGCACAACTCTCCGCCCTTAGGCATCGCGTCCGCGGAATTAAGCGCCAAATTTACCAAGGCATCTTCCATTTGAGCACTATCGACATAAACAGCAGGTAGGCTTGGTTTAATTTGGGTTCTTAGCTGAATATTTTCGGGCAGAGGTGCAGCCAATAGACCGACTAAATCGTTGATAAGCTGATCGGGTTGTACATAACTAGGCTTAAGCGGCTGACGTCGCGAGAACGCCAACAAACGTTTCGTCATATCCGCCCCTCTTCGGGTGGCTCTTACAGCAGGCGTAAGATGTTGCTGTAGGTGCTTAGGTAGATCGTGTTTACCTTGCAGCTCGAGGAGATTACCAAGGATGATCGTAAGCAAGTTATTAAAATCGTGCGCTAAACCACCCGACATCTGCCCTACCGCTTTCATTTTGCTAGCCTCAGCCATACGCTGTTCTACTTCACGCTCGTGCGTAATATCGATAGAGAGGGTTAACATCCCTTCGACTTCTTTACGTACGTTATAAAATGGCAGAACGGTACGACGAGTGAGAATATCTTTGCCGTGATCATTGAGGCGATATTCGTACACAGGCGTCTCACCCTGCATCGCTTTCTCGATATAAGGCTGAAGAGCCTGATGCATCTCCTCGCCGACCACTTCTTCAAAAGTTTTACCAACAATCCCCTCTTTGGTCTGGTCAAACATCTCTCTGTACTGACGGTTTGCAAACACATAACGTAGTTGGTTATCGAGGTAAGCCACCTGAGCCGGCAATGCGTCTAAAATCAAACGCTGCCGAGTCTCTACTGCGCGTAGTTCATCTTGCGTAGTTTGCAGGGAGTTAACCGCTTCCAATAAACGACTATTTGATTCTGATAGCTCTTTGGTACGTTCATTAACGCGGCTATTGAGGTTGTTAATATTCCCCCGTAAGCGATCCACCATGTAGTCGAATGATTCAGCCAGGATACCCAGCTCATCATTTCGAGAAATACCGGTTTTCGCAGATAGATCACCACGGCTGATCTTATAAGCGGTCTGCGATAGGGATTTAATGGGAGAAGTTAGCCACTCAGCAAAGATAAACACAGCGACAATGGACGCCAATAGACCAAAAAATCCCATGGCCATAATGCGCTGACTAATTTGTACTGAGCTGGCTTTTAAGTCGTCTAGATACACCGACGAGCTGATATACCAATCAAACCCTGATAAGTGTCTTACCAACGAGAGCTTTTCGTATTCATAATGCCCTGGATCATCGGGTCTATCCCATTTGTAATACAGCTCTTTACCAGTATCTGACACAGCCATCAAATCTTGATAGATAGGTTGACCTGTTACTGGGTTTAACTGCGTTTTAAAATTGATTCCATGAATATTACGGTTGGGGTGAAACAGCATATTCCCTTGAGAATCGAACACGTAGAGATAGCCATTCTGCGCAATTTTAATATCTTTGAGCGCTCGATTTATCTCTGCTATTGCCCGCTCTTTTTGCGCGGCAACCTCGCGCTGAATATCGTCAATATAAACCCCAGCCCCCATCACAAAGCCCCAATCTGGGTAATGTTTTACATAGGAATATTTATCGATTGCTTCTATTTCGTTAAGGCGGTTCCATTTGTATTTATAAAAACCAGTACCGTCGGTTAAAGCTAGAGAGAGAATGCCAGGAATAATCAGATTGCCATCAGTATCTTTTACATCTGACATATTTTGCTGATGGTAAGCATCATCAGGATGAGAGATCAGGTTCGCGTCATAATCTGAGATCCAAATATAATCGCCATTACCAAATTGAAACTCGCGTAGATCTGTAAATATCTTCTCCCATATTTGATCTTCACTTAAGCCTCTTTGCCTACCATCACGCAACTCAAGATTTATATGGTTTTCAGCTAAATCAAGCACAGACCCCAAACGCTGTTCGTGAGATTTAAGGGTATTGTCTACGTAACGCTCCGTCCCTGCGTACATCCGATTAGCAAGATCATAAACGATGTTTAAAACCTGACGGTTGGAATTCAACTCAAGATTGAAAACATTCTGTTTAATCAAAGGAACGGTAAAGAAATAAATTGCAGCAAAAATGCTACCGATTAGCGCCAATAGCATTAAGAACAAGCGAATAGTAATAGGTGAACGGCGATACATCGAATCTACTATCTCGTTGATGTTACAAACACAACTCCCCTTCCATGAGAGATAAGTCCTAAAGGAACCTGCGAATAAGTCTCATACTTTCTCAGTGGGCTATAAAACGGCCAGATACGCGAAAGTCAGCGCAGTGGAATGTCTAGACCTTTTCAAGCTGGCTGACAAAGTAGATGGTCGTTTTAGAACCCACCCTCTGGGGCTTCCAGAGCAAATGAATCACTTCGTTAATGATTTTCGCCAGGCAACCAGCATGCCTGTAATCATTGCCTCGTGCTTCAATTTCTCTGAAAGCCTGAGTCGTATGGGACTTGTTCGCAGGTTCCTAAAACACAGTATTTCTTTAAATCGAATGTAACACAAACCGAGATTGCTACGGCGACTTGTTACATTTCGTTAGATTACAAAAATAGTTAAGCAAACTTTCTCCATTAATCTGGCTGCCACATAAAAACAAAAATCGAGACTTACCTATCTGAAGCTGTAGCAGACAAGGTAATTCAAGGAAAAGAGTAGCGCCACGATGACTCAGCCTAAGCAAGACTTCATTCTGGAAACTCGGGATCTAACCAAAGCGTTTAAAGGCTTTACTGCGGTTGATGATGTCAATCTAAAGATTCAACGAGGACACATTCACGCACTTATCGGCCCTAACGGCGCAGGTAAAACCACTGTATTCAATTTACTGACCAAATTTTTGCAACCAACGACCGGTCAGATCTTGTTTAACAATGAAGATATCACCTCGATGCAATCTGCAGCGATAGCACGCAAAGGGGTTGTCCGTTCTTTCCAAATCTCTGCTGTTTTCCCGCATTTAACGGTTCTAGAAAACGTTCGTATTGCCCTGCAGCGTAAAGAAGGTAACAGCTTTCACTTTTGGCGTTCTGAAAAAATTCTTAACCATTTAAATGCTCGCGCTTTAGAACTTCTCGAATCTGTAGGTTTAGAGAGTTTTGCCAACAGCGTTACCGTTGACCTGCCTTATGGCCGCAAGCGCGCTTTAGAAATCGCAACCACGCTGGCCTTAGAACCTGAACTCATGCTGCTTGATGAACCTACACAAGGCATGGGGCACGAAGATGTAGATGTGGTGACCGACCTAATCAAAAAGGTTTCAGCCAATCGCACCATTCTGATGGTTGAACATAACTTACATGTAGTTTCGAAACTTGCTGATCGCATCACCGTACTGCAACGAGGCGCCATTTTAACCGAAGGCGACTACGAAACTGTTTCTGCAGATCCCCGCGTGCGTGAAGCTTACATGGGCACTGCAGCCGAAGAAGTTGAAGCTGAACAAGCAAAACAAGAAGCGGAGGCTTTGGTATGAATCAGGCCGTTAACTTACAGACCAAACACGAAGCCGTTCACGGTAATCAGCGCGAAAAACTTCGTATTAATAATCTACACGCTTTTTATGGCGAGTCGCACATTCTCCATGGCATCGACCTAACGGTTAACCAAGGTGAATTGGTTACCCTATTGGGCCGTAACGGTTCCGGTCGTTCAACCACCCTAAAAGCCATCATGAATATGGTCGGCAAGCGTACCGGCAACATTGTAGTCAATGGCGAGGAAACGATGTCCTTGCCTGCGCATAAGATTGCCCGTTTAGGCCTAGGTTTTTGCCCCGAAGAGCGCGGCATTTTCTCCAGCCTTAATGTTGAAGAAAACCTCATGCTACCTCCTCAAGTACGTTCTGACGGCATGAGTGTAGAAGAGATCTACGAAATATTCCCAAACCTTTACGAACGCAGAACCAGTCAAGGCACACGTTTATCTGGTGGTGAGCAGCAGATGCTCGCCCTAGGCAGAATTTTGCGTACCGGCGCAAACATCCTATTGCTGGATGAAATTACTGAGGGCCTCGCCCCCGTCATTGTGCAGAAACTGGGCGAGGTTCTTAGTCTCCTTAAAGAGAGAGGATTAACCATTCTGCTAGTCGAACAAAACTTCCGCTTTGCAGCGCCAATTGCTGACCGTCACTACGTGATGGAGCACGGCCACATTGTGGAAGAAGTTCATGCTCATGAACTCGAAGCTAAAACAGATTTATTAAATACCTATCTAGGTGTTTAAGCAGTTAAAGAATAAAAACAACAGACATACGACCTTTGAGTAGAAGGTATGGCAACTGGAGCGAGTCAATGAAGACATTTAAAAAATCACTAATCTCAGCAGTTATCACAGGCGCAATGGCGACAGCAGTTTCAGGTGCTGCACTGGCAGAATCTGATGGCAAGATTAAGCTGGGCATTTTGGCAGATATGGGTGGCACATATGCCGACATTTGTGGTCAAGGTTGTGTAACCGCAGCAGAGATGGCGATTGAAGATTTTGGTGGTAAGGCACTTGGAAAAGAGATCGAACTAGTTACAGCTGACTCGCAGCTAAAACCAGATATCGCCTCTTCTATTGCGCGTAAGTGGGTAGAAGCCGAAGACGTTGATGCAATCGGTGGCTTAGTTTCTTCTGCTGTATCCGGCGCTGTATCTAAAGTAAACCAGAACGCTAAAAAGCTAACCCTGATTTCAGGTTCTGCCTCCAACACGTTTACAACTAAGAGTTGTAACCCTTACAACGTTCATTGGACTTACAACGTTGTTGCCCTAGCAAACGGCACGGTAAAACCAATGGTTCAGTCAGGTAAAAAGAAATGGTTCTTCATCACAGCTGATTATAGCTTTGGCCACGCTCTAGAAGGTGTAGCATCCAAAGTTATCAAAGAAAACGGCGGCGAAGTTGTCGGCACTATCCGTGCGCCACTAGGCACAACTGACTTCTCCTCTTATGTTCTTCAGGCTCAGGCATCTGGTGCTGACGTAGTTGCCCTCGCCAATGCCGGTAACGACACAGTAAACGCACTTAAAACAGCCAATGAATTTGGCTTAACGCAAGAGATGGATGTTGCAGGACTATTGGTATTCACACCAAACGCTCAAGCAATGGATGCAGATGTTGCTGGCGGCATGCGCTTAACGTCTGGTTTCTACTGGGATATGGATGAAAAAACACGTCAGTGGAGTCAGCGTTTTGAAGAGCGTCACGGTGCCATTCCAAGCATGATCCATGCAGGTGTGTACTCTGTAACAACTCACTACCTAAATGCTGTAAAAGCGGTAGGCAACGACAACGCAGAAGCGATTGCTAAGAAGATGAAGGAGACAAAACCTGAAGACTTCTTCGCACGTAATGCGACTCTACGTCCAGACGGCCGTATGGTTCACGACATGCTGTATGTAGAGATTAAGAAAGCAGCCGAGCGTAAAGATCAAAACGACATCTACAAAGTACTGAAGGTTATTCCAGCAGATGAGGCTTACAGCCCAATGCTACCCCAGTGCAACTTCTCATAAGAAAAATGCGTGGTGGCAAATACTATTTGGCTTTGCCACCACACCTGCTTCATACATCCCTCTGGGATGACTACAGGTAGATGATTGTTATGTTTGATATTAACCTCTTTGCCCTATTTGGCCAGTTATTGGTTGGGTTGATCAACGGCTCATTCTACGCCTTGCTTAGCCTCGGACTGGCCATTATCTTCGGTCTGCTGAAGATAATTAACTTCGCGCAAGGTGCACTCTATATGCTAGGTGCATTTATCGCCTTTTTAGCCCTAAAATATATGGGCATCAACTACTGGGTGGCTTTGATCCTTGTACCGATCTGCATTGGCGCGATCGGCATATTGATGGAACGCTTCCTTATCCGCCCTATCGCTAATGAAGATCACCTTTATAGCCTACTGTTAACGTTCGGCTTAGCCCTGATTATTCAAGGTGCTTTTACCCATATGTTTGGCTCTTCTGGCATGTCATACGCCATTCCTGAAGAACTAAAAGGCGGTAACCGTCTGCCATTTATGTACCTGCCTAATTATCGAGCTTGGATCATTATCGCTTCTATCATTGTCTGCGCTGGCACTTGGTGGATGATCGAAAAAACCAAGCTAGGTGCTTACCTTCGCGCAGGCACAGAGAACCCACAATTGATGCAAGCCTTTGGGATCAACGTGCCATTGATCGTTACTTTGACCTTCGGTTTCGGCGTTGCTCTAGCAGGCTTTGCCGGTGTTATGGCCGCTCCAGTCTATTCAGTATCACCTGATATGGGTTCAAACATCTTAATCGTGGTGTTTGCCATCGTAGTTATTGGCGGTATGGGCTCTATCGGCGGCGCCATTCTCACGGGCCTTGGCATGGGGATCGTGGAAGGCTTAACCAAATATTTTTATCCCGAAGCCTCTACCACCATTATCTTCTTAGTGATGGTTATTGTGCTGCTACTCAAGCCAGCCGGTTTATTCGGTAAAGAAGCTTAGGAGATCGGTATGAATAATCAAAAACTAAACATTGCACTACTGGTTCTAGCACTGATCGCACCAGCAGCTCTTTACCCAGTTTTCCTAGCTAAAGTACTGTGCTTTGCACTATTTGCCTGCGCATTTAACTTATTGCTTGGATTCGTGGGACTACTTTCCTTTGGTCATGCGGCGTTCTTAGGAACAGGTGGATACATCACCGGTTACCTCATGATCAATAGCGGTATTACACCTGAACTTGCCATTCTCGCGGGTACCGTTGCCGGCGGCTTATTGGGTGCAATTTTTGGCAAGCTTGCGGTTAAACGTGAAGGCATCTACTTCGCCATGGTGACTTTGGCCTTGGCACAGTTAGTATTCTTCCTCTACCTACAAGCACCATTCACTAATGGTGAAGATGGTATGCAAGGTGTGCCTCGTGGCGAGCTGTTTGGGCTACTAGACCTCAGTGATAACTACACCATGTATTACTTTGTGCTAGCCATCTTTGTATTCGGTTACTGGATGATCAACCGCACCATTCATTCGCCATTTGGCCAAGTATTAAAAGCAATTCGAGATAACGAAGCCCGTGCAACATCATTGGGTTACGACGTTAATCGTTACAAATGGATTGCCTTCATCATCTCATCTGCTTTAGCAGCACTTGCTGGCTCGACCAAAACGTTGGTTTTCCAATTGGCATCGCTAACCGATGTTCATTGGCACATGTCAGGCGAAGTCATCCTTATGACCCTTGTTGGCGGCGTGGGCACGATCTTCGGCCCAGTGTTGGGTGCAGGCTTTATCGTCAGCATGCAGAACTACCTCTCTGGTGGCGAGATGGGTAACTACATTCACATCATTATGGGCGCTGTTTTTGTGGTTTGCGTTTTGAGCTTCCGCAGCGGGATAGTCGGCCAATTTATCAAATTTAAACGTAATAACTTTAGCTAAGCGCGAAACTGAGCGTTAGCGATAAATAGCAAGGAGAGAGACAGTGATCACTTCAGCTTTCGAAACCGATCTGGATAAAAATCTGGCCAATTATTCTGCACTGACACCTATTACGTTTATCGAACGTGCAGCTAGTGTCTATCCAGAGCGTACAGCCACTGTTCACGGAGAAATACGCCGCAGCTGGGCTGAAACTTATAATCGTTGTAAGAAACTAGCTAGCGCTTTAAAGCAAAAAGGCGTCAATCCAGGCGATGCCGTTTCAATTTTAGCGCCCAATTTAGCTGAACACTTTGAAGCGCATTTCGCCGTACCTATGTGTGGCGCCGTGCTTAATTCAATCAATATCCGTCTAGATTCTGAAGCCGTTGCATTTATTTTGCAGCATGCTGAGAGCAAGGTTCTTATTACTGACCGTGAGTTCAGTTCTGTAGTTAAAGGTGCGTTTGAATTAATGGATGAAAAACCATTCATTATCGATATCGATGACCCTTATTGGACCGAAGGCGAATTCATCGGCGATATCAAATACGATGACTTCCTCAAGCTAGGCGACGAAAACTTCACACCGCACCATGTGAATGATGAATGGAACGCCATCACGCTAAACTACACATCTGGCACGACAGGTAATCCAAAAGGTGTTGTATACCACCATCGCGGAGCTTACCTAAACGCTATCAGTAACTCCATTTCATGGGGTATGGGCCAGCACCCTGTGTATCTGTGGACCCTACCCATGTTCCACTGCAATGGTTGGTGTTTCCCTTGGACGATTGCTGCTATGGCTGGTGTTAATGTCTGCCTTCGCCATGTACGTGCAAATCATATTTTCAATGCTATTAAAGAAGAGAAAGTTGGTTTCTTCTGTGGTGCACCTATCGTTCTGAACATGCTTAATTCCGCTGATGATGAACTTAAAGCCGGTATCGAGCACCAAGTAAATGTAATGACCGCAGGTGCTGCGCCACCAGCAGCAGTTATTGCAGGTATGGAAGCGCTTGGCTTTAGCGTAACCCACGTTTACGGCTTGACTGAAACGTACGGCCCTTCTGTGGTTTGTGCTTGGCACGATGAGTGGAATGAAAAAACGGCTGATGAGAAAGCACGCTTAAAATCTCGTCAAGGCGTGCGAGCGCCGATGCTTGATGGTCTTATGGTTGCTGACCCAACAACAATGGAACCTGTACCTCAAGATGGCGAAACAATGGGTGAGATTTTCATGCAGGGTAACCTTGTGATGAAAGGCTATCTAAAGAACCCAGAAACCACTGATAAAGCTTTTGAAGGTGGTTGGTTCCACTCGGGTGATCTAGCGGTATGGCATGCGGATGGCTACATCGAGATCAAAGATCGCTCTAAAGACATCATCATCTCTGGGGGTGAAAACATCTCCTCAATTGAAGTGGAAGATGTTCTATACCGTCACCCATTTATCCAAGAAGCTGCGGTAGTTGCTAAGAACAACGAGAAATGGGGTGAAACACCTTGTGCTTTCGTTGCTCTAAAAGACGGTGCTGATTGCGGTATCACAGAGAAAGAATTAATCGATTTCTGTCGTGAACACATGGCCCACTTTAAAGCACCGAAGGATATTGTTTTCGGTCCTCTGCCTAAAACATCGACCGGTAAGATCCAGAAGTTCCTACTTCGTGATCGTGCCAACGGTACCGAACCTCAAAAATCATAAGACTTATAACACCAGAGTGAAAACCTAGGAGCACTGCTCCTAGGTCGGAGAGGTAAACAGATGAAAATTTTAGTTACCGTAAAACGCGTGATTGATTACAACGTAAAAGTGCGCGTTAAAGCAGACAACACCGATGTAGATCTAGCCAATGTCAAAATGGCACTCAACCCGTTCTGCGAGATCGCCGTCGAAGAAGCGGTTCGCCTAAAAGAAGCAGGTAAAGCAGAGGAGATCGTCATCGTATCGATCGGACCAAAAGCCTGTCAGGAACAGATTAGAACAGCCCTAGCTTTAGGTGCAGATCGTGGTATTCAGATTGAAACAGATGAGCTTCCTGAATCACTGAATGTAGCGAAACTATTAAGCAAAGTGATTGAAGATGAACAACCCGATCTGGTCATTATGGGCAAACAAGCCATCGATAGCGATAACAACCAGACTGGTCAGATGCTAGCGGCGCTAACCGATATGCCACAAGGTACATTCGCTTCTGAAGTTAAGGTAGAAGATGGCAAAGCTCAAGTTACTCGCGAAGTGGACGGTGGCCTACAAACTGTAGAGCTAAAACTACCAGCAATCGTGACTACAGATCTTAGACTCAACGAACCTCGCTACGCTTCTTTACCAAACATTATGAAAGCTAAGCGCAAGCCTTTAGCGGTCAAATCCCCTGCGGACTTAGGTGTAGAGCTAAAAAACCACACCAAGTTGTTGAAAGTCACGCCACCAGCAGAGCGTACAGCGGGTATCCGAGTAAACAGCGTTGATGAATTGATCGAAAAACTTCAGAACGAAGCAAAAGTAATTTAAGGGGGTGATATATGACTATTCTCGTTATTGCAGAACATGACAATCGCACACTAAAACCTGTCACTCTCAACACGATTACAGCAGCGACACAAATCGGAGGTGATATTCATCTACTGGTCGCGGGCAGTAACTGTAAAGCTGTAGCCGTTTCAGCCTCAGAGATTACTGGTGTTAGTAAAGTGTTACTTGCTGATGAGCTAGCTTATGAATACCAGCTTGCAGAAAACATGGCTAAGCTAATTACCGAGTTAGGTAAGGACTACGATCATATCCTCGCACCAGCCACTACCTCAGGGAAAAACTACCTTCCACGCGTTGCAGCGTTACTGGATGTGGTTCAGATCTCCGATATCACCGCAGTTGAATCAGCGACAACGTTCCAGCGCCCTATCTACGCAGGTAACGCGGTCGCAACCGTAGAATCATTAGATCCAATAAAAGTCATCACCGTGCGAACAACCGCTTTCGACGCTGCTGAAAAAGGCAATTCAGCGGAGATTAGCGAGATATCGATTGCTCATGATGCCCAACTATCAAGTTTTGTTAGTGAAGAAGTCGCTGAGTCTGATCGTCCTGAACTGACTGCTGCCAACATCATTATTTCCGGTGGCCGCGGCATGGGTAACGGTGAGAATTTCGGTCTGCTAGAACAAGTAGCAGACAAGCTAGGCGCTGCCGTAGGTGCATCCCGAGCAGCGGTTGACGCCGGCTTTGTTCCAAACGATATGCAAGTAGGCCAGACAGGAAAGATCGTCGCGCCAGAGCTTTATATCGCTGTTGGTATTTCAGGTGCTATTCAACATCTTGCAGGAATGAAAGATTCCAAAACCATTGTTGCTATCAACAAAGATGAAGAAGCACCTATTTTTTCCGTCGCAGATTATGGCTTAGTTGCTGACCTGTTTGACGTGATGCCAGAGCTACAAAATAAACTGTAGCTCCTTTGATGCGGGCTGGGTACTTGTCGCCTTTTTACCCAGCTCGCCTTTTTAAAGTAACACACGATACAACTTAAAGAGCCGCTTGGATTTTTTTATATAGCTGCTCTAATCAAGAGATGAGAGATTTATGAGCACTTATACTCCACCACTACAGGATGCCAGCTTTCTACTAAACCATCTGATCGATCTAGATCAGCTATGCAGTGAACAAAACCTAGATGAAGTTAACTCTGAGCTAGCCAATGTGATCGTTGAAGAAGCAGGAAAGCTCGCTTCTGATGTATTGGCCCCTCTTAATAGTGTGGGCGACCAAAACGGCGCTACGGTTGCAGATGGTGCAGTACAAGAAACCGCTGGCTTCTCCGATGCCTACCAGCAGTTTGTCGAAAATGGTTGGGCAACGCTAACTGGCCCTGAAGAGTTTGGCGGTCAGGCACTACCCAATGTTATTGGTACCGCAGTAAATGAGCTGTGGCATTCGGCTAATATGGGCTTTGCACTCTGCCCTATGCTCAGCCAAGGCGCTGTGGAAGCACTGATTGCTCATGGTAGTGACGAATTAAAAGCACAATACCTACCACAACTGATTAGTGGTGAATGGACCGGTACCATGAACCTGACTGAACCCAATGCAGGATCGGACCTAGCAGCGGTAGCATCCAAAGCCATCCCTGAAGGCGATCACTACAAAATTACTGGCCAGAAGATCTTTATCACTTGGGGCGATCACCAGATGACATCAAACATCGTGCATCTCGTGCTTGCTCGTCTGCCAGATGCACCTGCCGGTGTTAAAGGCATCTCCCTGTTTATCGTGCCTAAATACCTTTTAGATGATCAAGGCCAACCGGGTGAATTAAACGACGTAAGCTGTGTATCCCTAGAACACAAACTGGGTATTCATGGCAGCCCAACCTGCGTAATGAGCTTTGGTGATAACGAAGGCGCAATCGGTTACCTAGTAGGTGAAGCAAACAAAGGTCTGAGCTATATGTTCACAATGATGAACCATGCTCGCCAATCTGTAGGCCTGCAAGGGTTATCTATCTCCGAGCGTGCTTACCAACAAGCACTGCAATACAGCCAAGAACGCTTCCAAGGCAGCAATCCTGATGGCAGCAAAATAGCGATCATCAATCACCCAGATGTACGTCGTATGTTGATGGCGATGAAAGCAGGTAATGAAGCGATGCGTGCTCTTGCCTATACCGCAGCTGCGGATATTGACCGTGCACACCATGGCGATCAAACCAGCAAATCACGTGTAGAGTTTTATACCCCCATTGCTAAAGGATGGATGACTGAACTAGCCCAAGAGCTGACATCACTGAATATCCAAGTTCACGGCGGCATGGGTTTCATAGAAGAGACTGGTGCAGCGCAACATTATCGTGATGCCCGAATTCTACCAATTTATGAAGGCACTACAGGTATTCAAGCCCTTGACCTTATCGGTCGTAAAACACTGTTTGATAAAGGCGCTGCGCTATCGCAACTGCAAGCCGATGTTCAAGCCACAACTGAACTTCTACTTCACTCAGATTCAGAAGCCCTACAAGAGCTTGGTAAAAAACTAACCACTGCTCTTCGAGATGCGACCTCTGCCGGTCAATTTATCCTAGAAAATGCGGGCAGCGATAAACAACTTATGGGCAATATCAGTGTCGATAACCTCATGATGATGGGCTACCTAACCGGTGGCTGGCTACTAGCGCAAGGCGCCATCAAAGCTGAAGAGATAAAAGGCGCGGATAACGACTATGGCGATGATTTCCTTAACGCTAAAGTTTCTACCGCATTGTTCTTTGCTGACCATTACCTACCAAGAGTAAGCCAACATGCAGCAACCCTGCAGACTGGCTTAAATCATACTTTTGCTTTAGATATTGAACAGCTTTAGACCTTCGTTTTTTCGCTCTTCACGATGGTGGTGTTACCACTCCGGAGCTGTTGGGCTCCTTTAGGCTTAAAGGCCTCTTTGCCCTCCTTTTAGGAGGGCTTTTTTATGTAATAACATCAATCTATTAGCTACAAAGCTACCAATATGACCTCAATAATCGGATCATTATTCATCTAACATTTGTTGCAGCGCACAAAATTTTGTGTCATATATACTTAACAAAAGTACGGGATACTCTTACTGATAGTGGCGACCGAACAGACGGTCATTTATTCAAGCCCACTGATCGCGGCCAATAAAAATAATTACATGTCGCTCCAGAAACCGAACGAAAGACACTGGAGACCAGAACATGAGCACTAATACAACGGGAATCGAACATACCTATCCAGAAAATGTTCGCTTGATTTCGACCACAGATACTCAGGGAATTATCACCTACGCGAACCCTGAATTTTGTGAAGTTGCTGGTTACTCCCAAGAAGAGCTGATTGGTAAACATCACAACATCGTCCGACACCCTGACATGCCAAAAGCAGCTTTCGGTGACCTTTGGCACCATATGAAGAATGATCAGCCTTGGATGGGCATGGTTAAGAACCGGTGTAAAAACGGTGATCATTACTGGGTTCAAGCTTACGTCATGCCTATCTACAACGATAAAGGCGAGAAAAGCGGCTACCAATCCGTTCGGACGCGCCCAACAGGTTACCAAATTGATCGTGCTGAAAAAGTTTACGCAAAACTTAATAGCTCACCTAGCAAAGTTGTTAAAGGCAAAAGCCTTGCCGCCCGCATTATGGCAACAACGGCCATTACCAGCCTGTTAATAGCTGGTTGCACACTCTTACCTTTTGAAGCTTCCTTACAGTACATAGCAATGTTTGTAGTGTTTACGATCGCTATGTTTGCTATGTATCGCCATACGCATCATCTCTCTGAAATTGCTTCAACCGCGGATGGCATCTACGCCAACCCTCTAGCGCAATTAGTAATGGCTGAAAACATGCATGAGCAAGGCTCAGTGGAGCTAGCAACCCGCATGATGCAAGCCCGCCTGAGAACAGTTGTTGGCCGCGTTGAAGACAGCATCAAAACCCTCAATGAGGTTATGCACGAGACCGATGACGCCGTCGCTCAGACAACTTCTGGTATTCATCAGCAAAATGCTGAAAGCGATATGTTGGCCAGTGCGGCGACTCAAATGTCAGCCACAGCACATGATATTGCCGACAACACGGCGCAAACCTCTTCGGCAACACAACACGCATCTGATCTGGCTGAGCAAGGCAAAAACAACATCAGTGTCATGCTGGAAGGTATTTCAGAGCTGGTAAGCGATGTACAAGCTGCGTCTGCTTCTTCTGATGAACTTAAACATCAGGCTCATTCGATTGAACAGATTATCAACATAATCAATGAGATCGCTGAACAGACTAATCTTCTCGCGCTAAATGCCGCGATTGAGGCAGCTCGAGCGGGAGAACAAGGACGTGGATTTGCGGTAGTCGCGGATGAAGTAAGAACCCTTGCTCAACGTACGCAATCATCCACCAGCGAAATTCGAAATACTATCGATACGATACAGAAGCAGGTTGAAGAAACAGCTAACGCGATGGAGCGCTGTTCAGGCCAGGCACACAAAGGTATTGAGCTAGCAAAAGAAGCTAGTCAGTCATTTGATCAAGTATCTCATGCAATGACGCAGGTTTCAGATCGATGCCTACAGGTTGCAAGCGCATCCGAACAGCAAAGTGCAGTTTCAGACGAAATCAGTAATAGCATTCTGAGCATTAGAAATGTGGCCAGCTCAAATATGGATGCGGCTGATAAGACTAACCATGCTTGTGACAATCTGAAAGTACTGGTTAAAGACCTTAATTCTCTAATGAAGACGTTCACCGCCTAGGTGCAGTCATGCATGTTGAATTAGTCACTAGACTATCTCCGCCAGCGCTCAACCACGTGGCCTTGCTGGTTGCGGCTTTAATTCTGGCTTTGCTACTCATCCCTTTATGGTATGAGGTAAGGCTCAGCCGTTCGCGAGGGTTAATTTCAAAAATATCGTCAGAACTAGAAGAACTTCTAAACAACGAGCCCGTTCCAACTCTACTTTGTACAGAAGATGCAATCTTGGGTATGAATGGCTCGGCAAAGGAGTTCTTCAACCTTTCCCCACAATCAAAGCCTCATCGTTTGAGAAATATCTTCCACCATCTTCCTGAAGAGCTGCATGCGGGATTAAAACAAGGTTTTGCACACAACCGCGTATTTAGTTTGGCCCATGAAAACTGTGATCCTGTTTCAGATATCACTGTCCATTGCACACCCAATAATGAGAACCGCTATTTAATCCGTTTACTAAAAACAGAAGCGATTAAAAGACATGATCGTTATCGCAAAATCAAAGAGAACATCAACCAGCTTTCAACCGGCATTGTAATCACTGACGTCAACCTCAATGTCGTCGAAATCAATCATCAATTCGAGAAAATCACAGGCTATTCAAACCCAGATATTGTTGGCCGTCATATCTCCAACCTAAGCTCCAACAATAACAAAGATATCTATGAATCCATGTGGAAAGAGATATCACGAACAGGCCTATGGTCTGGTGCTCTATGGAACATCAATAAAGAGGGAGATGAATACCTGCAGCACCTTACTATCAGCGAGATTACAGACAACGACGGCATCGTCACCCATTACCTTGGTACTCTCTCAGACCTATCGCAAATTTATAGCATTGATAGCCTAGGTAATAGCTCATCAGTTAAATTAATCCCGCGAATTAAGCAGCTCGAAGTTGAGTTTGAACTGCTGATGAATAATGAAGGCAGCGCGAAGGTTATCGTTCTCGACATACAACGTTTCAATACGATTCGTAACACATACGGAGCACGTATTGCTGAAAAACTGGTCGAAGACGTAATTACCCGAATAGCGCAGGCCTGTTCTGATAAAGACTATCTTGCCCAAATTGGTAACGATGAAATCGCCATTCTTTGCAGTAGCAGCTCTCTATACGTAAACATGTTACTGCACGAGATTAAACAAGTAATCAGCACCCCTTTCTGCATCGATGGCACAGAAGTTTCTATATCTGCTCATATTGGCTTAGCCTCCGCCCCAGATCACGGCAAGAACCTAGCTGAAGTCACTAATGCAGCCACTATGGCGCTGAATTCAAAGAAAGATATAAAACAAGGTGCCATAGCGGTATATACCCCCGCACTAAAAAAAGCATCGGTCGAAAACTTGAAAATAGAAGCGCAATTGCGCAATGCCATCAGCAATGATGATCTATCACTTGTTTATCAACCCATCTTTAACCAGCAAAGGCAACTCGAGAAAGTAGAAGCGCTTCTACGTTGGACCCACTCAGAACTAGGGCCCATTTCGCCTGCACGCTTTATCCCCCTTGCAGAGGAAACGGGCTTAATCCGAGAGATTGGCGATTGGGTTATCAATGAAGCCTGCCGACAACTCGGTGTCTGGCAAGAGATGGGAATAAAAAGCTTCCCGGTAGCCATCAACCTATCCGGTTACCAACTTGGTGATTACAATTTAGCCGATAGAATTAAACATGCTTGCAAGCAATATAACCTGCAGCACGATCAACTGATTCTGGAAGTTACTGAATCCGTGTTGATGGAACAGATGGAGACTGGGAAATCGATTCTTGAAGAGCTATCAAAAGCAGGGTTCAGTATCGCTATTGACGATTTTGGGACCGGTTACTCCTCGCTCGCATATTTGAATCAATTCCCTGCCAGTATTCTGAAGATTGACCGTAGCTTTATCAATGACATAGGAACAAATTCAGATATGCGCGTTCTCGATTCAATCATTCAGTTGGCACACAATCTTGATCTACAGATCGTTGCCGAAGGCATCGAAACCCAAAGCCAACTGGCATACCTTCAGAATAAAGGTTGCCAGAACTACCAAGGCTTTCTTCTGTCTAAACCATTAACGCCAGAATCATTGCAGCAGCAGAGCTTCGCTCATTAAAGCGTAAACTTAGCACAGGGTTTTACTGCGTTTCTTCTACACTAATAACCCTGTAACCTTCTGCTTCACTTCAGAAAAACGAACTCGTTCGCAAGAACCAAAACCTGATAGTTGCCTTGCTTTTAAACGTGTCAGCACCGGCACACTGATCCCCATCAAAAATCGGCAGGCCACGCCTACAGTCAGGCAAACAGTTTTGCTTTTGAATAGCTGATCTAATTCATCTAAAAAGACCATTAGCTCATCTTCACTCGGTAGCTGTGGAACAGAAGAATAGCTTAAGGTTGCCGATTCACCACGACAGGCCGAGCAATGCCCACACTGTTCTGGTGCTTGTTGGTCATCAAAATAGCGCGCTAAATTAGAAGTTAAACACCGATCCAACTCAAAAAACCGAATTAACTGAGCAATACGCTGAACTTCCTTCTCTTCTTTTTCACTAAAATAATCAGCAAGGGATTGAGCCAAATTTAGTTCAGCAAGTTTATTGGCATCGACGGCAAAGACTTCGGTAATCTTCTTGGTTTCAAGCACAATCAACTGCTGCTCTTGCAGGTATTCCATCGCTGAAATAACCCGCTGCCGATCACAGCCATAATGCTGATAAAGGCTTTCAAAATCTAAATTCCCCCACACTTTCTTAAACTGGGTATGCTGGAAAATAGCTTCGATAAACTGACGCCGTTCATCTTTAAAACGCTCCAAAACCAATTGCCGATCGACCAAAAACTTGTACTTAAAATCAGCAAAATAGGAGTATTTAGGCTGAATAACACCTCGAAGTTCCAACTGCACCAACAAGGTTTTTAGCGGAAGTTGACGGATATTAGCCACACCAGATAATGGAGAGATCTGCATCTCCCATTGCTGACTACTCTCCTCATCCCGAATATTGTTGATCACATATTCGATACCCGATAGCTCTGGCGTATCGCCGTATACAAAGTTCTCTACTGTGGTAATGCCATCTAAATTTGCCAAAGTAATACAGTGAGATAGCTTTCCATCCCTACCAGCCCGACCAATCTCTTGGCTATAGTTTTCAATCGATTTGGGTAGATCATAATGGATAACAAAGCGAACATCGGACTTATCAACCCCCATGCCGAAGGCGATCGTTGCAACCACAACACCAATTCTTCCCGCCATAAAATCGGTTTGGATTTGATGTCGAAGCTCATTGTCCAAACCTGCATGATAAGCCACCGCAGCGATTCCTTGATGCTGCAGGTGATTAGCAACCTCCTCTGCAGTTTGTTGCAAAGTGACATAGACAATACCTGCCCCACTTTGCGCAGCAACAACTTGAGCGAGCTGAGCCTTTTTATCCGCTTCCTTAACCGGCAATACCGTTAAATCTAAGTTCGAGCGATAAAAACCGGTCTGAACTATATGCTCCGCAGCAATATTAAATCGCTGCGCCATATCTCTTTTCACTTTACGTGTTGCTGTGGCTGTCAGTAACAACACCGTTGGGATATTGAGCTGCTGACAATACTGCGGTAATTTCAGATAGTCTGGACGAAAGTTATGCCCCCATTCAGAGATACAATGAGCCTCATCCACTACCAACATGGAGATTGATACAGAGCTAATAAACTCTCGAAAGCGCTCGTTTTTAAACCGCTCTACGGAGACCATCAAAATCTTAATATTACCCTGACGAATATCCTGCATAACCTGACGGTTTTCATCAGGCGTCAACGTCGAATCAATACTTGCCGCAGCAATCCCTTTTTCTTTTAAAAAAGCCAATTGATCTTTCATCAAAGCTAATAACGGCGACACCACCAAGGTTAAATTAGGTAGATGAATCGCAGTAAATTGATAGCAAAGAGATTTTCCTGCACCCGTTGGAAATACTGAGAGTGTGGATTGGCCACCAAGTAACTGACGAATGGTTTGTTCTTGTCCATCCCGAAATTGATCAAACGAAAAGTGTTGTTGCAGCGATTGTTGTAGATCCATATAAGATTCCTTAGCGCCAAATCCATTTAGCGATACTGATGAAGTTAATTGGAACTATACGCGACGCAACAGCTATCACGCAAAATGAACAATCATGAGGTCGATATTTCAAATTCCCACGTCATTTTTTTGTAATGGCACGCAAAGTGCAGGTGTATATAAAACAATAAAAAGTAGAGGGTTAATTTAACGATTAAGTCACATTAAAGTGAAAGAATGCCGCACAAGCACAAAAATGATGCACCGCAATAAACATTATGCAAGAATGGTTTTCTGACACAATGAATGTGCAATGGAGCTGATTATGGAAATCAATAAGTACTCTTCGGTCATTAGATCTCTGGTTATCGATGATAACTTCACCGCTTGGGCATCTGCCAAAGACAAAATGCTTTTCTGCTCAAACTTAGCTGACCTTCAAAATGAACACCCTATTGTAAGAGAAATTGTATCTGGCGCACTGAATCAGATCTTTTCTAGAAAAGCAGAGTACAGAGGCGATAACGCCCTTTAATTGCTTATCTTTGAGGTATCGCAAATAGTTGTCCCGCACGTCGCTGGCAACTTGCAGATATTCTGTGCCCCCTTGGAGTGATCAAGCTCACTTTATCGCCTTCACGCTTACCAATGCAGGCAGTAATCGCTTCTTGTGGCGGTCCACCCATAGGACGATTTCGCCCATGATCACGATCATTATTTGAATGGGTTCTCATCCCCTGAGACCCGCCTGGCTGCGGTCCACCGCGCATAAAGCTGCGATCAGGCTCACCATGAAAGCAACGAGGTATAAACGGGAATTGGTCCGTAATCACGTAATAGTAGGTGCCTTCAGGATATTCAGGGGTTACACCAAAACGGCCATTACAATCATCAAGATTACCAAGCCCTTTTATATACTCATAATCCTGAATGAAAGATCCGTCGTATCGACCACCCGGACCTCCATTTCGATTACCTTGTTTAATTCGATAGCTGCCTTTTAGTTCAACAATACTTGAATCCATATCTTTCGGATCGCTATAGCCCATTGGCCCGTAGATAGGGAAGCCATCGGCAGCATATCCAATATGCACAGGTCCTTTCATATGTGTGAACCGCTCTAACAATCCGATCGGTAGTCCGTGATAGTGATACGTACCGGTTGGCTGCACATGAGCGTTATTCCAATCCATCCCTAGATTAACTGCGCCGCCTAAAGCTTCATACTGCCAACCAGAGCGCACGTCACGTTGCCAAAACTCTGCTGCACCAGGGTCAAAAGGAATGCCATTTAATGCAACACCAAACGGCCACAAACCCAATGCGTAGGTTTGTTCTTTATAAATGGGGTTAGCCGCTACCCTGTACGTCTTACTGCGACTCACAACGCTATGGGGGTTATTACGATTGGGGAAACGCCCCGTTTCATGATCAGGCTTACCATCAGAGTGAATCACCCTGTATTCGCCTTCAATACTAATTAGCGCTGCAGCCTCGGCGGGGTTCAAAATCAACTCAGTTAACGTCTCAACCCAACCAGGCTCATCTGCTACATGCCCTTGCCAATCAGCTTCATACAATCGGCTATCATGCGCACACAATGAGCTACTCATTATTAATGAAATACAGGTTGCACTAACTTTGCGATTCATAATCGCTTCCAGTTTTTAAATAGTTTTTCTCCACTATAAACCAAGATGCCCTATTAAATGAGGAGCTAATGTGAATATCAAACAAACCTCATTTGAGGCCTTATATCGAAGTAGATCACTATAAATTACAGATTACTTAGCCTTGCATCCTAAATGCGGGTTTTCAGTTAGGCTCTGAAACGGTAGAATTTTCTTCTTTTTTATCAGTGTATGGAATATCGCAATGGGTCGAGCCTATCAAAACCGTAAAGAGTCGATGGCAAAAACATCCGATGCTAAGGCTAAGGTTTACAGTAAATTTAGCCGTGAAATCTATGTTTGTGCGAAATCTGGCGGCATCGAAGTCGAAGGAAACGTGGCATTAGCTGGCCTAATCGAACGTGCTAAAAAGGCCCAAGTGCCTGCTCACGTAATCGATAAAGCGCTAGATAAAGCTAAAGGTGGTGGCGGTGAAGATTTCTCTGAAGCTCGTTACGAGGGTTTTGGTCCTGGCGGCTGCATGGTTATCGTGGAATGCCTAACTGACAACCCTAACCGTACCTTTGGTGATGTACGTAACTGCTTTAACAAAACCAAATGTAAAATTGGTTCTCAGGGCAGTGTAAGCCACATGTTCGACCACAGTGCGATCTTCGTATTCAACGGTGATGATGAAGATGCGGTGCTAGAAGCACTAATGATGGAAGATGTAGACGTAACAGATATCGAAGCTGAAGATGGCAAGATTACTGTATTCGCTCCTCACACTGATTACTTTAAAGCTAAGAAAGCACTTCAAGACAACATTGAAGGTCTAGACCTAGACGTTGATGAGATTCAATTTGTACCTCATAACGGTTCACCTGTATCAGCAGACGACCTACCAATGTTCGAGAAGTTTATCGATATGCTAAATGATCTGGACGACGTTCAGAACATTTATCACAATGCTGAGATCTAATCTCTCGTTTGTTCTAAAAAAGCCTGCTTATTCAGCAGGCTTTTTTATTGCCTGTATTTGTTTAAGCGCATAAAAAAAGCGCCGTTTACTCACGTAAACAGCGCCTAAAAAAGACCTTTCGTAATAACAGAACCCAAACTTTCCTATGACATATCGAAAGGCCTTCCCATCTTGCAGGATGTATCTATTGACTGCGCTTCGCCTTGGAAGTTCCATTAAGTAACTAGAATTTTTCAACAGAGGCGAAATACAGATGCAATTTGGGAAACATTGTATCGTTAAACAAAAAGCCCGTTTACCTCCTAAGAGATAAGCGAGCTTTTGTTAGAAATGTTACTTCATGTTGTTCATTTCTTTGAATTTTGCCATCAAAGCAACTGGCTGCTTTTTCTTGTTGTTTTTGTTTAGAACAAATACAACCGTTTGGCCTTGAGGGCCTGCAGCGATCTGAGTGAAACGATATGGCGCTTCACCTACAATACGTACGTCTTCCATATCTTCAAGAGTACTGAATACATATAGACGACCATCTTCGCCACGCATTTCGCCGTAGAAGCTCTCTGCACCCGCCATTTCGCCTTTGAACATATCGATGCTAGCGATACCAGACATTTTCTTTTTGTCTGCGCCAGTTAGACCGAATACCAATGTTTCGCCTTTAGGGCCACCACCAATAAATACTTTACGGTAGGATGTTTCTCCAACTGTTAGGAAAGACTGATAAGTTGCGAAATCATCAAACACATAATGACGACCTTCGTGAGAAACTTCGTATAGATCATCATTGTTTAGTTGAGCAACATCTTTAGTTTCTTCCTGCTTCGCCTGATTTGTGTGGCAACCAGTTAGAGCAATCATTGCGCTTGCAACAACAGCGCCTGCGATCAGTTTTTTCATGGGGTGAGCCTCAATAAGTTCTTATAAAAAATATCAGGCTGAACTTTACCGAGACTCTATGACAGAAAGATGTCAGTTTGATTCATCTAACCAACTGAATGAGATAAAGGTTGTCAAAAGCACGAGCGCAAAGATGACATGAGGAGATGGCAAGACTAAGCATAAGCTCAGTACAAAAATCCAAAGAAACTTAATTTTATTTTTCTTAGCTCGATGTTTAGCAGTGAATAAGCGCCGATAAAAATGGTCTTTATCCGGCGTTTTATCTCTCATCCATACAGGTGTCATCAGCATGAGAAAAAATTTAAATAAATGATGAAACAAAATATTCACCCATCGAATACAAAAAAGGCCTGTAACACAGGCCTTTAAAGCATAGATAAGCTCTTAGTAATCTGCCACACGATACAACACAGAATCATGATAACCCGTTGTAACCGGTATCACTCCAGAGAGCTTCGCATTCAACTCTGGGTCACCGCTGTCTACAATTAGCGGGCGGCCTTCCAGTTCACGTAGTTTTGTTTTGGTAGCAATCACATTGATATTTTCTTTGCCGATTCGCTTAAGCAATGCGGGGCTCAGCTGTTGATTGCCGCGCCCAACAATATGCCCTTGACCACCGATCAATGTAATCACTAGTTCGCAAGGCTCACCTGCGGTTAACTCCAGTAGTTGCTGTGCAGTACAGTCTGAAGCAACGATCTCGTTGTCTTTAATCAGATCCACCCCTAACAAAGTATTAGGTAAACCTAATTGCTCCATCACTGCAGCTACTGTAGAACCTGATCCCATTACATAGTATGAATCAGGATCCATGTTTTCGATCACATCTGCGGCGATATCATCCAACACCAATTCTTCTGATTCTTTACCGCCATTTTTTACGTGCTGTAAAAAACGGTGCTCTTGAGGGACAACTAACTCGCCATAATATTTCGCCCTAACACGCCCTTCCCGAAACGCCTCTTCATCAATATCACGTACTTCCTGATCACCTAGGGTAACTAACTCGCCTTTGACCAGCATGGCAATAATTTCACCCGCTGCTTTAGGCGTTACGGCATAAACACCGGAGTGTATTTTCACACCTGCAGGCACACCCAGAACTGGTACTTCACCGGCAATCGATTCACAGATATTACGAGCGGTACCATCACCACCGGCAAATAGGATTATATCAACCCCTGCAGTAACCAGATCTTTGGCTGCTCTTAAGGTATCTTCTGCATGAGTATTACCTGATTCAATCTTGCCAACGACTAGGGGGTCAAACCCTGCTTTAACGGCAACCTCTTCACCCATTTCTGCAGGATAAGTGATAACTTGGATATCTAAACCTTGAAGCACGTCCAAAGCCTGAAGGGTACGCAAGCCTGCTTTAGGCTCTGCACCTAATTCTAGGGCTTTCTTTGCGGTCTCCTCACCGTCACTTCCCTTAAGCGCGACACTGCCGCCAACTCCTGCTAAAGGGTTAATAATAAGACCGAGTTTAAACACCTATGATCTCCAAATTACCGGTTTCAATTAAAAATTGCTGGTACACAAAAGCAGCTAGAATGAGATGGGTATCATCATCTACTTCTTCAAATTCAACACCGTGGCTCACCACTTTGGTTAAACCATCTTCTGCCGCTTGTACACTTCTTATCACAACAGGGGTGAGTACTACCTGATCAGCACCTGCAACTTGAAAGCGCGTCGTAACAAATAACTTGTCACCTTTTTTACCTAGCGTAACAGGCGCATCTATACAGGCCCCTTTGATACTAATATCAGTGCAATAAGCATTAATAGGCCAATCTAATCTTAGCCCTTTACCCAACTCGAATTCATCAATCGACACCATCAAGTTGACAGGCACGCGGGTATGACTACGAATACGTCTTACTTCAGTATCGGTTGGATATTCAAGGTGCCAATAAGCAAATGGGCTGGTCTGTATTTTGAGTAACTTAGCACTAAAAGCACATATAAAGTTACCACTCATCAGACGGACAGTGACACGTGCCCCCACATTAATGGAATTCGAGGTTCTTGGCGCAGAAACCATCATGCTACCGTTTTCACGATAGCCTAATAGCTGGACCGAATAACGCCCACGGGGAGTACGCGTTTCTATCTGAACCTTTTCCCCCACTTTAGGGTTAAGTTCAGCAAGAGTTCTAACGGATTTTAACTGTGCTAACGCTTCGGTCATTCAGGGTTCTTATAACTGCATTAATAAAGACTATAGCTTAAGGGATTTAGGGTTAGTCTGCGAGCTGAAAACCCAATGCCAATAGCTCTTTTGGGTTTGTAGAGTTAGCCACTTTTAGAGATGCAAATTCGCGACGTACCCGATACTGCTTACGAAGTTGATCAAACGCTAGTTTTTGTTCCGCCGCTGGTAACTCCAGCGTAGCTCTCAAGAGCTGATCATCCACCTGCGGATCATAAATCAAGGTCATTAATTCCAACGGAGTTAAACTACCCTGCTCCATAAATGACAATTCAGCTTCTGGAAGAAAATCGGTTAGAGGCTCTTCGTACTCCACCTGTAGATGCTGACATAGTGCTTGATAGAGCATGTAAGTGCCTCGAATTTTTCCATCTAAGCTGTAGCCTGCGATATGGGGTGATACGAATTCACAACGTGCAGCTAGCTCAGCATTGACCGCAGGCTCGTGCTCCCAAACATCTAAAGCAAAAAGCAGATCAGAGCGCTGCTGGCCAATTCGGAGCAAAGCAGTGTTATCAATTACTGGCCCGCGACCAGCATTAATAACGATCGCACTTTCACCTAGTTTCTGTAGTTGCTCAGTCGATAGCAGATGTTTAGTTGGGTGATCACCATCTAAGGTAAGCGGAGTATGCAAACAAAGAACATCAGCTTGCTCAAGCAAAGTATCTAGGTCAGAAAAGCCAGATTCTAATGCAGCACGAGGTGGGTCATTTAGCAGAACCTTGAAGCCTAACTTTTCGAAACGCTTTTGTAATCTCCCACCAACGTTGCCTACGCCAATAATGCCATAGGTTCTGTCCTTAGGATCAAACTGATATTTAGCCGCGAGTTGATAGATAACACTTAATACATATTCCACAACAGCGTCGGCATTACAGCCTGGCGCGTTAGCAAACGCAATATCGTTATCTTCCAGAAAAGTCTTATCGATGTGATCGGTACCTATGGTCGCGGTACCGACAAACTGCACCTGACTCCCCTGTAACAGCGCCCGATTTACTTGAGTAATAGAACGAACTAAAAGTACATCAGCATCTGAAAGTTGCTCTGCAGATAAGCCTCGACCAGCACAGAGTTTTACTTCACCAAAACGAGAAAAAATTGCCTCAGCCATAGGCATATTCTCATCAGCCAAGATTTTTAGTTTCCGGTTCAACAATTTATCTATCTCCAGTCTTTACAAACCGCGCGATATCAGGCTCAATGCGCGGTTTTCATTGGCTATCAGCAGGCAAAACCTGCTGTCATTCTACGGATTACATCAGTTTGATCATACGCTGGCAAAAACAACAGGAATACTACATCGTTCGGATGTACCAAGACCTGGTCGGTGATTGGATTGTAACCCAAAGCTGGGGCAATTCGACTGACGATAAAAACGAGTGTAATCAAACAGTTGCCAAATCATATCAAGATGCTCGTTTTATTGTGAGAGAAATTCGTAAGCAATTAAAATCTGAGGGTTTTAGGCTTATCGCTCGCAAGGAGACACAACTGGGATTTGAGTTTGATCCCATTCGTATAGATACCCCAAAAAATCATGCTCTACTGTTTTCAGAAAAGTTATTCTGAGCACTTTCCCTTCTATTCCCCCCTAACATCGCTAAAAATCTCGACTAAAGTACAGCATTTACACTATTTTTGTGATGATATATTCGTGTATATAAGCTTGTAATACAGGCAGTTAGGCGCTTTCAAGAATTATCTATAAACACTTGTAGCCTAAACCTTCACCTCCCCTAAATAACAACAAAATAGGGAAATTGCATGAACAGGTCCATTTCTAGCTTTTACTTCAAAAGTTTTTTTGCGGCAGTTTTAATTATTGTCATCGCTGGCGCAGCAGCATTCTATTTAGGAGTCGACAGCACCGCGCTGATCATTCTGATTGTCACAGCACTTCTAGCATCAGGCCTTTCAATCCTAGTGTTACACAACTCCGTGTTAGGCAAACTGAACAAAGAAGCGGCTCTAGTCAATGCCAATAAAACTGACGAATTAGAATTACTTCCCGCTTTATTTGGCGACCTGTTTAGCAATCGCAAAGGCAACGAAGATGTCAGTGCTAAACTGTCCTCTAGCGCAAACGCCAACGCAGTTGCAGCAGCAGAGGTTTCCTACTCTGCCGACACCCTAAAAACTAAGCTCGATAATCAAGTTCAAGAAGTCTCTCAGATTGCACAAAACTCTGAAGAGATGACAGTAACCGTTCAACAATCTGCACAACAAGCTGAAATTGCTGCCGAAACCGCTATCCAAGCAAAAACAACGGGCTCCGAAGGTCAACAAGCACTAACAGAAGCCATGAGTAACATTCGCGAGCTTAACTCTCAAGCGGCGGAAACGCTGACATTGATTGAGCAGTTAAATGAGAAATCTCTAAAGATCCAAGATGTAACCAAAGTGATTGAAGAGATTGCAGAACAAACTAACCTACTGGCACTTAACGCAGCAATTGAGGCTGCCCGTGCAGGTGATCATGGTCGCGGCTTTGCCGTAGTTGCCGATGAAGTAAGACAACTCGCATCCAGAACCGCCAGTGCTACCGGTGAAGTAGAAACCATCGTTGATGAGATCCGAGCGGAAACTCAACAAGTAGTAGCTCGCATCAAAACGCTGTCAGGTGATGTTGAAAGCGGCACAGAGGCAATGGAACTTATTAGTCAACAGCTAGGTGGCATTTCAGAGCAATCCTCCGCTGTAGAAGAACAAATCTCGGTTATAGCGGAAGGTGCTCGCGCTAACCGTCAAAATCTAGAAGTGATCTTCAACTCACTGCAAACAGTTCGCCATGAACTTGAAGAAAGTGATGTAGAGGTTAGTCAACTTGCGACTCAGGCTTCGGCACTAATGGAAGCGGCAGAACGATCCAATGCGATTCTAGCGACCGCATCCGATCAGAACTACCACCAACAGTTCTATCATATTGCTCGTAACACGGCAGATATGGTGACGGATGCGTTTGAACAAGCACTGTCTTCCGGTCAGATGCATGAAGGCAGCCTGTTTGACCGCAACTACGTGCCTGTTGAAGGTACAAACCCGCAGAAATATACAACCCAGTTTGATAAATACTGTGACCAGATTTTACCGGGTATCCAAGAGCCATCGCTGTCACAACATAACAAGATGGTTTATGCCATCGTGACTGATCCGAATGGCTATGTCCCAACCCACAATAATCAGTTTGCAAACCCACCAACTGGGGACTTTGAAACCGATCTAGTGAAAAGCCGAAGTAAACGTCTGTTTAATGACCGTACCGGCGCACGTTGTGGTTGTCATACCGAAACCATGCTTCTACAAACTTACAAGCGTGATACCGGCGAAATTATGCACGATCTTTCAGTGCCAATCTTTATCAATGGCCGCCACTGGGGTGGTTTACGAATTGGTTACTGGCCAGAAAATCACTAACTCAACTTTCTCAAAAAAGCCGCTTTTAAAGCGGCTTTTTTACACCTTAATCAATTTATTACTTAAGGTTAAATACATATAATCTAATCATATAACGAGCACTGCGATAGCCTGTGCTGCTATCCATTTAAAACCAATGACACAGAACTGCGGGAAGAAGATGAAGAAATTTGAATTTGCCGAGATGCCAAATAAAGAGGGTTTCTTCGGTCAATTTGGTGGGCAAGAGATCCCGCCAGAACTTAAAAAAATCATGGATGAGATTAACGACGCCTACGAAGAAATCCGCCAACAACCGGAATTCCAACAAGAGCTAGATACCCTGTTCGCTGATTATGTTGGCCGTCCAAGTCCTATCTACCACGCGAAACGACTGAGTGACAAACTAGGTGGCGCGCAGATCTACCTTAAACGTGAAGACCTAAACCACACAGGTGCTCACAAGATAAACCACTGTCTAGGCGAAGCCCTACTTGCGAAATATATGGGCAAAACTAAAGTGATTGCCGAAACAGGTGCTGGTCAACACGGGGTTGCTTTAGCAACGGCCTGTGCACTAGTTGGTATTCCATGTGAAATTCACATGGGTCAAGTTGATATCGAGAAAGAACACCCTAACGTCACCAAAATGAAAATTCTTGGTTGTAAGTTAGTGCCCGTGACCCAAGGCACAGCAACGTTGAAAGACGCTGTTGATAGTGCATTCGAAGAGTACCTAAAAGACCCTGTTAACTTTATATACGCAATCGGCTCTGTGGTTGGCCCTCACCCTTTCCCGAAAATGGTCCGTGATTTCCAAAGTATTATTGGTAACGAAGCACGCGAACAGTTCCAAGCGAAAAAGGGACAGCTACCAGATTACATCACAGCCTGTGTCGGTGGTGGCTCAAACGCAATGGGGTTATTTACTGCATTCTTGAATGATGAAGAGGTCAATATTGTTGGGGTTGAACCTGCAGGGAAAGGCCTAGATACCACAGAACATTCAGCAACATTGACTCTGGGTAAACCAAGCTCTCTTCATGGTATGAAATGTTATGTCCTTGAAGATGACAATGGTGAACCTCTACCTGTTCACTCAATTGCTTCAGGTCTTGATTACCCAGGCGTAGGCCCTCAGCACAGTTACCTAAAAGAACTCGGCCGTGTTGAGTATGAAACAGCTTCTGACCAAGAGTGCCTAGATGCATTTATGACGCTGTCCCAAGTAGAAGGCATCATACCTGCTTTGGAAAGCTCTCATGCCGTCGCATGGGCAATGCGCAAAGCACCCGAACTATCCAAAGATCACACTATTCTTGTGAATCTGTCAGGTCGTGGTGACAAAGACGCCGACTACGTCGCAGACAAGTTGGGGCTATAGTCTAACCCTAAGTGGTGCAACAGGTTTCTGTTGCACCCACTCCACTTGGAAGCCCTTATGCAACTTGCAATTGCTCTTCCCTTACTGAGCTTCTCCATTCTAAACGATCACTAAAATGCAGCAGTTTTAACTCGCCGGAATAATCTTCAATAAGCGCAGAGCAGTTCTCAATCCAGTCCCCAGTATTGGCATAAATAATATCACCCTCTTCATCATATTCTGGATAATGAATATGACCACAGATAACACCGTCGAATCCTCTTCTCTCAGCTTCTGCCTTACACTCGGTTTTATAACGGTGGATGGCGTGCTTAGCGCCACGGATATTATCTTTGACCTGCCCTGCTAAAGAGTAAAACGGACGGCCACTCATTTTCCGTAATCGATTGGACCAGCGATTCAGGAAAAGTAGGAAATCGTAGGCTAAATCACCTGCCCACTTCGTTAGCCAAGAGTGTTTCATATACGCATCCATCGCATCGCCATGCATAATTAAGAAGCGCTTTTCGTTTGCTGTCTTAAATTCATGTTCATGAATAATCTCGATAGGCCCAAAATGCTGACCGTCAAAGCGACGTAATGGGTCATCATGATTACCAGGTACATAAATAACACGCGTACCTTGATCAGCCAGCTCATACAGTTTTAACAAAATTCGATAGTGCTCTTCTGGCCAGAACAATCGCCGCTTCAATGACCATAGATCGACAATATCCCCAACCAGATACAAGGTTTCGCATTTGATAGAAGATAGGAATTGATACAGATAATCAGCCTTGCAGTCTTTGAAACCGAGATGAACATCTGAGATAAAAATAGTGCGAGCATTGATAAGTGAAGACACGGTCATAAATTCTCTCTTTATGAGTTATGACCAGTCTGAAAAACTATCGTGACAACTTTCTAACGAAAAGATGAAAAATTGGTGACGCTAAACAAAAAAATAATTGCCTAAGTATTCTTAATTTTATCACTAAGAAGCGAGTCAACGAAAAATGGAAACTTAAGCTGCCGAGAAGCTATATTCCCGTTCGATCTTCACCACTTGTACTGTATAAGCGCTATACCAATATTCCTGCCCCGCTTTTTGCGCTAAGTGATGTTCAGGATCTTTTTTCCAGGCCAATATATCGGCTTCGGTTTCCCAGTAGGAGATAGCAATTTCTTGTTCCCCTTCTGTTACTGCAACAAAATCCAGACAGCCATACTTTTCAAAGGCAAGCTGCCGCATTCTAGCGACAGTGTCTAAATATTGTTCGTCCTGTGTTCCTGTTCTTGCTCGAAAGATAACTGCGTACACCACTCAACCTCTATGCTTTCTGGCCTATCAATAAAGAGCTGAAGTAGATCATCACTGACCCTGATATCCGTTGCACCCATCGACCTGCGGAAGAGTGTTTGCTGCGGGCTTTTAGTTTATCAATCATCAACGTCATACCGATAAACCAAAACGCAATAATGACTGCATGTATAGCAACTAGTGCGAACGCTCCTAGATAACTGGACGAGCCGAATTGAACAAATTGCGGGAAGGCTGCTAGATAAAACATCGAAACTTTCGGGTTTAGTAACTGAGTCAAGAAGCCTTCAGTAAAGCTTCCAAGTAAAGCTTTAGTCCTTTTTTTATTCGCTGCATGTTGAGCATCTACTTGATCAATGACAGGAGCCAAAAAGGATTGGTAGATCGCTTTAGCGCCTATATAGAATAGATAGAGAGCACCCACTAATTTGATAACAAAGAATAACTCAGCAGATTGGAGCAGGATTGCGGACAACCCCAAAATCGAAAAAGCGCCGTGAAAAAATGTAGCAGTGAACAGACCTAGGATATTCGCAAAAGAGGCTGTACGCCCATGCACAGAGGCTGTTTTTACAATTAATACACCATTAGGACCTGGTGAGATCACCAGAAGTAGAGCAACGATTGAAAAAGTTAATATCTCTTGCATACCCGCTCCCTCTTTATGAAGTACGCAATTATAGCACAGAGAATTTAAGCAAAAAAAAACCGGATCCCCTTGGGGGTCCGGTTAAGCAATTTGCTTCAATGACAAGAGCCATGTGCTTGTAGCTTCTGCGGAGGCAGATGTGCTAACACATACACGAACATGCAATATCGCTAGTGCATGGCGGCCTAGCTAGTGAGGGGAGCCTGCCGCCTGCCGTGTTGATATTCATAATATATGAATGAGAATGATTTGCAACTATATTAACAATAAAAATATAAATAATTTACAGCGATATAATTACACGCCTGCTAAGAGTACAACTGGACTTTGTCCGCTACTAAATCAATATCGACTTTAAGAGGTTTATCTGTCGACCGCCTGCCCTCAGGACATTGCCTAGAGTAAAACAAAGCTTCATCGACTTGCTTCCGCTTTGTTCCATCCAGTCTTCGATCAATATATGAGTGCCGCCGTTCATCTCCCCTATATAAAGAAAAAATGTGTTTATCTCGCCACTCTTTTGCAAGTTCAATGCAGGGTAAACGGGGACTTATTGGGACGTCTATAAAATCAGGATCGGACCAATAGAAAAAGACGCCCTTTTGATCAATATCTTTAACTAATCTCACCTATCACTCCTCGTAGCTTATGACTACGGTTTAAGGTGAGCCTCCATGCCCTAAGAGCTAAGAAATGAATGTAGCTTTTAGTTTAGCTCATTAATTAGGATTAACTTATATAGACCTATTTATGCAGCATAAGTTCGTTCAACATAGGTGAAGGTATACATTACCAATAGATAGCAAAAAGCCGGATCAAAGATCCGGCTTTTTGAAATAAACTGAACAGGTGAGGGTTCAGTTTAAGACATTGATAATCGAGGGGAGTACCAACGTCAGCACTACTTTTCAGTGAGCAGTGAAAAATAATGCTAAGTTCGGCAATGACTGTGAGGTGAGGTCGTGCATTGCCTATCACTTATGAGCGATTACGATATTATCGATAATGAGAACGACTTTCAACTGCATTTGATAGATAATTTCATTTTCCCCTAAGTTGATATTTAGCTATATAACTCAGAGCAACAAGCAAAGAAAAATCAGCTCCTAAAACAGAAGCTCAGCATGTCGCTCCTGCATAACTCCAATACAAAAAAGAATCACGTATGACATGAGAAAGGAAATACTAGACATTAAAAAGCCGGATCAAAAGATCCGGCTTTTTAACCAATACTAAACCGGTGAGAGTTCAGCATGCGACATTGATAATCGAGGGGAGTATCAATGTCAGCGAAAACTTTCAGTGAGCAGTGAAAGTAGACGCTAAGGTCGGCAATGTCAGTGAGGTGAGGTCGTTCATTGCCTATCACTTATGAGCGACTACGATATTAATGCTATTGAGAATGATTAGCAACACCATTTTATAAAAAATTTAAATTTATCTTTCTCTCACTTATAGAGTACCTTTAGCGCCTCATCTGTAACGCTCAAATTTTGCCTATGAATTCACAAAAAATACAAGCCGATCTCATGTTGCTCTTAGTTGCATGCATCTGGGGGTTTGCTTTTGTTGCACAACGGCTTGGGATGGAATCTTTAGGGCCATTCGGCTTTAACGCATTAAGGTTCTTGCTTGGCGCCTGTTCCCTACTTCCACTTTTGTTTTTATTTAAAAGGTCAGATCACTGTACGGATAATAGAACTCTGATAATCAATGGCACTTTAGCTGGACTAGTACTTTTTGCCGGTGCGTCATTTCAACAAGCAGGATTAGTCTATACGACCGCAGGTAATGCAGGGTTTATTACTGGGTTATATATCATCCTCGTACCCATCATTGGTTTAGCACTAGGACAAACAACTAATATCAACACTTGGTTAGGTGGGCTATTTGCTGTTCTCGGTTTGTATGTTCTTAGCTTCCGGGACCTCAGCACCATAAACTATGGTGATATTTTAGAACTACTAGGTGCTGCATGCTGGGCTATTCACGTACTACTAGTTGCAAAGCTAGCCCCAAAACTTGATAACCTTCGATTAGCCATTATTCAGTTTTTAGTTTGTGCAAGTTTTAGTGGGCTGGTTGCAGTGAATATCGAATCCGATAGTTTTACCCTTGCAAATGCATTCAGCTCTTGGGGACCTATCGCCTATGCAGGCTTTATCTCTGTTGGCATAGCTTATACATTACAAATTTTTGCCCAAAGGCATGCCCCTCCAGCTCATGCTGCCATCATTATGAGCCTTGAAGCCGTAGCCGCTGCATTTGGTGGATGGTTAATTCTAGAAGAACAGTTCAGCACTCTAGGCTTACTAGGCTGTGGCTTAATGTTATTTGGTATGCTGCTTTCACAACTGCCTGCAATCTATAAGAAGAAAATCTAAAATGTCCCAATTAAAAAACATTCCAACGAACATCATCACTGGCTTTTTAGGGACAGGTAAAACGACAGCTCTAAATCATCTTCTAGCTCAAAAACCTAAAGACGAAACTTGGGCCGTTTTAGTGAATGAATTTGGACAGATAGGCATAGACCAAGCTGTCCTAACGCAAAGTGACGAAGGGGTGAAAGTAAAAGAGCTCGTTGGTGGTTGTATATGCTGTACGTTAGGCCCTAGCCTAACCTCAACGCTGGCGACACTGCTAAGGCAAACAAAACCAGACCGACTAATCATTGAACCTACTGGTATCGGCCACCCTGCCGGCATCGTAGACACGCTGAAAAATCAACATTTCAAAGATGTTCTAGATCTACGTTCAATTATCTGCCTAGTTGACCCTCGTTCGATCGAAAAAAGAGAGATAACTGAACACCCTACCTTTCAAGACCAGATCAATTTAGCTGACGTGATTGTATTAAACAAAACTGATCTTGCCTCATCAGCACAAGTTTCAGCGACAGATCAAAAAATGGCAGGGCTTTATCCTCCAAAACAAAAGCAGATATTAACGACTCAAGGGCAATTTAACCTTTCACTCTTAGATATCACCCACACTGAAAAAGAAACTGAATCGCAACAACATCGGCACTTATCTAACGAGGATAGTAGTGCAACGCCGATGATCGGTATGCAATTTCAGCCTCGCCCTAAAATTCCGTTTCATAAAGGGAATGTTAATGACGGTTTACACACAATGGGGTGGATATTTAATCCAGATGACAAATTCTCGACTTCCAAGCTCGAAGTAGTTCTACAAAATATTGAAAATGTGGACCGAGTAAAAGGTGTATTTCACACCGATCAAGGCTGGAAGTTTTTTAACCAAGTAGGCCGTGAACTTGGTATCGAAACCATCGCTTATCGAAGGGATAATCGAATCGAAGTTATATCCCAGCAAGAGCATGATTGGAAAAGCTTTGAACAACAATTAGTAAGCTGCATCATAAACTAATGAAAAGATGTATTCTTGGTGCGACAATTTGTCACTTTTGTTGTCACACTACAAAAACGTAGACTATAGCGGTACTCAGGAACAGATATATGAACGAACCAACTCAGGGTCGTAATACCCTCCCCCTACAGATTTTGATTATCGTTGTCATAATCATTGGGTTGGGCGCTGTAATCTATCTGCCGCAGCTGTTGCAAGAAACGCCCCCTCACACTCGTCAATTGCTAACAGCTCCTGAGTGCGATCTTCATCAAGGAAAATGCTCAGCGGCTAATAATAATCAGCAAGTAGAGTTGTCGATCATTGCAGAAGAGATAAGTTCAAGTAAGCCATTATTGTTTGATGTGACTATAGAAAATATTGCAGCCAATCAGATCATGGTAGACCTCCAAGGCAAAACAATGTACATGGGCATCAATCAAACTTTACTGACAAAGGTCTCAGGTACAGAGAACAGATGGCAAGGAAGTATCACTCTACCAATTTGTACGACCGGAAAGATGACTTGGATATCTTCTATTAAGATTGAAGAACAGGGACAAGTTACACAGGCAGATTTTGAGTTTGATGCCCAATAACCTTTAACCTAAAGGACAGATGATTAAATGACCACTTTAAGAAATCTTCTTCTACTAACTCTCGTTATGCTAGCAGGTGTTGCTTTAGCTTTTTATCTTCGACCACAACCTGTAGAGCAACGCATCGCATTGGGTGAAAAATTGGGCGGCGACTTTACCCTTCAGGCTGAACAAGGTGAACTAAAACTAGAAGATTACCGCGGTAAAGTTGTTCTATTTTTCATTGGCTACGCTTCTTGCCCAGATGTTTGTCCTACGGCTTTAGCTGTAGCTGCGCAAGGACTCAAAGATCTAACACCTGCTCAACAAGAGAATGTAGCGGGAATTTTTATGAGTGTAGATCCGGACAGAGATTCTCCTGAGAAACTAGCTAAATACGCAAGCTATTTCCACCCTAATTTTCATGGCGCTACAGCAGATCGAGCAACAATTGATAGCGTTGTAAAACAGTACGGTGCTTTTTATCGTATGGTCGAATTAAAAGATTCAGCTCTAGGCTATGCCGTAGACCATTCTTCTCGCCTTTATCTAATTGATCAGAACGGCAAATTATCCAAAGCCTTAAGTCATGCATTAACCCCTATTGAACTCTCTAAAGAAATTCAAGCGCTACTAAGCGAGGAAACATAATGAGTAAAAATACTCTGTTAACTACTTTTATGGCAGCGATTCTTAGCCTAACTTCTTTTACTGCAATGGCCGAGATCACCACTAACGACGCTTATGTAAGAGCTATTCCTCCGGGAACTAAAACGACCGCAGCCTTTGTTACTATTAGCAATAAGAAGTCTCAAGATGTACATCTTAAAAGTGCATCTAGTAATGTCGCTGATGCTGTTGAGTTGCATAATCATGTGATGAAAGACGGTACGATGATGATGCGCCAAGTAGATAGCATCAAAGTTGCTGCTCAGCAGTCAGTAAGCCTAAAGCCAGGTAGCTATCACATTATGCTGATCAATCTACAACAAGACCTCACGGTTGGTGAAAATATAGAATTTGAACTGAGCTTTTCTGATGGAACTAAATTAAAAATTGAAGCTCCCGTTAAAAAGATAATGGACGGTATGCACTCCCACCACCATCACTAAGAATGTAGTAATTTAAAAAGGCCCTGTTTTTACAGGGCTTTTTTATAGAGGTGCTCAAAAGATAATCTTCAAACTACAATCTCCCTCTAATACCCGCTTTTCTAGTCATACAAATTTAATTTCTCGTTCTCTCGCAACTGCGTGATATCTGTACTACTTTGTAATCAGACTGTATGCCCACAAGGCAACTTGGAACGGCCTAATAGTTGAGATCACCGCCATTCTAAGGATAAGAGTTAGATCAGCAGGAGGCTGAGCTATGCGTAGTACACCTGATTTCAATATTCATTGGTACCACAGCCTGCAATTTCGCGTTTCCGCAATATTCCTGACCATCTTTTTTCTAATAATGGTAACCATAATCGCGGTGGTGAGCGCTATTGGGGATCACCTAATTGAAAACCAAGCGTACTTAAAACTGAGTAAGGCGGGAGACAAAGTTGTCTCTGAACTCAACCAGCGAACCACCATTGCAGAATCCATCGTTATTTCCATGGCTGATATCGCCAAAGAGATCCCTGCCGAAGATGAACGTTTCGCTTCTCTAATGCTTTCCCTCCTCGATAGAGCAGGCTCCAAACACCTCATCGCAGGCGGAGGAACATGGCCAGAGCCCTATACCTTTGATAAAAATATCGAACGAAACAGCCACTTTTGGGGTCGCGACCAAAACGGAAAGCTGAACTTTTATAACGACTACAATCTGCCTGAAGGCAACGGCTATCATCATGAAGAGTGGTATGTTCCTGCTCAACACTTAGGTACAAACCAACGCTACTGGTCAAAATCTTATACCGATCCCTACTCACTTCAGCCTATGGTTACTGTCACAGCACCTCTCTATGACAATAATAAATTCTTAGGCGCCACAACCGTTGACCTCAAGCTAGAAGGCCTACAGCAGTTGTTACATGACGCGACTAAAGAGTTTGGGGGCTATGCTTTCGCACTGGATCGAAATGGTAGATTTCTCTCCTTTCCAGATGACAAACTTGCACGTTTATCCGTCCCTTCCGAAAATGGAGGCCTTCTGCCTTACATCACAATGGAAGAACTTGCTAAAGAGTTTAGAACCTTTGAACCTTTGGGGAGACTGCTTCGTATTCAAAATAAGTCTTTAGGTTCTCACGACGATATCCAAACAGATACCCTGGCTACAGTACTGGCAAACGACAGTTACCAAATCGATCTTCCTGAAGCCCAAATTATTGCCTCTTTACTAAACAGACCTGCAACGGAAACTGCACAAAGAGCCAATGAACTCATAGAACGAGATTACTTTTTAAACGAGGCAGTATTTGTCACTGTAACCACTATGCCCAAAACCGCTTGGCAGATTGTTACTGTGATGCCTAACAGCTCCGCACGAAAAGATGCCAAAACACTTTTTAACCAACTTCTTATGGCAACAATTTTTATTGTTCTGATTGCTATGGTGCTGGTATGGGCCTTACTACGTTACCATCTAACATCGCCTCTATTTCAGCTGACCCAGCAGTTACAAGAAGGCTTAACGGACGATCATCGTTCACAACAATTGATAAAAACAACGGATAAAGGCGAGCTGGGTGCTTTAACCCACTGGTTTAACCGCAAGACAGAACAACTGTTAGAAAGCCAATTTCAAATTAAAAAATTAGCTTTTTTTGATCCCTTAACGGGCCTTCCCAATAGACGGTTGCTCCATGATCGCTTAAACCAACGCTTAGCTAGTGCCGAGAGACAGCGCTGCAGTGGCGCTGTAATGTTCTTAGACTTGGATCATTTCAAACACCTCAATGACTCACTGGGGCACAGCATCGGGGATGAATTGCTAATACAGGTAGGTAATCGGCTCACAGAATGCCTTCGAAAAGAGGACACTATAGCTCGCTTAGGTGGAGATGAATTTGTTGTAATTGTCGCTCTTCCTCGCCTAAACCAGGATCAAATTTACGAACGTGCTCGCATCGTTGCTAACAAAATCATTGAAGCGTTGGATGTGCCTTTCGAACTGAACTCAAACCACTTTCATATCACCACCAGTATTGGTATCACCTTTTTTAACCAAGCCCACTTTGGCGCTGAAGAACTTCTAAAACAAGCAGATACTGCTATGTATCAAGCCAAATCAAAGGGTAGGCATCATTACTGCTTCTTTGAAGAAAATATGCAAACCAAAGCAGACGAACGCTTACGTATCGAAGCAGAATTACGCTACGCGATTACTCACAACGAATTAAATTTAGTTTACCAGCCTCAGGTAAATTCTGAGGGAGAATGCGAAAGCGTTGAAACCCTGCTCCGCTGGAATCACCCAAAGAGAGGTTTTATTTCACCTGACGAATTTATACCTATCGCCGAGGAAAGTGGTTTGATCATTCCCTTGGGCCATTGGGTGATCGAACAAGCCTGTAGCCAAATGAAGAAATGGTATACCCAAGGTAAACCTATTCGCTATATCGCTGTTAACGTCAGTCCGCTACAGTTTAACCAAGCCAATTTCGTTAACGATGTTAAAGCCAGTCTTCACCGTTTCCAGATCAAGCCCGAGGAACTGATGCTAGAAATAACAGAAGGTGTGATCATCGATGATACAGAATCAGCCATTACTAAAATGCACTCGCTAAAAGAACTAGGTGTCAAAATATCTATGGATGATTTTGGTACAGGGTACTCCTCCCTGACTTATTTGAGATTACTGCCACTGGACGAATTAAAGATTGATAAAAGTTTTATCAACGATATCACTACCGATCCTAACGATGCCGTGATTGTCGGAAACATTATCTCCATGACACATGAGTTAGGCTATTCCGTTATAGCAGAAGGCGTAGAGACATTAGAGCAACAACAATTACTGTTGAAGCAGGGCTGCAAACATTACCAAGGCTACTATTTCAGCAAACCTCTAAATGAAGAAGATTTAGAAAAATACTTAACCTGCGAAACATTAACCGCTTAATATTTAGTCAAATCACTTAGGAATACTAACAACATCAGTATTCCTAAAATCAGACAGTGATGCCAAAAACGTTAAGCATTCTCTTTTAAATAACTGATCAGTTGATCGATATCGATATGAAAACCATCAAAGGCGACCACGCCATTCGGATCGATCAACGTAACCCAGGGTGTTCCACCAGTACGATAACTCACCATAGTATTAGGGAAATGACTAGGATCGGTTCGAGGTAGATCAGAATTGCCAGGATCATGACCAAAAGGCAGTTCCAAACCGTATTTCAGCTGATTCTTACGTAAAGCACCGGCATTATTGGTAGAGTGACCTTCAAATGTTGTTTGGATAACCGCTGCCACAATCTTGTTGTCATCAGGAAAAGCTGTTTTCAGCTTCTGCAAATTTGGAAAGCCAACAGAATGACAAGCTGGACACCACTCCTGAAAACATTTCAGATAGATCCATTTACCTTTATGCTCTGATACCGAAAACGGTTCAGTCTTATTCCCATTGCCATCGATCCAATGATTCACATTTAATTCAGGCGCCATACGCCCCCTGATGCCACGAGTATTTTCTTTAGCTATGGATGGGCCAGACAGTAGCCCAAATGCGCCTATTCCTGCAGTTGCTAAAGCGGTTGACTTAAGCCACTGGCGCCGCGTTAAGTGCTGTTTGCTCGAGGTAGATTTCAACTTTTCGATTAGATACGACATATTAATCTCATACTCTATGTGAACTTCATAGACCCCCTCACATCGCGTTAGTTCATAAAACCAACTAAGCCCTTCCTCTAAAATATCTTTATAATAGTTTTACCAGAGGGTCGCTCCTGTTGCTTAGGAGCTGATAAATTGATGAGTGATATTATGAGATTTTTTGCGATCGCCCTATTTTTCCTAGCCAATACTGCATTTGGCGAGATGCTTGAAACAGAGAACTACAAAGTAGTTATCACTAAGCATTGCGATGAAGGCGAAGTTAGTTGTGAAGACATCTCTTATATTGGCACATCAAAGAGATCTGGAAACAGTATCATCTTAAAAGGTAAAACTCTGCATCAAACCTGTGCTGATGGCATTACCCCATGTCGGTTTCTTGGTTACCATTTTCAGAACGGTAATATCACCTACAACGTTTATGAATCTGGTTTACTGCAAGTGATTCGTGAACCGCAGGAAATCCTGCTAGAAGAGCAAGGCAACTGGTCATACGATTAAACCAGCGCTAGTTATGAATGAATAAGAGATAAAATAAAAGATCAGAGAGCGAACTCTTCTTTCCGCAAAGGCGGCCTACCGTTTTGCTTTCTTAACGCTTCCACCAAGATACCTACACGTTCAGGCAAGCCGTCATCAAGTAGTTCATAAACAGTGGAAAGCACATTGGTTTTAAAACTATCGCTCGCCCCTATATCAGAAGAAAGATTATCCGCACTAAAGTTAAATTTATGCCCTGCAGCCTTAGACATTAACCACTCAAACGCTTGTGGTCGAATTTCTACTTTTTCAAATTCAGACTGTTCGGCAGTCGTGCGACCATCAGGTTTATACCAATAGCCAAAATCTTCTAATTTTCGACGCTCAGGACCAGCAACACACCAATGGGCAATTTCATGCAACGCACTCGCGTAGAAACCATGAGCAAAAATAACCCGATGGTGCGGATTGTCTTGGTCTGCAGGCAGGTAGATTGGTTCATCATCCCCTTTTACAAGAATCGTATTTAGGGAGGTTTTAAAGAGCTGATTAAAAAGAGTAATCAGTCCATCAACATTCGGTTCTTTCACTTATAACCTATTAATTACTAATGTAAGGCTGCCAAGTATTTTGTTTCAACCACCAAGTATCACCACTAATACGGTTAATTCTTGCTGCAACATAACCTTTTACATCATTATCAGCCCGTAATAGCACAACTTCATATTCTGCTGTACCAGTGCTTCCGCTTTCTTCAAGTAAATGCCATTGGCCTTTATCGGCTAACCAGGCTTCACCCGTAAAACGGTGAAAACGAATTAACACCCACTGCCCTTTTGAGGTGTAGGCTGATGCAATACGGAATGCACCATCCTGCACTTGGCTACTGAGCTCATTCGCCATCATGGTAATTTGATCCAACACACCATTAAACGCGTCGGGCGATACGGGCTCAGATTGGCCTGTCGTATCAGGCTCAACAGCCATAGCTTGAACTTCACTCGCTAAGCCCTGAAGTTGAAGCGCCAATTCTTTATTTTGTAGCTGAAGTTGACCGGCTTGAGATTTGAGCTGCAATAGGTGGTCTTGCACTGCTGTCATTCGGTTAGCAATGATATCCAACTGGCTCGCAGGTAGAAGCTCTGAAGATTGCATAGCCTTTGTTGCAGGCTTTGTCGCAGGTTGCTCGGAAGTAGAAACATTGGGTTGGCCTGCATTGTTTGCATTGGCAACGTCGGATTCAGATTTAACACCCGCCGAATTACACGCGGTAAGTAAAAGTACCGAGCAAAGAACAAAAACTTTAGAAAAGGACATTGCGTCTCTCCTGACCTGCAGATCGAAAGACGCTATTTTAACCCATTGTTCGACAGTTGGAAGCTTTAGAAAGGAATAGCTATATAGACAGAAATCGACAAAAGCATTTCTGCCTATTAAGAACTTTATTTTATTTTAACTACTTCTGTTGCCGTTTTACCGCTACTTTCTACCCAAGTAAAAGAAAGCTCTTCTCCTTTGGCTCCGCCTGCAAACGTGAACACAAAATATGGGTTTCTAGAAACCGTCGGTCCTAGGTTTACGGCAAACACCTCTTTACTGGCATGAACCACCTGAAGCTCTTGGAGGTAAAGAGCAGGAATAAATTCACCGGTTTTACTGTCTTTTCGAAAACCACTTTCCATGGCATGTTTCGCCATCATTTTAACTTTGGTTTTACCGGAAGAAACCTTAGTTTTAACTCGAATAATACCTGTTGCCATAATAACTCTCCTAACGATTCCTCAGATAAACTTAACCGCAACCGCCGACAGTGACGGTTACATCTTTCGCTGCGCTATAAAGTTTACCTTCGGCTTTTACCACGGCAGTGATCCGTGAGCTTTGAGCCATTCGAACCCGAGTAGAAACATCTGCGTCAGTGCCTTCTGGGATTTTAAACTCAACCGCTAGAGGGGATGGATTATCTTTGACATAAATGCTGATCGATTCAACATTGGCGATACTAGAACGAACAGTTACCGGAACAATCGCACCGTTTTCTGCCGTATCAGGCGTTTTCAGGATCACATCAGCACTTTCTTTAGGTACGTCACCTAAAAGCTCTTGTATAGCTGTATCTTGGTCTAGAGCCTCAAACGCTGCCGCTTTCCATGTAGCTAATGCGACACGCGGCATCAAAACACCAGCCCCTATCATCGCACCGCCTAGTGAAAGCACTTTGACTATTGATCGACGATTTATGCCCATTTCATTTTCCTCAATACTTAGATCTCCTGAGAAGATCCAAAGCCATTTCACTTAAACAATCAGTTTAGCTTACGCAATTTCATCGTGTTGTAAAATGGCTCTAAAGAACATAAACCACCAAGCACAAAGAAACGGATAATCAGGTAGCGTTACTGGCCTTTAGATTCCGCATTTAAACGATCAAGCAAATTTGCCACTTCAAGGCTCGCCTGCTCCATTGATGTAAGATGGTTCGCCGCATCTTTTACTGCACCACGCCTCACTGCAGCGGCAGCTTCTACTCCGGATTTATGCAGCTTAGTGTGAGGAGCTTCTAAGGCCGCAAAACTAGAAAGGTGACTGTATTGTTCACGTCCATGGCCCATGTAATACCACTGACCAAACCCACTGCCAGTATGATCTTCTATAGTTGATAAGTCATGAACGTTGCCGAAGACAATTCTTTCATAGAGAGAATTTTTCCAACTAATTTGCTCCATCTTCAGCTTTTCAATCAAAGTATCGGCCACGGTATTCTTAATGGTTGAATGCATCATTTCAGACATCGATACAGCATCACGAACACCTGAGGTAATTTGTGAGGCAGAAGAAACCACCTCCGTACTAAGCAGATCAACCTGAGCAATATCTTCCGATGCAGTCCCCGTTTGAGTACTGATTTGACCTACAAGGTTGGCAATTTCATTACTGGCTTCGCTAGCCTTACGAGCAAGGTTACGCACTTCATCTGCGACCACAGCAAACCCACGACCGGATTCACCCGCACGCGCAGCCTCAATTGCGGCGTTTAATGCCAATAGATTGGTTTGATCAGAGATATCACGGATAACTCCAACAAACTTTTCGATCTGATCCGAAACCGTGAGTAGATCTTTAACCTGTTGATTACCATCTTGTGCACGTTGTTGGATCACTTGTACGCGCTCCAGAATCTCTTCTACCGAACGGCGCGTCTCATCAAAAACAGAAATCTTGTCTTCGATATGCTGTTGGTCAGCGCTAAGTGAGGAAGTGGTGTCAGAAAGAACATCTTTGACCTGAGCTGACAATCGACTCCCCTTCACCCAGGCTTCACTAATTTCATTTTGATGGGCATTAGGGTCAGGTTGGATATTTTCCTGCTCGTAACAGCGTTTAGTTAGCACCTGATTTTCTTCTATCAACTGCCTGTTTTCCGCTCTAAGCTTATCGATTTCGCCTTGCAAGCTTTCAATCTTTAAGTGCAATTTACCTGAGAAAAACATCCTGCCATCTCCCTATCATTTTTATTAGTTAATCCATCATATATTGTCCAAACATACGTTTCATTAGTTTATTAAGCACTTTTTATAAACAAGTATCGGTAGTCAAAGTCCATGTAAATCAAAAGGATAAATATATAAACGCTGTTTTTTTAAGATTTCTAAAGGCCATGAACAACTGCTCAATAAAAGCACCACCCTAGAACGCGGTATCCTGTGTATTTGTAGACGCTGAATTTTTAGACTTGATAAATTACCGACTAGGATGGAGTTTTCAGTGCTTCCCCCTATCCTCACATTCAAAACTAACCTAAAATCCAATTAAGGTTTTTAGCTAGCAATCAGGTAAGGAATAACGATGGCAAACATTTCAATGACAGAAGACCAATTCCAAGTATTGGTTAAAGACTTTTTTGCCAAAAAATCGGCTAGAAAACTTCTTACCCAGCAGGAAAACATCGCAATAGCAGAACGCTTAAATGAAAAGGTTAGTTTGCCTTTTCTAAGTGAAGCAAAAGAACATGCAGTGCTTGTAAAAACCATTCTTAAGATTGATAACTACCTGTATGAACAGCTTCCAAACGAAATTTATGAACTGATTCATAATCTTGATGAAGGTTTCGATGATAGCGAAGCAGCTCAATTGGCGGCTCGCCTAAGCAAACAAGCTCACGATGATATCAATCTTCCATTCCTAACAGCGCACGTTGAATACTACTCAATTACTTTCGTTCTGACCTTGCTTATTAATGCAATGCGAGAAGGCTCAAATATAGAGCATGCGATTGCTGTAACACAGCACCCTCGCGTGATGTGCGATGATTTCCCTTTTCCTGATCTGATCTGATCACTGTTTCTGATCAACTGATCCAATCCTTTCATTGCGCCGTAACAAAGCTTAATTACAACCTGTAAACGCTTTGTTACCGGAGTGGTGTTAGTTTGATTTTCCGAATGCTTAGTAAGCATTCGTTTTAATCTCACCTCCAATTCGACATCTCAAGATAATCTTTTAAAGCGTTTCTGGTATTCATTTTCTATGATTCCGGCGAACAACTATGACAGAAACAAAACCGCATATTGCGATTATCGGTGCAGGCCTTGCAGGTACAACTCTTGCCGACGTTTTGACCTCAAATGACATCGAGGTGAGCGTTTATGAAAAAAGCAGAGGCACGGGTGGTCGGCTTTCAAGTTGCAAATTGGATGATATGAGTGCGGATCTAGGTGCCCCATTTATCTCAACACAGAATGCTGATTTTTCTACTTGGCTGGCTGAAAGTGGCGTGTTAGAAACTTGGTCACCTAATAACAAGAGTTTCGACGGTGTAGAACAACAACCACCAAATCTAATCACAGGAAGTTCTCGCCTTAGTAGTTTGACCAGACACTTGCTGGCTGACGCTAGTTTTCATCCTGCGATTCGTGTGGGCTATATCTGGCCAGAACTTGATGGTTCTGAAAAAAAGGTACGCCTTCGCGATGAAAAAGGTGAATCTCTGGGTGTATTCGATGCCGCTATAGTGACAGCTCCAGCACAACAAGCAGCAACGTTATTAGAAGCCGTACCGCGCTTTTCAAATACCGCTAAAGCCATTCCCCCTTCAGCCAGTTGGGTTCTGCTCCTTGAAACAACAGATTCACAAGACCAGTCTGAACAACTGATTACAGGACAGCATCAAATTTTGAATCGATGTATCAAAGAAAGCACTAAACCTGGACGGAATACTGGAAAAGGTAATGCAATTTGGTCGATTGAGTCAAAACCCGAATGGAGCCAAGAACATATAAGTCTTCCCAAAGAGGAGATAGAAATTCTTCTTACCCAAGCTTTTCTGTCGGTAAAACCTGAAACAAAAGTTATAGCGGTCAGACGCTGTCATCGGTGGTTGTATTCTCGTCATCCAGAAACAGAGCATGGCATGCTTTGGGATCAAGCAACACATATTGGCGCTTGTGGTGATTGGTTACTCGGTGGTGATTTAGAGGGGGCTTGGCAGAGTGCAAACAAACTGTCAGCAGAGCTTATCTCTTACTTCAAAACTAAGTAACTAACTTCGCGTCACTAGATATTCGGATCTTTCGAAAAGCTGATAAAGACCGTACCTAACTTAATGCCAAACTTTTTGACTACTGCTCTATTTAGTAAGACATTGTTTGGCATTAAAAACATCCAATCATCAAATTTCACTTTATGGCTCCGACCACCGATGTTTAACAGCATGTCATAACACCAAGTAAAACGTCCCTTACTTTGTTTCCCTTCTGCTCTACCTAAAACATCTCCAGCCGTTCCGCTATACACCCCATTTCGTTCACGATCGATTACCCAAGTACGGCTTTCTAGTTCACCATCTTCGTAAAAGAAATCCTCTTCCATTGTCAGTTGATCGCCCGTCACAGTGCCTTTTATCGCGACAGTAAATAATCTACGAATGTTGCCAAAGCGATCCTCAAATAATCCATAAGCTGTTGTTTCACCATGGAAATATTCAAAGAGATTAAGTTCATCAGGCCAATCAGTTTTATTCATCACAGTATAAAATATGGTTATCTATTTACTGATCAGTTACGTAAAAACCGATAGTTCAGATCATAACTGATCTAAAAAGCGATCAACCATGTATAATGCACTCCTCTAATATCAGTAAGGAATAAAACATGATCTCTGCTGAAGCAGCTGCTGTACGCGATCAACTGATCGAAAAAGGCCTAGAAACACCAACAATCGATAACGGCCTTTCACAGGAGCAAAAGTATGAGCGCATAAAGAGCTTAATGACTGAAGTTGTTGGGACGCTAGGGTTAAACCTAGAAGATGACAGCCTTACAGAAACTCCCCATCGTGTGGCTAAAATGTACGTCTACGAGGTGTTTTCTGGGCTGGATTATGAAAACTTCCCTGATATGTCGATGATTGAAAATAAGATGGACCTAGAAGAGATGGTAAAAGTTAAGGACATTAGTGTGCTTAGCTCTTGTGAACACCATTTTGTTACCATCGATGGTACAGCCAAAGTGGCTTATATCCCTAAAGATAAAATCATCGGTCTGTCTAAGATTAACCGCCTTGTGCGCTTCTTTAGTCAGCGCCCGCAAGTGCAAGAACGTCTTACAAAACAGATCCTCATTGCACTTCAAACCCTATTAGAAACGGACAACGTCGCGGTATCGATCAACGCCACCCATTACTGTGTTAAGTCTCGCGGTGTAATGGATGTTAACTCTCAGACAGAAACAACTGCTTTAGGCGGCATCTTCAAATCTAATGCACGTACTCGCGCAGAGTTTTTAACTTAAAAAACAAGGCCGATTGGCCATTTGGTAAGATCTATTAGAGCGTCTGGTTATGCCGATCCATGCAGACGCTATAAACACCTAAAAACTATTTGTTCTCGTTGATACAGCACTCATCTTTCAGAAAATCTATCAGTCCATCCAACTCTTGGTATTGAGGAACACAGTAGAGTGTTCTGCCCTCTCTTTGCTGTAACACCAATCCCACAGCAACCAATCTAGAAATATGATGAGATAAGGTCGAACCCGGAATACCTAATTCAGATTGAATATCTCCAACAGGAACACCCTGTCTACCTCCCCGGACTAGATAACGAAAGACTTCTAGCCGAGTTGTATGACCTAATTCAGCTAACCGCTTAGCCGCTAATTCAATTTCCATAACCTAACCCATCAACAATATATTTCCATAATAATGGAAATATATTGACAAAACAAAGTAAGAGCTAGATTATATTTCCATAATTCTAGAAATATAGAATAAACAGGATGTAATTTATGCTTAGCTACATAGAGAAATATGCTTCAGACCCGAAACTCTTATCAATGCTAACCAGCAGCTTGGAAATTTTCCTGCAGCTGTTCTTGGAATTGACGCTGCTTTTCATCGTGATCAGCTATTGTGTGGCTCTTATTAACCAAAAGCTACCAACAGAGAAAATTCAGAAATTGTTAGGCGGAAGAAATGGTCGTGGCTACTTAACTGCCGCAGGGCTTGGTGCGGTCACACCCTTTTGTAGCTGCTCAACCATACCTATGCTGATTGGTTTATTGAAAGCCAAAGCGGGTTTCGGCCCAACCATGACGTTCTTATTTACATCACCCCTTCTGAACCCAATCGTAATAGCCTTGTTTATTCCTGTGCTGGGACTTGAAGTAACCCTGTGGTATGCAGCTCTAGCTTTAAGTGCTTCGATTATGGCTGGGGTTTTATTGCAGTATTTTGGATTCGAACGTCATATCAAACCCGATATGCTTGAGGCAAAACCTAGCTGTGACTCAGGTTGCTCACCTTCACCAAAAACAAAGTGCTGCAATGAAGCAGTTCAACAGGAACCAACTATCTGGAGAAAAGCTTGGACAGAATCATGGTCACTCTTTCGAACCATGTTCCCATACATGCTTATCGCAATGATAATCGGCGCCTTTGTACATGGATTTATACCGGATGATTTTTTTGCCGAAGTGGCTAATGCGGATAATCCAGCAGCAATCCCAACGGCGGCATTGATCGGTATCCCACTTTATATAAGAGTGACCGCGCTGTTGCCGTTGATCGGTTCGTTTGCCGCTAAAGGGGTGAGTTTAGGTGCAATCATCGCTTTAGTGATTGGTAGCGGCGGTGCCAGCCTGCCTGAAATGATACTGCTGAGACGATTATTTTACTGGCCACTAATGATTGCGTTTTTAGCCGTAATCTTCTCAATAGCCGTAATCAGCGGTTTCACACTCAATGCTGTCATCGGCTAATAGCATGGGGTTAAGCAGATAATTCATGTTTGAAGACATGTTTATCTGCTCCCCACTCACCTAATAAGCCCATCAGGAAATAAAGCTATTTCCAGCCCAATTGCCAAACCTCGGCATTTTTCAGATCTTTCCAATCGATCTGCATTTGATATTTATCGATCACTGCTTCAATCATACAACCCGTAACCTCTTCGTTATCTGGATCACGCAGCAATTCAATTACGATAAAGTGCTTTCGTTTATTGATAGGTTCAGTAGCCGTCCATTTAGACAGCAGTAATTTATTGGGATTAATTTGATTTCTTCTAGGTGAAAAAGCCATTCAGAATGACCTCTACTTCGCGTTATAAGCGTCTAAACTAAAACATCTTTCTTGCGCATAATCCACTATAGGCTGAGGCCTATTGCACCCAATAGTAATTAGCGGATCATGTTGTTGGATAGCGTTATACCCTTCTAAATCAGGCAACCACTGAGCTATATACTTGCCCTCTTTATCGAAGCGTTCAGCCTGCCTCATCGGATTAAAGATTCTAAAATAAGGTGCAGCATCAGCACCTACTGAAGCGCTCCATTGCCAACCACCTAAGTTCGAAGCAAAGTCCCCATCAATTAGATGCTGCATAAAGTAACGCGCACCTAGGCGCCAATCTTGACGCAAGATTTTGGTTAGAAAAGAAGCCGTTATCATACGTACTCGATTGTGCATCCAACCCGTTTGATTCAATTGTTTCATACCGGCATCAACAATGGCGTAGCCTGTTTCACCCCGGCACCAAGATTCAAACAAATTTTGATCGAACGACCACTCTAATTTGCTTTCAATTTCAGGTTTAAAGGGTAACCAACGATTCATCTCGGGAAACTGCACAATTAAATGGCGGTAAAACTCTCGCCAAATCAGTTCTGTCACCCATTGATTATCTAACCAATCAGGATCATCAGAATAGGTCTGAATAGCCGTTAAACATTGCCGTGTGGAGATAACACCTTGAGCCAAGTACGGTGATAAAGAGGATGTACCCGTGATACCAGGAATATCTCGATGGTCAGGATAAGGCGCTAATTTTGAATGGATAAATTGATACAAACATTTGTGTGCAGCCTCACTACCCGCAGGCCAGCTAGATTCTTGCCAATCAGCGCCTAACTCCAAACAGTAACCTACATCTGTAGGTACTTCAGAAGGCTTTATATCAAGTTGCTTCTGAGGTTTTGGTTCTGGCAGAGCCTCTACCCACTCTGCCGAGAACTTTCTGCGCCAGGCTCGACTATAAGGGGTAAACACCTTAAACGGCATCCCTTGCTGGGTAAGGATAGAACCCGGGGTAAATATAAGATCGCTGTCGAAGGCCTGTGTTGGAATACCCTCCGTCACAAAACTATCCTTAACCGCAGCATCACGCTTTTGTTCGAAGTCGGGATACTCACGATTGAAAAATAGTTCTGATACACCGTGCTGTTTAGCTAAATTCAGTAAAACAGCAGGGAGCTCTTTATTGGTGGGTGCTCTAACAATAACAAGGGGGATATTCAGAGCTTTAAGCTGATGACTCAGTTTGGCAAGGTTGGCTAAGTAGAACTGAATCCTTGCTTTCGATTCGTCCTGTAGTTGCCACTGTTTCGTTGTGATCGCTGCAACAGCTAGAACGCCCTCACCATTACTTTGTTTACAAGCATGATAAAGGGCGTGATGGTCTCCTGTCCTTAAATCGTTGCGAAACCAAACCAGCTTCATATAGTTTTCGCCTTTACACTATAGATCATTTTTGAATTATCGATCAAATATAATTTCTTAAGCCCAGTTCATGAGGATATGGGTCTAAGTAAGCCTGGGTTTGGATGTATTCACTGCCGAAACGCTTCAGGTAATGTTTTAGCAGAGCAAGAGGCACAACTAAGTTAACCTCTTCCTTTCGATACTGCTCTATCGCTTCAAGAAGATCTTGCTTAGTTTCGGTATCAATATCTCTTTTGAGGTAACCCATAATATGCATCAACGCGTTTGTGTGAGTTTTTCGACTCGCGCGTTTTTTTAGATGGGTCATTAGCTCTAGAATATAAGTCTCTAATACCTCTTCCAAAGGCAACTGAGAAGCTTCAGTAGCAAGATATTTACCTAATACCTTATAACCTTCATAGCTGTGAGCCATTAATTGATATTTGTGACGGCTATGAAACTGAATCACTTCATGTAACGACGGAGCCAACATGACCTCTTTTTGCCAGCTGAAATAGACAAATACTCGAGTGATGAAATTTTCTCGCAGTACAGGGTCATTTAAACGTCCCTCTTCTTCCACAGGCAGTGCAGGATTTCGCTTCATAAATTCATCAGCATAAGCACCACTTCCAGCCACATTTGGCATACCATTTTCGTGGTACACCTTTACACGCTCCATCCCACAGCTTGGTGAACCTTGCATAAGGATATAGCCGCAAAGATTTTGATTGTTATCACTTACCTCAGCAGCATAAGCCTTAAGTGGCTCTGTCACATCCAAAGAGGGATCTTTCGTACCCAAAACCCGCGGGGATTCAGCATCGCCCACCAGCCTTATAGGCTCTCGAGGAGTACTCAGCCCAATCGAAACCTCGGGACAAAAGGGTTTAAACTCAAAACATTCACTTAGGACATTGAGGCAATATTTGGAGCGTTTATGGCCTCCATCATATCTAACCTTGTGTCCTAATAAACAAGCACTTACACCAACTGGGATCAATTCATTTAAGGTTGCTGTGTTCATTGTTTATCCCTCAACGTTAAGCCGAAATAATCTCTTTAGAAGCCTGTAATAGGCTGAACCAACTTACCCAACAATGTGCTGAATTTAAGTGGTGCATCAGTCGCAATCAGGCAGATACAATCTTCATCACTATCCACTAGAGGCTGGTGCTCGATTTCACTATCGAGATCCGCAATATCACCGGCAGTAAAACGCCCCATTTCATCGCTGAAAGAACCTTTTAAGACTAAGGTCAGCTCATTACCGTCATGAGTATGTGCCAGCATAGATTTACCCGGCGCGATACGAAGCAATCTAGAAACACCGCCACGTTCACTTTTACAAGGTAGATCATGAAAGTAGACACCGGGAACAATTCGCTTCCACTCAATGTTCTCCAGCTTGTCGCCAATGTAATCAGTGAGGGGCGCTGGCACATCGGAATCCGCCGACTTAACAGGCTCGTTACGTGTGATTTCTACGCCGATATCCTCTTCATCCAACATAGCCAAGACTTGGTTAAGGGACGAATCATCAATTGTTGCAGGCTCTAGGCTTTCTAGAAGCATGCCACCAATCGCTTCAGATTTTTGCGCACGTTCACGACATTCAGGGCACATGGAAAGATGACAAGCAGCAACCAAGGCCATTGATTGAGACATTGAGCCAGCCGCGTAGCTAACTAGGGTAGCTTCATCTAGGTGATGTTTAATGTTCATACATCATCCCTCCACATTACTCTTAATTTTTCAGATGCTAATCGAATTCTGGATTTAACACTGCCTAAAGGTATCCCCAATCGATCTGCAATTTCAGAGTGAGAACGACCTTCATAGAAAGACATATAAATCGCCTGAGCCTGAAGCTCCGGCAACTTATCTATGGAAGCCTGCATGCGAGCTGACATAACCACATCAGCACAAGTATCTTGTGATTCATCGGCTTCTTCATGCCACTCATCCAGAGAGTACTCGGGATATTTCTGCTTCCGCATCCAATCAATACTTTGGTTTCGGGCTAAGGTGAAAATCCAAGTGCTGGCTGCCGCTTTCGACTTTTGATACATGTGCGCTTTACGCCATACAGAAGCCATCGTCTCCTGCATCAATTCTTCAGCGGTGCTCTCTACCAAGCCTAAACGAATAATGTAGGCTTTGATCTTAGGGGCAAAATGTTTGAACAGTTGCACAAACAGGGATTTCTCTTTAGTTTCACCGAGCGACATTAATAGGCTACTCCAATCTTGGGTAACTTCTGGCTGCGGCATAGCAACTACTTTTTCCACGTCTTCACCTGGCGGTTTGTTTTCCATATAACCCCTTACGTCCCCCTGACTCGAGTGGATCACCTTTTATATACATTTTTTTACTTTTTTATCTCTAACCTAGTGATCTTAAAGCACTGTTACTGCGTATTAACCTTTGTAAGATCAAAAAAGTAAAACCTGTACAAACTTGAATTTAAAACTCATATTCAGTGTATACAACGGATTAGATAGATGAAAATTTCAGCCATGCGCCCCAAAAAGATAGCGATTGTTGGTTCCGGCATCACCGGATTAAGTTGTGCTTGGCTTCTCAACAAAGTCCATGATGTCACCCTTTACGAAAAAGATGATCGCTTAGGTGGCCACTCCAACACTGTCTCTTTTGAACACAATAACCAAACTATCGATGTAGATACTGGTTTTATTGTATTTAATCCAGTGAACTACCCTAACCTTGTTGAGTTCTTCAGAACTCTGGATGTTAAAACCTGTGAAACTGATATGTCATTCGCGGTATCAATCAACCAAGGGCAGTTAGAATATTCTGGTACAGGTTTATCTGGTCTGCTTGCTCAGAAGCGCAATATTTTCAAACCTTCCTTTTGGAAGATGATCAAAGAAGTAATGCACTTCTATCGCAATTCAGAAGTTATATCTCAGCAACATAATTTAGATGAAATGACGTTAGGTGAACTTCTTACCCAAGAGGGCTACAGTAAACACTTCATATACGATCATCTATTACCAATGGGTGCGGCAATTTGGTCTACTCCGGTTGAGCAGATGCTTAACTATCCAGCGAGTTGCTTTATGCGTTTTTGCCGCAATCATGGTCTGGTTCAGCTGAGTAATCGCCCACAATGGCGAACGGTCATTGGCGGTAGTAAAAACTATGTCGGTAAAATTGCTGCAACTTTAGATGGCAAGATCAGAATCAACAGCCGTATCCACAAAATTATTCGTTCTGATGACTGCGTCTTCATAGAAGACCACCATGGCAAACGAGAGCAATATGATGATGTTGTTTTAGCCTGCCATTCCGATCAAGCCCTAGCATTACTTGAATCACCAACGGACGAAGAAAAAAGGTTATTGCAAAACTTCCCCTATCAAAGGAACAAGGCCTACCTTCATCTCGACGCGTCTCTAATGCCAAAACGTGAAAAGGTTTGGTCGAGCTGGAACTACCTGTCTGAAGGCATCAGGGATAAATCTCAGGATGTATCTGTGACCTACTGGATGAATCAGTTGCAGCCGCTAAATACAGATACTCCTATTTTCGTATCCTTAAATCCCCTAAACGAACCGGAACAAGGGTCTATTATCCGCAGCTTCTTTTATGACCACCCTGCTTTTGGCAAAGAGTCACTGCAGTCTCAAAAAGAGCTATGGTCGTTACAAGGTAAACAGGGAATTTGGTTCTGTGGCGCCTATTTTGGTTACGGCTTCCACGAAGATGGCTTGCAAGCAGGATTGGCTGTTGCCGAAGAACTCGGCGGCATCCCTCGCCCTTGGGTCGTGCAAGACAAGAATAGTCGAATTCATGTTCATGAAAGTAAAATACGCAAGGAAGACAACACCATTGAACGAGCAGAAAGTCATGGCTAATCTGCGATCATCGCTCTATCAAGGAAAAGTAATGCATCATCGCGTGAAGCCGACAGATCATCGATTTGTCTATAGCGTATTTTCCTTAAAAGTCGACTTAGATGAATTGGATCAGCTAGACCAATTTCGATTTTTTTCGATTAACCGATTCAATCTATTCGCTTTCCAAGAACGTGATCACGGCACTAGCAAAGGAAACCTTGCTGCTGAAATTAGACAGCATCTAATCGACAGAGGTCACAGTTCTGCAACTGCACGCATCGAACTACTTTGTTATCCAAGAATTTTAGGCTTCACCTTCAACCCCCTCAGTGTTTATTTTTGTTACAACACAGATGATCAGGTTGAGGTTATTCTTTATGAAGTCAGCAACACCTTTGGCTCTAGGCATACCTACCTCATCGAATCGCAAGGCAGAGACAAAGTCATTCGACATGGCTGCGAAAAGTTAATGTACGTCAGTCCTTTTATGCCAATGGAAACCGCTTATCAATTCAGTATTACTCCACCTGATCAACATGTCTCAATCGGTATAAAACAAGTAGAACAAGCGCTGTCAGAAGAAGATCGATCCACCGTATTTTATGCTTCATTTAAAGGTGATCGGATTAGCCTTAATGACCGTAAACTATTGAAAATGTTCTTCCAGTATCCGTTGATGACTTTAAAAGTTGTAGGCGCGATTCACTGGGAAGCACTGAAGCTTTGGCGAAAAAAACTGACCATACAACCTCGTGATGACAAGGTCAGTCACAGCATTAGCTGGCAAGATAAGCATGGAGTAACGCATTATGAAAGTTTATGAATCATCTAACGAGTTAACATCTAGCTCACCTCAACCAACTTGGTTTGAGAAAAAGCTTCTCAAATACCTTACTGCCAAGCTAAATCAATCTATTGGAACCTTAAAGCTCACTTTGCCTAGCGGCCACACCGAAAAAATCGGCCATGCCTTCCCTATAGCTGAGGTAAAACTGAATAACTTCCGTCCTTTAGCTCGTTTATTCTTCGGCGGCATTAATGGCTGGTCAGAAAGTTACTTAGCTGGTGATTGGGATAGCAAAGATTTAACTGCGTTAATGCAATGGGGCCTAGCCCATGAAGACTCACTAAGTGATCTATCTCAAGCTGGATTTCTGATCTGCTCCCTTCACAACCTTTATCACTGGCGTAGAGATAATAGCCGCTCAGGTAGTAAGAAAAATATCTCAGCCCATTATGATCTTGGTAACGATTTCTACCAGCCTTGGCTGGATGAAAGCATGACTTACTCCGCTGCTTTATATAACTCCCAAGAAGAATCTTTATACGATGCCCAACAAAATAAATACGGCAGAATCATTGAGCTTTTAGACGCTAAAGAAGGCGAGCACGTCGTTGAAATTGGTTGTGGTTGGGGCGGATTTGCTAGAAAAGCCAGCCAAGAAAATAATTTACGCGTGCATGGTATTACTCTTTCGACAGAACAACTTAAGTGGGCGAAGAATCAGATTGCAGAAGCAGAACAAGAAGAAAACGTTCATCTCAGTTTAACGGATTACCGTGATCTTCATCAGCAGTACGACGCAGTGGTATCTATTGAGATGTTTGAAGCCGTCGGCGAGAAACATTGGGACACTTATTTTGAAACCCTAAAACGTGTGCTAAAACCGGGCGGTAATGCTGTCCTGCAGATCATCACTATCGATGACGAACGTTTTAATAGTTATCGCAAACAAGCCGACTTTATTCAACGCTATGTGTTTCCTGGTGGCATGCTGCCAAGTGATAAACGACTTCAAGAGAAGTTTGCTGAGCATGGCTTCACCTTAAAGACAAAACAATTGTTTGGTAAAGATTACGCTCGAACACTACGCGAGTGGTATCGCGATTTCGAAAAGTCTTGGGAGGAGATTAAACATCAAGGCTTTGATGAAACCTTCTATCGTTTATGGCGGTATTACCTTGCATACTGTGAAGGAGGTTTTGAACACGGATCTATTGATGTTGGTCTGTACGTAATTTGCCATGATGAAGGCAAATAATCTAAGAGTTTCATAAGCTATTCACTAAAGCCCTTTGTGTTCATTTATTGAATACACAGGGCTTTTTATTGATGGCTAAATTTTCTTCTCAAGAATTTAACCACTTTACCTATCACTGGTATTTTAACCAGTAACTCTGACCCATCCCAATAGTCATGGTGCAAATAAACTTTGCCATGTTCATCGGCTTTTATGAGGCTAGTTCCCGTGAAATTTATATCTCCCGTCAGGCCACTGGTAGCGCTGTAACGCCAATAGATCATGGCTTGTTTTTCCTCAACCATCACTTGATCGACTTTGAACACAACCTGATCTAACTTGGAGTACATATCATCTAAGATGGCGATAAAGTCATCTCGGCTTTGGGTGTGATTAAAAGGGTCCTTAAAGTCAAAATCATCTCGTGTTATCTCTAATAGTGATGCTATGTTGTCTCTGTTTAACCCCTCTAAAGTGGTTACATATTCCGTTATCCAACGATCCATGAATGCTAATCCTGACTGATTATATTTATCTGTTTTTAAGCAGCGTTTTGCTAACCAAAGCAAAATACCAACGATAAGGAATAATGCTTAGAAGTTTTAGAATGTAGCTGAAACGTTTAGGAAATGTAATTTCAAATTGGTTTTTAATTAAGCCATCTAAAATACGTTGTGCAGCATCCTCAGGTTCCAATAAAAACGGCATCTCAAAGTCATTTTTATCTGTAAGCGGTGTTTTGACGAACCCAGGATTAATCACCTGTAATTTTACTTGGGTGCCTTTCAGGTCCAATCGTAACGCTTCGCATAAATGGATTAATGCAGCTTTACTCGCACCATAGACAGCAGCTGTAGGCAAACCTCTATAGCCAGCCACTGATGCCATTACTGCAATTTGTCCAGATTTGGAGTTCAAGGCCCTTTCTATGACAGGTTCCAAACAGTTGATAGTGCCTTGTAAATTAACATCGAGTAAAGCCTTAGCTCTATTGGCACTGAACTCCTCGACGGGAAACGGATCATGCGTGCCAGCATTTAATACAACTAACTCAGGAAAAGCATTATCGAACTGCTGAAGTGTTCGTTCAATTTGATCTGGTTGGGTTGTATCCATAGCTAATGGAATAATCTTACCGGGATAACCCAATTGTTCAGCTTTCTTCTTTACTTTCTCTAGTGCGGAAAGCGTCCTGCCTGAGATAAATACATTCACGCCATTCTCTGACAACAAAAGCGCTAATGACTCACCTATACCACTGCCAGCTCCCGTTAACCAAGCAGATCTCCACGGAAGTTCTTTATTCAACATATCCACCACCCTATGAAATAAACAGGTTTACCATTCTCACTGACTTTTCAGCTTTCTAGCGAGTTCAGGGTATTCTCCCTGATCTGAAAGCCATATTTGGATAAAGGCTTCAGAAAATTGCATATCCTCGATACCACCAATCCAAAGTTTGTTATGGAAAAAGTCAGCCTTTCCGCTAGTACTTATTTGGAAGATAAGTTGGTCGCCCTCTTTAATATCAGGCCATATTTTTTCCAATTGAGTTAACCATATTAATCTCGTCTCCTTTGCCACCTGGAAACGTGCAAATTGTTTATCGGTTTCTGTCAGGAGATCATCCCGACTAATATCACGCTTGTAATCCAAACTCAGTTGGAGGGGCGAACTAAAACTTTCAAAAGCACCATTTTGCGTATAAAAAACCGCGTCATAAACATCAAACCAAAGGACTGATAATTCGGCTCTTCCCACCTCTTTCCACTTTTCTATATGGGGCTGTGCTTGGGCAAATGCGCTCTGAATGAGCAATAACAAACAAATCGATATATAACGAATAAAGTTACGCGTCTGATCGAACATATCGAGCCCCCAAACGATGACTGAAATACATAAGAAATGGGAAAAGTAGCAACCAGATCGCTGCCAAAATCAGAAACGAAGAGATCATTGAAAAGCCAAGTGATACTGCACCAAGTTTCGCTGCCGCAATATAAGTACTGCTACCTCCTATTGCCCCCGCCAGCGCTGATAGCAACAAGCGATTATTAAAGAACGCTAAACTGTGCCTGAGAGTCGCGACAAACCCCATCCAAAGGAGCAGTAACCAAAGAGGTGGAAAGGAGGAATTATCAAATTCAAACACCCCGTAGAGGGTTAAAACTGAATCAACAACAAAACCGAGAGCTGCTAGCGAAAAGACAATACAGGTTTCCAAAGCAGGATCGGAATGAAAAATCAGATGAAGGCAAATTATAAAGCTGACAACAATGATCGCATCATTCCCATACAAAATACTCAGCCACCAAACAAGTTGAAAGCCGATCGCATTAACCCAGAACCGTTCGCTCATCTCTATCACCTATAGCCTTTCTAGAGATACGAGCTACAACTCTTAATAGATCATAGACTTGCAAACCCTCACTTGATTTGCGCCTAAAATCACTGCTATAAGGATGAAAAACATGGATTTATAAAGATGCGACACTGGAAGCTATATATCAGCTTATTTTTACCTACTCTCATAATTTCGGGATGTTCCGCACCATCCCTGACAATCCAAACACCTTCCACAGATGAAATAAAGCAAGAACAATCGATCCAATTAGAGAAGGCGTTTCGCTATCAGCTGCAACAGCAAACCCGGCTCGCTGAAGTTGCTCGCCCTTTATTGACCAAGAATATAGAAGCCTGCGGTAAAAGAACAAAACCGAGCTTAGGTATATTCATCCATAGCCTAGACGACTATAAAAAACCGAAGAAAGCCGTTGCTAAATCTATCTATTCACTTAATGAACAACCCAGCGTTTTGCAGATATTAAGTAACGGGCCTGCACATCAAAAGCTGAAAGTCGGCGATAAACTAGTCTCCATCAACCAACAACCTTTTCCGAAAGGAACAGCTAAATCAATTAAGCATCTAAGCAGCAACCTAAAAAACCAGACCGCTGTAGAACTGACCGTTGAACGCGATGAAGATCTGATAACTCTCTCTATAGAGCCCGAATTAAATTGTAATTACCCAGTCATTTTAAGCCCTAGTGATGCCATTAATGGCTACGCTGATGGCAGCACTATTGTCATTACTCAGGGACTGATGCGCTTTGCCCAGGATGATAATGAGCTTGCCCTAATTATCGCTCATGAGATGGCACACAATACTCAGCACCATATCCCGCAACGGATCAAAAATAGCTCACTTGGCTTATTGTTAGATACAGCTTTACTCACGAGCGGTATACCCTCTCCCTTAATCGCAACGGGACTAGGCGCAAATTTATATACTCAGCAGTATGAGATCGAAGCTGATCTCATTGGCTTACAACTGCTACACAACGCGGGATTTGAAATTGAAGGGTTGGATCTATTCTGGCAAAAAATGGCAGCAGTTCACCCTTCGACGATCACCAAAGGAAAAGAAATCTCTCACCCAACCACAGTCGAACGCTCTATTCTGATCCGTAAAGAGATAACGCGATTGAAAAATCTCACGAGTTCTGTCAACCAAACTTCAACTGTAACGTTACAGTAATTAGGAACAGGGATTTAGGTGAAACGAGACGTTTAACAGTGCAACCAATCGAACAATTTCTAATTAAAATAGAACGTCGCGCGTTTCAGATAGCTAGGATTGCTACGGGCTGTGATCAGGATGCCTTGGATATAGTCCAAGATGTTATGCTGAAATTTGTTTATAACTATAGCGATAAACCAGATGCAGACTGGCAACCACTTTTTCACCGCATGCTGCAGAACAGAATTACTGACTTTCATCGTCGCAAAACACTAACGAATAGGATTTTCTCTTGGATTAGCTTCCGAACAGATGAAGGAGAAAGCGAGATTAGTGAAGAAGAGTTTGTTGATCCTTCCGCACTGTTACCCGAGGATTTTTTACAGCACGAGCGATTTGGGGATGCGTTGATTAAGGAATTAGAAGCGTTACCCCAAAGACAGCAACAAGCCTTTCTACTACGGATTTGGGAAGGCTTGAGTGTAAAAGAAACAGCCGAAGCAATGGCGTGTAGCGAAGGCAGTATAAAGACTCATCTCTCTAGAGCAACTGCACGTCTAAAACAGCAGTTACATGCGCAAAATTTTATAGGCCTCGACAATGAGTAAACCTAACGATAAAACATTTGTAGATGCTAGCCAAAAGGCACTAGATAAACAGGTGAACGCTCAATCACCTGAGATTACTCATCGTTTAGCCCAAGCCCGAAAGCAAGCATTAGAGCAGCAACAGAGCTCGTCTGATCCTACGCAATTATGGGTTAGTTCGCTCCAACGGAGTATGTTTCCAACAGGCATAGCAATGGCTGCACTGGTACTTTTAATCTTATGGCTACCTATTAATGAAGATACCCAAGAGCTAGTGCAAGACAATTTACTTTCGTTAGAAACACTAGATCTGCTGAGTGCAGAAGAGGATTTAGATCTCTATGAAGAGCTTGAGTTTATCAACTGGCTTTCGCTCCAAGCTGAGCAGGGTTAGTTCAATAATGTTGATCTATAGCAGCTTACTAAGCGCAGAAGAAACAGCACCGAGTATGAGTTTTTTAGAATTTCTAGGCCAAGAAGAAAATGAATCTTGGATCGAACCTGCTCTTGAATTGAGCGACGACTCAACCAATGAATCAGAGCAAATTGAAGATAGATCTGCGGAGGAGGGTTCTAATGAAACTAATTAAATCACTTTTCCTAATCACATGGTGCCTATCATCCACTTACCTCAGCGCTGCAGTAACCCAATGGGGTAGCTTAACTGATGAACAACAGAAATTTTTAGCGCCCCTCTCTGAAAAATGGAATCAATTGCCAGAAGAGCGACAGCAAAAATTACTTAAAGGCGCAGAACGGTTCAAGAACATGACGCCTCAACAACGAGAGCGAGCTCAAAAACGCTTTAAGCGTTGGCAATCAATGTCGCCAGAACAAAGAGAAAGACTAAAGAAACATTACAAACGTTGGAATAACCTAAGTCCTGAACAGAAGAATAAGCTAAAGGGTAAATACAAAGAATTCAGACAGATGCCCAAAGAAAAACGACAGGTTTTAAGGCAACGCTGGAAAGAGCTCACACCCGAACAGCGCAAAGCATTTAGAGAAAAGTTAAAGGCAAACACAGCTAAATAAAAGTTAAATCGGCAGAAAATCTGCCGTTTTTTGTCAACCGTTTTCCCCCTACCCCGTTGTAGTGAGTAACAAACACAAAAACGTTAGGGAACACTTATGAAAAATATTATCACTCAAACCTTAATGATCACGACTCTAGCTTTTACTGGTCTAGCGCATGCAGAAGATAAAGGAGATCGTGTCGAAGCTCGTTTAGATGCTAAAGGAGATCGCATTGAAGATCGACTCGATAAAAAGGGTGATCGAATTAACGATAAGTTAGACCGCCGTTCTGAGCGTGCATCCGCACAAGGGAAAGACAAATTAGCTGCTAAGCTGGATCGCAAAGGTGACCGCATCGATGCAAGGTTAGATAAGAAAGGCAACCGTATTGATGCCAAATTGGATAAAAGAGGTGATCGCTACAATCAAAATCACTAACCTACCCCTTTCATTCATCTCAGCCGCGCCAAACGCGGCTGAAATATATGGATCACCCTTTCGCCTATTAGAGAACCCCTTATCAACCATGTATACTGTCTAAATAGCACTACATTTGTGCTCAAAGATAATTAAAAACAGAGTGAGATTCGGGGTTGTATGCATGTCTGACGAGCCATTTTTCCTAAAGGAAGAGAAAGAAAAACTAGGCCTACAACGGAGCAACGGTCAAACAGAAGCTACTCTAGAACCTCTGCAGTTGGGTAAACGCGTCAAATAGATCCGTTTAAGCCAAAATCTGACTCTGGAAGAAGCAAGCAAACTCACAGGCCTTGCCCGCTCAACACTTTCTAAAATCGAAAACGAGCAGATCTCCCCAACCTTTAGTGCCGTTAACAAATTAGTTAAAGGCTTAGGTATCGATATTCCTCAACTGTTCTCCCAACCTAAGCGCGGTGCCGGTGCGGGTGGTCGTCGAGATATTACCCGTGGCGGCGAAGGTGTACCCCACCCGACTCCTACCTATGAGCACGAATTATTAGCAACTCAGCTAAGTACCAAAAAAATGATCCCATATCGCACAACGGTTAGGGCTCGTGATTTTGATGAATATACTGATTGGGTTAGGCATGATGGCGAAGAATTCCTTTTTGTATTGAGAGGCTCACTGCTACTCTACACAGAATTTTACGAACCGCTGGAGCTATTCCCTGGAGATTCAGCCTATTACGATTGTGAGATGGGCCACGCATTAGTCTCCACCAGTGAAGAAGACGCAGAAGTGGTTTGGGTAACGGCTTAAAGTTACTACGTCGGAATCTTAAAATTCAGTAAAACTGCAAAGTTCATAAACTAAGTTATACTGAGAATAACCTTCCTGAACACCGTCACACCATGGCGTTTGCTTGCAAACATTTAGATGTGACGGTTTTTTTTGATCTGAATTACCAACCAAATCCAGCTAAGGCAATTTGATTCCCTTCTTGCCAAATACCTTTCTGCTTTAACTCTTCTAGAGAATTTGACGCATTTTCACTGCTAAGGTTATCGAACACAGCTAATGTTTCGAGGATATTATCCGCTAACTGTTCTTGCTCACTTGAGTTACACCATAACTCATAGGTATCCATTGCAATGACAGGTGACGACTGTTCTGAAATGAACTGAACCCAGCGCTGTAGCAATTCTCCATCGCCATCAGAAAGAGATGGTTTGAGTAATGTGTACCGTTGCTCAAGACGATCTAAGAGCTTTAACCGATCAGCTAATAAAACCGGATACTTTGTATTTCCGCTATGACTGAGGATGCCATCGTTTTCCGCAGCGACTTCAAAATACTGCAGATCCTCACAAGCAAAAGGTAGGAGCCAAAAGAGTGGAATATCATGGTTAGCAGCGCAAATCACCTCTGCTTCTGGGGTGTTCCCCTCTACTCCTGGGGCCCCACTCATTGAAAGTAGAATAATGCGTGTTCCTAACATAATTTATCCTTACATCTGTCGTACAGAATAACCTTGCTGTTTGAGCTCTTTCAGAATGCCATCTGGACCAATCAGATGAGCAGCACCTACCAGTACAAATTCAACCTCGGGCGTCATTAGCATCGATTTGATTTGAGGTAACCAACGTTCATTCCGGTCGACTAGAAGGGATTGATATACCTTCGGATAATCGGTTTTCATCTGCTCTACAACAATTTTTTCAAGGCCTGCCGCATCTCCAGATTTCCAGTAGAGAACCATCTCTCGCATCATGCTCTCAGTCTCTTTCATATCCTCAAGCGTCTGCTTGAGATAACGCTCCTCGTTACCCTCACCCAGCTCTGCTATAAAACCAATGTGGTCTTCAATCGATTCAAGACCAAGAGTCGCTTTGCCATCATTAATAGCTTTCTGATAGTAAACCGTATCAGCACCATCTTCAGAGATACCTAAACGTTGAAATTCTATTCCGAGCATCGTTAACATCACGCCTGCTGGCTTCATACCGATAAAGATATGAGGAATGAGACCACGGTCTCGCAGATACTGCTGGAGTTCCTGATAAAGTTCAGGAGAGATCATCTGAGTTAATAAACGCCCATCTCTATAGGAGAAATTTGCCATTAGTCTCGCCTGAAAATTAGGATCGAGAATCTCTGACATTTCTGTTTCTAAAACGACAATATCTGAAGCTTTATAGGCCTCGTCAAAAGCTTTTGGAAACGGTAAGTCGGAAGGCGCTAAGACATGTATGGTGCCTGCAAGATAGATCTCTTCCCCAGCTTTTGTCACTTTCCAAAGCGAAGTCTGAGCCGTAGCTGATAAACTTATAAAAAAAGCTAAGAACGCCAGTAAAATTTTATCCATCTTAAAATCTCCATCTCCGACTAAGGCCTTAATTAAAAAGGGGGATTTCATACACTTTAGCCTCAAAAAGTGATTTAGCCAGACTAAACTGTTTTAGTAAAAGGCAAAAGCTTGTTACCTTATAGATTAACGCTAAGCAAAGGGTAAGCACATCCTATGAGTGACCTAACTTCATCTGATCTAACTATCTTATTAGTTGAGCCTTCTGCTATGCAGCGTAAGGTGATTAGAAAAGAACTAAATAAAGAGCTAGTTGAAAGCATCGATGAAGCAGACAGTGTTAACAGCGCCATCAAACAGATCAAAGCCGTCAGGCCAGACCTTGTAGTAAGCGCCCTGCACTTCCCTGATGGTTCGGCAATGGAGCTTCTTCAGCATATCCGCCAAGATCCTACGCTAACTGATCTCCCTTTTATGCTGATTTCCAGTGAAACAAGGCACAGTGAATTAGATAAATTCAAACAATCAGGCATTATCGCTATTTTGCCTAAACCGTTTAGTCATGATCACTTAGCCACAGCCATTAATTCAACGCTTGATATCCTTTCACATGATGAATTAGATCTTGAATACTACGACGCAGCGTCCTTAAGAGTGCTAGTAGTTGATGATAGCCGAATGGCTCGTAAAGTGATCACCAATGTTTTAAAAAACCTTGGCATTCAAAACATTACTCAAGCTGTAGATGGATCCGAGGCAATTACCCTGCTCCCGGAAGGGTTTGATCTAATTGTCACCGACTACAATATGCCCGAGGTCAACGGTTTAGAACTAGCTGAGCATGTTCGTAGTTCGGGAGATTATTCTCACCTACCTATTTTGATGGTTACCAGTGAAGCAAGTCATGCTCATTTAAGTAATGTTTCAAAATCGGGCGTAAATGCCATGGCCGACAAGCCATTTGAACCCGCGACAGTGAAAAAATTACTCGCTCAAATTCTCGAAGGCTAATTATTATTTAATTACGCCATAGCCCCTCAATAGCTTTGTTTAAAATACGCACAACACCTATGGCTAAAATTTCACCAAAGATAACGGTATAAAGCAGATAATAGAGCCCTGAGAACTTGTTATGGGCTGGCTGAGGTGTATAATGCCCGCTTTCCCACCAGAGCAGCCTATACTGTATCTTAAAATAGTATGCAGCCCTGCCCTAATTCCGAATAGGTAAGTCAAAGAATGAATTCAGAAGATCAGCTGTCCTTTGCTGAGCTTGGCCTTGCGGCTCCCGTATTGAAGGTCCTGGACGAGATCGGATACGAAACGCCATCTCCAATTCAGGCACAAAGTATTCCTCATTTACTAGAGGGTAAAGACCTTCTGGGTATTGCGCAAACGGGTACCGGTAAAACTGCCGCATTTTCCCTGCCATTGCTATCTAGGCTTGATCTAAAGAGCCGTCATACGCAATTACTGATTCTTGCCCCTACTCGTGAATTAGCAATTCAGGTAGCTGAAGCGTGTCAAACTTATGCGCGTAACCTTCCTGATTTCCACGTTCTGCCAATTTACGGCGGCCAAGCTTACGACAGCCAACTGCGTCAACTAAAACGTGGTGCGCAAGTTGTAGTAGGTACACCTGGACGTGTAATGGATCACATGCGTCGTGGCTCGCTAAAACTAGATAATCTACAAGCACTAGTTTTGGATGAAGCCGATGAAATGCTTCGCATGGGTTTTATCGATGATGTTGAGTGGGTACTTGAACATACGCCAGATGATCGTCAGATTGCGCTTTTCTCTGCGACTATGCCTTCGCAGATCAAGAAAGTAGCTGAAAATCATCTGAACTCCCCTGCTGAAGTTCGTATCAAAGCGAAAACAGCAACGGCTACCACTATTACGCAGAAATACCTTCGCGTATCAGGTAATCAGAAGTTAGATGCATTAACGCGCATCCTAGAGATGCAAACGTTTGATGCCATGTTGATTTTCGTACGTACGAAATCTGCGACGGTTGAGTTAGCAGAAAAACTATCTGCACGTGGTTACGCTTGTGAAGCACTTAATGGTGATATTTCGCAAAACCTACGTGAACGTACAATCGAAAAGCTTAAACGCGGTCAGATCGACATCCTAATCGCAACAGATGTTGTAGCACGCGGTTTGGACGTTGAGCGTATCAGCCACGTTCTTAACTACGATATCCCGTACGATACCGAATCTTATATCCACCGTATTGGTCGTACAGGTCGTGCAGGTCGCGAAGGTGAGGCAACTCTGTTTGTATCACCTCGTGAACAGCGCATGCTTAAATCTATTGAGCGAGCGACTCGCCAAAAGATCGAAGCGATGCAGCTACCATCAACTGATGATATCAACGAAAAGCGCGTACAGCGTTTTGTAGATCGCATCACACAGACTATCGACAGCCAAGACCTAGATTTCTTTAAAAACCTGCTAACCGAATACCAGCAGGAGCACGATGCAGATCCACTGATCATTGCATCCGCGCTAGCTCACCTACTGCAAGGTGAAACTCCGCTGTTAATGAAAGAACAAGAGCGTCCACCTCGCCGTGAACGTAGCGATCGTGATCGCGATGACCGTGGTAAACGCCCACCACGTGGCATGTCTACTAAAGCTAAACAACTGAAGGATCATCCTGACGTTGAGATGCAGCGTTATCTTATCAATGTGGGCCATGAGCATGGCGTAGCTCCTAAGAACATTGTTGGTGCAATTGCTAACGAAGCTGATCTAGATGCTAACTTTATTGGCGCCATTGAGATCTACGATGACTGTTCCACCGTTGATCTACCAACAGGCATGCCAAAATCAGTTGTACAGCAACTAAGAAAAGCTGTCGTCTGCGGTCAACGCCTGAACCTAAAAGAAGCTACCGGTGGCGGTGAACGTCGTGGCGGTGGTGGAAGAGGTCGCGGCTCTGATCGTGGCGGTAAAGGTAACAGCAATAGCCGTAATCGTCCGCCGCGTAGAAACAGAAAAGACAGCAAGAAAAAAGAGAGCTAATCTCTAGTTTTTACCACTAAACATTCTTCCCCCTTCATGAACTGTTTAGTGTTTTCTCAAGGATGGGATTAAAAAAGGCAAGCGTAAGCTTGCCTTTTTACCTTCTAAATCACTGCTAAATAAATCACTCAGCAGTCACCATAATTGCTTCTACTTCGATATCTGCATCTTTCGGTAATTGCTTAACCGCAAATGCAGCACGCGCTGGATATGGCTCAGCGAAATAACGCGCCATCACCTCATTAACCATCGCAAAGTGGCTCATATCAGATAACAAAATAGTTACCTTAACCACATCAGAAAGAGAACCACCCGCCGCTTCGGCAACAGCCTGCAAGTTTTTGAAAACCTGCTCCGCTTGCGCTTCAAACGACTCTGTAACCATCTCCATAGTTGCCGGAATCAGAGGAATCTGACCAGACATATAGACTGTGTTACCAACGCGAACCGCTTGAGAGTATGTACCAATTGCAGAAGGTGCATTTTCAGTACTGATGATGCTTTTATTCATAGTTATCCCTGTATAAAAGATAAGGTTTTACAATAAATGGTTAGGTCCCCAAGACATTGACCAATGAACCTACATACTTGGGTAACCTTGAATAGATAATTATATAGCTGGTGCAATGCTCACCCTAACCTGAGAAGGCGCACTTGGGTAAAATCGACACTGCAAAATTACGCTGGATTCTTTTTCATAGTACATCATTGTACCTTTACCTTGGTCAATCCAACGCACTTTATCAAAATCTTGCCCACTCCAATAACCTGCCCAATAGGAAGAATATTTTGCGCGACGCGCAAAGGCATTAGAGCAATGCCTTTCAGCTTGTTCTCGAAACCGCTTTTCCCAGCAAGAGAGTTTTTTCTTACACTCACTTGAACCAACTCTTAGCTTGGGAGATTTGAGCAGCTGTACACATTGTGCTCTTTTGCTAGGATCAGCGTAGCTGCGACACTTAAGTAAGTCATCCTTATTTACCTCTGCCAAGCTATTCACCGATAGTAGAACTAAGCTCAGTGCTAAACTCTTACGCATCATGAATTCCTTTGTTACTTGCGTCTACAGCTCTATAAAATTGCCACGTTTAATGCAGTGTACACCGCAATTAAAAATCTAACCAGCTAGGGTTAGATTGCGTATAATCCTCTCTTTTTAACGGATCCGATCAGAACTATGCAACGTGCTGACCTTCTACTTGTTGAACTGGGATTTGCCCGCTCGCGCACTCACGCGCAACAACTGATCAAATCTGGCAGAGTTCAAGCCGAGATAAAAGGTAAGTGGCAACTTCTTAAAAAATCCGGCCTAAAGTTAGAGGCTGATACGCCATTTGAGGTTGAAGAAGATGAAGGTGACCGTTTCGTCTCTCGCGGTGCTTTAAAGCTTTTAAAGGCAATAGATACTCTTCAGCTCGAACTAACCGGTAAAACAGCCATCGATGTAGGCCAGTCTACAGGAGGCTTTACTGATTGTTTGTTACAAGCAGGAATTGATGCGGTCGTAGGTATAGAAGTAGGCCATGATCAACTAGCCGATAAGCTACGTTCAGACCCTAAAGTAACCTGCTATGAAGGAATCAATGGCCGAGACCTCCCACATGAGATGCTCCTCTCACATACACATGGTAAAGGATTTGACCTAGCAGTTATGGATGTATCCTTTATTTCTCAACGCAAAATTTTACCTTCGTTGATCCCCCTAATAGCTCAGAACGGATATTTAATTAGCCTTGTAAAGCCACAGTTTGAAGTTGGGAAAGAAGGTATTGGGCGAGGAGGCATTGTACGAGATAGCTCACTTTACCCTCAAGTTAAAGCTGAAGTTGCAGAATGCTGTGCCAATTTAGGTATGAAAATTCTCGATTACTTTGAAAGCCCAATTAAAGGTGGCGATGGTAACCGAGAGTTTTTAATTATTGCGCAAAAATCTAGTCTTTAGTGGAGTAGCTATAAACTACTTCCACCGCAGTTCCACCGTTTTCATAACGAATGCTGTCACATAGGTCAGAAACAAGCGCGATTCCTCGGCCACTAAACTGACCTTCATTAACTACTTTTTCACTACGAAGCCAATGCTCATAATCAAAGCCCTCTCCACTATCTTCTACTCTCACTAACAGACGCCCTCCATGGGCAAACCGCGTGTGTTGAAGGTAGAGCGCAACTGCGCCATTTGAAAGAGATTCCAGTCTTTTTTCTCGCTCACTAAAGTACTCGGCAAATCCTTCAGGGGAAGATTTCAAGCTAGACTCAAGTTTCAATACCCCATGGTCAAGGGCATTAACATAAAGCTCAGTTAAGATGCTAAAAACACTGTGCCATTGATCACCACCGCCTTCGGATTCTTGTAGACGACTTAAGGCCTGAGCTACAGGATTTATACGCGCTAAACTACCGCCTTGAAGTTCTAAACTCCAATTCCAGATATCAAGAATGGAGGATTCGTTAACATCTAATTCAACCCCACATGGCGTGATGGGCTTTATATCCTCGGCTGTAACACTACCAGGGATATCGATTAGTGAAATATCATCTTTCTGAATATTGCCATCAACAAAGTCACTAAGATCAGACAAGATAATATCAACTAATTGGCTGTCAACATTGCCCTTCTGGGCAGCGATAGATTGATACAACCTATCTTCACCAAACTGTTCGGCCAAATGGTTTTCCGCTTCAATCACACCATCGCTGAGCAACAAGATATGATCATCTGGCTTTACTTTAGTATGTTCGAAATTGAGCTCTTTAACTGAAGGAATAATACCTAAAGGTGGATGACTGGATACGATGCGTTGTACCACTTCACCTTGAGAAATCACCAAAATATCAGGTAAGCCACCATTCCAAATTTTAGCTGTACCATCTGGGCTCAAAGTGACTATGGCTGTCGCAAGAAACATTCCTGTAGGCAAAAGCTTTTGTAACTTACGATTAATCTGAGCAATGATTTCCTCTGCGTCATACCCCTTAGCGGTCATCGCTCTGAAGGTTTCTGAAAGAGGTAAAGCACCAATCGTAGAGGTCAAACCATGCCCGGTAAAATCGCCTAAGAGAACATTTAATTCCCCATTCGGACGAAAAGCACTCAGCTGAACATCACCGCTGAACGTTTCAGCAGGTTGTTTATGGATACGCACTTGATCAAGAGCCACATTGGCAGACTCTACAGCACCACTTAATAACTGCTCTGCGACTTCTTCTTCACGAGCTCGCAAATGATTTAAACGATTAACCTGACGGTAGAGTTGTGCGATACGCCTTAGGGCAACAATCTTGCCTTCGAGCAATTCAAAAGGGAAAGGACGTTGAATATAATCATCACCTCCGGCATCAATAGCCTGACGAATCACATCTTGTCCTTCGGCACCTGTCACAAAAATAATTGGGATGAAGCTGTCTTTTGCGGCTTGTTTAATTTGCAATGTAGCTTGGATACCATCCATGCCCGGCATATTGATATCCATCAAGATGAGGCTTGGGTTTAGCGCTTGATACTTTTCTACCGCCTCTTCACCTGTCTCGGCAAAAACAGCTTCGAGTCCCATCTCGTGAATCATCTGACCTAGGATCTGACGATTCAAACGCATATCATCAACGATTAAAACTTGATTATCGCCGCTTCCTGTTTGCCTTAATTCAGCTTCAACCATAAATAATTAACTCTCGATAGTTACAAACTGATCGAAATTCGCGATTGTTAAAATCTTATGGACAGACTCATTAGGTTTAGAAATTACAACCGTCCCACCTTTCTTCTCTGCATGCTCTTTAAGCAACAAAATCATGCCTAACGCAGAGCTATCCATATAAGTAGCCTTTGAAAGATCTACTTTAAAAATAGCACCTTCTTTGTCTACATTGCGGTACGCATCACGAAAAGATTGGTGTAGTGAGTAATCAAACTGCTGAGAAACCACAATATTAATCGTTTTATTATCACCAGAATTTTGTACTGAAATAGCCATACGTTATCCCATCAACTTAAGACTTTTATGGATTGTAGAGCATTTTTAGAACAGCTCTACTTCCCCTTCTTCCATATCATTTTGAGCAACTGTACGTGTTTGATTACGCTGTACAGATTGCTCTCTAAGTTCTTTACAACGCGCCATGCATTTGTCAGCAGCGACACTGTTAACTTGATGATCTGGTGTAATTACATTTGAAATTAATGTCGAAACTTCGTTCAAAGAATCAACATTATGCTCTACAGAAGAGAGCGCTTGAGATGATATATCCTCGAACTGTAAGGAGCGTACAGCCTGATCCACACTGCTACTTAGTTGAGTACCAATGTTCGAAATTTCCATCACTTTCTCGTTTAAGAAGTGATTCATATTCGCCATATGCTCAAGCATCTGACCCATCTTATCTTTCGTTCCGATGGTGTCACTCATATCAGTAGAAGCCATTCCCCCTACCGTGCTACGCAAGATTTCGATAGTTTCTTTAGCTGACCCAATCTCTTCGCGGATCTCATTATTCAAACTAGCAGAGTTAATCGATAATGTACGTACCTCGTCAGCAACTACCGCGAAACCTCGACCTGCTTCGCCTGCTCGTGCTGCCTCAATACTTGCGTTAAGAGCCAGTAAGTTTGTTTGACTTGCTAAACCTTCAACATTTTCAATTAAACCAAAAATGCCATCCAGTTTTTCAACCATATCATCGATATGGTGCACAGTTTCTAAACTGTTTTTACTGACATCCACCATAACATTTACAAATTGATCCAATGTGTGGCTTGTTTCAGAAATAAAACTTTGAATACTAAACGTTTCTGGATTTAAATTTTGATCCCCACCCTGAGAATCTCCCTCATGAGTTTGATCGATGATCTCAGCAGTGAGCGCGGCCTGGCGACTCGCCAAATCATGCATAGTATGAAAACTATCACTCATTAAGTGAACAGATTCTTTAATCAAACCGTCTACACGTGAGACTTCCTGATTAACAATCATTGCATCATGCACAAGAGTCTGAGATACCTCTTTAACCGCATCATGTAATGCTGGGTCAACTGAAACAGCTGAGCCTTCCGCTCTGTTAGGCTCTCCTTCATTACGACGCGAAGAATGTGCAACCTTGTCCTTCAATACAAATTGAGCAATCAACGCCGGAATTAGCACCACAAGACAGATGAGATTCACAGTACTCTCTAGCCCCAGAACCTCAGCAGTCGCTAACACTAAACTTGCTACCAGAGCAGCAACCAACATTATTTTCTTTAACGTCATTTAGCTAACCTCAATTACTCTAAATTACGACAGGTGCTGCACCAGTCGTTGCGCTATATCATTTAAAGGTACAACCTCTTTAGCCGCGCCTAGTCTTACAGCAGTACCCGGCATGCCCCACACAAGGCTGGTAGCCTCATCTTGCACAATGGAATGAGCGCCTTTATCCACAAGACCTTTCATCGCGACAGCCCCATCCTCACCCATACCTGTAAGCATGATGGTAGTTATATTCCTTTGATCTAAGGATGCGATGGAGTTAAACATCACCTCAACCGAAGGCTTATGGCGATTTACAGGAGCACTATCATCTAATACACAAACAAACTCATGGCCATTCTGTTTGATGCAAAGATGAGAATCTCCCGGTGCTATATAAACATTGCCTGGTTTAAGGACATCTCCATCCTTCGCTTGAGAAACGTTTAAATCACAATTTTTGTCTAAACGATTTGCAAAGCGATCGCTAAAACTCAACGGTATATGCTGAGTAACGATAATGGGTGGCATATCAGTAGGCAGCGCTGCCAAGATTTGATGAAGCGCTTCTGTGCCCCCAGTAGAAGATCCGATTGCTACGAGTTGGTTTCTTGCCCGAATTAAAGGTGCTTTAGAGATAACTTTAGAAATTTGACTACGACTGTTGCGGTTAAACTTCAGCTTTGCAGACGTGGAAGCAGCCGCTTTTACTTTTGCAACTAAATCAGATTGGAACAACTGCAAGTGATCATCAGACTGAGTATTAGAAGGCTTTGCAATATAATCGATTGCCCCAATTTCCAAGGACTGCAATGTAGCATCAGCACCTTCATGGGTCAGAGTTGACAACATAACCACAGGCATGGGGTTAAGCTTCATTAAATTCTTTAAAAACGTAATGCCATCCATCTTTGGCATTTCAATATCAAGCGTCAGCACATCTGGCTTTAATTGCTTAATTTTGTCTCTAGCATCGTAAGGGTCAACAGCGGTACCTACAACCTCAATACTAGAATCTAGAGACAATAATTCGCTGATCACTCCTCGGACCAAAGCAGAATCATCGACTATCAATACCCGAGTTTTTTCCATATCAGGGTAATTTCCTTTAAAAGAGTTCAACATCTGAATCATCTAGATGCTGATCAACATCAATTTGGTAAGAACGCTCTTCAGCGATTACACGCTGATCATCACGATGATCAAGTTTATTAACTAACATACGCCCTGTTGTAGGGAAAAACGCTACCCGGCGAGCTTGATCGCCTCCTAAGTCTGAGGCTATCAGTTTTAAACCTTCGTCATCTATATACTTAAGAATAAAATCTATGTTTTGCTGACCGATATTGGCAATTCCAGACATCATATTGCCACCGCCAGTTAACTTTACCTGCAGGTTTTCACGTAAGCAGCCATGCTTCATCAGTTCGTTAATCAGCTGCTCCATCGCAAATAAACCATATCGAGAGGACCTTTGTAGGTCATCATTTGGTCCACCTGTAGGCAACATAAAATGATTTAACCCACCAAATTCAGTCACTGGATCATAGATACAAGCTGAAATACACGAACCTAGCAGGGTAGTAATCACCAATTCGTCATTGGCAATATAGAACTCACCCGGCTTGACCTTTACAGCATAAAGCTCCCAGCGCGGCTCCCAAAAAGAGTTGAACTGTTCAAAACCGGATACACCCTTAGGACGTTTTACTTCCATTGTCATCCAGCTTACCCAACCTTCCTGTAAATTGTTTTACCCACCAATTCAAAATTACTCGCATGGCGTGCTAAAGCCTCAGAGTGCCCGACAAACAAATAACCATTAGGTTTCAGCAGAGAATGCATCCGATCCAATAATCGCGCCTGCGTATTTTGATCAAAATAGATCATGACATTTCGGCAAAAAATAAAATCTAAAGGCCCTTCAATCGGCCAGTCCTGCATCAAATTCAGATAATTAAACCTAAGTAAATCTTGAAGCTCAGGCTTAACTCTCACGAAACCTTTATGCGAACCTTTTCCTTTTAAGAACCAGCGTTTGACTTGGGTATTTGGCAGATTTTTAACTCTGTCTTCTGCGTAGATACCGGATTTAGCACTACTCAAAACTTTAGAATCAATATCGGTCGCCAACAATCGTATATCCCAACGTGAAGGATCTATGCCCGATTCCAACAACGTCATTACCAAACTGTAGGGTTCCTCACCTAAGGAACACCCTGCAGACCAGCCTCTAATACTATATGAACGTGCCTCTTCTATCTCTGGGATAATGGTGTTGGTTATGAAATCAAAATGGTGCTTTTCACGGAAGAAAGCAGTTAGATTTGTTGTAAGCGCATTAATAAATTGGCTAAATTCGACAGGATTGTTGTCTAAAAATGAAAAATAATCGTCAAAATTAGAAAGTTTCAATTCCCTTAGGCGACGCACCAAACGGTTGTAAGCCATATCTTGCTTATGATCAGCTAGGACAATGCCTGCATAATCGTATAGCTCATCCCTAACCTTAACAAAGTGCTGCCTTGTGAAGGTAAACTCGCGGGATCTGGTTGAATCTGATGCCATTAACGCTCCCAGAAATTAAAGAGTATTAAACAGCCTACCTAATTTGATAGGCTGTTTAGGTACAACTTAAAACTCTTCCCACTCATCACCACTCGCACCAGCACTTACGATCGGCTGTTTAGGTACAGTGCGCTTTACTTCAGGTTTGCGCTCAGCTTGAACGTTCTGACTAGCCAATTCCCTTAGACGGCTAACACCTTCAGGTTTAGCTGGAGCTTGCACTGAACTAGAATGACCTTCAGCCTCAACCACGTCAAATTGGTTAACAAGTGTTTGAAGTTGCCCTGCCTGTTCTTCCATAGACGCAGAAGCAGCTGCAACTTCTTCAACCAAGGCTGCGTTTTGCTGCGTACCTTCATCCATTTGCGTTACAGCAATATTAACTTGCTCAATGCCGATGGCTTGTTCACGGCTGGCAGCAGCAATTTCACTGATGATCGTCGAAACGTTTTTAATCGCTTCCATAATTTCAGCGAGAGCTTTGCCTGATTCGTCGACAAAGAGGCCACCCTCTTCAACTTTTTCAACACTATCGCTAATTAGCTCTTTGATCTCTTTGGCAGCACTTGCACTTCGCTGTGCAAGGCTACGAACTTCGGATGCCACTACCGCAAAACCGCGTCCTTGTTCACCAGCTCGTGCTGCCTCGACCGCAGCATTCAAAGCCAGCAGGTTGGTTTGGAAAGCGATCTCATCAATCACACCGATAATTTCAGCAATTTTAGTAGAACTCGCGCGTATATCTCCCATTGAGGTAACTACCTTATTTGAGATATCCCCGCCCTTCTCTGCCAATTTTTGAGCATCAGTCGCTTGATTGCGCGCTTCATCAGCGTTATCCGCATTTTGTTTAACCGTACTAGTCATCTGCTCCATGCTCGCAGCAGTTTCTTGTAAGCTTGCTGCTTGAGCTTCAGTACGAGAACTAAGTGTTGTGTTACCGCTTGAAATTTCAGAAGCACCGGTAGTAATACTTGCACCCGCTGTGCGGATCTCACCGACCATTGTATTCAAGTTGTGCAAAGAACTATTTAGCGCTTCATTTAGCTCAGAGAACTCACCTTGGAAATTACCGGACATCTGCTGAGTCAAATCACCGTCAGACATAGCGCTAAGCACACGTTTAACTTCACGGATAGGCTCTACTACTGCATCGAGCATTTGGTTAACACCAGAAGCGATATTAGCCATAAATCCGCTGTAAAGCTCTTCATCTAGGCGCTCATTCAATTCACCTTGAGATGCTTTTTGGATCAAGTTCGCCACTTGGTCTTCTGCAATCAGTTGATCGGTAATATCCATCCATTCAACAACTGTACCTAGGCGCTGACTGTTTTCGTCAACCACAGGATTGGCAATCAAACTGAAGCTACGTTTTCCGACTCTAATTTTACCATTATGAGTGGTTTTAAGGCTTTCCAACATTCGGCGCTGATGTTCAGGATTTTTGTGGAAAATATCAAAGTTAGAACCTAAGATTTTGTCTGCTTCAAATTCCGGCAACTGCTCTCTGATATCTTCCTGAGCATTACGCATCATGCCCAAAACAGCCTCATTACAGTAAATGATATTGCCGTCGTTATCCGCCAACATAACGTTAGAAGAAACGTTATCTAGCGCTACTTTAATACGAGACGCACGGTTTGCTGCCTCTTTGGCATCATTAACTTCGTAACCCAGTTTGGTCGCTAGTATTTTAACGTTACGTTTGAGCTCACCAGTTTCACCTGGTTCATCCAAAGGAATAGGTGCTAAGTAGTCTCCTTCAGTGATATCAAGCATGTGGCGTCTAGCTTGCTCTAACGGCTTAACAACGCTGTTTTTCAAGCAATTATTAGCCCCAAATAGAATAATCAGGAACGCTACAATAGGGCCTACCATCAAGGCTTCTGCTGGTAATCCCATAAAATAAATCGCGGCATTAATCAGTACCGCGGCAACAACAGCCATTACAGCATGATGGTTGATCTGACCACCAAGATTTTGCTTAGGAACTGCATTTGGGGACGGAATGGTTGCCTCATTGCGCTTTAACTTCGCGTAAAGAGCAGTCGCTTGTTCAACCTCTTCCTGACTAGGGCGCGTTCGTACAGACATATACTCAACGATCTCGCCATTACGGAAGATAGGAGTAACATTAGCTTTAACCCAGTAGTAATCACCGTTTTTACAACGGTTTTTAACCAATTTTGACCAAGGACGGCCTAACTTGAGGGTCTCCCATAGATCTTTGAAAGCAGCAGGAGGCATATCAGGGTGACGAACCACGTTATGGTTTTTACCGACTAACTCATCCCGACTAAATCCACTGATCTCTATAAAATCCGGATTGGTATAAGTAATAATCCCTTTCAGGTTTGTTTTTGTAACAAGTTCCTGACCATCTCTGAGCTTAACTTCACGATCCGTAACCGGCTCATTGATTTTCATTTCTTATCCTCCGCCCCTATGCTTTCACTTCAGCTCTTGTTGGCGCATCGACCGCCAACTCATCGGAATTCATTAATTCATCTATGTCCATTAGGACAATCATTTTTTCATCCTGCGCCACTAAGCCTGTAATAAATTCAGCATTTATCACTCCGCCTATCTGTGGCGCGGGTTGTATCTGGTTGATTGAAAGTGTGTATGTCTCAGCAACCGCATCGACAATAATGCCCATAACACGCTGACTGCTCCCACTATCGACATTAATCACAATAACAACCGTAGTAGGTCCATATTCCACAGGCTTAAGACCGAATCGCAAACGCAAATCGATCACAGGAATAATAGCCCCACGTAAATTCAAAACACCTTTCAGATAGTCAGGCATATCAGGAACATGCGTTACCGGCGTCCAGCCTCTAAGTTCTTGCACTCTAAGGATATCTACGCCGTATTCTTCATCATCAAGTAGAAAACTCAGATATTGGTGCCCATCAGCTGTTTGGTCTAAAAGCTCAGACTGTTCCTGCCATTTAGTATCTGTCATGCCACAGCCCCCTGATCAGCATGTTCACTCCGAGAGATTTCATTTCGCTTATGAGCCGCTTTTGCCGTTTCAAAATCTAGTCCGCGCTTCATCAAACCCGCTATATCGAGAATAAGGGCAACACTACCATCACCTAAAATTGTTGCTCCAGCAAAGCCTTCAATACGTTTAAAATTAACCTCTAAACTTTTAATAACCACTTGTTGCTGACCAAAAAGCTCGTCAACTACGAGTCCAACCTTTTGACCGCCATTTTCAACAATGGCAATTAGGTTAGTATCTTGTTGATCATCTTCGACTGGTAGCTTAAACAGAGAACGCAAGTTGATTAACGGTATGTACTCTTCGCGGAAATGAAGTAGCTTGTTTTCACCCGCTATAGGGCTCATTGCAGATTTGTCCGCCAAGATTGTTTCAACGATAGCGATAAGCGGAACAATGTAAGTTTCGTTGTGAACACGAACAAGCTGACCATCAAGAATTGCTAAGGTCAAAGGTAGACTTACGCTGAAAGTCGAACCATGGCCAGGCTCAGAAGTCACACTTACGTGCCCGCCTAGGGACTCAATATTTCGTCGTACCACATCCATGCCAACACCACGACCCGATAGATCGCTCACCGCATCGGCCGTAGAGAAACCTGGCTTAAAGATAAGCTCATTAATTTCACTATCACTCAACTGCTGGTCGGCAGTAATAAGTCCGTTCTCTAATGCTTTTTGATAGATTTTTTCAGTATTTAACCCGCGTCCATCATCCGTTATGTCGATAATGATAAAGCCGCCCTGATGGTAAGCATTAAGCTCCACTCTGCCGACTTCAGATTTTCCTGCAGCGATACGTTCTTCTGGCGCTTCCAAACCGTGGTCAAGAGAGTTTCTAATCAGGTGAACCATAGGGTCACCGATTTTCTCCATCACTGTCTTATCGATCTCAGTCTGTTCACCTGTGATAACCAGTTCTACTTTCTTACCTAATTTTCCACTCACGTCATGGACCAAACGCGGAAAACGGTTGAAAACAAAACTGATAGGCAACATGCGCACACGCATCACATCTTCTTGCAGGTCACGCGTGTTGCGCTCCAACTGTTCTAAGCCAGCTTGTAAGCGTTCTACTTCCGAACCGCCGGTAATTTCAGCAAGCTCTTCACCCACCTGGCCAAGCATAGCTTGAGTAATTACCAATTCACCAACACGGTTGATTAGCGCATCAATTTTGTCGGTATCCACCCTAATCGAACTACTTTCTGCCGCCTTAGGTTTACGTGCAGAGTTGGTTTGATTTGTAGACACTGAGCTTGGCTTTTGTGACTCAGGTTTTGGCTCTACTATAGGTTCTATTGCAGGGTTAGAAGGTTGAACAGAAGATGAGCCTTCACTTGGCAGTGATTCAATTTCCTTAGCCGATACTTCGCTCGTTTCTTCAGCAGATTGTTTCTGTACTTTAGCTTCTATTGCTAAAGTACATTCATCCTCAACCCATTCAAAAACTTCTTCTATCTCTTCTTTACTGCACTCAGATACAAGATCTAAATTCCAAGTAAGCAAGAGCTGCTCTGGATTCAGCTTTTCAAAATCAACTAATCGATCCAAATTAACTTGTATATCAAGCTGACCTAGATCTTCTAGCGCTTCAAACATGAAACTTGGTTCATTACCTGTTTCAAGAATTGAAGGGCTAGGAATAAATGAGATAGACCACCCTGCAGAATTACTTCCGGTTTCTGCTTCTATTGGATCGTCAGAGAGTAATTCCCCTTGCGATATCTCAAGCTCACATTCATCTTCAACCCATTCAAATACTTCTTGTATTTCTTCCTCAGAACAATCTTCTGATACCAACTGTAACTTCCAAGACAGGAATAGTTTTTCAGAATTTATCGAGGATAAATCTGGCAGATCGACGATATTTGGCGTTACGGTTAATTCGCCTAAGTCAGCCAAGGCTTCAAACATAAAAGCAGGTTCATGGCCTGCTTGAAGCAGATTTCGATGAGGTACAAAGTTTATGTGCCAGCACGTATTTTTAGCATGAACGTCAACAGCAACATTTGTTTCAGTTACTGGCACAGCCTGGTCTTGCGAAGGTTCTTGCCCTAAAGCCTGCTCTAAACGCTGTTGTACTTGCTGGATCTTGGCTGCATCAACCTCAGGGCCATCTTGAGCTGCTTCGAGCAACATTTTGATACAATCGACAGATTCTAGTAGCAGATTTACCAGCTCTGGTGTTATCGACTGTTTGCCACTGCGCAGTTCATCCAACAGTGTTTCCACTACATGGGTGAAATCTGCGACTTCATTAAAACCAAACGTGCCCGCACCACCTTTTATAGAGTGAGCAGCACGAAAAATGGTATTGATCGTTTCTTCATCGGCTGAATCAAGGTTTAGAAGGCTGGATTCCATAACCTCTAAACCTTCATAGCTCTCTTCAAGAAAAGTAGCTATAAACTGTGATAGATCAATACTCATAGTTCTTATCTACCGTACTACACGCTTAATTGTGCTTAGAAGTTTCTCAGGATTAAATGGTTTAACAAGCCAACCCGTTGCACCTGCTCCCTTCCCTCTTTGCTTCATTTCAGGGGAACTTTCAGTGGTTAGCACTAAAATAGGTGTAAATTTAAAAGCAGGTAATTTGCGTAGTTCAGCACACAAAGTAATACCGTCCATGATCGGCATATTTACATCCGTTAGAACCAAGTCAAAACGCCCTGTTTGAGCCTTACCTAAAGCTTCCTGCCCATTAGCCGCCTCTACTACTTGGTATCCTTCCTGCTTAAGGGTAAAGGTCACCATATTTCTTAAGGAAGCCGAATCATCAACAACTAAGATGCTAGCCATTTATACTAATCTCCACATAAATCCTGAGCAGGTTAATCATTTTTAAGGAATAGAGTTTGTTCTAGCCCTAACTGGCACGCAGTTTTCACTAGAGTATCTGAAGGGTTAATCCACTTGACTGTTTTTTGCAGAGTTTGAGCCTTCAGACAAAAAGCCGTTAACAGTTGTAGCGCAGCAGTATCAACTCGAGTGAGTTTTTCACCATCTAAACACACAGCCTCAGCTGAGTTTATGTAGCTACCCAACTTTTGTTGCCATTCCGTCACATTTGCAATAGATAGCTCTTCAGGCATTGCCAATACACTGTTAGCGTCCATTAAGGATGTTCCTTATTTTCTATATGACTTACACCGATATACCGCCTAAATAAACTCTAATTTCTAAGGGGTATAAAAAAGTATCTATAAAATTCGCCTAACTCATGCAATATGTCAAAGGAAATTTTCCAAAAACTTCTGATATTTCAGCATATTGCTCAATAATCGTGACAAGTGTTTATATATCAGCCAAGGATCATGCGAGGATAGACTGATATATCAACCATTGAACCGAATAGAAGACAACTTCGCTTTGCGACGATCTGTATTCTTGAGAATCCGAGAACGTTCCTCTTCTGAAACTTTACTCCAGCGAAGAATCTCGTCTAAAGATCGATAGCACCCGACACAAATATCCTGATCATTCAGGCAGCAATTTCTTACGCAAGGCGATTCAATTTGAGTTGGATTGGATTTAGAAAGCATAACTTCATTCCTTTGGCCAAACCGGCAACAACCATAAGGGCAAACCATTACAATTTGATGTACCGATACCTAGCTCCTTCCTTAAATAAGGTGAGAAATACTCCTCATTAACAGCATAGCAAAGTTTGTTAATTCCGCTTTTTATGATCCCCTAATAAAGGGCTTACAGATTTTATGGAACCAATTGCCTAATGACCTCTCTAAATTTGCATTACCAGTATTTACAGGTTCTGTAGAAATGAAAAAAATAATTGCCATCTCAGCTATTTCAATACTTGGTGCCGGAATCGCCACCCTATCCACAGGGAATGAACAACCAAACGCATCATCCGAAACAACTACGATGCAATCTATCCAGTCTAATCAACTTGCTATTGCGACCTTTGCCGGTGGCTGCTTTTGGTGCACTGAATCAGACTTCGAAAAGCTCGATGGTGTTGTTCAAGTTGTGTCAGGCTATAGCGGAGGCGAAAAAGCAAATCCAAATTACAAAGAAGTTTCTGCCGGCTTAACCAAACACACAGAAGCGATTCAGGTGTACTACAACCCTGAAGTCATCTCTTACACAGGCCTACTTGAACATCTATGGCGCGTTATGAACCCAACCGATGGTAATGGTCAATTTGTTGATAGAGGAAAGCAATACCGTCCAGCCGTTTACTATCATAATGCTGCACAAAAACAGGCTATCGACCAGTCGGTTGATGCACTAGTAAAATCTGGCGTTTACGGTAAACCCTTAGAGACTGAAATTGCACCGTTTAAGAACTTCTACCCTGCCGAGGATTACCACCAAGATTATTATGCGAAAAATCCACTTCGCTATAGCTACTATCGTAATGGCTCTGGGCGCGATCAATTTTTATCAAAGGTTTGGAGCGAAAATGCTAAACATGACCTATCCCAATACAAAGGCCAAACTTCAGATGCGGACTACCGTATCCAACAGTTCGTAAAACCATCTGAACACTATTTGAAATCTAATCTAAGCCCACTTCAATACAAAGTAACTCAAGAGGATGGCACAGAAAGGCCATTTGATAACGAGTACTGGGATGAAAAGCGTGAAGGCATCTATGTAGATATCGTCAGTGGCGAACCACTTTTCTCATCGACTGATAAATACAAGTCTGGTACCGGCTGGCCGAGTTTTACTCAGCCGATCAAAGGGGTGGACATTGTAGAGAAAGAGGATAATTCTTTCTTTATGAAACGAGTTGAAGTAAGAAGTTCGCGTGCCGATTCTCATTTGGGTCATGTCTTTAATGATGGCCCAGCTCCTACAGGCTTACGCTATTGCATAAACTCAGCTTCTCTTCGCTTTGTACCTAAAGAGGAGCTAACAGCCCAAGGTTATGGTCAATTTGCACAGCTTTTTAAATAAAAGCGCTTATCAACTAACACAAATAAAAAGGCAGCGTGATTCGCTGCCTTTTTCTTATCCTGGATTTACTTTATCGAGCATTCCACGCGATACACTCTTCTAAAGTAACACCCTTACCGCCAAAGATATCTAGGGCGCTACCGATTGTAAGATCGACATTGCCTTGCGAAAGCTGATCCACCAGCTTTAGATCTTCTAGAGAACGCGCTCCACCGGCATAAGTAACCGGGATCGAACACGCTTTTCCTAAGAGCTTAACTAGCTCTTGATCTATACCACCCTGCAAACCTTCAACGTCTGCAGCATGAATTAAGAATTCAGCGCAATGCTCACCTAACTCAGACAAAGTTTTCTCATCAACCGCCATACTCGTCACCGTTTGCCAACGGTCAGTCGCTATATTCCAACCGGTTTCCGTACGACGGCAGCTAAGGTCCAAAATAAGCTTATCAGCACCTGTTTCAGCTTTAATCTTTTCTAAACGTTCCCAGCTAAATTGACCTTGATCGAATAGATAAGAGGTGACGATTACGTGAGATGCACCTGCTTCTAAAAACTCAGTCGCATTTACATTATTTACGCCACCACCAAACTGTAGACCACCTTTCCAGGTTGATAGCGCCAACAAAGCCTGCTCTTTGTTACCTGGCCCTAATGCGATGACGTGGCCGCCCGTCAGGTTATGCTGCTGATAAAGTTCCGCATAATAAGCCGCATCATAAGGGCTTACATAGTTGGTATCAGCACCACTATCTTGCAAGCTACCACCAACAATTTGCTTAACCTGCCCTTGGTGCAGATCGATACATGGACGAAACTGTGTCACGCTATCTCCTGATCATCTAAGCTGAAAGGCGCTATTTTATAGAGCGAATCGCTTTAGGTATATGCCAATCATTTGATTCTTATACATAACGGCGCTTAGCGTTGGTTACTTTGACCAAATAGCGCTGTGTTTCTAGTGGCATGCGACTCTGCAATCTCTGCCACACGCTGGAGGACGATGATCGATTAATCGTACTAATGGCTTGTCGACGATCACTAGAAAAGCTCCTAAGCACATTACCTACACCACCGTTATACGCAGCAATTATGCAAAACTCTTTGCTCTGTGGATCCCTTATTTCAACCAAATATCGTGTTTGCAGAATATGCAGATAAGCACAGCCCATACGGATGTTATTCTCGACATTGAACAGATAATTTCTGGAAGGGGTACCGGCGCGACCGTAGATCTCTTGGTGAGCATCTCGTCCAGCCGTTATTGGCACGATCTGCATTAATCCATAAGCTGGAGCATGACTGACCGCAAAAGGATTAAAGTGACTTTCTGTCTCAATGATCGCATACACTAAGGAAGGATTTAGATTGTATTGCCGAGAATACTTATCCACCAAAGCTGCGTAACGGTAGCGCCTTTTTAAACGGTGCTTTTCGACCAAAGGAAGCTCAACAAAATACTCGGTTTTTGTAACACCATTAGCCGTCTTTACTTGGCGTTTCTGCAATGAGTTCGTAAGAAGGTATTTTGCATAACGTTCAGCGCGCCATCCCCACCTTACTGGTTGTCCTTCATAATCCAATATTTGCCGGTAAAGAAAAGGTTCTCCCCCCAATGTGACTGGGGCATCCGAATAAAGGTCTACTTGGGTTGGATCTTCTGGCGATAACAACAAGGTAACTATCGCACTTTGTAGCTTGCTCTGGTCTAAAGTTTCGACACGAATTTGCCCTTTTTCGAAGTCTACGATTCCTCGACTCAGGTACTTATCGGTATATTTAACATAGGTCGTTGGCGTTGGTTGCAGCGCTTCATCCTCTCCCCATACGCTATTGATAAGTTGAGAGAACTTTTTAATGTCATTAACCAAACCTTTAGGATTGGTCACCCAACCCGTCGCTTTACTTTTAGCATGAGAGGTAAGTGCACCTTCAACACTTTGGCCTCTTGCCACACTGGTAGCGATTCGAAATGCATCATGAGTTGTACAACCAGCTAAACCTAGTGGAAGTAAACCCAGTAAAAAGCGTCTGCGAGAGAGCATAAAACCTCTGATCAGGAGAAATAAGGCAGAAAATTCTGAAAAATAATGCTGCCTAACTTAGATCTTCGACAGTAACCTAATCAGATCAGCATTCGCAACGATCTGACCGTTAAACACTTACTTAATTTGGGTATATCGTCTTTCAGGTCGCCCTACACTGCCATAGCTGACTTCTGCCATAAGTTCATTTGAACTCACTAAGAACTCAAGGTACCGCCGTGCAGTAGTTCGACTTGCGCCGATTTCTTCCCCTACTTCTTCAGCATTAAGCGGAGCATTTACCGCACAAAAAACATTTCGCACTTTATCTAGAGTAATACCATCAATGCCTTTTGGCAGACGAACCTCTCCTGTAACAGTTGAAACGCTTGAGCTTTGCCCACTTGACCTAGGTAGCACAGTATCTACATCACTTTGAGCCAATAACTCCATAGCTTGGAGTTTCTTCAGATGCAGCTGATAGTTTTCGAGTGTTTCTTGAAGCCGGTCAAAAACGAGTGGTTTTAATATGTAATCAAATACTCCTCCACGCAGTGCCTCGCGTAGGGTTTCCACCTCTTTAGCAGCGGTAATTAAAATGACATCTGTTCCCTGATTACCTGAACGCAGCTTCCTTAATAAGTCTAAACCGGTTCCTGTCGGAAACTGGATATCAAGTAATAAAAGTTCTGGCTGTAAAACCTCAACCAAGTCTTCAGCTTCTTCCAGCCCGTGAGCTATCCCAACTAACTCAAATCCAGAGATACGCTCTAAAAACCTTTTTTGTATCTCAGCTATTTGCTGATCGTCTTCTGCAATAACAACTCGAATATCACTCATCTTTTTATACTTGTTAATTGAGTTTTATTTCATTGAGTATCAATTTTTAACAATACTCATTTTTTATATACCTACGAATAAGCCTCACCCCTGAGCTTTGGGGATATAGACGATAAATCGACTCCCCCCTTTTTCTCCTAGTTCACAGGTCACTGTGCCATTTAAATTTTCTAAAAGCTGTTTAACTAGGTGTAGCCCAATGCCGTGCCCATCTTTAGCTTTACTTGTATATCCTTTTTCAAAGATTTTCTCTTGATCTCCTTCTTTTACCCCCGGACCTTGATCTTCAATCTCAAAAATTAGATCTGTACCCAGATCCAACATACTAAGCGCAACTTCTCCGCCTAAACCCGTATGCTCCCATGTGGCTTCAAGTGCATTATCGATTAAGTTGCCAATAATGCTGACTAAGTGCTCTCTAGGGAGTTTGTCTGGTAGCGATAACATCCTGCTATCTGGATCAATAATGAGATGAAGCCCCATCTCTTTAGCTCGGTTATATTTACCTAACAAACACCCCGCCAATACAGGATCAGAGACCGCTTCACGTAATAGCGTGATCAACTCTTGATGACTTTGCGCCTCTTGTCCTATAAGCGCTTGAGCCTCGTCAGTCGCCCCTATCTGAATTAAACCTGCAATAGTATGGAGCTTATTAGAATATTCATGAGACTGGCTGCGTAAACTGTCTGCGTATTGCTGTATCCGCGTTAATTTTTTACTCACCATCGCTAATTCGTCTTTACGTCTAAAACTTGAGACTACTCCAGTGATCTGATCACCTTGTTTTAAAGGCAGACGGTTCGCAATCAGGTTATGACCGTAGAGCCATACCTCCTCATCAAATTGCGGCTGTCCCGTTTTTAGTACCTCTAGCATTGTACTGTCGGGTAAAACGTCTGATATGTGACGCCCAGCCAGCTCTGCATAATCCGCTAACCCCAGAGTTTCAACAGCAGTTCGATTAAAGGTTGTGATCCGTCCATCGTTATTGATAGCGATTATCCCTTCACGCACCGATTCTAATGTCGCTCTTTGCTCATCAAATAAACGAGCTATCTGCTCAGGTTCCAAACCAAAAATGGCTCGTTTAAAGTGATTAGCAAACCAAACCGCAATCATTGCGCTCAATAAAAATGAGGCCCCAATAACAACAATCAGCGTAATTCGATACTCTTCAATAATATTTTCGACCTGATCAAGATGATAACCAACCGACACCAGACCTATAACCTCACCCTCATTTGAAAAGATCGGCGCTTTCCCTCGCATAGACCAACCCATACTACCCAAAGCTTTGGAAAGGTAGCCCTGACCAGCAACCAACGCCGGTGCATTATCATCACCTTCGTCATCCGACATTGGCCGACCAATTTTTTCTGTTCTTGGATGTGCTAAGCGGATCCCCTGCTTATCCCCAATCACAACAAAGCGAGCTTGGGTTTCTTCTGCCAATCGTAAACTTAAAGGCTGCAAATATTGGCTATCCCTCCTTTGCACTGCATCGATTATCTGTGGAGCAACAGCAATCGTTTTAGCAACATCTAACGCTCTTTGACCAATCTGTTCATCTAACGATTTATGTAGATAATGGACCGCAAAAACACCGATAAACCCGGTCTGCACAAGCGCCATGAGCCCTAAAATCAGGATCATACGGCTCTTTAGCTTTAACCTGTGCAGTACTTTTATATCCAAACTCATTCAGTGAACTCGCTAAATATCCTAATCATTAGATACTCTAAAGCTTAGCTAACCTCGATTAAAAAGCCCCGTAAACATTATGAACAAAATGATTTTTAAGGTTTAAAAAGCCTTTAATTTCATAAGCTTCATTTGCCGAATAAACCTCACTACTTTGTAGGCATCACAAAAATAAATACGAGGTGATCTCGATGTTCGGTAAAGTTAAAAGCAAAAAAACTCTGATGGCGGCCGTATTAACTACATGCATGACCGCAGGTGTTTCCTACCAAGCTCAAGCGATGGAAAGCATTCACTTTCTAATTCCTGGTGGCGCTGGCGGTGGTTGGGATTCAACAGCCCGCGGCACAGGTGAAGCCCTATCTAAAGCAGGTATTGTTGATACGATCTCCTACGAAAACATGTCTGGTGGTGGCGGCGGTAAAGCCATTGCTCACTTGATCGAGACAGCTGAACAAAAACAAGACACCTTGATGGTGAACTCGACACCTATCGTGATTCGCTCACTATCCAAAGTATTCCCTCAATCATTCCGTGACCTAACACCAATCGCTGCAACTATTGGTGATTACGGTGCCTTTGTAGTTAAGAAAGATTCCAAATACACCGACTTTCAGCAGGTTGTTGCTGATTACAAAGTTAACCCGCGCTCAATTAAGATTGCTGGGGGTTCCGCTCGTGGCAGCATGGATCACCTAGTCGCAGCCATGGCATTTAAAGCAACAGGCGGCGATGCACGTCAGGTTCGCTATGTCGCTTACGATGCTGGCGGAAAAGCAATGGCCGGCCTTCTTTCAGGAGAAACACAACTTCTATCAACTGGTTTCAGTGAAGCGCTAGCCCTAGCTGAAGCAGGCGAAGTACGCATTCTGGTCATGACAGGTAGCGAACGAAATGAAGCTGCGCCAGACGTACCAACGCTAAAAGAACTTGGCTATGACACTACATTTGTAAACTGGCGTGGTTTCTTCGCGGCTCCAGGTACAAGCGAAGCGCAACAAGCTGAGTTTATTGAATCTCTAGAAAAAATGTACGAAACACCTGAGTGGGAAACTGTCCGTTCACGTAATGGCTGGACAGAGATTTTCAAACCAGGCCCTGAATTTATCTCATTCCTAGAAACTCAGGAAAAAGAAGTTGGTGCTCTCATGCGCGAACTTGGATTCCTTAAGTAAACACACTCTCATTTCGCAGCAATATCCCTGACTTCGATTAAGTCAGGCCTTCTTTACCGAGGGCTTTGCCCTTTGGCCTCTGTCGACTGGCCCTCGGTTTTTTTAATAGACAGTTATGGCCTCTGCCATAGCAGGAGGATCTCATGACCTTATGCAAAGATCATATTGGTGGTCTGGTATTTCTCAGTTTATCTGTAGCTTACGGCTACTATGCAACTCAGATCCCTTTACTGCCTGGTGATGAATTCGAACCGTTCCACGCACAAACAATTCCTAATGCTTTGGCAATAGTAGGTGGCGTACTATCCATCTTACTGCTGGCTACAACCAAATCTAGCGATGACCAAAAGTTAGTTCTTAAAGGGTATGACTTCCCATTAGTAATCAAACTATTACTGCTCGTTGTACTTTTTGCGTTAACACTTGAATGGCTTGGTTTCTTGATTTCTACCATTTTCTTTTTAGTCGGTGGTTACTGGCTATTAGGCGAAAGAAGACCCAAGACCCTATTTATTGCATCGGTGCCTTTTGCCATTTTTCTATGGTTTGCATTGACACAACTACTCGATATTTATCTGGCTCCAGGTAAAGCGTTAACTATAATTTTTGGAGGCTGATCTCATGTTAGACGGAATTTTTACCGGCCTTACCACTGCGGTGATGCCTTTTAACCTATTAATGGTCGTTGTTGGCTGCTTTGCAGGTACATTTATCGGGATGTTACCGGGTTTAGGTCCTATCTCAGCCGTAGCCCTGATGATCCCAATCACTTACGGACTAGATCCATCTTCCGGCATTATTTTGATGGCTGGGGTTTATTATGGTGCGGTCTTTGGCGGCTCGACCTCCTCGATTTTGATCAACGCTCCTGGATGTGCGAGTACGGTTGTAACCTCTTTTGATGGCTACCCGCTTGCTCAACAAAAACAGGCAGGCAAAGCTTTAGCGCTTGCAGCATATTCATCATTTACTGGAGGCACTATTGGTGCGCTTGTACTTCTATTTGCAGCACCAGCATTAGCCTCTGTTTCGTTGAGTTTCCAATCGAGCGATTACTTTGCCCTTATGATTCTCGGCTTAACTGCTGTAGCAGCATTCTCTGGTAAAGGCCAAGTGATCAAAGCGCTAATCATGACCGTATTAGGCCTGATGATTGCTACTGTAGGGACAGATGTAACATCTGGTACAACTCGATTTACGTTTGGCAGTGTCGACTTGATCGATGGTATCAGCTTCTTGCTTTTAGCTATGGCAACCTTTGCTTTAACTGAGGTAGTCATGACTGTGCTTAAAGGTCAGCATAATGAGAAAGAAGCGCCTATGGATATGAGCCAACTAGGCAGCATGAAGCTAAGTAAAGAAGAAGTTAAGCACGTTGCTCCTACCATTGGTCGCTCCTCCTTTTTTGGTTTCCTAATTGGGATTCTACCGGGAGCTGGTGCAACTATCGCTTCGTTCCTTGCTTATGGTCTTGAACGTAACCTTGCATCAGCAAAAGAGAAACTAAAATTTGGTAAAGGCGCTTTACGTGGTTTAGCAGCACCTGAATCTGCAAACAATGCAGCATCTACAGGTTCATTCGTACCACTTCTGACACTTGGTATTCCTGGTTCAGGTACAACTGCAATTATGCTTGGGGCATTGATTGCTTATGGTATTCAGCCCGGCCCTCGATTATTTCTAGATAACCCAGATGTATTTTGGTCCGTCATCATTTCGATGTACTTTGGTAACTTGGTACTGCTGATTCTTAATCTGCCGTTGATTCCATATATCTCTAGACTACTAGTTATCCCTAGACCGATCTTAATCCCATTGATCCTTTTCTTCTCGATCACTGGTGTTTATCTCGTAAGCTTTAATAGCTTTGATATTCATATGATGGCGATCATTACGATCATAGCCATATTCCTAAAACTGCTTGAGTTTCCAATGGCCCCTATGCTGCTTGGTTTTATCTTAGGCGGTTTGATGGAAAACAACTTAAGCCGTGCTTTAACCATCTCTGACGGCAGCTTTGCCTTCCTTTGGGAGCGACCACTCACACTGAGCATCGTCATTACAGCAGTTGTAATTCTAGTTCTACCTCCAATCATCGAAGCCTGGAGAAAGAGAACTAAATCCAGCAAGAACCCAGGTTGCGAAGCTGCGATCTCTGAGGGTGAAGGCTAGCCCTACCCACTAATCAATAGAAGCAGGAATTTACTAGTCAAGCTGTAAATTCCTGCGATCCCATCCTACTCAACTTCAACTAATCCAAAGGAGGAATAGCGGATAACTGTGTCTGCAATCCCCAAACTGAATGCCATTTTGCAGCACGGTTTTGACTTTTTAAAACTCTAAGTTGGCTTTTTAGCACTTAGGATTTCACAACTGATGTCCCAGTTGTCCTGAGTCAAATAGCCACTGACTGAAATACAAAGCTTCCCTCTATGCTCTACACAAACCTGAGCGAGAGGTTCTAAAAAATACAAAAGAGGCAAACATGAAAAAACTAGCTTTATCTGTAGCTATTACCGCAACACTCGCTACCAGCACGTCTATGGCAGCAACAATCTATAGCGCTGACGGTTTAACTTATAAACTTAAAGGCGATTGGCAACTTCAATTACGTGACGACTACAAAAAAGCCAATGATTTTGACGTAGAGTTTGATGATTTAGAGCTGAAGAACACAATCATTTACGATTTAGGCAACGATCTAAAAGCCTTCGGCCAACTAGACTTCTCCTTTAACGGTTCGGCCGACGATTCCAGTGCAAGCGATAGCAAATTGGAAGAAGCTTACCTAGGGCTTCAATACAGCAATTTGAAGTTAAAAGTTGGTAAAACCAATACAGCCGGTGACGAGTTTGGTGTGGAAGCGGCTTATGAAACGATCCTTGATGAAGATCAGTTTGATGTAGTTAAAAGCTCAGGCGACGACCTTATCCGTCTAGAAGCAAGCTTTGATAATGCCACTGTAGTTATGTCTCACGAAATAGCATCAGACGGCAATGCCAGCGAAGATGGTGAAGCAACTGATCTGTTTGTTAGCACTAAACTTTCCGAGCTATCTCTAGCCGCGGCATACCAAACTCATCAAGCTAGCGGCTCTACCTATTCAGATGACACTTGGGGGGTTAGTGCCAAATTTAATGCTGGCTTTGCAACGTTTGGAACAGATTTCAGTTCTACTGACTATGGCAACCCAGCGACAGCTGATGCAGATATCAGTAACTTGGTCGCTATCTTCCAGCCTCTAGACACTACTCGAGTTGCGCTAGGTTACGTGAATGTAGATTCTGATGCAGACAACCAGGATGCAAGCTCTTGGTACACCAACGTGACATATAAGTTCCCGTCACAGAAGAACGTATCAGTCTTCGCCGAAGTAGCTAAAGCAAGTTTTGACGATGCTAGCGTTGATTCTGAAATCGACGTTCTTGCAGGCATGCAAATCAAGTTCTAATTGCTAAACGGTGGCTCAATAGGTCCTCCCCTTCAAGCCTGTTGAGCCATTCTTACCTTCTGGAGAACCTCATGAAAAAACTAGCTTTGCTGGTGACACTGATTTCAGCACCTCATGTAATGGCAGATAACCAGTTAATATTGGGTGAAGGCATTAAAGTTCACGCGATTAACGGCAGCGAAAGTATATCCTCTTTTTTTTCCAACGATCGATCTTTAAACCTACCCGACGGGAATAACCAACTTCTTGTTTCCTACACAGCAGAGATCAGAAATGGAAGTGATTATGAATTAGAGCACAGCCACCCAAGTGTTCTTTTATTTAGTTCAGAGAAACAATCAATCACACTCAAAGCACCTGAGATCATAACTACAAGGCAGTTAGAGCATTTCAACCGCGAGCTTAACTGGAAACTTGAAAGCGACCAAAAGCCAATTCAATTTAACGCAGAACTACTACCACTGAAAGGCTTCCGTTTAGGGATAGATTTTGAGAGAGAGCTAGCTGATTTTAATAGATCAAACAACAGTGCTACCCAGCATGTTTCAGTCATTGAAACACCCTCTGTTGTAAAAGGAGATAAAGTGACTGATGAACAAATGAAGTTAATTTTGTTGAAAAGCTTATATCAACAAGCCTCTCCTGAAACTCAAGAGGCCTTTAAAAGCTTTATCCAATAATTGCAGGAAGGTTTTTGTCTCTCTGGACAATTTTTTTTAAAAAAAGCTTGACAAAAACCATCCAAAATAAATTTTAACGCACTGAAAAATAAAGACTTTTATCCCTGTATTATTTTCGCGCAATTTGCTGAATAGCTAAGTTTGACGGGGCCTATAGCTACTTAACCATAAACAACTAACAAAGTTATCCACAGAAGCTGTTTATAACTTACTTAGTAAAGTAGCTTAATCTTTAACTGATTCGAGCGTATTGACGAGATCTTGGAAAGCCTCTCTATTTGCTTCGTTCAGATCCATAAGAATACGGTGCGCAGCAATGATTCTCTCCTGCATTTCGGCAACAGATTCCTGTACGAGCGGCAGCTCTTTAAGATCTTCAACACAAGGCGGGAGCTCTTCTAACAGAACAAAAATATGATCAAACCCCATGGTGTACAGGATTCTTGTTATATCTGAGTTAGTTGAGACTAGAGCAGGCTTATCCAATCCAGCATATTCAGCCTTGATCGCTAATTTCGCAATCAACCCCAAAGAAGTACTATCTATCCCTTCCGCTTGAGTCAGATCGATCAAAACCTCTGTAACTGTTGGGTCAGCTAAAGACTGTTCTAAATGGCAATCTAAAGTCGCACATAAGGTCAGTCGAACATCTCCGACGAACTTAAGGACAAACCGCCCCTCAACCAAGGCTGAATATATTAATCCTTCTTGCATGATTACTGCCTGCAAATCGTCATAATTGCGATATCATCCGGAGCTGCATCAATAGTACTAGGAAGTAAAGCATCTCGAATACTGTTCGGCCCCCCACCTTTAGTACCAGAAACTGCATCAATAAGGCGCTGTTCTTTTGCCTCCATATTGGGCTCTTCCAACACTTCAAATATACCATCAGAGAATAAGGTGATTTCAAATTCCGCATGCAGTTGAAGCTTACGCTCGTCATATAGAGGCTCATGAAAAAGCCCCACAGGCATGCCTCTTCCATCAAGGAATCGACAACCATCTTGATCATGTAATATTGGCATAGGATGATGCCCACCTACAGCGTAGCTTAAACTAGCCTCAGCCTCATTGTACAAACCTATAAACATACTCAAGTGCTTACCCAATCCTGTATCAAGCAATTCGATATTAATTCGATGGAGTACATCCTTTGGCGATAAAATATCAAAGCTCGATTGTCGCCGATAGTTTCTCAGCAGTCGGTTTGTCATATTCTTCAGAAGAACAGTTACAAGCGCAGAAGAAGCCCCGTGACCAGAGACATCGGCTAAGTAAAACAAGGTTAATTTATCATCGACCTTAACAGCATCAATAAAATCACCGCTCAGATATAAAGATGGGATTAACAGGTAACGAGCACGAACCGCCCCCAACTGCACATCAGTTGCTGGCAACATATTTTTTTGTATCTGATGAGCCGCCTGCTGATCCGTTTTAAGCTCAGCTAAGCTTTTCTCTAACTCTTCTCGGTAATGCAGGTTTTGCTCGATCAAATCAGCCTGATTAAGCAAGGCTCTAATTGCTAGCGAGAAAGCCGAACCTTGCTCGACTACTTCAGACTGCAAGAATACATTGCTAGCTCCCTTCCTCAGCGCGATCATCACCTGATCCCCTTCACTATCAGGCAATAATGCAAGGATTGGTTTCGGGGCTTGTGACGTCGCTAAATGCTGAAGATCAACCAACTTTAAACGCTCACTCACACCAACAATCACTAAAGAGAAACTGTGCTCTTCTAATAATTCTAATGCGTAATCACTACTAAAAGCTGTAGAAATTTTTACAGGCGGGAGATCTAGCTGATCGCAGGCGTCAACGATCGAATCAATTGCTTCTGCAACATGATCAACTAATAGAATGGTTTGATATGCTTGCCTCATATTTCAGGCCTTGCAGCTTGGGCTAGAATCCATGAGAAACCACGTTAAATCCAGATGACTTAACTTGCAATAGATTTTTAGTAACAGGTATCACGACTAATAAAAAAAGCCCCAATTACATCGAAGATAATTGAGGCTTTCATCTATACATTAAACTTCTATTTTAGAAGTTGTTATCGTCGTAGTTTTCGGTATCACCATCGGCAATATCGAAAGCTCTTTTTTGCAGATAAGCATCTCGTATGAAAATGTATTTATCACCAGAGATAAGCTTTTCACTTTCTAACAGCTGCGCACGCGTATCAATTACACGGGTAACATAAAGTGCATTACGTGCACCAGTATCATCCAAGTGATACACAGGATCCACTAGAGCATCTGGAAATTTACCTACGCCATCACGAACAGTCATTGGACCGAAGAAAGGAACTACAAGGTAAGGGCCACTATTCACACCCCAATAACCTAGCGTTTGACCAAAATCTTCATCATGTTTTTCAATGCCCATAGGTGTCGCAACATCAATCAAACCTGCTAGACCAAACGTAGAGTTAAACGCTACTCGAGCAAAGTCTTGGGTGGCATTATCAAATTTTCCTTGAAGCAGGCTATTAAAAAAAGTACCTACATCTGCAAGGTTTTCAAAAAAGTTATTTACACCAGTTTCAGCCACGTCAGGCATAACTGCCTTGTAACCTTTTGTTACTGGTTTTAGGGCATAAGTGTCTAGGCCATCATTGAAACTAAACATAGCCCGGTTAAAACCTTCCCAAGGGTCTACATTGACCTCTTCCGCCATAACAGGCTGCGTCAATGCCAAAGAAACAGCACCTGCCGCTAACAAACTGCGAAATTTGGTTTTCATTCAGGATCCTTTCACTTTACCCAATAAATAAGTGGGTATTCTAGCTGAGAAATCCTCAGAAGAAAAATAGGAAAAAGGCTTAATTATGAGATGCTTAGTTTAATTTGCTTCATAAACGAAAAAAGGCTTCCCGAAGGAAGCCTTTTTCTATATTTCCGTAAGGAAATGTCGACTTAGAAGTCTACGCGGTAACCTAGTACTGCGCGGTCTTCGTTAGTGTCGTCAGAATCGTTGTCGATGTACTCAGCGAATACACGACCTTTACCTAGCTTCTGTTGAACACCTAGGCCCCACTGCTCTAGATCAGTATTACCTACTTTATCTTCGTAATCAGCGTAACGACCGTATACAGAAGTAGCACCCATAGTGTAACGAGCAGCTAGTTCCCAAACACGCTCATCAGAGTTTTCTGTAGAACCAGTTTCAGTTTCTTTGTCTTCGTACTTAGCCATCAGCTCTAGAGCATCTAGCTGATACTTACCTGCAAGACCCCAAACATCAGTCTGCATTTCAGCACCTGGAGTGTTTGCAGTTTCGATAGTACCGTAAGAAGCAGAAACTGTTACGCCATTAGCAGAGTAAGTACCTGCAATGTTGATCGCATCAGCAGTTTCGTCAACAGAATTGTTGTTATCATCGTTATCTGTAGCCATTACAACGCCACCGATAACCTGGAAACCATTCATTTTAGGAGAGTAGTAAGCAATAGTGCTTTCTGTACGCTTCATGAAATGACCAGTTTTACCCAGTGCAGAGTTACCTAGGTTGAAACGCTCACCGTAACCGCCGTCACCTGGGTTAAAGATGTTAGTTGGACCGCTGATTAGTAGGTAGTGCGGGTGGTATTGCTTACCAATTAATGCCTTACCCCAATCGCCTTGAGCACCAATGTACTGTAGACGAGTGCTTAGAGCACGGCTCTGGTCAACACCCTGTGCATTGTTAGCTTGAGCTTCCCAGTGGAAGATACCTTTAGTGCCGTCAAGACCTAGGTCAACATCACCTTTGATACCAACACGAGAAGACTGATCGTCAACACCAGTGTCGCCGTTGTCTACTTTTTGTAGACCAATACGGAAAGAACCGTATAGCGTAGCGTCAGCCTGTGCGATCATTGGTGCAGTCATAGCACCGGCAACAGCCAGAGCAATCAGTGACTTTTTCATCAACATTTCCCCTTCAATAATATTCAACATACTAGTAGTGAATTTTTTAATTTTTCTAGCATAACGCATTTAACACGCTATTACGCTATGAAAATACTATAAAAAAAATATATTTCAAACAGGTGAAACACATTTTTCTTCTAAAACTTGTCTCGGCAGAACTACAAAAAACTTTAACTTCTGCCCTATCTCTCTCCTGCTTTAGTACCTATGACAGGGAATTAACTCCATTTAACAAGGCCTTAGCAGGTTCTTAGAAATAAATTTCGGGCATTACAACATACCAAAAAGGCTTCTGCAACCTTTGTTGGAGCATTTATTTAACTGTTAACACCCAACAAAAGTATTACTCCCTAAATTTATTGATCTACATCAACTGACCACTTTGGCCCACTGTTGTTTGAGGCGTTTTTCAGAAACCGTCGTCGCGGTACCCAACTGTTGGGCAAAAAGTGAGACGCGAAGCTCTTCTATCATCCAGCGATAGTTTACCAATTCCTGATCATAAACACCTTGAGAGCAATGTTTTTCATATCTCTTCTGGTATTGAGTAAAACATTGTTGTAATTGATCACTTTGCAGGCATTCTTGCCTTAGATTACGTCTAAACTTCTCAAGCCGAATTTCAATTCCCTTTAAATATCTTGGATACTGTTTCAACACGTGAACTGATTCACGCTTAATAAAACCTTTGTACATCAATTGAGCTAGCTGCTGCTTAACATCGTTTAAAACCGGAACCTCATTTAACTGCACTTTCCCTTTGAGTTGTTTCTGGATGCGGTTATAGGTTTGACAAAGCTCGAGAACATTCCCTAACAGCTTCTCCCCGGTTGGTATAATTTCGCTTTTGCACTTTAAGACAGCTTGCTCAAATTCTTTTTGATCTCTTATAACACCATGCTCGGGCAATAGAATCGAAGCACAGGTTTGCCAAATAATCTCTTGTTCTAATTGCGTAGGTGTATATAAACCACCGCTTAGTAGTACACTTTGAGTTATCTGATCCTTCTTCAACACCTTTTTAAGATTACGAACCTGCTCTTTCATCGAAAGAAGAGCTAAACGCGTGATCCCTGATCGACTAATTTGGACAGCTTCATCTTTATGAGATTTTAAGCATAGGGTTACAAATTCACCGGCATCTTCCAATGCAGGGTAAGCCTCTACCTCAACACCAGCATATTTGTTAATTCTGCAGCTTTCTTCTAGGGACCCAAAGTCCCACCCAGTTAAGCCTTCGCGTCCCCATTCAATATCAGATTTTTCAGTAAGCCTTTCATTTATTTGCGACGCGAATTGATCATTCAAAACGTCCCAGCATCTAGATTCACCAAGCAGTCTTCCTTTTTCATCTACTAGCCGAATATTCATGGATAGATGATCAAGAAGCGAACTCTGCCTTAGATCAGATTCTCGTATTCTAATCCCGGTCATACGAAGCAACTGATGAGCAAAGACCTCGTATAAATTCCCTACCCCGAATTCAACTGCGTTTATAAATGCTTCGACATAGTTTGGCACTGGCACAAAGTGCTTACGCTGTTGTTTCGGTAAGCCTTTCAATATTGCAGAACACTTTTCCTCAAGCATCCCTGGCACAAGCCATTCCATCTGTTGTAATGGGATCGTATTCAACAATGGTAATGGAACCTGAAGTGTCACACCGTCATCTTTAGCGCCTGGCGAGAAGTTATAGAATAACTTTAACTTTGCTGCATCCCATCTAAAAAAGTCCGGATAAGCGACTACGGAAACATGATCAGCAGACCGTTGCAGAATATCCTCTTCTTGCATATGCAATGCATCAGGTGTTTCAAGCTCAATTGTCTTGCGCCACTTTTCAAAAGCGGCCCCATTAACAATATACTCAGCCTTAAGTGACTGCAGACGAAGTCGGTAGAACTCATAAAGCTGCTCTTCATCGACAAGTAAATCCTTTCTACGAGATTTAGCTTCTAACTTTTCAATCCCCTGTAACAAAGCGCGATTTTTCTTGATAAAAGTTGCTTGGGAATTGAGTTCTCCTTCTACCAACGCCTGCCTGATAAAGATTTCATGAGCGACGAGAGGGTCAATTTTCCCATAACTAACTTTACGCTTAGGCACGATAATCAAGCCGTACAGCGTGATCTGCTCTATCGCAACGACCTCTGCCCGTTTTTTCTCCCAATGAGGCTCACTGTAATTTTTCTTAATTAAATTCGGCGCTAATTTTTCTGCCCATGTAGGGTCTATCCTTGCTATACAACGTGCATATAACTGACTGGTCTCGACTAATTCGGCAGCAATAATCCATTTCGGAGCTTTCTTATATACAACGGAACCCGGGAATAATAGAAAACGTCGGTTACGCGCCCCAAGATATTCTTTTTTCTCCTGCTTAAAGCCCATATGGCTTAACAAGCCAGCCAAAAGGGAACGATGAATAGCTTCGTATGAGGCTTCTTGCTCCCTTTCAACAAACTTATCATCTTGTTGTTTAAGCTCTTTACAGATTAGATGCAATTGACGGTGAGTATCACGCCATTCACGCATGCGCATATACGATAGAAACTGTTTTGCACAATACTTCCGCAATTGATTTTGACTTAATTCTTGCCTTTGCTCTTCATAGTGATCCCATAAATTCACAAAGGATAAAAAGTCTGATTCTTCGTGCGCATACTGTCGATGCTTTTCATCGCTGGCTTGACGTTTCTCTTGAGGTCTTTCGCGAGGATCTTGAATGCATAAAGCACTCACGATGATGAGGACTTCACGCAAGCACTTGTTTCTCGCAGCCTCGATAACCATCCGCCCTAAACGTGGATCGATAGGTAATTTTGATAACTGCCAACCTACACGTGTGATATTACGTTTAGCATCTACCGCACCAAGCTCTTGCAGCAGTTTAAAACCATCATTGATATAACGATTATCTGGCGCATCAACAAAAGGAAATTCAGATATATCTCCGAGCTTAAGAGATAACATCTGAAGGATAACTGCAGCCAGATTAGTTCTGCGGATTTCAGCATCTGTAAACTCGGGCCGTGCATTAAAATCTTCTTCGGAATATAAACGTATACAAGTACCTTCAGAGATACGTCCACAACGACCCGCTCGCTGATTAGCACTCGCTTGAGATACAGCTTCAATTGGAAGCCTTTGAACCTTAGAGCGGTAACTATATCGACTAATCCTAGCCAAGCCGGTATCAACCACATACTTGATACCGGGCACTGTTAGGGAAGTTTCTGCAACGTTGGTAGATAATATTAATCGAGTTGCTGCTGTCTTACCTGAGCGTTGAAACACCCTATTTTGTTCAGCTAAAGAAAGTCGCGCATATAATGGAAGCACTTCAGTATGCTTTAATTCAGCTCGTCTAAGAACTTCAGCCGTTTCACGTATTTCTCGCTCACCGGGCAGAAAGATTAATACATCACCCTGCGGCCCCTTGCCTTGCTTGCGCTCATTATCTAGTAGCTCTTCAACTGCAGCCATAACACCTTGTTGAAGGTCTAAGGCTTTTTCATCTTCAGCTTCAAACTCATGAAGCGGACGATATAAAACCTCTACGGGGTAAGTTCGCCCCGACACCTCGATGATAGGTGCATCATTAAAATGCTTAGAGAAACGCTCTAGATCAATCGTGGCAGAGGTAATTATTACCTTAAGATCGGGACGTTTCGGAAGAATACGTTTTATATAGCCAAGTAGGAAATCGATATTCAAGCTGCGCTCATGCGCCTCATCGATAATTAGTACTTCATACTGCTCAAGGAAACGATCATGACGCGTTTCACCTAGCAGAATACCGTCAGTCATTAACTTGACCTGAGTATTTTCACCCACCTGATCATGGAAACGAACTTGGTAGCCGACTCTTTCACCCAAGGAAGTTTGTAGCTCCTCAGCTATACGGCTAGCTACAGTTCGTGCAGCCAAACGGCGGGGCTGAGTATGACCAATCAAACCTTTACAACCCAATCCGAGATCTAAACAAATCTTGGGCAGCTGTGTAGTTTTACCTGATCCAGTTTCCCCCGCTAAAACAACCACCTGATTCTCTACGATCGCTTTACTGATCTCTTCGCGGCGGCTGCTGATAGGAAGATCGGGGTAAGAGATATCCGTATTTAACTGCTTTCGACTCTCAACCCATTCACACGAAGCCACAAGATCATCGACCAATTTAGCAGCTCTTTCCTGGTCATCATTTTTAAGTCGTTCAATACGGCTCTTCAAACGAAAACGATCCGAAAGTCGACAGCCTTCCAATAAAGACCTGAGCTGTTTTTTACTCTGATTCAAGTGCTTCGCCTTACCCTATATTCTTGATGGCGCAATTCTATAACAGATCAAACGCTGGAGCATCAACATCAACTTTTATTGCTCTAGCTCAGAATTCAGCTAACTTATTAATATTACTGCAACTAATTACGCAGAAAGCCCTAATGTAGATATTCATAATATTTCAATAAATTGGGCTCGATGTTGTGGCAAGGTAACCCGATGAATATGAAACAGATTTATTTGATTTTCTCCTCACTTTTTTTTCTGTTTCAACCCACTTCGCTCTACGCGGAAAAAACCACGGTCCGTGGTTTTTCAACCATAGGGCTGGTTAAAAGCAATTCAGGAGACGATTTAAACTTTAGACGCAACCTTGCTCGTACTGCCGAAGATTCTGATTCTTGGTCATTTGAATCAGACACAACCTTAGGACTGCAAGTCGATCACACCTTCAACGACCAATGGAGCGCTTCAGCCCAAATGGTTTATAAAAATAGGATTGATCAAAGTTTAGAAAATAGTATTGAGTGGGCCTACCTACGCTATCACCCAAGTCCTGACAACCCCTTTAGCTACCGAGTGGGTAGACTCGGGGTGGATGTCTTTATGCTCTCGGAATATAGAAATGTAGGTTACGCCTATCTTTGGGCCCGCCCGCCGATTGAGTTCTATAGCCCTCTAGCCTTTGATTATATTGATGGGGCAGATATTACCTACTCAACCCTATTGGAAGATTCCTTTTTTCAAGCTCGTTTAACCTTAGGTACAACCCAAAACGATTTTATTAATGAAGATGTTACTCTTGAGGTTTCACCTGCAATAGCAACCAGCTTACTTTGGGAAAGTGATTATTGGAAATTTAGATTGGGCTACGCTCATATAGAACTTAGTGATCCTGTGGATTTTTATAACCCTTTAATTCAAGCACTAGATGGCAGCACTCCTTTCTGGCCCGAAGCAGCGACCGTAGCAGATGATCTAAATTTAGAAGGTAAAAAATTTGATTACTATACCCTAGGCCTAACTTACGATAATAACCAATGGGTAATCCAAACCGAGATTAACCAAGTCAAAACCGAAGACTCTTTGTTCACTTCATTCCGCAGTGGTTATTTAAGTGTAGGCAGAAGAATTGGTGAGTACACTGTATATGGGCTAGGTGCTATCACTGAAAATTCAGACGATATAAATCAAGTTGCTGCAACGCCTAATTTCGCACCTCAAAGTTTAGTCGATTTAAGAAATGTAGTGCAGGATATCTACAATCAGAACGGAGTAGATCAAAAATCTCTCGGTTTAGGTGTGCGCTGGGACGCATTCCACAACACTGCTATAAAGGTTCAATGGGATAGAACCTGGATTAAGCCTTATGGTGCTGGCTTATGGGGCAAGGATTCATCAAATACTACTGATGAAACCATAGATACCTTCTCAATCAACGTGAACTTTTTGTTCTGAGGTGGAGACGATGAAGTATCTAATGGTCCTCCTCTCCTCGTTAATAATAACCCTTAACGCATCAGCTGAAATGATTGTGATTTCTCACCCTGAAAGTGAAGTAGATAGATTGAGTAAAAAACAAGTGATTGACCTATACATGGGACGCGTACAGCATTTCCCTAATGGGGGAAAAGCATCAACGCTTGATATGCCTACAGATTCGGATCACAGGGCTAAGTTTTATAAAGGCCTGACAGGCAAAACACTCCCCCAAATCAATGCATACTGGGCTAGACTTATATTCGCAGGTCGAGCGACACCGCCTCAGCCAGTAGAATCATCACAGGAAGTTATAGCAACAATAATGAAAGACACTACTGCCATAGGGTATATCGACAAATCAGAGCTAGTGGATTCGGTTAAGGTCATAGCGCATGTTGAGTAATTCACTCAATACAAAGCTCTCTATAAGAACAGGCATATCCATTGCTTTTTTTGCCTGCATATTTCTATTGATCTCTGCGGTAGTGCTTTTCCAACTCTCTTACAAAGAAGAACTCGATGAAATCCACAAAAGCTTGCAACAACTCGTCAAAACAGTCGAGCAAAGCGCCAAAGTTGCTGTTTATCTTGAAAATGAAGAGCTTGGAACAGAAATAACCAATGGCCTTATCATCAATGACAACGTTTCTGGCGTTATTTTACATAGCGATGTAGGCATGCTGCTAACAGCTGGCGATATTACCATAGGCCCTGATGCACGATTGGTAATTTTGAAACTAAGCGACCCTTTTACCCCCCAACTTCCGATAGGCAAATTGACTTTAATTCCAAATCAAGGGCTTATTGAATCAACAGCCCAAAATCGTGCGCTGTCACATATCATCATATTTGGCGTTAACTCCATCTTCGTAGTTTTACTCGTGATTATGCTGGTCAATAGGCTTTTGGCAGCCCCTCTCAAAAAGATTGCTCAACAGCTCCACGTCATAAAACCTGGAACTAGCCAACGAGTCGTTACACCAACTGGGCACGATCAAGATGAAATAGGGTTACTGGTAAACGACAGTAACAACCTGCTACAAGAGATGCAGGAAACTATCCAGCAAAAAAATCAGTTATTCGATGAGGTCCAGAAACTAGAGCAAAAATTCCGTCTCTTGTTTGATAATGCCCGAGTAGGCATAGCTCTGGTCAATATGGATGGCCAATTGCTGATGCATAACCCTGCCTTTGCTAGCATAGTCGGTGAGACAGCTTGCCAGTATTTCTCAGAAAACCAAACACGAAAGCTGATTGAATTGTTTGAAGAAAGGCAACATTTAGCACAAGCCATTCAGAAATCACTAACGTCTATAAACCCCGTCTCTATAGACTTAAGCCTCAAAATCGAAGGAGAAACTGATCGCCACTTGCACTGCATACTCTCACAAGTGCTAGATGAAAGCGGTGAAGTGCTATTAGAGCTTGTAATCTATGACATATCAGAACGTGTACACCGAGAACTTAAAGCCCGATACGAATCAGAAGTTGATACGCTAACAGGTTTATTGAATCGTCGGGGCTGCAAACGCCTGATTAAAGAATCTTTGATGGAACAACCTAATAGTCATCACGCAGTTATGCTGATCGACCTCGATCATTTTAAACCTATAAATGACAATTATGGTCACGATGCAGGCGACCATGTACTCAAAGAAGTTTCCAACCGATTTAGCTCAGCTTTACGCAAATCAGACTTACTCTCACGCTGGGGTGGCGATGAATTTTTAATATTTTTAGCCGGTGAAGCTGACTGTTTAGAAGAGGAATCTTCCGTCGTAGCGCAAAAAATATTAAAACTACTCGAAAAAGAGATTGAAGTTAGTTTAGGCAAGACCGTTCGAGTCGGTGCCAGCATAGGCATTGCATTAGCGCCTAGCCATGGCCATGAACTAAGCGCGCTTATAAAAGCGGCTGATATCACGATGTATCAGATCAAAAAGCAGGGTAAAAATAACTATCTAATCTACGAGGAAACCATGGAAATGGGGAATACGGGATAAATACCCGTAGAATTCAGGTAAACCAACAAATAGAAAATGAATACGTTAAATACCCCTTAAGTCTGAATAATTTATAAATTAATGCCCCAATATGTAACACAGACCACAAAAACCTTATACATTAGGAGGAAATATTCGGTTAAGACTTGCACATTAGTTCCCGAATCCCGACAATGCGCACAATATTTTTGAAAGATCATTCACATGCGCACATTAGAAGATTCTCTGCCACTACAATTGCTGAAAGCTCGTGAAGCTACGCTGTCATTTGTTAGACCCTTATTACAAGAGAACTCCCTGACTGAACAGCAATGGCGGGTCTTACAAACGATCAAATCCCACCAAGAACTGGAATCAAAGGCTCTTGCTGAGTTTTGTTGTATTTTAAGTCCTAGCTTAACCGGCATTCTCAAACGCTTAGAGCAACAGGGCTACATCCAGCGCAGAAAATCAGAAGAAGACAAGCGTCGTATTTTGATTAGCCTTACAAGCAAATCAGTTGATCTACTTGAGCACCTGACACCAGCTATAGAAGAACGTTATCAAGCATTCTCTGAACGTTATGATCATGAAAAACTAAAACAGCTGATGACTTTACTAGAAGAAATTGAAGCGATAGAGCCTTAAATTAAGACTGAGTAAAAAGAGCAACTTCATCCTCTCGTAACTCCCTACTCTCCCCCGGCGATAAGGATCTATCTAGATACAAATCGCCAATAGATAGCCTTTCCAAAGCGACAACGGGATTTCTAAACCGCCCAAACATTCGCTTGATCTGATGATAACGACCTTCTTGCAGCGTCACTAAGGCAGTATTGGTATCTATGATCTCAAGATCTGCTGGTTTCGTAGTTATACCTTCAAAAGGGAAATACATCCCCGCCGCAAAAGCAGGTATGTACTCTATAGATAAAGGCTTAGCAAGTTCTACTCTGTAACGCTTTGACACTTTCGTGTCCGGAGAAGCAATCTGACTAGACCATTCTCCATCATTGGTTAACAGCAATAAACCCGAGGAATTGAGATCTAAACGTCCGGCAATATGAACATCATCATAACCGCCTGCTAGCAGATCAATAACTGTAGGATGGATTGAATCTTTAGTCGCGCTGACATAACCAACTGGCTTATTTAACATCAGGTACACTGGACGTTTATCCTGAAGAATTTTCCCATCACACTCAATTCTAGAAAATCTATCGACCACCTGATTGACAGCCGATGCCGGCAATCCATCCACCAATACCTTTTGTTGAGCGATGAGTATTCTCACATCTCTACGGTTATAGGGCGTATTGGCAGCGAGAAAACGATCGAGACGAGACTTGTTTACAGACATGAATTACTTCGGCTTTTCTTCCACCGATAAAGGATCGTCCAGATCACTATCTAGCCACGAATCCATATCGGGCTTTTCAGGCTTCGACTTCGGGAATTCGGGCAACTGCGGCTTTTCATCGATAACCCAACCATCCAACAAATCAGTGTCATCAAGTTTTGGCTCCGGTGGCAGCGGAGGAAAAGGGTCACCCTCAAAGCCAGACCAAGCGATATCACCCATCATGACGCCGTCTTCGAGGCCACTCATCGGAACAGCAACGCATAAATCTTCAACCGTTGCTTCTTTTAACGAATCCACATCTTCACAAAAATGAACATCTTTTTCGCACTGGTTACAATGTCTTACAAATGGGTTCTCAGTTTTATCCAGATCATCCCAAGCTTTAGGGCACTTGTAATTAATCTTACAATCTCTTTTATCCACTGGGACCTCTACTCAGGCGTCAATAATTCAAGCTTATTATCAAGTATAAGGATAAACAAAATCTAAGCGTTTAAACCGCCCATACAGATATATTTTGTTTCTAAATAATCATCCAATCCATATTTAGATCCCTCTCGGCCATGACCTGATTCTTTAACGCCACCAAAGGGAATTAACTCTGAACTTATAGCCGTTTCATTAACACCTACCATCCCATATTCAAGCGCTTCTGATACCTGCCAAATACGGGAGATATCTTGCGTATAGATATATGAAGCTAGACCAAAAGAAGTGTCATTAGCCATGGCAATAGCATCAGTATCCGTTTTAAATTTAATGACAGGCGCTACTGGGCCAAAAATTTCTTCACTAAAGATATCCATATCAGCTTGCACGTCAGCCAAGACCGTTGGCTCATAAAACCAGCCATCACTTTCAACAGGTTTCCCACCTGTCACTAATCTCGCTCCCTGACCAAGCGCTCCTTTCACCAGAGATCCAATGCCGTTCAGCGCTTTCTCAGTTATCACAGGGCCGAGTGTTGTCTTTGCATCAAAACCATCGCCTAAGCAAAATGCTTGAATAGCCTCTGTAAATTTAGCCAAGAAACGATCATATATACCTTCTTGAACTAACAAACGATTAGCACAGATACAGGTCTGACCAGCATTTCTAAATTTAGAAGCTAGCGCTCCAGCAACAGCTAGATCAATATCAGCATCATTAAAGATAATCACTGGCGCATTACCGCCCAATTCCATTGATGTACGTTTAACAGTATCTGCGCACTGTCGTAGTAATAGCTTTCCTACGGGCGTCGATCCGGTGAAGGTCAGTTTTTTTACTATAGGGCTAGCAGTAAAAACACCACCAACCTCTTCAGCCTTAAGACAAGGCAAGACATTGAATACTCCAGCAGGAACCCCCGCTCGAACAGCCAACTCAGCTAAAGCTAATGCAGATAGTGGTGTTTCAGGAGCAGGCTTGAGCACGACTGTACAGCCAGCAGCTAATGCTGGGGCCACTTTGCGTGCGATCATGGCATTAGGGAAATTCCAAGGTGTTATGGCTGCAACAACGCCTACAGGTTGCTTAATAACAAGACTACGTCGATCTTGAGCGGAAGGTAAAATATCACCATAGATACGTTTAGCTTCTTCAGCAAACCATTTCAGATAAGAAGCACCGTAAAGTATCTCACCCTTGGCTTCGGCAAGCGGCTTCCCTTGCTCAAGCGTTAAAATCGAGGCTAGGTCACCGGCATTTGCAATAATAAGATCATGCCAGCGTTGAAGCACATTTGAACGATCAGTAGGCGACTTTAGTTTCCACAATTCCATCGATGTTTGAGCAGCCTCAATTGCATTCTTAGCTTCGAACTGCCCAACATCTGCAACATGCGAAATAACCTCACCATTAGCAGGATTAATAATTGGATATTCAGCCCCACTTTTCGCGTCTACCCATTCACCGTTGATAAAAGCCTGTGGCCGCAACAGACTAGAATCGCTCAAACCAAATCCCATACTTCACCTTCATCTAAGTAGGCCAGCAAAAAACGGGCGTAGCCTTATGAATCAACTAAATTCGCTTACGCATTTTTTGCAGCCGATTTAATTCTTCTTCTAACAACGAACGTCTTAACACCTTACCGACATTGGATTTGGGAAGGTGTGTTCTAAACTCAACTAATCGTGGCACTTTATAGGAAGTTAAACGCTCGCGGCAATATTCACGTACCTGTTTGACAGATAAACGTCGATTGGAGGTCACAACAAAAAGTTTAATGACTTCACCGCATGTTTCATCAGGCAATCCAACTACAGCACACTCTACAACATCAGGATGGCTGGATATGGTGTTTTCTAATTCATTGGGATAAACCGGAAAGCCTGAAATATTAATAATGTCTTTCTTGCGATCAACAATACGCAAGGTTTCATCATCAAGAACGCGAGCAATATCACCCGTAGCTAACCAGCCTTCAGAATCAGGAATCGAAGAATCATCCTGCAAATAACCTGACATAACCTGAGGCCCGCGAACATAGAGCTCACCGGTTTCGCCAGAACAGAGATCCTCCCCCTGCTCCCCAACGATACGAACCTCGGTCAGCGGTAGAGGCCGTCCTACAGATCCGTATCGGGAATTATGCGGTTCCTCAATTGCCACAACAGGAGAAGCTTCAGTAAGACCATACCCTTGAATAATCTGGCAGCCCGTTACACTTTCCCACTCATCGCTAACCGAACGTGTTAGCGCCATACCTCCAGATAGAGTTAGCTTTAAACGCGTCATGTCCAACTGGTTGAACAGACTATTTCGACACAGCGAAACAAATAAAGTGTTTATGCCTGAAAATACCGTAAAATCCCATCGACCTAGTTCATTAACTAAACCTTGAATATCACGGGGGTTTGTAATCAGTACTACTTGGGCACCCAAAACAGGCATGACTAAACAATTCAGTAAAAAACCATAGATGTGGTAAAGCGGTAATGGTGCGATCGCAATCTCTTCACCCGCTCTTAACGTATCGGGTAACCGGTGCTTCAACTGCAACACATTCGAAATCAAATTTCGATGACTTAAAACGGCACCTTTTGGTGTACCCGTAGTACCAACAGTGTATTGGATCAGTACAGGTTGCTCTGCATCCCGCTGCACTTCTTCTAATGTATAATGCGCGCCTTTAGCAAGCGCTTCTCTAAAACCAACCGCATCCCTTAATCGATATTTAGGGACGATTTTACGTAAATACTTCGCCGAGCAATTGATCATTAATCGGCGCATTAAAGGATGGATATCACCCAGCTCCGTGACTAATACGGTGTGGATATTCGATTGAGGTAACACCTCTTCTAATAGATGAGCGCTATTAGCAAGAATGATGACCCCTTTAACATCAGCATCTTTAAATTGATGCAACGTTTCGGCAGCTGTATAAAGCGGATTGGTATTAACGATGACTAAGCCAACTCTAAGTGCTGCCAGCACTGCGATTGGGTATTGCAAGGTATTCGGCAATTGAATACCAATCCGATCACCGGGTTCCAGAGATGTGCAGTTTTGTAGGTATGCCGCTAATTTCTCGGCCAGACTATCAAGCTCAGCGTAAGTTAACGTCGCTCCCATATGGGTAAAAGCATCTTTATACGCAAAGTTTTGGCATGCACTATCAAGAAGCTCCGTGACACTACCAACGCTTTGGATATCTAGCTTTAACTGTTCGAGAGAATCTCGTTTTACACTCACCTGAAAAGCTCCTTATACTCAGGCTAAATTGTCCTTTATTGCGGTATACCTTCAACAAAGGTCACCAAATCGCCTGGTTCCAGAGCAATCCAATCCTCATTATCTGTTAAGGGGACCGTCGCTATTACGGTGACAATATCTTTCGGGGTGGTTTCTTTAACAAAATCCACTTTCATTTCACAATCTGTCAGGCTTGCTTCGCCGAAAGGTGCTTTACGGGTCAACCAAGACAGTTTACTGCCGCAAAATGCGAATAAATGGGTAGATTCAGTTAAGAGCATATTAAATACACCTAGCGCTCTTAGCTGTTCGCAACGCTGTTTGATGAATTTAGAAAGCTCTTCAAACTTCTCAGGCCGTTGAGGAAATGCTTGTCTGATCTCCCCCAATAACCAACAGAATGCATACTCACTATCAGTCGTTCCCACCGGGTGATAAAAAGAGAGAGGCTTATCAAACAGAGCTTTATCCAACTGGCCATTGTGCGCAAATGTCCATGTAAAGCCCCAAAGTTCCCTTTGAAATGGATGTGTATTTTCAAGGCAAATATTTCCTACATTTGCCTGCCGAATGTGACTGATTACCACATGACTTTTTATCGGGTGCTCTTTGACCAAACGAGCAATTTTAGAGTCAACACTGGGGTTAGGATCATGAAAGCAACGCGCACCTTTACCTTCATAGAAAGCGATGCCCCAGCCATCTTTGTGAGGCCCTGTTCCGCCACCGCGCTGCATAAGCCCGGCAAAGGAAAAGCAGATATCAGTAGGTACATTGGCACTCATACCCAACAATTCACACATCGCTACAATCCTTAATCAACGACAACAAGGTTATAGATATTTATTCTGATTTATCTTCCAGAACAATCTTATCAGGCAGTGAATCAATAGCATCAGAGCCCGATTCGATTTTACTACTTTCATCCATCAGCGCAGACGTTTCTTTCATTCGGCGTTCACCCACAAAGCAACCATCAGGGTGAATAGACATCTGTTTGCTTTCGACTGTTGCGCGAACTTGTCCACCCGAATCTATATGAAGTTCATCACAGATAACTTCACCTTCAAGAAGACCACATACATCAACACCGCGCGCTTTAATTAGCCCACGGACATGACCTGATTTACCAATAGATATATTATCTAGAGAACTTACATTACCTTCGAACATGCCATCGATATGCATTTTGCCAACGATGCTCATATCACCACAAAACTTATTGCCTTCAGCGATTATTGTAATGGCTGACTGTGCTGGTTTAGTGGATACATTTCTTTTAAGGATGCCCATTTAACTCCCTTAACCTTTGTAAACAAAGAGTCAAAATTTGTTATGTCCCAGGAGAGGAAAGGCTCGGGGTTTATTGCTGTATACATATGGCGTATCTCATAATGAAGATGCGGCCCTGTAGACATACCCGTATTACCACTTAATCCTATCAGCTGTCCCTTACTGACAAATTCTCCAGTTTTTACTTTTATTGCGTCCAGATGCGCAAAGTACGTTTTAAATCCAAAGTTATGCTGAAGCTTAATCAGCTTACCAAAGGATTTATTGTAAGCAGCGAATTCAACTATACCGTCTGCAGTTGCATAGACAGGCGTGCCTCTTTTCGCTTTAAAATCTATTCCATGATGCATTACCCGCTTTTTTCTAACGGGGTGAAAGCGCGAGCCAAACTTATCCGTGATTCGGATTGCCTGAATAGGTACGCCGTTCGGAATACTGTGTAAAAAGAACAAACGCTTATTAGCCTCGATTGTTAGCTGCTCGGCTCTGTAAGGATCAATCTTATCCGCTGATTCCAAGCCCAACAAATTCTCTAAACCATACAGAGAATTGTCCAAAGAGGAGTTCAATTCGCCAATACGAAGATTCTCCTCTTCCAGCTTGTCACGTTCGTCTTTTAAAGAACTCAGCGATAAGCTGAGCTCTTTTAATTCTTCTATGTAAAGTTGCTGCGACCCAACCATCAGTTCATAGTTTTCGCTGAGTTCCTGATGATCTTCTTCAAGATCAGACAGGTCGTCGGTTTTAACCACCAGCAGAGCATTAGAAACAAAAAAGCTGATTGCTGACAAAATCAAAAATGCCAACAAAATGTACTTTGCTACTTGGTTAAACGTGTATTGGCGAGAACCGTAGACAGTAGTCAGGGTTATAACCAGTTTATTTCTCAAGATAACACCTGTAACGACTTGAGATGGGTAAAAACAAGCCTCTAAATATACCTATTTTTACATCCATTGTCATAGTCATTACAGGCGAAAACCATAGATCACAAAGGGAATTATCCTATTGTGTAATAAGCTTTTAATCTCCGTCTAACATTCGGCCGATACCACCAAGCACTGAACCTTCACCTTTATCACTTCCACCAGACGACGGTGCTGATGCAATTAAGCGATCAGCAAGGCGCGAGAACGGTAGGCTTTGAACCCAAACACTACCTGTCCCTTTTAGCGTGGCAAGCCAGAGCCCCTCACCGCCAAAGATCATTGATTTCAAACCTTTGACCATTTCAATATCGTATTCAATACCTTCGGTAAAACCGACTAGGCAACCCGTATCGACCCTTAGAGTTTCATTGTTCAATTCTTTACGCACAACCGTGCCACCCGCCTGTACAAACGCCATACCATCGCCTTCGAGCCTTTGCAGGATAAAACCTTCACCACCAAAGAAACCTACACCAATTTTCTTAGAAAATGCGATTTCGACTTTGGTCCCTAAGGCAGCACATAAAAAAGCATCTTTCTGGCAGATTACCTTCTCACCATAATCGGCCAAATTCAGAGGCACTATGCTACCTGGATAAGGTGCAGCAAAAGCAACGCGCTTTTTGCCGTTTCCTTCGTTGCCAAAATGAGTCATAAAAACGGATTCACCCATAACCATGCGTTTACCCGCAGAAAAGAGCTTGCCCATTAAGCCTTGATCAGGCTCGGAACCATCTCCCATTTTTGTTTCAAAGTTAATCCCCTCTTCCATGTAATTCATCATACCGGCTTCGGCAATCACTTTTTCACCCGGATCCAACTCCACCTCAACGATTTGAAGTGATTCACCAATAATTTCGTAATCAACCTCATGACAACGCATTTTTACGTCCTTTTATTTAACTTATTTATGAGTAAAGGTGTCGTAGTCGCCTGTATACCTAACGAAAACAGAACAACACCGTATGCTATAGATTGAATAGTAAACCAAGCATCAATTTCAAGAGGCAGGGATAAAGCTAATGCAATAGCAACAGCACCTCGCATACCTCCCCAATATAAAATCAACTGATCACGCCAATCTATTTCCATCTGAGGCAATAGATTTATAGCTGGCACTGTAAACAATAACCCTATAGCTCTTGCTGACAGAACCGCTCCAATACCGATCAACATAGCTAGCCATTGCTGCTCAAACATCCCCCAAGTAATCGTAACGCCTAAAAGTACAAAAATTAGGGCACTTGCAAGCTGATTATTAAATTCCCAGAAAGAGAATAAAAACTGAGTTTCAGTTTTAGCCCCCTTTTTACGAACCAACTCGCCAAATCCGAGGCCTGTTACTAAAAGGCTCATTACGCCTGACAGATGTAAAAAGTACTCAGCGATCAGATAACCACCGTAAGCTGCACATATTGTTAATATGATTCGACTGAATTGATTGCTAATTATTAAAAACAGACCTCCGAAGATCAGCAGTGTTCCTGCACCTACGACAAGGCCACCCAGAAAAATTTTAAAGAATTCCCCAAGCGAATAAGTAAAGCTAAGCTCGCTACCCGGTATGAGCAGCAAACTACTTAACATACTAAATAATAAAATAGCTAGTGCATCGTTAAATAAGCTTTCGCCCTCTAGAAGAATCACTAGGCGATCAGAAGCGCCTACTTGCTTTAACAAACTAATAACGGCTGCTGGATCTGTAGCTGACAATATCGCCCCCGTCAGTAGCGCCGTAATAAAAGTAAAATAGGCAGGGTAACCAACTCCCCAGTAAAGAAGCCCAGCACTAATCATTGAAGCTAAGAGCATTAAAGGGATCGATAACAGTAAAATAGCAGCAAAATTCTTCAATAAGCTTTTAATATTGATACGCAAAGTGGATTCGAAAATCAAAGCAGGTAGCAGAAGATAAAGGACCAAATAGTGAAATTGTTCCCAACGTAACCCGGTATCCAAGCCTAAAGTTGTTATCAACTCAGATCCTATGAATCCAAACACAACCAACAATAAAGCAAAGGGTAATTTAATAAGAGAAGCTATAGGTTTGATGAGAGCGATAGCTAATAAGGCAGATAATACCAACAGCAAGATATGAATTATTCCCATCCAACTACCTCCTTCACCCAGTTTCACTAAGTATGTATGAGAATCATCAAAATACCTCTTATAAACGTTAAAGGGAGCACATCCCCATAAACAACAGCTAAAATCTCATACAAATAACAACCAGTAACTATTTGGTTTTCAAGTATTTCCGGGATATTTGCCCGATCACTAAGATCTTTCTTGATAATCCCTCCGCCTACACAGATGATCGACTACACTGTCTTAAAAAATGGATTTATTAGATGCTACCAGTAAGCCAGCTTTTATCTGCAGAGATATCCCCCGCCGACCAAGATGTTTTATGGCGTACTATCACCGACTATTACTGTCATGATGAAAAATCTCTCTGCGATCAACTGCTGGAAGTCACACCGAATTCTTCTAAAGCTAAGTCCAAAGCAACAGATTGGGCCAACACAATTCGTAATCTAGATAACCCACTGTTTTCTGTAAACAGGCTCATGTCAGAGTTCGGATTAGAAAGTGATGAAGGGGTGGCCTTACTTGCCCTAGCTGAAGCACTGTTGCGAATACCCGACACAGAGACTGCTCAAGCACTTATTTTCGATAAATTGGATTCACTTGCGCTCGACCCCGAGAAACTCTTTAAAGCACATTCCACTTTCCTTGAAAACAGCACCTTTTGGGGCGTTGCACTAAGTCAAAAGCTTATAAGCCAAGAACAGTCTGCAGATAGTCTTTTAAACGATGTATGGCAACGCTTAGGTAACACTGTAGTACACCAGGCGCTTGCCTATGCAGTATCCCAAATAGGTAAGCAATTTGTATTTGCAGAAGATATAAATACTGCCCTAGAGCTTCGATGTGATTACAATCAAAACACTTTATTCTCATTCGACATGTTGGGCGAAGCTGCTGTTTGTGATCAGGATGCTCAAACCTATTTTGCAGCTTACCTAGAAGCCATTCAGGCAGCAGGTCAGCAAAATCCAAATGACAATACCAGCATCTCAATCAAACTCTCCGCCTTGCACCCTCGCCTTGAAAACAGTCAATTTGATCAACTTCAAAAGCAATTGATGCATCGGTTATTTCAGCTACTTGTCGCCGCTCGCAACCTTGATATAGCCATAACCATTGATGCAGAGGAATCTGAACGTTTAGAAATAACCTTGTTAATTTTCGAACAACTACTACGAAGCGAGCTGTGCCTTGGTTGGGGTAAGCTAGGTTTAGCTGTTCAGGCCTATAGCAAACGTGCTTTACCGACACTTAGATGGCTTTCACTCGTCGCTGCAGATTGTGAAACGCCGATCCCCATCAGATTAGTTAAAGGTGCTTATTGGGACAGCGAAATAAAACGCAGCCAACAAAATGGCCTTACGAGCTACCCGGTGTTCACCCACAAAGCCGCAACGGATCTATCCTACCTGACCTGCGCTAAGTTTCTTTTATCCCAACAATCAGGATTATTAAGTCCGCAGTTTGCGACTCATAATGCACTTACCATTGCTCAGCTATTAAAGATCCCTACAGATAAGGCATTCGAATTTCAGCGCTTACATGGCATGGCCGATCCTCTCTATCAACAAGTTCTATCAGAAACGGATCATAGCTGTAGGATTTATGCCCCTGTTGGCAACCAGAATAACCTCTTGCCCTACCTAGTTAGACGTTTACTGGAAAATGGTGCAAATTCTTCATTTGTTTTCCAGTTATACGATCCTCATGTCAGCATCGATGAGATAGTCGAAACACCTCTAGAAAGAATGCAGCGCACCTCTTACGAGTTACCTCTTCCAAACCAAGTATTCGAACAACAAAGAGAAAATTCTGCAGGTGACCCTTTAGGGAGCTTAGATTGTTGGCAACAATGGCGTAGCATTATTGAATATTACGGACAAAAAAAATGGTACTGCCAACCGATCATTGCCGGCGAGGTGACTGATGGCCTTAATTTACAACCAGTCCATGCTAATTATCGTTTAGATAAAATTGTTGGCTATCAAAGCACTGCAGATAAGACACAGATCAAACAAGCGATCAGCATAGCAGAGCAGTTCTTTCCTGAATGGCGAGACCAAGATATCTCCGCGCGCTGCAAAATCTTATTGAATTACGCGCGTTTACTCGAACAAAACAAAGCTGAGTTGGTTTCCCTCTGCATTTTAGAAACTGGCAAAACTCTACAGGACGCTTTAGCCGAAGTCAGGGAGGCTATCGACTTTTGTTTCTACTACGCTGCGCTTGCTGAAAAACAACTACTACCTGAGCAACTGCCATCCATTACAGGAGAAGAAAACACGCTTCACTATCAAGGGCATGGAGTGTTCCTTTGCATTAGCCCTTGGAATTTCCCATTAGCCATTTTTACCGGCCAGATCGCAGCAGCACTCGTTTGTGGTAATACTGTACTAGCCAAACCTTCATCAAGTAGCGGATTAACGGCATTTAAAGCCACCGAACTATGGTACGCAGCAGGCTTACCGGAATATTGTTTACAATTGATACCTTATGCTGGCGGCGAACATTCTAAAGCTTTGTTAACTGATTCACGTATTGCCGGTGTTACATTCACAGGATCAACTCAAGCAGCTAGCACAATTAACAAACAATTAGCCAATCGCCATGATGGCTCTATTATCCCATTTGTTGCAGAAACTGGTGGCTTAAATGCCATGATCGTTGATAGTAGCGCTCTGGTTGAACAGGTAGTGTTAGATGCCATTCACTCTGCTTTTAACAGTGCAGGGCAAAGATGCTCAGCATTGCGCGTTCTGTACGTACAGGAAGATATTGCCGAAGTAATCGAGAAAAAGCTGATCGGGGCCATGCAAACCCTAAAAATTGGCAACCCCGAACAGTTGGCAACTGACCTAGGTCCAGTCATAAATCAAAATGCCATGCACAGGCTCTATGAACATATTGAGCGTTGCCGTTTACAAGATAAATTATTGTTTGAACTAGAGCTTTCAGACCAACACAACCAAGGCTGTTTTGTGCCACCTGCCCTTATCCGACTAAACTCCATGGACGAACTAACGGGAGAAATTTTCGGCCCAATTCTGCACATTATCCGCTACCAAAAACATAACTTGGAACGGGTTATTTATGACATTAATCGTAGCGGATTTGGTCTGACGCTCGGTGTTCATTCCAGAAACGATCTGTTTATAGAGCAAATAACCACACAAGCCCTAGTCGGCAATATCTATATTAATCGTGATCAAATAGGGGCTATCGTTGGCAGCCAGCCCTTTGGCGGAATGGGGCTATCAGGAACAGGTCCTAAAGCAGGAGGGCCAAACTACTTAAAACGTTTCGTATGTGAAAAAACCATTACCCGGAACACGACCGCATCAGGTGGTAATAGAACGCTTTTAAGTAAAAAACTCTAAAAAAGCTACTTTAGATCAACACGTAAGGAACCTATAGGTTCCCTTACCCCCTCCTAAAGGAGTACACTGCATTCAACCTTCAGCTTAATTTCTTAATTAAGCAGATCATTATTTATATGCTGGATGCTATGGCTACTCAAACTAGCGAAGCTTCAATAGAGATCCCTCTACTTGAAGTTATTCGTGAAAGCATGATGGATGCTGTTTATTTGATCGACCCCGAAAGCTCAAACATTATTTGGGTCAACAGGGCTGGTTATGAAGATCTACAAATGGAGCAAAAGGAAGTTTTGCACCATTCGGTACTCTCGTTACAAAAAGATGTTCATTGCCATGAGCACTGGTTAAAAATAGCTGATGTTATCCGCCAAAATAAGAAATTCACCTTCATCGGTAGCCATATCAGAAAAGATGGCTCCGAACTCCCCGTCGAAGTAAATACCTCTCTCATTAAACACCAAGGTAAAGAGTATTTCCTCTCCGTCGCTCGAGATATTAGCGCTCGCCGTGCTATAGAAGCTGAAACTCAGGAACGTTCAGAACAGATCTGGTTCGCGGTAAATGCCTGTACAGACGGACTATGGGACTGGGAGATCAACAGTGATCACGTGTACTTCAGCCCTCAGCTAAAAAAGATGGTGGGCTATGGTCCAGAAGAGATGCAACCGTTTGTTGATACCTGGAAGAACAATGTTCACCCGGAAGACTTACCCATGGTGCTACAGTCGTTAGAAGAACATATCCAAGGTAAACGTGAGCGCTATGAAGCGACTTATCGTATGAGCAACCGTAATGGTCACTATATCTGGGTCCACGATTTAGGCTGTATATCTTTACGTTCTTCCTGTGGGAAGCCCATTAGGGTTACAGGTATGGTTAAAGATATAACCGACTACAAACAACTAGAGTTTAAACTATTAGAGCTAGCGGCCTACGACGAACTTACCAAACTGCGTAACCGCAGAGAGTTCAAACGCATCTTTGATATACAGCTAGACTTCGCCGAACGACATCAGAACCCGCTAAGCCTCTGCTTATTCGATTTCGATTATTTCAAGACAATTAATGATCAATATGGCCACTTAGCAGGAGACTACGTTTTAAAAGAAATTTCCCGCATTTTAGTCAACAATATACGAAGCACAGACTTTCTATTCCGTTGGGGCGGCGAGGAGTTTGCGTTGATCTTTGCTAATACCCGCTTGAATGAAGCAGAAGATATAGCGGAAGAATTGAGACAACTACTGTCTCAACAAGTATTAAATTATGCAGAGCATCAGATAAAAATTACGGGGAGCTTTGGCGTAGCGTCTTACCCAGACTATGGAAAGAACCAATCAGAACTTTTTTTGGCTGCAGACTCAGCTCTTTACCAAGCTAAATCCAGGGGTAGGAACCTCGTCTGCTCACCACAATCAGAAATCAAACCCGAGGAGGATTAAACCTCTTCCACCTCCGTCTCATGTTTCAAACGATAACAAGGTTGGTATTCCTGATAGTTAATTTTCATTCTTCGTTGATCAACAAAAGACCCTAATAGCTTATCCATCGAGGCCATAATTGCTGGCTCACCGCAGATTTCAAATGCGCCAAACTCTTCAATTGCTCTGATTCCTGGTTCTTTAACATTCCCCGCCACAATGCCCGATAAAGCACAACGCAGATTTGCCGCTAACTCAAAGTCAGTCTGATCTTTAATTAGCTTTAAGCTCGCCATATTTTCATGGTTTGGCTCAAAAGGTTGTTGGAAAGATTCCGGTATATGCATCTGCCAGTTGTAATGGAAAGATTCACTGGTGGCCTTACGATAACGGGTCACCTGTTCCAATCCTTCACGCATCACTTCCGCCACTTCGTGAGGATCATCAACGATAATCTGATATTTGCTAGCAGCTTCATCGCCTAATGTGGAGCGAATAAAGTTATCGACCGTTTCAAAATACTCTTCACTACCCTCAGGCCCCGTTAATACCAGCGGGAATGGTAGGCTATGATTTTTTTCATGCAGAAGAATACCCAAAATATAAAGGATCTCCTCAGCGGTGCCTGCCCCTCCAGGAAACACCACAATACCATGACCTAAGCGGACAAAAGCCTCTAAACGCTTTTCAATATCCGGCATGATGATGAGTTCATTTACGATCGGATTGGGACTTTCGGCAGCAATAATACCGGGTTCTGAAATCCCGACGTAACGCCCCTCTTTTTGACGTTGTTTGGCGTGGGAAATTGTAGCCCCTTTCATCGGGCCTTTCATCGCTCCTGGACCACAGCCAGTACATATATTCAGTCCACGTAGGCCCATTTCATAGCCCACTTTTTTGGTGTAATCGTACTCAACACGATTAATGGAATGACCACCCCAGCAGACAACAAGATCGGGTTTTACATGCGGGCGTATCGCGCCAGCATGGCGAAGGATATGAAAGACCATATTCGTGGTGGCTTCCGATTCGGTAAGACCAGAACAGCGGTGATCTAACTCTGTACCGACATAAAGTAAGTCACGTAAAACAGAGAAAAGATGTTCTCGAATACCCGTGATAATCTCGCCATTCACAAAGGCTGTGGCAGGTGCATTCACCAATTCAAGTTGAACACTTCTATGCTTTTGACTGATTGTGATATTAAATTTTGCATACTTATCTAAAACCAGTTTGGTACTGTCTAATTCACTACCACTATTCAAAACCGCCAAAGAACACTGGCGAAATAGACGAAATAATCCCCCCTGACTCGCATCCTGCAACTGGTCCACCTCATAAGGCGAAAGAGAATTAAGGCTTTCTAAGGGGGTAATACTGGTCGTAACGTATTGCTCTGTCATCATAATGACCACCTCCATGGATCGAGCTAAATAAATCCTGTTTAGCCGATCCCAAAATAACTTTTCGGCTGAACATCACTTTCGTTCTTCTTATTAAACGACGGCGACAATGTGCTTAGTCTTAAACGTCTGCTGTTAAGATTTTGTGAATACACGAATTAAATAAAGAGACTTAAAGGTTGGGGTAAGATTCACAAACAGCAAATTTTCAGACAGCCGACATCTCAGTGAAGTTCCTTAAGAAACTATAGACAGCATCTGTAAAAAATCAAAAAATTCACTTATAAATCAATCAAATATTTCAAAGCTGCTTGATAATATCCGCAACAAATTCAGGTACTATTTCACTCGCAGGGCCATAAATTCGGTGATCAAATGCGGACTCTACCCTTGATGGTTCTAAGTTCAGTTCTACCGTCAACGCCGAAGACCTTCCCGCCACTTCCACAAATCCAGCAGCTGGATAAACATGACCAGACGTACCTATGGAGATAAACAGATCACAGTTTTCTAAAGCCGAATAAATCTCATCCATATACATCGGCATTTCACCAAACCAGACAATATCCGGTCTCAATGTGCCCGATAGATCACAACAATCGCAACAATCACTCGGTTCAGTTTGCCCCGTCTCTTTATAGACCTGACCAGAGTCACTACAACGCATCTTTAACAATTCACCATGCATATGTAACAAGTTCTGACTACCTGCTCTCTCATGCAGGTTATCAATATTCTGTGTCACCAACATAAACTGACCGGGAAACTTCTTCTCTAACTCAGCTAATGCAATATGGGCTGCGTTCGGCCTAACTGGATCAGACAGCAATTGCTCCCTGCGTTGATTATAAAAACGATGGACAAGCTGCGGATCACGCACAAAGGCTTCCGGGGTAGCAACATCCTCTACCTTATGGTCTTCCCACAAACCATCTTCAGCACGAAATGTCCGAATGCCGGATTCAGCGGAGATTCCTGCACCGGTTAATACCACAATAGAATTAATTGCCATCTTAAAAATCCTTCAAAGCAAATTTGTCACTTGTCATTCAACTGGAACCTATGTATTACTAAGCTATCTTACATAGTAATAGCTGTGCTAATTCAGATTCAAATTTGTCTTAGCTTAGTATTCAGCAATTATCTGAGACTTCGTGGTGGATCATATTTCACAGTACGTCAGTTACAGAATAATCATTACGACTCCGAAACCTACAGAGTCTATCTCTAGGTCAGCAGCCTACTCTGCTGTGCTTGAAGTAGCTAAGCGCCTTTCAAGCTTTGGCCGCTATCGGCCGATGCATAGCGAATTTAAAAAGCCTCCAAAACTCTCAACCTTTGATCAGTTCAAACTTTCTAATTTTTATAATTTCATTAGTACACATATTCCCTTCGGCTATATAAGGAACCGGCTATGACTGCCTCTAAACTCTATATACTCGACACAAACGTACTTCTTCATGATCCTAAGTGTCTGTATGAATTTAAAGAACAGGACATCACTATCCCGATGACTGTTTTAGAAGAGTTAGATGACATTAAGGACCGAAAGAAAAATGTATCTCAAGAAGCTAGGGCCGCTATACGGGCCATAGACGACATTCTTAGTTATGCTGATGACGCTGCAACGATCACCAAAGGGGTCGATATATTTATCCCTATTACCGCTGCAAACAGTGAAAAGAAATTAGGCCAACTCAGTATCTTTCCCGATCATGAGTTAACAGCTCGGCAAGGGTTTTTGCCGCAAAACTCCAATAAAGATAATCAGATCATAAACTGCGCGCTTCATCTCCAAGCAACCAATCCTCATCGCGATATTATTTTAGTTACCAAAGATATTAATATGCGCCTAAAAGCCTTAGGCGCAGGGCTAAAACGGGTTGAAGATTATCGTACCGATCAGCTTGTTTCAGACATTGAGCTTTTACCCGCCGGGCATAGCAATATGGAAGGCAATTTCTGGGAGCGCGTCGATGATATTAAAAGCTACCAAGAAGGCAGCCACACTTACCATCAATTTGCCCAATCGGTGCTACCTGAAACTTACCCTTGCGAATATATCTACGATGATTCTGAGGAGTTTGCCGCGCGCGTTTCCTCAGTACGCGATGGTCAAATTACATTGAGGGACTTAGGTGTCGATCGTTTAATGCAGCAGAACTGCTGGGGCATTGAACCGATTAACGTATTCCAAGCATTTGCAATGGATGCGGTCTTAGACCCTGATCTTGATCTTGTCATTCTCAATGGTGCAGCAGGTTCTGGTAAAACATTGATCGCTCTTGCTTGCGCTTTAGAGATGGTGATTGAGCAGCAGCGCTACAACAAAATCATTGTGACTCGCTCTACCCCGCCAGTTGCCGAAGACATTGGCTTTTTACCGGGTACTGAAGAAGAGAAGATGACGCCTTGGCTGAGCGCGATCCAAGATAACTTAGAGGCGATGCACGAACACGATGAGCGCCCACAAAGCAGCGTAAAATACGCAATTGAGAAAGCGAATATTCAATTTAAATCGCTAAATTTTATCCGCGGCCGCAGCATTCAAGAAGCGATTGTACTCTTAGATGAAGCACAAAACTTAACGCCATCACAGCTAAAAACCATCGTAACCCGATGCGGTAAGGGCTCGAAGATCATCTGTTTGGGTAACCTCGCACAGATTGACTCGAATTATCTAACACCGCTCACTTCCGGCTTAACCTATCTTGTTGAGCGTTTTAAAGACTACGAAGGCGCTGCGAATGTTCATCTAGAAGGTATATTCCGCTCAAGACTGGCTGAATACGCAGAAGAACACCTCTGATCTGAGGTTTCGATTAGTCGCTCTTTAGGCCTTTCCACATACCCTAATTCATGTGGGAAGGCTTAAAAATCAGATAAGAACTACTGTTTAACTTTTAATCTACATTAGAATCCTTATAATTAGCTCTCTGTGATTTTTAACCTCTTTTCATTTTTTAGTGGTGCTAAAGATCACATATTGTTTTAATCCTCCCCGGATATATAACCGGGTAAGCCTTTTCTTACCCGGTATTTTTTTCAAAAAACATTTCATAACAACGTATTAGACAATGCTTTCCTTCTTACAGCGCTGCCTTAGCTCACTACTAATTGGATTGGTAAATATTTACCGATACCTTATCAGCCCTGTTATCGGTCCTCGCTGTCGTTTTCACCCTACCTGCTCAAGTTACATGATTGAGGCGATTAAACTCCACGGGCCTTTTAAAGGCGTATGGCTGGGCTTAAAACGACTTAGCAAATGCCACCCCTACAACGATGGCGGTTATGACCCTGTACCTATGCCTAAAAACTGCTGTGACCATCACGCCGAACAAGATTCATCCTCCAGCAAATAACAGCTTTTTCTTATAAACCTAAACAACTGCACTATATTTTATTGTTGAATTTAAGCTTTTTGATTAGGTATCAGTAAGTTATTTCCTTTGACACCTTTCAGCGAAGCATCTATAGGGTTTAAGATAAGAATCTAACCCCGAGGAATAAGCTGGATATTATGTTCACACCGCTGTCAGTTATTCTGTACGTTACCGTTTACATGGGCATCCTATTTGCTATCGCACAGCTGGTAGAAAAACGGATTAAAAATAAGGGTGAGCAGAGCGCAGGAAATCCCTGGATTTATGCCCTCTCGCTAGCGGTTTACCATACCTCTTGGACCTTCTATGGCAGTGTTGGGTTTGCTTCTAATTCGGGGCTGCTCTTTTTCAGTATCTACGGAGGGGCATTAATTGGTATCTGTTTCTGGTGGTATTCGCTCAGACGGATGGTACAAGCCAAAGAAACCTTCCGCATTACCAGTATTGCCGACTTTATCTCCACCCGTTATAACCGCTCTCAAAAGATCGCAGCCCTCGTTACTATCATCGCTTTAATCGGCATAGTTCCTTATATATCCCTCCAGTTAAAAGCGATTATCAGCTCTTTCTCAATCATCACTGATACACCACAAACAGGCTCTGCATTTGATCTATCGGGATGGATGGTGACTATCTTCATGATCTGTTTCACCATTATCTTTGGGGTCAGACGCTTAGATCCAACTGAACGCCATCAAGGCATGATCGCGGCTTTAGTTGCCGAATGTATCGTTAAAATTATTGCCTTTATCGCTGTTGGTTTCTTTGTTACTTACACACTGTTTGATGGCTTTGGCGATATATACAGTCGTATACAGACTGCCGGGTTAGAACATCTAGTTAGCATGAACCACGGAGAAAATAGCGGTGTAATGTGGATCACTCTACTGATCTTAAGCTTCGCAGCGATTCATACACTACCGCGCCAGTTCCACGTCTCAGTGGTCGAGAACTCCAACAAAAACCACATTAAAACCGCTATGTGGCTCTTCCCTGCTTATATGATAGGTATCAATATATTTGTCGTACCTATCGCAGCAGCTGGATTATTAATGGGGATGCCCGCCGAAAATGCAGACTTTTTCGTGTTACTTCTGCCACAACAAGCCGGTAGTGAAAGCCTGACTATCTTAGCCTTTATTGGTGGTTTTTCTGCAGCTACAGGTATGATCATCATCACAACGATGACGCTTTCAACCATGGCATCTAACCATCTTATTTTGCCGACCTTAGAAAGAATCCCTGTGCTACAACCATTACGTAGCTACCTTCTTCAGCTTCGCTGGGTGATGGTGTCTTTGATTCTTCTCGGCAGCCTCTGGTTTGCTAAAGAGTTTGCAGATTCCTACATTCTGGCAGCTATCGGCCTCCTCTCTTTCGTGGCTGTGCTGCAGTTTGCGCCAGCTCTGTTTGGCGGTATGTTCTGGAAGAAAGGTAATAGCCTTGGCGCCTTCTTAGGACTTCTGACTGGTTTTATTATCTGGACCTACTGCCTACTTATTCCAACCTTCATCAAACATGGCTGGTTTACAGAAGCACTGTTAGTTCAAGGTCCATGGAATATTACTGCGCTGCGCCCAGAAGCTCTGTTTGGCTTAGACGGACTACACCCTGTAAGCCATGCGGTATTTTGGTCTCTTATTTTTAATATTGGCAGTTACATTATTGGCTCAATTATCTTTAGCCCTAATAAAAGCGAAAGAAATCTAACCACTGAGTTTATCAGTGCGATGAACTCCTCCCATTCGCGTCGCGCAAGGCCTACAGGGTTAGATGCCTATATTTCACTGCAACCGAAACTGGAAGAAGCACATAGCCTACTCTCAAACTATCTGCATGAAGATAAAGCAGAGCAAGAGGTCCGCACTATTGCAGAAGACCTTCAGGTTATCGATAAACTGCAGATCACCATTATTGAGCTGGTAGAGTTCCATCGCATGGTAGAGCACGTGCTAGCCGGCTCTATAGGCGCAGCCAGTGCCCATAAAGCGATTGAAAATACAATCCGCTATAACAGTCGTGAAGAAGCTGATCTTAAAGCGCTCTATAGCCATATAGTCACAGAGCTACAATCAACCGAGAAAGAAAGCGCTACAGGTAGCGACGACAGCCATTCTGGCTACGGCTTAATCGAAGACCTACAAACCCAGATTGATGACTTGGAAGATCAGCTCGCAACGCAGCAAAAAACAATCAGTAACATGGAAGTGAAGCTGGAATCACGCTACGAAGAGATCTTTAAATATCGACTCGAAGCGCAAAAGTCTAAACAGGACAATGCTCAATTAAGAAACGAGCTTAAGAAAATACTACGAGATAGATCAGACGGTGGTTACTCTTCTGAAGTTGAGCAGGCCGAGTAAAGCAGCAAACTAGAAAGACTATGAAGGATAGATAAAAAAAGAGCCTGATAAATCAGGCTCTTTTTGTAGAAGGAGAAAAGAGAAGCTTACGCTTGCTCTTCTTTGTGAAGATGTACATCCATCTGAGGGAAAGGAATGCTGATACCTTCCTCGTCAAAACGTAGTTTCACAGTCTCAGTAGTATCCCAAAGTACTGCCCAGTAATCAGCAGAATTAACCCAAGGGCGAACAACAAAGTTCACGCTGCTATCAGCTAGTTCAGATACAGCAACAACTGGCGCAGGATCTTTCAAAATACGCTCATCAGCAGCAATGATCTCGTTCAAAATCTCTTTCGCTTTACGCAGATCATCGTCGTAACCAATACCAAACACCATGTCTACACGACGCGTATCACGCGCTGAAAAGTTTGTGATTACACCGCTGTAAATTGCACCGTTAGGAATGATTACTTCACGGTTATCACCAGTACGCATGATTGTGTTGAAGATCTGGATATGTTCAACAACACCTGCAACGCCAGCCGCTTCTACGAAGTCGCCTTCACGGAATGGCTTAAAGATGACCAGCATTACGCCTGCTGCAAAGTTCTTCAGGGAATCCTGTAGAGATAGACCGATCGCTAGACCAGCAGCACCCAATAGTGCAATTAGTGATGTTGTATCAACACCTAGCTGATTTAGAGAGGCAACAATTACGAAGAGTAGTAATACAACACTCGCAATTGAGGAGACAAAGTTTACCAACATATCTTCTACTTTGGCTTTGCGTAGAACGCGCTCAAGCAGTTTGATTACCTGCTTAACGACCCAACGACCAATGAAGAAGATAGCCAGTGCAAGCGCAATATCCACAATCCATGGAAATACGTAAGCATCAAAGAAGTTATCCATTAAGGTTCCCCTGAGAAAGATCTTAAAAAAAAGTGAACGAATTTAATCAAAACGAATCTGAACAACAGCCAAACAGGCTGCTGAGGCTGTCTCGCTTCCGGGTATTCTGCACTATTTATTCTAAATTAGAAAAATGAAATCAGAATAACCCCAAAAACAACCTGTTAAGCAACCAGTTTAATCCGTACAATATGCCAAATTCTAGCGTTCAAACAAATGTATCAATGAAAAAGTTATTACTGACTTCTCTCCTACTATTCTCTGTATCTGCTCAAGCGGAAAAAGGCCATATTGCAGACGATGCAATGGTCTACGTGCATAACGGCCCGAGTAATGAGTATCGAATCATTACCCGCATTAAAAGTGGCTCCGCTGTTACTATCCTAAAACGGGACCCTAAAACTAAATACGCGCAGATCCGTATGCCTCAAGGCCGTATCGGTTGGGTAGAACCTTCTGCGATTGATTCTGGCGATAGCATGTCAGTACGCTTGCCTAAGCTTCAAAGCAGCTTAGAGAAAAGCCAAACAACCGTGACAGAGCAAGCTCAGCAGATCGAATCCCTACAGCAAGAATCTGCAGCATTAAAAAGAGACAATCAGACACTCAATGCTGAAGTCCAAGAGCTTAAGGCCTCTATAAAAGATCTAAACTTTAAGATCGAATCAAGCGATGAGAGCAATCTAATGCGCTGGTTTACACACGGCGGTCTAGTAGCGCTAGGTGGAGTATTCCTCGGTTTGATCCTTCCTTACTTCCCTAAACGTAAAAAGCGTAAGGATGAGTGGTTCTAACCACTTCAGCTTAAACACACAAAAAACCGGAGTTTGAACTCCGGTTTTTTTATTGTGTAAAAAGGACCTTAATCAATAAAAAAATCTAAATTTATCGTTCATTCCCCTTGACATTAATTACAGGCCTGTAACTTTACACGCAATAGATGATTAGCCACTCAAAAACCAGTTTTTGCAATCAAATCAGCCTAAAAGCCCTTTAAAATCAGATAGATAAACCAATGGTTAATTTTTAACCAATTCGTTAATCGCAAGGTTTTATCGACCTTTAACGAAGTTAGATATGAGTTGTTTACAAGGTTATCCACAAAGATTGGGGACAAACCTTGAAAGCCCCGATTTCACGCCTTTTAAGCTAAATTTGTGCGGCGCAAAATAGTATTCACAACACATATTAACGATCTTAAAGTCCTACAAAAAACCATACCTTTGCTTATATAGCTCTCATCAAAATGTTCCATAAAAAGAACCAATCGCTTAGATAAAGAGATCCAATTGGGATCATTCAGCCGCCTCTGTTTCAATTACCACATCACTTAAACGGAGGAAGACAGATGAAACGTATTACTATTTTTGGTCGTGAAGGTTGTGGTTTTTGTTCCCGCGCAAAACAGATTTGTGAAATTAAACAGCTTGATTACCGTTATATCGATATACACCAGGAAGGCATCAGCAAAGTAGATCTAGAGCAAACAGTGGGTAAACCTGTGACTACCGTGCCTCAAGTTTTCTGCGGCCAAGAACATATTGGTGGTTTCACTGAGCTAGAAGCATATTTAAACGCACAGGGGGTTTAAATTACTCCCTGATGCCCATATAACTGTTTAGATAGCAGGCTAGGACTAAAATTTTTTCCATATTAGCCGCTACATAATGATAAGCCTGTTTATTGAGTTATACTGCTAGACAGTTGTACTGGTCTTTCACCAGTTAGGAGTGAGTTATGATGACATTTGCTACATTGGTTGCCATCGCAGCAGGCGTAGTTTTCTTGTATTCCTTAGGAAACAACACGCCACGTGTACAACCTATTCGTATTGAGAATGAGCAACACCCACAGCATCCAGCGCGTCGTCGCCGTTAATCCATTACCGCTGTGATATAGATAAGAGCCTGAGTTAGGTACAACACCTGATCAGGCTTTATTTTTATCTACCATCCCATAACCTCACAGCTAAGCCACCAGACCTTTCCGTTTTCCGCTCTGTAGAAGCAAACAAAGCCGTCTTAGTCGCATATAGATGCAAGGTTTTACGTGCCCGGGTAATCCCCGTATACACAAGCTCTCGCGTCAACAAAGGGCTGTCATCCGGCGGTAAAATAAACGCTACCGTATCAAACTCAGAGCCTTGGCTTTTATGTACAGTCATCGCAAAAACAGTTTGATGTTCAGGCAAGCGACTCGGTAGCACACTACGTAGCTCGCCATCCAATTCAAACCACACTTTTAGTTTTCCGCTATCATCGGCAAGTACAATACCGATATCACCATTAAACAATTTCAGTGCAGGATCATTGCGGGTGATCATAATCGGTCTACCAGCAAACCAAGTATCAGAGCCTTTGATATAGCCCCTGCTGCGCAGTTCTTGTTGAATACGCTCATTCAGACCGGCAACGCCATATACACCTTCACGACGCGCGCACAGCAGCTGAAATTCACCTAAACGATCCAATAAGTATTTTGGTGAAGCCTCAGGATTAACATGACTAAACAGTTCACTGTAAAAAGAAACAACCAGATTGATCATCTCTTCGTAACTGTCACGAGACAAGTAATGATTATTGAGATCTTCAAATCCCTTAGCCATCACCCGCTTAACATGGTCAACATTACCCGAGTTAACCGCTTTCGCCATATAGCCGATGCCACTTTTATCATCAAAGCGATAGCTTTTACGTAGAAGCGCCAAACAATCAGAAAAAGATTGAGCCAAGCCGGATGTTTGAGCCTGAGGAAATGCACCTAACTGGGTTAATACCTGTTGTTGATTAGCACTGTAATCCAATTCTCCCGGCCAACTACAGATATCTCCTAAAACATTTCCGGCTTCTACCGACGCAAGCTGGTCTCTATCCCCAAGCAATATTAGTCGTGCGTGATCAGGCAGCGCATCCAAAAGACGCGCCATCATAGGTAGATCAACCATCGAAGCCTCATCCAACACCAACAGGTCTAAGTGCAACGGGTTATCCCCGTAGTGACGAAAACCTATCTGATTCGGAATAACACCCAATAAACGATGAAGTGTGCTGGCTTCCGAAGGCACGAGATCAGCAAGCTCGGCAGGTAATGCTAATTTCAGTTTTGCCGAGTTAATCGATTCAGCTAGACGCGCTGCGGCCTTACCCGTAGGGGCAGCTAAGCGGATATTGATATCTAAGCCCTTAGCCTGCATCTGTTGAATATACAGAACCAACAGTTTAATAACCGTTGTGGTTTTACCTGTACCCGGACCACCGCTAATTACCGAGAAACGTTTCTGAATCGCGACCGCTGCCGCTACCTTCTGCCAGTCGATCTCTTCGTTTTGTTTTGGGAAAAGTTGCGTAAGATGATCGCCCAGCAAAGGTAGATCCACATCAACAGGCACAGTACGTTTGCTCAACTGCTTAGCGACTTGGATCTCATATTGCCAGTATCGATGCAGATAGAAACGCCCCTGATCTAGAACCAGTAGCGCACTTTCTAGAGATTCATTAGTCCCCAACATCAACAGACGAGTATCAGGTTTTAGCGTTTTCCAATCAACAGATTCGACAAGAGACACTATCTCTTCAGACCAATAGCCTGTTGGTGAGATCAACCTCTCTAAAGGCAGACACACGTTACCCGAGGCCAACTCAAAGCTAACCAAAGCGGCAAGCAGCGGTAATGCTGAATCATCAGGTTTTTGTTCAGCCACGAACGCTGCAAGTTGATAATCGACTGAACGGATGATCCCTTCTTGCGACCATTGTTTCAGATGGGGTAGATATGTATCAGACATCAACCACCTCCCCGGCAAACATCAGATCCATCTTTTCAATCAATTCAATATCCGGTTTATCATGGAACACCCCATTAGTGCTTTCACCGCCCATGCCACGGAGGAACAAGTAATAAACGCCCCCGAAATGCCGCTCATAATCGTAATCTGGAATACGTTGCTTCAGTAACCGATGCACCGCGAGGGTGTAGAGTAGATATTGCAGATCGTAGCGATGATCAATCATCGATTCTTGTATTGCCTCTTGGGTGTAACAGGAAGACTCATAACCTAGGTGGTTAGATTTGTAATCCAAGACAAAGTACTTCTCGCCATCTCGGAAGAGCAGATCAATAAAACCTTTTAACAGCCCTCTTAAAGGCTCAAAAGCAAGCGGTTTAGCCTTAGCCGCTAGAGGATCGTAACGACGAATCAAGGATTCTAAACGACCTACCGTGATGTGTTCTGCACTCAGCATAAACTCCATCTCCACCAGCCTGTCTTCATCGTTGATCTGGTTTAAACGCAGCCCTTGTCCGTTTAAGTCAGTTGCCAGAACATCTTCTATCAGCTTTTCGATCACAAGCTGCCAACGCTCTTCGTAGCCTGCTACCTGTAGCTGATCTTTAAGCTGAGTGCGGTACTCATCCGATTCCAACATAACCTGCTGATAACGCGCGAAGCTGATCTCTTCAAAGACGCTATGCAGGAAGGTGCCGGCATTGGCGCCTCTTGGGAAGGTAAAGATATTATCTTCGTCAGGTATAACTTCTTCGACCTGTTCCTGCCCTTCCGCAGCAACTTCCAGATCCAACCCTGGAAGTTCAGGTATATGACTAGCCTGATGTTTACTCAGCGCAGAGTAACTACTGACACGCCAATCGCGATCAATTTTACGCTCAAAATTACGTGCTTCTAGATGCGCCGCTTGCTCTTCCTCAACCGCAAATAGATCTTTCTGAGAGCCATAATTTGGCGGCGCTAAGACTTGGATAGCAGTATGCTGCTCAAGTGCCTGTAAGGCTTCATCCAACTCAATACCAGATTGCAGAAGAAGATGCCCCAAGGCGCTATCGATCAAGCGGGACTTTTTACTATTACCGATCTTGATATGACTGATACCGATATAGCAGCTATAAACCGCGCGGGTTAGAGCCACATATAGTAGACGTAGCTCCTCAGCCAGTCGTTCTTTATCCGCTTCTTCCAACGCTTCCGGTTCAGCTTTAAGGTCTAAAACAGCTTCGCCTGATTCATCATGATAAAAAGCACTTTTCTGCTCTTTAAAACGGCAAGCAAAAGGCAAGAATACCACTGGATATTCCAAGCCCTTAGATTTATGCACGGTTACAATAGTTACCAGATTTCGCTCGCTTTCTAAGCGTAAAACCTGCTCATCACCACCGCCAGAAGGCTGTGAAATCTGCTCGTTAAACCAACGAATCAATCCAGCTATACCTTCTCTTTCAGCGCTCGCTTGTTGCAATAGCTCTGCCAGATGCAGCATGTTGGTTAAACGACGCTCTCCGGATACCTGTTCAAGCGTGATCGCAGCTAGATTACGTTGATGAATCAGTCGGTTTAACATGGGCAACACACCTAAGCGCAACCATATTTCACGATAATCACTAAATTCAGTGATCACCTTCTCCCAACCTAATTCATCATGATTTAGTCGATCAAGATCATGCATATCGAGCTGCATAAACTCTGTTGCTAAAGCAGCTTTCAGCGCTCGATCATTCAGCGGATTTTCAATTGCCGTTAACAGCAAAGAGAGTTCGATTGCTTCTTGAGATTTAAAAACAGAATCTTTGTTACTCAGATAAACACAAGGGTGCTCATAGACAGCCAATGCTCTACGAATTTCTTCTGCTTCAAAACGATCTCTTACCAGCACTGCGATATCTGAGCCTTGTAATTTTCGATCTCCTATCAGCGTATCACCAGACAATAAGCGGTCTATTTCTGAAGCTGTAGCTTGAGCATAAGTCGCTAAGTATTGCGCATTATTTAGCGGCTCATCACTTTCTTGATGCCATAAGGTTAAAGCGGGAGGTTCGACGTTTTGAATCTTTAAGCGCTTACCACCCTTATCTGCTGCTTTAACGGGGATAAATGGAATATCCTCATCATAGATAAAAGCAGAATCAGCCGATTGGAAAAGATGGTTTACCCCTTCAACCATCGGCGTGGTCGAACGCCAGTTAGTCTCTAAGGTAAAGGTCTGCGGTACTTGGCGACGGGCCTGAATATAAGTAAAGATGTCGGCGCCACGGAAGGCATAGATCGCCTGTTTCGGGTCGCCAATCATGATCAAGGCATGTCGATTTACATCTTTGTACAGCGTTGAAAAGATGCCGTACTGCAGTGGGTCTGTATCTTGGAACTCATCAATCATTGCGACCGGAAACTGTTCACAAATAGCACCGGCCAAGCTTTCACCACTGTTGCTGTACAAGGCTTGATGAAGGTCGATCAGCAAGTCATCAAAGGTTTGCACCTGATACTGCTTTTTAGCTCGGGCTAAACGCTGTCGAACCTCTTTCAATGCACGACTTAGCAGTATCTCTTTAACCGGAACCGCTCCCTCTAACAAGGTTTCTAACTGCTCAAACAAATGATGCTGAGGGTATTCTGCACCTTCTGGCGTTTTCTCCCGCAATACCGATGAGGTGAATTTCTGCAGTGTTGTAACTAGCTTTTTATTCGGCTCCAGTTGTTCTGATGCCGCATAATCATCGATCTGGGCAATCCATTTCGGTAGATTTGCCTTGGTATAACTGCGCTTGTTTACCCCTGAGCTTTGAACCAGCGCAACCAGATCATCTTCATTCTGTAGCCATGCTTGCTTGAACTCATTCAGCGCTTCTAACCTTGCCTCATAAGCCCCAGCCAGATCTTGATCAGACAAGTCTGGCGTTACCCGAACACTGCGGCTTAGCAAACCGCGTATTTCCATCATCAGTGATTCAGGACTCGACCAATACTGCATCACTAGGCTACTTAGTGGGCCTGATAGTGGATAGATGGTATTACGCCAAAAATCGATCGCCGCGCTTCGAATCAGGCTTTGATCGTCTTGGGTCAGCTCACTCTCAAATAACGAACCGCTTTCAAACGCATGCTGTTTAAGCATCCGTTGACAGAAACCATGGATGGTAAAGATTGCAGCTTCATCCATCTGCCGAATCGCTTGTTCGAGCAGTTTGATCGCCTGTTCATGATCTGCTGTATTTTGTTTTAGCTGATCTAAAAACGGATCACTGACATCTGGTAACAGAAAAGCATTTCGCGCATCGACGATTCGACTGCGGATACGATCTCGCAGCTCCTCCGTCGCGGCCTCGGTAAAGGTCACAACCAAGATCTGATCAGGCCCTAATGGTTTATCACTGATATCCCCTTGGCCTAGTAGTAATCGCAGATACAAAGCGGTAATCGTGTAGGTCTTACCGGTACCAGCACTGGCTTCTATGAGCTGCTGTCCTATAAGAGGAAAAGTAAACGGCTCTAGCGGAAGTACACTAGTCATCTTTCCCCTCCTCTACATAGGCTAGCAGGGGCTCGTAAACTGCTTCTGCCAAAGGAATAAACTGCTCGGTGTATTGATTAAAATCGGGGAATGCCCGACGCACATAAGGGTCGTCTAGAACCCCGATGATGAAACTGTCTCCGTAGAAACGTTTTTCTAAGCTTTGCAAAGCCTTATCAGGATCTTTAGCTCGTTGCGCAAAATAATCATGAGCCAATGAAGCATCAAAAGCTTGCGGCATCATCATCCCTTGCTGATAGAACAACACCAGCTCAGTTAACAAACGACGCGCTTCTGTAGATTCAACTTGGCGATAGAACGCCTTACCAGACAAACCGCGGTACACCGTGTTTTTACGCACGCCCAGCGCACACAGAACTAAGTGCTCAACCCAGGTAGATAAGCGATCCCGCGCATTGACTTGCGCTGGTCTATAACGCAACAAATGATCCGGATAGCAATGGTCAATCCAGCCTTGCAAACGTACACCATCGAGGTCCAAATTCACTTCAACTCGTTCAGGAGTACCTTCACAGAGAGGCCGGATCTTCTCAGCAAGCTCTTCACAGTCATGACGTATTTTCTGCAGTGTTAACTCACCCGCCTGAGCCACCGGAAGAATACCCTCAGCTAATACCGTTTGATCCAATTGATCTAGCGACTGCTCTGCCAACGCCGTATCCAGATAACGCTGTTTAATAAGATAAGATTCCAGGTTATCCAACGCGAACGGTTCTTCGTCCTGTGCTTCGATCTCGCCCTGACTGAAATACACTTTCAACCGCTGATTAAAGAAACTGCGGCACGGGCTCTTCAAAAAGCGAATAAGATCGGAGAGTTCTAATTCGGAAAGAGTCTCGTTTTCCAACGGCTGATTTATAAATTTCAGTAGAGGCTTAGTATCGGCCCCAGCAGCTGGCAACCATTGAGCGGCATAACTAAACAACTGCGAGTGCTCAGCAAAGTACTGTGGGCTGAAAGCGACTAACGGGTGCTGCTGGATCAACGACTGTCGCAGTTTTTGCCCACTATCGGTATATGGCAGGCAGGCATCGGCAGCATAGGTATAACCTTGTTCGATGTAATCGAGTAACTCACTAACCAAGACCGAAGGTATTTTAGGGTTGTTATCGCGAATAGAGCGTCCGACAAAACTAATATAAAGCTGCTCCTGTGCTGATAGCATCGCTTCCAAGAAGAGATAACGGTCATCATCTCTACGGGAACGATCGCCTCTGCGCGGATAATCGGTCATCAAATCAAAACCAACCGGAGGGATACTCCGCGGGTACGCTCCATCATTCATGCCAAGCAGACAAACCACCTTAAACGGGATCGAACGCATCGGCATCAAGGTACAGAAGTTAACCGCACCAATCATAAAGCGTTGGGATGAGCGCTGTTGGTTCATCCCGTTCAACAGATAATCGGTAATCACTAAAGAGGATAACGGCTGATTAAATTCAGCATCTGATAGCTGTTCTTGCAGATTTTGTAGCGTCTGGCGAATTGAGTTCAAAGCGATCTCATCTTGCTCATCGGCAAGATAAAACGCTTCCAACAATTGGTTAATGACCGCAACCCATTCATCTAAACAGAGCGACTGGCCGAAGTAGGTTTTCGCTTCTTCCAACAGATCAATAAAATCAGCAAGCTTACCGAGTAGCTCAGCTTCTAGCCCCTCCACTTCAGTGTATGGCGAGATCTCTTGCCAATACGCCGTTTGTTCGCCTAATGCATAACCCGCGAGCATACGGCGCAAACCAAAGCGCCAACTATTTTGCTCAAATAGTGGCAGTTCCCAGACACTTCGTTGTTCAGCATCCAGTCCCCAGCGAATATTGACTTGATCAACCCAATAACGAAGACGTAGGAAGCTATCATCATCCAAACCAAATCGACGCAAGATCGCAGGTACTTCCAGTAACTCTAATACATCAGATACGGTAAAACGGCTGCTATTTAGCTTGAGCACTTTCTCAAAGCTAAGTAACAAAGGGTTTTCCTGACGATTACTTCGATCCGATATAGAAAATGGTATGTAGCGCTCAGAAGGTGCATTAGAGAACACCGCCTCGATATAAGGCGCGTAAGCTGCCACATCCGGCATCATCACAATAATATCGCGAGGTTTTAACTCAGGGTTTTCCTCAAATTTGGCTAACAGCTGATCGTGTAAAACCTCAACTTCACGCAGCGGGCTATGACAGCTATGCAACACTATCGAGCGGTCTAGCTCATCAACGCTATGCTTTGTTTCACTATGACTTGGATCTTCAGGGAATGAGGTCGGATTATCTAAATCCAAAATATCCTGCTGAATGCTGTTCAGCAAACAGTGCCTTTCCGGTTCAGCAAAAGCATCGATCTCTTCAACCGCGTTATCTTGCAACTGATAGATATAATCACGGCCCAGTTTACCCATAGACGCCAAAAGCGGGTTACCTTGGGCGTACTCGCTCATCTCTAGTTCGGGTTTGCCAAACCAGCGACGATTAACCCTCGCAATCTGAGCAGCATCTAAAATGTCCCCCCAGTAGTAGCGACAAGGGTTCATAATCATCAGGTGCACATCAACTTGCTCACCTAAGGCTTGTAGCGCTTGGATATAATTTTGCGGCAGCGCTGATATACCAAAGACAAACAGACGTGGCGGTAACTGTTTCAGGTTAGAGCGTTGACGAAGCAGCTTTACAAAATCGCCAAACATATTGGCCCTATGCCAATGAGATTGCTCTAAAGACAGGGTGTAATCGGTCAATGCTCGCCATAGGACTGGCTGCCAGCTGTGACGGGCAGCGGCCAAATTTCCGCCTTGCTCCCAATCAGCAATCCAATCGGGACGATAAACCAAATATTGGTCGAAGATATCAGCAATTTTGTTGCACAACTGATAGAGGCGGTAATCCTCTTCATCGTCTGCCAAATAGGTTTGTAGCGGGTGGAACTCAGGTTCAATCAGCAGATCTGGTAACACCAACATCAACTTCCAAGCCATGGCTTCCTTGGTAAAGGCAGAACGCTCCGGCACATCATCCAAAACGTTGGAAAAGCTCTTCCACAAAAACGACGCAGGTAGAGGAAAATCGATTGATGCCGCAATCCCAGATGCCTGTGCTAACTCAAGTTTGAGCCACTGCGCCATACCTGGGCTTTGCACCAAAATTTGCTCAGAGATAAAGGGGTCCGCGATCGGGTCGCGTCGAATTAATTCAACTAAGAGATCCTTAAGGACCAATATCGAGTTGGAGTGATAAACCTGAAACATCCGTGCCCTGATGCAGTAAAAATTGCTCACCAACGAGGGTTGGTAAATAGAGCTATCTACTTTACTGAACTGGACTTTTAATGTCAGTTACTAATTATTGTGGGACTCAGAGATTAACGTGAATAAACAGAGTAATAGAAGAACCATCAGCGTCGCTTCGAGAAGAGCCGTCAGCCGCTGGTTTGAGGATTATCTTCTTCAGCTGGTGCAGGTAGACTTCCAAAGCCTTCTTCCTCGGACCAATAGTCTCGGCCCTGCTCTACACGAACAACCCCTTTAAAGCGTTGTTTCAAATAGTCGACCGCTTCTGGCAACGTGTCCAAATTACACAAAATTACGCCACCACGATCATTATCTGTAGAAAAAAGAAAACTCTTCATACTGCCTCCAAGTTACGGAGGCAGATGATTACATAGAGAAGCGGTTGTGAAAAGCTAAACTGTGACAATACAGTTTTTACCCTGCTCTTTTGCTTTATAAAGCGCATTATCTGCACGTTGCATCAAGCTCTGTACACTATCACCCACAGTGTAAGCGGTAACGCCCGTACTAACACTACAACGAATGGTCTCACCATCCGGTAAGATGAACTGATAGTTCTGCAAACTTTCACGCACCCTTTCTGCCACGGTTTCAGCGCCTTCAACATCAGTCGAAGGCAATAAGATCGCAAACTCCTCACCACCATATCTATAGCCACTATCTAAGGTACGTAGAGAAGAACGAACCAAAGCACCAAAGGTTTCGAGCACTTTATCGCCCATCAAGTGACCATGGGTGTCATTGAGTTTTTTAAAATCATCCAGATCGAAAAAGCACAATGTAAAACCATGATGGTAGCGGCGGGCCGTTTCCAGCGCTTTTTCTAGCTGATCATAAAAATGACGGGAATTATGAAGGCCGGTCAAGCTGTCTGTGATACTCAGCTCTTTGTATATCCGTTCTCGCTCTAGCAGCTCAAACTCTGCTTTTTTACGCGCACTGATATTTTGGAAGGTCTCGATCGCACCGATCAGCTCACCGTTGGAATCGACAATGCTGGACGCTGTGAACTGCAACCACTCACCATCGACACCACAATCAGGGAAGAAATCTTCAGCCTCAAAAGCACCTTCGATCAACTCAGAACGCTGACACTTATTCATATAGTAATGCTTAACGTCTTCATCCTTACCACCTTCAAGGATCAAGTCAGCCAAACATGGGCGTGCAGAGGAATAAAATGGCCTCCACTGATCTTTCGTACCGATCATATCCTCTCGACTTAGGCCACTAATAGCCTCAAGAGCGGAGTTCCAATAAATCACGGTATGATCTTTATCGAGTACAAAGGTTGGTAGGACAATGCGATCAAACACTTGAATAAGCATGGATTGATCTGTCATATCAACGATTGCCATGGGCGGGATACCTACTTGAGGAACTACTTTTTCCTTCATAAATCTTACTGCGCCTAACCATCTTACTAATACAAACAGCTAAAGGTATTACCAATAAATTTATTGGTAATACCACTACTCTATATCCTTAAGTAATTTAAATATAGTCAACAATTTGATTTTATGAAGGAATATTAAAAAACAAATTAAAACAAGAAGCTGGATCAATAACAGGAAAGTTCGTTAGGTATAATTTGAGGAATAAATTATAAAAAAACTACTCAATTCGTTCCCAAAAATTGACGGGCTCACACTGTTCTAATAGCTTCCCTTGCTTGAAACATAAGGTATTACCCGGATTTATAGAAATAGAATCGTCACCTAATAAAGACTGCGAAGCGACAATAACACCGGTCACAAGGTCATCTGAAGACAGCTCCAAATCGACCCCATAATTCAAACAAAGTTCTCTAAATGAAAAGCTCTGGTAAGCCAAAGGTTCTAGATCAGTTTCGTTACCGGAATACGCAAAAAGAAACTCGCCATCCCAATGAATGAAGTGATGGCCGCTCAATCGGTTTAAGCGTCCGGCATAATCAGCCACTAAGGCTAATTTCATCTCAGCGTCCGGTCGCCCCTCGCTCCAGAGCTTGCGCATCCGCTCCTGCAACAAGCTAAACGCTCGTTCTTGAGGGCTACAGCTTAATGGCCACTGATCCCCTACCGGAAAGCGCTCACCATCTTCGATGCCGGGTAACTCCCCTACTTGGGAAAACAAACAGGCTAAACCACGCTGCGCCCTTGAATAAGGCTGTATCTCTACTGCCTCAAGAGGCAATTCAGGATAAAAGGCAGCAGACCATACTTCAGTTTCTTCGGGATTTTCAGCAAGGTACTCTGCAAGCCCCAACGCCCTGTTATTATCCATCGCAGTGAATCGCTGTAAGTTAGATTCACATACAGTAGTGACACCTAAAGCCTGTATTTCAGGGAGATTGGTCAATCTCACTTTAACCGGCGATGAGGTCACGATAGATAAAAATTGCGGCGACTTCATAATCCTTCCTTAGGTTGCAGCCACAGCCTCAGAATGAGAGCGGCCTATATAGAAAATAACTGCTACTGCCCAAAGGATCAAAGGTAAAACAATCCAATTCATTGCTTGCCAGCCCAATACAGCTTCCATCCAGCCAGCAGACATCGCCGATATAGTCACCATACTAAACACCAAAAACTCATTCGCCGCTTGAGATTTAGCTTTCTCTGAAGGTCTATAAGTTGTGGTAACCAGTTGAGTTGCGCCGATAAACATAAAGTTCCAGCCAATTCCTAAACACACCAATGCCGTCCAAAAATGCCATTCAGATACACCCATCAAGTTAATGCCGATGCAGGCCAACATAAATACAGCGCCGGCATACATAACAGGATTAAGGCCAAATCGTGCGATCAAACTGCCGGTAAAGAACGAAGGTACAAACATACCTAACACGTGCCACTCGATAACATGAGCCGCTTGAGCAAAGGTAAAACCACAACGAGCCATCGCCAAAGGCGTTGCTGTCATCAGTAGGTTCATCACCACATAACCCACCATTGCAACAACAACGGCGACGATAAAGGTGGGTTGCCTAACAATCGTTAACAACGGACGTGCCTTATCAGTTTCTTCAGCAGCCACTTCTTTGGGAATATGAGTAAAAAACAGTAAACACAGAGCAATGACGTAAAGACCTAATAATCCAACAAAAGCACCAGCGAACTCTGCCTCTCCTAATAGGTCCTGACTGTAGATAGCCAACTGCGGCCCAATAATGGCAGCCACAACACCACCAGCCATGACTAAGGAGATAGCTTTACTTTTTGACTGATCATCGCAGACTTCGACTGCTGCAAAACGGTACAAAGTACCAAAGCCAATACCTATCCCTAAAAGGAACGTACCAAACGAGAAAAGAAAGAACTGCTCTCCTTGCAGGGCAAGAATACACAATGCCGCACCCAATATGCCGATCGAATTCCCTAAGTAGAATCCATTTTTGCGGCCTATACGGCGCATGATCAGAGAGGCAGGAATGGTTGCTAGCATCAATCCAATAAACTGGGTCGCTACCGGAAAGGTCGTCATAGAAGGGCTTGCCGCTAGATTTTGACCGATCAAAGCCACTACCGAGACTAACAGTATATTTCCGGTCGTTAATAAGGCTTGGCAACCGGAGAGCAAGAAAACATTCAGATTCATGAATTAATATCCTTTGATGCTTGATCACAAGTTACAGAACCAAACCGATCCCGATACTCACTTGGGTTAATACCTAAACGACGCATAAAAACTCTACGAAGGTTATCAGCGGATACTAAACCACTCTGTTCCGCTACCCGTTGTAGATTCAATGCACCGCTTTCTAATAACTGCCGAGCCAAACTTAAGCGACTATTTTCGATATAAGTGGCTGGCGATTGCTCAAACTCACTTTTAAACAGACGAAACAGATGCCGCTCACTGACACAACAATGCTCGGCCAATATCGCGAGATTAAGCTCTGCATTTAGATGCTGCTCAATATAAGCAACTGCCTTGGCAACAGGCCCTGTGGTTTTTAACTGAGCTTCTAACTGAGTGCTAAATTGAGCCTGACCACCGGGGCGCTTCATAAACACCACCAGTTCTCGCGCAACCGCCATCGCAATCTCATGACCTAAGTCCTCCTCGACAAGGGCTAAGGCCAGATCAATACCAGAAGTCACACCTGCGGAGGTATACAAGTCACCCTGTTTAATCCAGATCGCATCGGAGTTAACCCGTGTATCAGGGAACTCTTCGGCCAATAGATCACAACACTGCCAGTGAGATACGGCTTCTTTATCCGCCAACAAACCTGCTTCTGCCAAGAGGAAAGCACCGCTGCAGACAGAGCCAATACGTCGAACAGTTTTAGCCTGCTCCTGTATCCAGTTAATCAGATCTTTATTTTGCCGCTGTAGATCTACTCCTCGCCCACCGGCAAACAATAGCGTATCTATATCCGTAGCATCGAAATAGCACTGATCAGGAACCAAGCGCATCCCAGAATTGGTCACTATAGGCTCTTGAGATAACCCAAGAATTTTAATCTGATAGAAATCTTGCCCTAATGCCCGATTAGCCGATGCAAATACCTGCAATGGCCCGGTGACATCTAGAATTTGGCAATCAGCGTAGCCAAGAACGGCGATTGTTTTCACGTAATACTCCCACGGCGATTAAACCTGAGCTTTTAACCTGTGATAGCAGTATTACGCGAAACCAAAATGTCATCAATGACACATATCCGACAATTTCGGACATGCATCATTAAGCAATGGATAGATTAGAGAGAAAGAACATCGATCTTCTGCGGATTAAACGTCTGTACCGCCTCTTCTGTCGGCGCGTTATCAGGGCGCATAGAAGTGTCGCTGTTTGGATCAATACCGTGAGGGAAACCGTGCTTTAAGCCTTTAAAGTCGAACAGCTCAGTATCAGCCAAGTGAGAAGGTACAACGTGCTGTAACGAACGGAACATGGTTTCGATACGACCTGGGAAGTTCTTATCCCAAGTTTGCAGCATCTCTTTGATCACCTGACGTTGCAGGTTCTCCTGAGAACCGCACAAGTTACAAGGGATGATTGGGAAGCCACGTAGCTCGGCAAAGGCAGCGATATCTTTTTCGCGAGCATAAGCTAACGGACGGATAACCATGTTCTTACCGTCATCAGAAACCAGTTTTGGCGGCATCGATTTCAACTTACCGCCATAGAACATGTTCAGGAACAACGTCTCTAGAATATCGTCACGGTGATGGCCTAGTGCGATTTTATTAGCACCGATCTCTTCAGCAAAACCATATAGAGAACCACGGCGTAAACGTGAGCAAAGTGCACAGGTCGTTTTACCTTCAGGCACCACCTCTTTAACAACGGAATAAGTGTCACGCTCTAATATATGGAAAGGTACACCGATCGATTCCAAATAAGCGGGCAAAACATGCTCAGGGAAACCTGGCTGTTTCTGATCCAGATTCACCGCCACCAGCTCAAAATTGACTGGGGCACTGCGCTGTAGATTCATCAGGATATCTAGCATCGCATAGGAATCTTTGCCGCCAGACAAACACACCATGACCTTGTCGCCCTCTTCAATCATTTTGAAGTCTTCAATCGCGCGACCCATCTCACGGCGCAGACGCTTCTGCAGCTTGTTCATACGGGTTTTCTGCTTCTTCTGCTCTGCAGCAGCTTCGGCATCAGTTAGTTGAGGATCTTCAATTGATGAGGTGTTGCTAGTAGTCATGGTCTTCAGCTCTATTTCGGAGCGCAGATTATACACTAGATAATCTTAATAAGTCCTACACCTTGACGCTTGCTCGGTTAAGATGCGGTGATACACTAAACTGAACGTTCAACGGTAAATGGATTCTTTGGAGCAAGTAATGCTTAAGCTGATCAAAAGACTGGTTTTCTCGGCAGCCCTGCTAGCGAGCAGCACCGTTTTTGCTAACCCAATTCTATCTTTTGAGATGGAGGGGGATTTTGACATTAACCACACAGAGATCAGCCAAGCTCTTGAAGAGAGCCGCTTTTATGTCATCTTCGAGCCCAATATCGGCCGTTCTTTGACTCACTATAAAGACCGCTGGGGTGCTGATTACAACAAACACGGATATGAAGAGATCCGCAGCTTAGTATTCTGTAATCCTTGGTACGCTAACCATGTGATTAACAAAGATCCTGATATGGGTGCGCTCTGCCCCCTTTCTATCACTCTGCAACACAAAAACGATATCACCTATATCAAGTTCCTGCGCCCAAGTCAGATCAACCCAGAAAGCCCTGCTCAGGATCTTCTGATTGAACTTGAAGAAGATATCGTTAAAGCATTGAAGTCGGTTCTCGAGCAATAAAAACTGATAACGCTTAAGGCTGAGCCCAGTTGATCTCTTGAGCAGTTTTTTCGCCAACTAAAACCTGCTCAAGACTCTCTGGCATCTCTGCTGTGGTCGATGTCCTTGGAATTCGACCACCCATCACCTCCGCATAAGCTTGCGGCAATAATGGCTCTAATTCAGGATCGGCATAACCATCGGGCCAGATCGGCTGGTTATTGCTGAGATCGTATTTATCGGTCGCCCCTAATGTGTGTAGCACTTCATGTATAGTCACAAAGTTATTCTGTGCTTGATAATCGACGCTAGCAAAACCATTCACCACACCGATCATCCCTTTCTGCAAACCTAAGGAATGCTCCAGTACTTGATGAGTCTTAGGCGAATGCAGCTTCAAATAGACTTTTATATCAGGCGCTGAGCCAGTCCAACTATCGTTTTTCCAAGCCCAATAACGCAGATTTAAGCTCCATAAAACACTATCTAACATACTCGGGTTTTGTGGCGGTTTTGGAGGGTATTCGGTCAAAGGGGGAGCAAGATAAACTTCGAGCGGTGTTTCGAGGGGCAGATCATAATGACGCGCTTCCCGCGCCATAAAATGCTCGATATCGTCGAAGTGACCTTCTAATAAGGCATCAACATAGAGTTGGGTATCAGCGCCTTGATCAGCATTAATCGGATAGATCACTACCCAAAGTGGACGATCCCAATCGGTAGAGCGTAATTGCGATAGCCAAGCATTCATCGCCACCACGATTAACGCTAGGATCAGAATAATTAAACGTAGCCAACCCCATGTACTTCGTTGCGAATTAGCCACAATCAGCCTCTCTCGTTAATCCCTTAAATCACGCCAACAATAATCAGATATCGGATCGCTTTTCCCAAAGTGATCATCAGTACACTAAGCCAAAAATTGGTTTTTAACCAGCCAGCAACCAAACAAAGCGGATCGCCGATTAGCGGAATCCAAGACATTAACAATGCCACAGGGCCATATTGAGTGAGCCATCTTTGCGCTTGCTGTTGTCTAGGTGATGATAGTGCGCGTAGAGGATAGTAATGGGCAATTCCCCAGCCCATTAAGAAAGTCACAATTCCGCCTAAGGCATTGCCCGCTGTCACAGCGGCCCAAAGGCTCCAAGGATCATGAACATCTTGAGAGAGTTGCCAAGCTAATAGAACTTCGGAACCGCCTGGTAACAGCGTAGCCGAGATAAAACCACTGATGAATAAAGCTGAGAGACTCAGATCTTCACTCACGCGGATTCCAGCCCAGCCTTAATACAACGAAGAACCCCAACGTCATAGACGCCAGCCAAGGCTTCGTGCACAGGTTTTAACGCTTGGCCAAACTCCTGCTGACACTCCAGCATCACCTGTTCGATATGACTGAACTCTTTCTCAGGTAGATCAACTACATCCTTAACCGCTATCTCACCTTTTTGGATCGCTTGGGCTAAATGGCCGTAGATCGCATTAACCGATAGATGCTGCTGCCTAGAAACTTGATCAACCGTCATACCACTGCGATACAGCACAACCGATTCCATCGCCTGAGTCGCGACATTATCGGCTTTGTGTTGATCTTCAAATTCTTCAATCGCCTGAATAAAATCAGCGCCATAAAGGTCTAGTTTACGTTCACCCACACCGTTCAGACGTTTGAACTGATCTGAGGTTTGCGGGCGATACATCACCATTTCCATCAGCGTTGCATCATGGAAGATCACATAAGGCGGTACATCCTGTTCATCAGACAAGCGTTTACGCACCGCTTTAAGCTCATTCCACAATGCGTAATCTTCTGCTTCCAGCTGACTCTGCGGTACTTGGTTTTTACGGTAAGGCGTATGCTGGCGCTGATCTTTACGCAGTTGGATTTTGGTTTCACCACGTAAAAGCGGGCGACACTTATCGGTTAAGTGCAAAACACCGTGCTGATCTACATTCACACCCAACAATCCGCGAGCCACCAGCTGACGGAAAACAGAGCGCCACTGGTTCTTATCCAGCTCTTTACCTATGCCCCAAGTAGAAAGCTTTTCATGGGCGAAGTTTTTGGTTTTCTCATTCGATTTCCCCATCAGGATATCGACTACATGATTCACACCAAAGCTCTGACCAGAACGGTAAACAGCCGATAAGGCCTTACGTGCCGCTTCGGTACCGTCCCAAACAGGCACAGGCTCTAAACAGGTATCGCAATTGCCACAAGGCCGATGATCTTTCTCACCAAAGTAACTTAAAAGTACCTGACGTCGGCAAGTAGTGATCTCACACAGCCCAAGCATCGCTTCTAGTTTCTGGCGCTCAACCACTTTCTGTTCTGCTGGCGCTTGCGAGCCTTCCAGCATCTGGCGCAGGAACATTACATCCTGCAAGCCATAAACCATCCAAGCATCCGCAGGTAAACCATCACGGCCAGCACGACCAGTTTCCTGATAATACGCCTCAATGCTTTTTGGCAGATCCAAGTGAGCGACATAGCGCACGTTCGGCTTATCAATACCCATACCAAACGCAACGGTCGCCACCATGATGATATTTTCTTCAGTCAAAAAGCGATGCTGATTATGACTTCGAAGGTCTGCCGCGAGCCCCGCATGATAAGGCAGCGCATTAAAGCCCTGCTCGCATAACCACGCTGCAGTATCTTCTACCCGCTTTCGAGAAAGGCAGTAAACGATACCGGAGTCTTTAGGGTGTTCATCTTTTAGAAACTTTAATAGCTGCTTTTTAGCGCTGTCTTTCTGCCCAATACGATAACGAATATTCGGGCGGTCAAAACCTTGAATGAATTCGGCAGGAGTGTTCAACGCTAGTCGCTCAACGATCTCTTGTTGAGTACGCTCATCCGCGGTTGCCGTCAACGCAATACGCGGTACACCGGCGAATAACTGGGCTAATTGGCTTAGCTGCAAATATTCCGGCCTAAAGTCATGCCCCCACTGGGAAACGCAGTGCGCTTCATCAATGGCGAAGAGTGCAATTTGGCAGGACTGAAGCAAAGAAAGTGTGCGCGGCTGAAGTAATCGTTCCGGCGCAATGTAGAGTAGATCAAAACCACCGGATCTTAACTGATGCTCGGTTTCATTGATCAAAGAGAAATCCATGCTCGAATTCAAACAACCAGCACGAATACCCCATTGCGACAGCGCAGTTACCTGATCCTGCATCAACGCAATCAGCGGCGAGATAACAATAGCCGTACCCTGCCTCATCAACGCAGGTAGCTGATAACAGAGTGATTTACCGCCACCCGTAGGTACAACTACTAAGGCATCTTGGCCATTTACCAGGGTATCTATAACTTCGGCTTGGGGCTCTCGGAACTGATCGTAACCGAAAACCTCCTTGAGGATCTGTAACGCGCTTGAATTCATGGCTGGATTATCCAGAAAGCGCGTGCCTTTGTCACTGACAACCGTATTGAATTGAGCAGTTAAAAAATACTGCTAAATCTAACCAAGCAAGTTAAAATCAGCGGCATAACCTTTTAGGAATATATTCATGACTCTCACTTCAGCGAATGCACTTACCGATTCAGAACTAGATCTACTGGACGATTTCCTTTATTCCGATGCCGTTTCAGAAGATTGCCTGGATCTAATCGGCGTTCACGGCTTGTTTAGCGCACTAAACATCAGCCCTACTCCTCTTGATGAATCCACGTGGATGGAACTGGTTTTTGATCAGACGCCAAACTGGGAATCAGAAACACAAGAAGCTGAGATCATGGGCCTACTTAAACGCCTATACAGCACGATTGGCGGCCAGCTATACAGCGACGGCGAAATCGAACTGCCGTGCGAGCTGTCTCTAGACGCTGAAGAAGATGAAGATATCTCGCCTCTAGCATGGTGGTCACAAGCCTTTATGGAAGGCGTGTTCACTCAGGAAGAGGAATGGTTCGGTAGCAAGAAGCAGGAAGAAGTAGCTGAGATGCTTCTACCGGTAATGGTTGCATCTGAACTGTTTGAAGAAGATGACATCAACAAGATTCGTGAAGATGAGAAACTATGTGCAGAGATGTGCGCGCAGATTCCAGAACTTCTGATCGATCTGTACCTATATTTCCACGCACCAGATAAGTAAGTTTGTTTCTATACGCTTACAACAACTAGCCTAGTTCACTGACTAGGCTAGTTATCTCGCCTTTTATTACTGCCCGTCATTACACCTTGAGCTGATTATTGCGATCACGCGATGTACGGATCAACTCATCTCCAGACGCTTTCGGCCCTAACTTAGCAATACGATCATAAAGCACAACATTCACCGTTGCGGCTAAGTTCATGCAACCAACGGTTGGGATATAGATCACATCTTCACACCACGCCACAATCTCTTTATCGATCGAGCGATCTTCTGGGCCAAAGATATAGTAAGCATTTTCAGGGTGCTCGTAGTCGATCAATGAAGTCGCACCTTCCACCAGCTCAATCGCAACCGGTCTAGCTCCTTTTGGAATCGACGCTTTAAAGCACTCAATATGATCAAGCGGGATACGCTCCAGCATATTGCGCGTATCTGTCTGCAGTCGCTTATTCTGTTCCTGCGCTTTGTTAAAACGATTACCCGTGTAGGTAACAGATTGCACGTTGTAGCAACCCGCTGCACGCATGATCGCCCCAACATTCTCAGGGCTCTTAGGATCAGTTAAACCTATATGGACTTGATGACTTTCAGACATATTTATACTGCTTTACTTAATAGTGCGCTAAAAAGCAGGGATTCTATAGTAATTCTGCCAGTGAGAACATGTAAAACAAGGCTCGGAAGCACAACCGAGCACCTGTTTTTCTACTACTTTTCAGGTTAACCAAAGTGCGCAAGCCAACGCTCTGCCAGATCTCGCCTTTCTGCCGTAGGTAACTGATCCAATCCCGCAGGTAAAGATTGAGAACGGATATGATTAATCGCCTTAATTACCTCCCCTTGCACAAGGTAGATATAAGGGCCGACCTCAGCGTTATGGATAAAGTTGATCGCGTTACCCCGATTGGCCAAGTAAAAGTACTGACCTAAGCGCTCATACCGCGCAATATGCTGGGTTTCCTGACTTACCGAGAAATTGGTATCAGCACGGCTGAGTTCCAACTCATCGTCAGACGAAGTCACCGAAAAGATAAATGCGCCGTTTTTGATGCGGTTAAAATCGTGATTATTCAGCGACTGATTTCCCGTCGCGCAAAAGATCACATCACTACTCTGCAATGCATCCTCTTTATTGATCAGATCAAAACCGCGTGATCTCGCCTCGATCGCACGGATCGGATCGATCTCAACCACCTTGGTATTAATATTCTTTTCATGCAGCGCCTTAGCAATCGAGCGCCCGATCTTGCCATAACCAAACACCACCGCATTACCGCCGTTCATAATTTGGTGACATTCACGCATCAAAGCCTCAGCCGAATACACAATCGATTGGCCGGTCAGATAATCTTCGGGACTTTTAAGGGGGCTACGGGCAACCGATAGCACCGGTACCGGCAGTTGCTCATGTTCAAGATAACGTTGTAAGCCATTTTCTGTGACTTCCACCACGCCCAGCAGATTGGCTTTTAATCGCTCAGGTAATTGCGGTAACGCAGAGGCAAAGTAGCCACCAATATCGACTAAAATCATATCTCCGTCTGGGATATATTCATTCAGAATCGCGGAAATCACCTCGACCGAACCGATCTGAGAGCGCTTTTTAATCACCACCTGAAACCTTTGTTCTACTTGTTCCAGCGTCGAACGGCTGATACTTTTAGGCTTCGGTAAAACCATTTTTACACGGCAAAATTGCTCCAATGCATCCAAAAAAACCGGAGGTGTATCAAGTAGATGGGTAACAACAACCAGTTTTAGTGTGTCATCCTGAGCGGGACAAATATCCTCAAAAAAATGCCGGGCTTTTATAAATAAAGGGGTCATCATTCTCTCCTAGGTATGTTGATCCCCACTGTGTAAATTATCGGAGCGCCAATCTCAAACAATTGTTTAATTTAAACGTATGTTTTATTCTTTTACCCTACTTAAGATATTACGAATATTTTCTTCGTAGCCGCCCCTAAAAAAGGCTTTTGAACGATATTGCTCGCTCAATAGAAGTTTGATCAAAATGCCAAGGTCAGTATGAACGCACAACAGAACGATCCTTCTAAGCTACACCCACAAACAGAGCTATCTATGCTCGATCAACTCGGTGACATGATTGCCATCGTGGATCAAAACAATAAATTTGTGGCGGTAAATAAAGGCTACGAAAACTTTTTTGGTATTCATAAAGATGCGTTTATCGGCAAAACCGTTGCCGAAGTTCATGGCACCGAAGCCTACGAGCAGCAGATCAAAGATGCGCTCGAACAAGCCTTTATGGGCAAAAAACATAAAGTTCGCATCAACCAGACTTCTATCTGCAAACAGCAGCATACCTTTGAAGGCAAGTTCACCTCCTACTCTGGCTCACTGATCACGGATCTAGGCGCGATGGTGGTGTTGCATGACATCACCGATCTTATCGAAGCCCAGCAAGAGATTGAGCGCGAGCAAGAACTACTGCACACCATTATCAACGCAGTACCGGACTTTATCTTCGCCAAAAGCCCTGAAGGGGTTTATCAGCTCTGCAACAAAAGCTTTGAAGAGTTTCTGGATACGCCCGCCGAAGATATCTTAGGCCGCACCGATTACGAGCTGATGTCGAAAACCTCAGCCGAATACATTGCCAACAAAGATAAAGAGGTAAGAGAAACTCTAGAAGCACAACGCTGCGACGAATGGGTTTCCTACAAAGATGGCCGTCGCCGCTTATTGGACATGTACAAGCTGCCGCTTAAAGAGAGCAACTCAACAGAGACTGGCGTCCTGGGCATAGGCCGTAATGTCACCTTTGAACGTGACGCCGAACAGAACCTACTCCTCGCCTCCTTAGTGTTTGATGCCACCCCAGATCCCTGCATCATTCTATCCGACGAAGGCGAAATCATATCCAGCAACGAAGCTGCGCAAACCCAGTTCCCTCAGCTCAAAGATAAAACGCAAAGCCTGCAACTGAGCGAACTGCTATACAGCCCAGAACGTAACTCTATCGATCTAGATAAACTCACCGACACCAATGGCAGCTGGTGCGGGGAGATCTGCAGTCACGATCACAGAACCTATTTCGCCACCCTCAATGCGGTTCAGGGCCAATCGGTACAAGCCAATAAATTTGTGCTGATCGTACGTGACGAAAAGACCCATAGCGCTATGGCAGACAACCTTCTGACCAAAGCCTATCAAGATCCACTCACCGATCTACCCAACCGCCGCCTCTTCTACTCCCGTCTTGAAAGTGCGATCTCCCGTGCAGAAAGGCAACTGAGCCAACTGGCGGTTATCTATATCGACCTGGATAAGTTCAAACCGGTAAACGATCAATACGGCCACGCCACCGGCGATAAAGTCCTGCGCGAAGTCGCTAAACGCTTAAAACACTGCTTCCGCTCCACCGATACAATCGCCCGTATCGGCGGCGATGAATTTGTAGCACTGATTGATATCGAAAAACGCGAACAAGCAATCTTAGTCGCAGAGAAATGCCTAAACAGCCTAGTCGCCCCGTTTGATCTAAAACCAGCGCAACATATTATTTCAGCAAGTATTGGGATCAGCATTTTCCCAGAAGATGCAGGCAGCGCAGAGATACTGATACAACGCGCAGATAAAGCGATGTATCAGGCAAAGCATTCTGCTGATACATCGGTGTGTTATTTTTCTGAGTGAGATGGGTTTAGGGGCTGTCGCCGCTACATACAGGAAGAATACTGCAAAGATCGGCTGTGGTTAGTTGTTGTAATATGGCAGCTTTAGTTCTAATTGAAAAAAGTTCCAACTGTTAATTTGACTTGCATTTTTAACTCTGCAACTGCATCCGACATTGCTTCATCAGATTTTTTTCCGTCGCCCATCACAGATAGAACTGAAAAATAACTTAGGATTATGGCTAACCCAAAAGCGGGTAATATTATGAAGGCGAGAGCTATCTGTATAGAGTCATCAGAAGGCCTAAAAGATATCATATCCATGGTATATGCACCTCCAAGAACTAGAGGAATTAGGACAACTGCGAAGACAAGCATCCAAGCAAACATAAATAGAGCGAAACTAATTGGGTAGGGTAAATTATTCATAGATTATTTCCAATAACATGTTGCCACTTGACTCCGCCACATTGGAGAATAAATACTATTTATCTTTTTTCTTTCCATTTCAATTTAAACGCTACATTATTTTCATCAAGTTTTAAAAACATAGACTTGTCTATTTTAATTTGCGTGTCTTTTTTGTATTTTGATTTTTCATCAATAGATATGAAAATCTGCTTTTTTGATTCACTATATGTATCGATCAATCTTTCAACTGAAGGCACATCCATGTTTTTAAACAACAAACTATCATGAATTAAGCAAGGAAGTTTGGTTTTTGCTAAGAAGGTTAAATCAAGACAAATCATATTAGCAAACCCCTTCCCTGTTCCTCTATCATCCCCGTGGTCAAATTTATAATCAGTTTCGCCTAGTGTTATTTTTGGGGATATCGGGTTTTCAATATATATTTTACCAATAAATGAGCTCATGCTCTCGTTTATCAACTCCTCTAATATAGCTACAGAATCAGATAAAGAACTAGTTATTTCATCCTTTATACTTTTTATTTTTGTTTTGGCTCCATCACTTTTCTGCCAAAAATCGTTTTGAAGTTTAAGTTCACTCTCATATCGATCAAGCTCCATCAATCTTTCTAACAGGTAAACAGACTCCTCTTTAGAATCTACGATTTCCAAAAGCTCGCTATCAATTTTCCGTATATCATTTATAGAGGATTCTATATTTTCTTGAATTGCTAGCCTTTCCTCTTGCAATTGCTTTCGCATGATTTTAGTGATGCCATTATGAAAACCTTCAACCTTAGCCAATCTTTCCTTGTCAATCTCAGGAAAAAACTCCACAACAGAACGAAAACTCTGACTATTTCTTACTTTATTCCCAGCTAAATTAGACTCAACTCTTAGAAGTTTAGTTTTTAGCTCGTATTGCAGTGCAACCAATCTGTCTTTCTCATTTTTTAGAGTAAGATTTCTTTTGTTAATAATCGACTGAATATCAGTCACATTAGCTTTCAATGAGCTTTTTATTTCTTCAAGCTCCGCTTGAACTCCGACTAACTCTACCTTATTCTTTTCAACTTGTGCTTTTGTCACCTTCTTGATAGCGCCAGAGTTAAAAGTTCCAGCTATATCATTTTTTAATTTGGTCTCTGCATCCTTCTTTTTTTCAAGGGCTTCAATTGTCCAATACTCCCCAAAAATCTTAAGTACACGCTTTCTGATTGCTACCCATTTTTCTTTACTTACAATATCTAGCGGCCGTTTGTCATTGTAATTATCTTTTTGATATATACGAAAAAAACCGCTTACACACTCCCTGAAGGAAAGACTTTCCATTTCTGGAAAATACTTATCCTTAAGAAATGAATTGAATTCATTGGACGTAAAATATTCCTGCTCTTCAACTCGATACACTTGATCTGGATTTTTCGTATCCCTTATAAATGAGTATGTCTTATCAAACTCAAAGGTTACACCAACTTTAAAATCACCCACATGACGAATAACATCATCACATTTTTTTGGAAAATCACTCCCTCCAAAAGCAAAATCTATTAACATTAAAATCGATGACTTCCCTATGGAATTATGCGCATCGTCAGCACCAACCACTGCATTGAGACCTTTACCAAAGTTTATAGGGGTCTTTATAAGTTTTTCGCAGCTTATAGATTTAAGCATGTTTTATCACCCCACTATCTTCATCTAACACGACTTTACCTAAAATAAACAATAAATCTAAAACATCAATGAAGTCAGACATATCCAAAAACATTCGTTTCTCAGCTTGGTAAAGCTCTATAACTGAGGTTTCAGTTTTTAACTTTGAAAGAAGTATCGCTGACCGAAAAAGGCAACTCTCGTTAATTGAAATAGTTTTATTTGGAACTAGCATTCAGAAAAAACCTCACAATTTTGTATGAAGTATGACACTAGAACTTCAGATTTAGATCTGTCTGTGATCCCTGTATTCGTCATAAACCATTCAGTCATTTTCTCAAAAATTTGGTCTTGACGAAAATCTTGCATTAGTAGAACTGCGTAGTAGCTTTTAACTTGAGAACAAATAAATGTAGATTTTGCTTTTTCTTGCTTTTCGAGATCTTTAAGAACTTCTTTTATAGGAACGAAAAAATTCAATACAAATTGAGTTACTTTTAGCTCATTAAGAACTCCAAAGGTATCATCTTTTTTATCTGAGATTTTTAACGCGTCATAAGAAAGCTGAGTATTCTTCAAAGAGCGCTCGTCCATCGTTCCTATTTTTTCTGCAACAATTAATATATCCTTATGCAAGGTTTGCCTATCCCATAATTTAGACAACTCTTTTATCTTGTTTATTTCTTTCTTGATTTCGACAAGCTGCCTATATTCTTGAACCGTTTTTTGAGTGTCGTATATTTTATGACACTCTTTACATAAAGCGATGAAATTCTCTTCACAATCTATATCATTGGAAAGTCGTTCTTCACCTTTTAAAATTTCGAGCTCGTGATTTGTTGCATTTAGAGGATAAATGTGAGCGACATCGAAGACTCTGACATTTTTCTGGTTTTTCTTAACGACGAGATCTCTTCTGCACAAAGGGCAAGAGCCATCAACTTCACAGAGCAAACTCATTTTAACTGTGTCATTTACACTGGCACGTCTTGGTTTTTCTGACAAAACTCTACACTCCATTTGCAGGGTACAGCTTAATTTTTCTATTCACATAACGCCGCGATGTGCGGATTTTAAAAGTAGAGGCGAAGCCGGAGCTTTAAAATTCCGAACTATTGCCTTGTTAGAGCTTGTACTACTAAGACTTCAGAGCAATATGGTCCATTAGTTCCATAATTGCTTGACCCTGCCTTTTTAGAAGTGGAGCTATATCATCACCCTTCGCGTCACGAAGTTGAGTTGTGATTTCATTAATTCGATCCTTCATTGGGCGTAACTTTGGATCATTCGCTTCATCTTTCGCTACTTGATCTTGCAGCCACTTAGCTACATTAACTGCATACTCTTCCATTCTCATATTCCTGCACTTATTTAAATAATGAGCTCTAACATTTGTATATACGGGGGTCCGTATATCTACCCTAACCGCATTAATTGAAAACAGATGTAACGAATTGAAAAGGAAGGAATAAACGTGAATTTACATAGATTCTTCCATGATAAACCGCGCACGCACAAAATAAATTTCTTAACTAGATTATTATCTAGCCCGTACTAGACTTCCATCTGTCTGTTTTATATAACTTTTTTAACTTAGCTCTGTGTGAAAAGCAACTATCAAATATATGAGCTTTTCACCCTTGGGCAGCAGATCGAGCTCATAAAAAAGCCCCTGCTATTCAGCAAGGACTTTATTAATGAGAGTTAACTTAGGCTTAGTAAGCCACGCGAGCGGTATTTACACGGCTTAGCAGCCCATTATCTCAGCTAAATACAGCACTTAGTTTGGCAAGTAAAGCAAGACAAAAAGAATAGATCTGCTGATTACTCATAAAGAAGAATACTGCGAACAGCAGCCATAGATGGATAGTAATCCAGTACAGAATCAGGTGTTCTCTGCGTTGCAAGATTTCAAGAATATAGGTCTGTCCTGAGCTGATGCCCATAATGGCCCACAACAGCATAAATACGCCCCATATAATGCCAGTATTGAGCCATAACTCGGTAAGAATCAGTGTTAGGCCCAATAGGGTTTTCCAAGGCCAAACCTTGCCTGCTTTTGGGGATGGCTGCTGGCCTTCCTTAAACTCACCCTTCCCCTTAGCCTCAACAGGACTATAAGCCGAGGCTTTTACTTTTACGCTTGTTGGTGCTGACGTTCCCATAAAAATCCTCAGTGATAAATCAGGCTAATATTCAGTTTTTTGTCGCTATCGGCATTGAAGGCTGCCTGCCGAAAATGCACAGCAGTAGTTTTAGCTGCAACAGTTTTACTTAGATTAGCTGAGTAGGCATATCCCTCGATCAGTGAGCCAGTTTGATCAAACTGCTGGTTGTTATTTTCATCATGAAATAGCACCAGTGCATACTCACCGCGTGGTAACTGACTGAAATTCAGCTCTCCAGAAAAGTTTTTGGCAGGTATTACTAAGGTACGGACGGCTTGATCATAACGATTGTTGTTAAACGCATCTGAACTATCAAACAGCTGGGCGATGATCTGGCCTTTGTCGCTGCGCAAACCTTTAATTAGCGCAGTGAGCGTGATGCCTGTTGTTTTTTGACTTATCTGATTAGGCTTAACTTGATCTTCTTCGCTCTTCTCAGCAACGGCCTTTGTAGGAACGGCCTTTGCTGCTTTTGCCTTTGAAGGAATGCCCTTTGCTGTTTCATCCTTTTTTGGGGGCTGCTTATCAACTCCGGATCGCTCCTTCTTTTCTGGAGCTACAGAGACTGGCTTATGCTTATTCAGATCTAAAGCCACCAGCCCGATGGTCATTATCCCGCACACCAGAACCGCATAAATAATGGCACGTATCATGTTTTACCCCTGCAAATTATTTAAACATTCCAGCTGCATCGCTTTCATGGAAAGGGCTAACCTGTGCGCCAAATAAGTGTTTAGCTAGATACTGATGAAAGTCCACGACGATGCGCTCTACTTCCAGCAAGGTCCCGCCCTTATGGTGCCTAGAGCCCATTCCGCTTTGCACCAGTTCACAGATATCTTTGTCTTCCTGCAAAAACGCCGCAGCGAACTCACTACTAGCTTTATCACTTTTATCTGGCGCATGCTCTGCCATCCCTCCTCCATGCACAAAGCAGTGCTCTGGGCCATCTGGGGTAACAGCAATCCAATCAAAAGATTCATAGGTAAGAATGCCGATAAAGCCTGGTGGCAGATAAATCAGTACATAGTGGTTGAGAGGCTCGGGCGTATCACCGGAGAAGAATCGAGACAATGCGCTGCGCTGCTCGACAATCTCACCACCCGTCAAACTCCAATTGGCATCTCCAGCAATGTAATAAGCCTTTTTACTAGGCGTATTTACCTCTAGAGTTTCGCGATGAACCATAAACAGGTGATAGCTCTCGATACCGTTTTCAACGGCGAGCTTCCAGTTGCTGTTCCAGTGTTCGCTAGCACCACCATAGACTTGAGTGAAACGCTCCATTTTGTAGTGCTGTAGATAAGGGTTGATCTTGTTCAAGCTACTCAGGAGATCACTCGGGTTATCTGACAGATTGATAAATAGTAAGCCCATCCATTCTTGTAAGGCGTACTTAGGTAACTCATGACGCTGTTTATCTACACATTTAGCGGCATCAAAAGGCACACCTTTTAGCTCGCCATTATCAGCGTAAGTCCAAGCGTGGTATGGGCAAACGATGTTTTTCTCTATATGGCCAAAGCCGGTTGATAACAACGGTGTTCCACGATGGCTACAGTTGTTAGACATAGCTCGGACATGCCCATCTTTACCATGTACTACCGCAACAGATTCACCCGCGAGCGTAAAGGCGAAGTAGCTGCCGACCTCAGCTAACATGCCGGTAGCACAGACAAACACCCATTGCTGATGGAAGATGTTTTCTGCTTCCAGTTCTGCAACCTGGCTATCTTTATAAACAGCAAAAGGTAAGCTGCATGCCTCGCCCAGAGGGCGACTGGCTGTTTCCTTATAACGTTCAAATAGCTTTGTCATGGCAAATCTCTTATATAATATGAAACACTTGTGTATCATATTAGCAGAGCATTTATGATACAACAATGTCTCATTATGAGAATTTAACATGACAGATCTACGCATAAAGAAATCACAGCGCGCTTTATTGGATGCCAGCTTTCAAGTATTGCTGCATAACCCGCATGCGTCTCTAAGTGAGATTGCAAGCCAAGCGAATGTCGGACGCGCAACCCTATACAGGCACTTCCCTACCCGAGAAAGCTTGATTACAGCCATATCTGTCGAATCGTTGGAGATTGTTAAAGATGCGATCCTGCCTATTATCAGCAGTGATAATCAGGGAGAGGCTGCTATTCGAAAATTGATTGCGGCACTTCTACCCCTAGCCGACCGTTTTCATTTTCTGCAGATGGTCTGGACGCTGGTAGAGATGGATCAGGAGTTTTTAAATTTGTACGAAAAACAGATGGAAACTGTTAAGCAGTGGATCGAGCAAGGGCAACGCCAAGGGGAGATCAATGCCGACCTAACCCCTGAGTGGGTCGTCTCGGTATTGGATAGTCTGCTCTACAGTGCTTCATGGATGCTGGCACAAGGCGCAATGAATAAAGACGACGTTGAACAACAGCTAGTACATACATTGCTCAGGGGAATACAACGTTCATAAAGAAAGCTCATAAAAAAAGCCCCTGCTAATCAGCAAGGGCTTTTTAGATGAGAGCTAACTTAGGGTTAGTAAGTTACGCGGGCTGTACCTGCACGGCTTAAAACCCTTACACGATCTCCTGCAGCAAATACTGGTCCACCGTCCATCTCTTGTACGATTGATACCATATTGCCATTATCTAAGCGCACAGTGATTTCCTGTCCCTGTGCACGCGTTAGCATCTCTTCTGCTTTTTTACCTGCGACACCACCGGCAACCGCACCTAATACCGTCGCAATATCTTTACCGCGACCACCACCAACATTGCTGGCTGCGATGCCACCCACTACAGCGCCGGTTGCACCACCGATTACGCCACCCGTGCCTTCGATGACTACAGGAATTGCGGATTGAACAACGCCATACTGAACTTGTTGAACTTGGCGGGCATCACTTCGCGAATAGGTTGTGCCGCTTAAATTACTTACACAACCGCTCAGTGTTAGCGCACATAGCATTGTCACAACAACTGCATACTTACTCATAGGTGTATCCTCTTATCTGATCTTCATATCAGATGATTTGTTCGGGCCAAAATCCCTTTCTACTATCAATTACATTTTAGCAATTAATACCCTGAAACCGTTTTATAGCCTACTCGCGCCTGTCCTTCCATCTTTGATTATCCCTATAGACAGCCTTGAGCTTAATTCGATCCACGCCGACCCATAAATATTATTCACTGAGTTTACACCTTGAGCATGTACCAAAGATGAACCAACTCAGCCATAGCGTTTATTGATATTCACCATAGAGTCTAGAGTAGAGGCCATTACTTTGTAATAACTCTGAATGATTGCCCTGCTCGCAGATTTTGCCATCTTCAAACACATAGACATGATCAGCTTGTTTAACTGCACTTAAGCGGTGAGCGACGATGATGGTAGTGCGATCTTTTAGAAAGCTCTTTAACGCCTGATGTAAATTAAGCTCTGTCTCTGCATCCAATGCCGAGGTTGCCTCGTCTAAGACAACAACCTTAGGGTCACTTAACAGCATACGAGCGATAGCGATACGTTGGCGCTGCCCTCCGGAGAGCCTTACGCCCTGCCGTCCAACCTGCGTATCCAATTGCTGCTCTAGGGATTCAACAAACGGTTTTAACTGAGCGACATCTAAGGCATTCCAAAGCTCGTCATCAGAATAACTTTTACCCATGGTCAGATTGCTACGGATAGAGCCATTAAACAGAGCAGGATGCTGAAGTACGGTTGCAACGTTATCTCGAACGCAAGCCAGACCGATCTCTTTGATCGATACTCCATCAAAGAACATCTCCCCTTTCTCGATTGGGTATAAACCCAATAGCCCCTGTACTAGGGTTGATTTACCGCCACCGCTGGCTCCGACTAAAGCAATCTTTTGCCCTGCGGGGATATCCACCGAGACGCCTTTAAGTACCTCAACTCCGGTTTCATAACTGAAGTGAATATCTTGTAACTTAACCGCGACAGTCTTTTTACCTTCAAATGGATTAACCTTGGCTGGGTACTGCGGTTCCTCTTTAAAGTCTGACAAATTGTTGATCCGCTGCAGAGCAGCCTTAGCAGCGTAATAGCTGTATTGGATGCCTAGAATCTCTTGCACGGGCGCCATCATAAACCAGAGATAGCCAAACACAGCCATCATCTCACCGATGGTCAGATCGGAGAACACCACCATCAGCATGGAAACCGCTCGAAAGAGATCAACGCCGATCATAAACAAGACAAAGCTTAAGCGATTGGCCGCATCGCTTTTCCACTCAAACGCAGTTGAATGATCACGCACGGTTTTGGCTTCTGCGATCAGCCCTTTTAGATAATGCTGTTCGCGGTTGCAGGCACGCAGTTGTTGGATATTGTCCAGCGTCTCGGTTAATGCCGATTGAAACACCTCAAACGCTTTGTTTTCCTGACCTTTAAGATGCTTAACCCGTTTGGCAACCATGGTGGTGAAATAGATCACCACCGGATTTAGAAACAAGATAAACAGGGCAAGCTGCCAGTGCATCCACAGCAGAATAATGGCAGTACCTAAGATCGATAGGGATGCAATCAGTAAACGACTGAGCGAGCTACCGATAAAGCGATCTACAGTATCTAGATCGGTCACAAAGTGAGAAGAAACTGCACCGCTGCCAACAGTTTCGTAAGCCGCCATCGAGATTTTTTTAAGCCGCTCTAATAAGCCAACCCGAATCCGATAAGTTACATCTTTAGAGATAATACTGAATTGGCGTGCCTGCCAAACGTTCATCATCAGAGCGACTAAACGTAAAAACAGTGTGACAAACAGAATCACACCGATAAACAGTACCGGCCCATGCCATTCTGGCGGGAACATAGGGCCTACCGTCTCGACAATAAACCCGGGTTGATCTAACAGGACCTCATCAACCAGCAATGGCATAAACAGTGGAAGCGGAACAGAAACCAAAGCGGCAAAAAAAGCGATAATGTTCGCTTTAATCAGCTCCGCTTTATGCTCGGATGCCACCTTTAAGATATAGCGCCAATTGTAGTACGGCTTCACAAACTATCCTTTTTACGCAAACTCAGTAATAACTAAATTGTACTCGTTAAATTGTGTTCTGGATTAGAATAATTAAATCAAAAAAAAACCCGCAATGTCTGCGGGTTTTCTAATTAGGCTTAGCGATTATGCTTGTAGCATTTTGTAAAGCTTATCTTTTAACTTAAGGCGCTTAAACTTGGCTGCTTCTTCAGTTTGAGTGCATACCGGCTCAACCTCAGATTCCATTCGCTCAACATCTTTTGTCACCTGATGGTACTCATCGAATAAGCGAGCAAAATGTGCATCTTCCATTTTTAGATTGTGAATACGATCACGGTGCTCTGGAAATTCGTGAATCAAATCATGATGTTCAATAGGCATTTGATGTTCCCCTTAATCGTTCTTTCTTATCTCTTTGACTTCAGTCTCCTCCTCTGATGACCACAAAGCATTGACGGACATCAATACAGGTTCCAAACTATAAAAAAGAATATAAGTGGAGGTTAATATTATGTATGTAGCAATCATGAACACCGCATTAGGCTCTCTGCTTATAAAAGCCAACAACAGTGCTATTACCTCGATTCATTTCCTACAAGATAATGAGACGGTGCCCGAACTTTTGGGCAATGCATTAACCAATCAGTGTGTCTCTGAGCTGAGCGAATACTTTGCAGGGAAGCGCGTAAGGTTTGATGTCCCACTCGCGCCAAATGGCACAAAGTTTCAGCAATCTGTATGGAATGCGTTAAACGATATCCCTTACGGTAAGACCTGTAGCTATGGTGAAGTAGCCAAGAAAATAGGCAACCCGAAAGCTGCTAGGGCTATAGGAATGGCGAACAACCGCAACCCGATCCCCATTATTATCCCTTGTCATCGTGTATTGGGCAGTAATGGTAATTTAACAGGTTACGCCGGTGGGCTTGAGAATAAGAGCTATCTGTTAAATTTGGAAACTAAAGACCTGATCTAACCTAATCTTACTTAAGGCAGAATAAAAGACACAAAAAAGGCTGCAGATGCAGCCTTTTTCAATTCAGTTTGAGTTTGAGCTTAAACACTCACACTCTGAACAATCGTTTTAGAGGTATCAGCAAGATCAACAGAGGATCGCTCTGTTGCTTGAGCTGCTAACTGCGCAACTTGAGCGGCATCCTGAATCGAGGTGATATTTTGTTTCAATTCATCCGCAGCATTGCTCTGCTGTGACGATGCAGCGGCGATCATAGTACTCATATCAGCAATGCTGCCTACACCGGTCATGATCTCTTGCAGCGCTGTACCGGCATCACCGGCTTTATCAACACAGCCTTTTGCTGAGTCCTGACTTTTCTCCATCATCGACATCGCTTGAGCGGCTTCGCCCTGAAGCTCTGCAATTGTGCTATCAATCTCTTTAGTGGAAAGCTGGGTACGTTTAGCCAACTCACGTACTTCATCTGCAACTACGGCAAAGCCACGCCCCTGCTCTCCGGCACGCGCAGCCTCAATCGCCGCATTCAATGCCAGTAAGTTAGTCTGATCTGCAATCTCGGAGATCACTGAGGTTTTACTCGCGATCTCTTCTGTTGCCTGACGTAAACTGTCGATCTGCTGTGCAGCTTGTTCTACGTTTTCAGCAAGGTGGTGAATCGCATCGATTGTTCCTTTAACAATCGTATGGCCCTGATCTGCTGTATCTGTGGCGATCTTCGTCTCTTCAGACGTTGTTCGAGCATGCTGCGCTACCTCTTCAATCGCACTCGATAGGTGGTGAATATGCGCCGAAACGTTTTCGATCTCTTGGCTTTGTTGCTCAATTGCTTGGTTTGCCTGACGCGCAATACCGATTGTATCTTCACCTTGCTGGTTGAGTTCCTTAGCCGAATAAGTAACACGGGCATTGGCCGAACGGATGCGTGCCTGATCGACCATAGTACCCAGATAGATTGAGCCAACTTCACTCACAGAGTTGGCGTACATCTCTTCTAGAACCTTTGAATCCAACATACGCTTAGCACGCGACTGCAAGTACCTTAGAGGGCCTAACCAGTGATAGGACAAGCCAGCACATAAAAGGAAAGCACCTAGACCTGCTCCCATTGTGATCATCGGGGACCATTGCGTGAAATAGCCCGCTCCCATTGGAATCAGGACAGCAAGTAGTAACAGAATAATAATTTTGGTCTGGATAGACATGTCGTGCATCGATATACGACGACTATTGTTATTCAGACGGTTATAAACATCGTTAGCTCGTGAAATTTGACCGGAGGTGGGTACGGTTCGAACAGATTGATAACCAATGGTACGGCCGGACTCCACGATCGGAGTCACATAAGCATTTACCCAGTAGTAAGAGCCATCCTTACAACGGTTTTTGACTATACCAATCCAGGGTTTGTTGTTTTTTAACTTTGACCACAGGTCGCCAAATACCGGTGGCGGAACATCTGGGTGTCGAACAACATTATGAGACTGGCCTATTAACTCTTCCCGAGTAAAACCTGATATATCCACAAAGGCATCATTCACAAATGTTATCTGGCCTTTTAAATCCGTGGTGGAAATCAGTGGCGTATCGTTACTAAATTTACGCTCTGTATTATTGACGGGTTGGTTATTTTTCATAGCAGCCCCTGTTACGTCTCAATGGCTATTTTATTCTTATTTTTCATGTAGCTAACATTAGAATATATAGAGATATTCTAATAAGGGATAGTGCAAATTTAAGTGAATTTTATCGAGTTCAACAGACCTTCTAGTCGGTCAAAAAGAAAAAAGCGACCGAAGTCGCTTTTGTTATTTATCTGCTTTAGATCCACCTAAGCATTTAGGTGATGGCGCAACCGCCTGCCCTCTATCATGCCACTCTTGCTGAGTGAACAAGTGCATCGACAATGCATGAATTGGGTTGTTCATACGATCAGATAGGAAACTGAAAATCAGCTGGTGACGCTGTACCTTTCGCTTGCCAGCAAAGTCATCCGACACAACTGTCACTTTAAAATGTGAGTCCGTAGCTGGTCCAGAATGCATGTGGCTCTCGTTTTCTATAACAAGATGCTCAATTGCCAGACCATCTTCTAATCGATTTCTAATTACCGCTTCAATACTCATTTTTTACTCTTTTTACTTTCATCCATTCTTTCCACTTCATCTGTCGCCATTTTCAAGAAGTGTCGATGGATTTTACGTGTTGTTAATGCAACAGCGCCGATTACAACAGGTACTGAGATACCTAAAATCAGATCTTTGTTCAGATCCACACCTGAGTTATACACGGCATCTAATAGATATTTAATTAAACCAATAGTGTAGTAACTGATTGCTGCTACGGATAGACCTTCTACCGTATGTTGCATCATTAGCTGAACTTTTGAGCGCTGATCCATAGAAGCCAACAGCTCTTGGTTTTGCGATTGGATCGATAGCTCTACGCGTGTGCGCATCATCTCAGCTACACGGTCGATTCGACGGGATAGATCCTCAAGTCGATTACTGGTCGCACGACAAGTTTTAACCGCAGGCGTTAAACGACGCGTCATAAACTCAGTAATGGTTAAGTGACCAGAGACTTCGTCTTCTCGCAGCTCTTCAAGGCGCTTAATAACCAGATCGTGATAGGCATAAGTTGCGCTGAATCTAAAGGTTGCTCGTGCCCTGCAGTCTTCCACCCAAGACGCCATGTCCGTCAGGCGGAACAGCAATTCCTGCTCATCAATATCACCACTGTGGGCTAGATGATCGGTAATATCAGCCAGCTTTTGGTCCATATCGCCAAGGGTTGGATTGATATCACGCGCAGTAGGCAGCGAAAGCAATGCCATCAAACGATAGGTCTCGATCTCCATAATACGCTGAGTTAATCGACCTAGCTGGCTATCACTCATCTGCTTGTTGTAGATCAGGAAGCGACCGAAGCCATCACTGTGCATCTGGAAGGTTGTCCACACACGGGCATCGCCATTTTGCGGGCTGCTACCCACTAAACGCATACCTTCGAAGAAGCGTTTTACTAATGGCAGGTTCAACTCATGTGTTTGGCGCGCATCTTCTACTGAAACGTGGAAGGCCGACATCACCGTACCTGGGATTTCAGAAAGCCAACCTTCTGGTAGCGGTGTTAGTCCAGTGACTTCAAATGGGTTACCGCCCTGCTCTATACCTGTATTGATAAAGGTATAAGTAGTGAACTCCATATGCTTTTCACGGCGTACACGCAGATTACCGAAATCGGCGTGATAACAAAGCTCATCAACTGCGGGTGGCTCGACACCGAAATGCTTAAACAATTCCTGCAGGTGCGCAAACTGCTGTTTGCTCTCTTCAGGATTACACATCACTGCTAGATGGGTAATTCGAGCTGGACTAGGGATAACCTGAAACGGGCGCGAGTGTAATTCGCTGTATAAACGCTCCCGCATTGGGTGCATTTTCAGTCCATGAGGGTTAACAATCTGCTCCATAAAATCTCCAAAAGCCCTTAACTAACTCGGCTATACATCTTCCAAATTGGCCATCATTAATGGCTGTTTAGCTAAATCCAACGCCATGATTTGCGGATAGACATCAAACCATTCTTGAAAGTTAGCAAAGCTAATTTCACGCGGCCAATGATCACCCAACTCATCCCATGCAGAAAGCTCGCTTTCGAAGATAGACTGCCAATGGGATTCCAGCGCTTTGGAGAAATCCTCTTCCGTGCTGACTTCATCGACCAGATAAACGGTGCCTTCCCTACGCTGCTCGTCTAGAGTTAAGCACTGGTGTAAACCGTCGGCATCTACATCTAAACTATTAGTCCAGTCTGCAAATGGCTGTCGCGGTAAAACAACAAATGCTGAACGGTTAAGCAACTTCATGGTTCTTATCCTTAGCTTTGGTTATACTCGGGCTATAAATTATTAGACCCATCATAACAGTTGATTGATCACCTGATAGGGGTAAAGAGATGAAGTTTACCCTCTGTTGAGGTAGCTTTTTAGCTTACTACCTTTGGCTAGTCGAACGAAACTGTTTTATTGAGTTAATTCTGTGATTATTCCTGTATTACAACAACTTAACTCGCGCGATCAGTGGATGGCGTTCTGCCGCCGTGAACTGCCATACTGCTTTATTGAAAGCCCTGAATGTCTGGTAGATTTTCAGACGACTTTTCTAAAGATCACTCTTCTGCCTAAAGACACACTGATTCATGATGCGGTGAAATACAGCCTAGGTTCGCGTACAAGCATGGAACCTGTCTGGCGCTTAATTAAAGGCTGTGATTGGGATCTAAATGCGATTTTGACCGGTCTGGAGCAGATGGCGTTCGACAGTAATGTTCGCGATAACTCCCTGCTTAAAGTCCATACCGATCTAAGTGTTCGAAAGTACTTTAGCCGTGAACGTTGCCTAGTCGCACCCAATACGCTCGGTTTACTTGAGCCCTTAATGGCGCAGCCTGATATATGGGACGCTCATGCATTGGCAAAACTCATCAGTCATCAGCAGTTCTCTAGCCTACAGAATGAAGTAAAAGCTCTGCCAGGCAGTAAGCAAAATACTGGGGCTCCACCGCCAAACATCAGTACGATTATGATGATTTTGCTCGACCCTGTTGAGCAATGCATCGGTCAGATACATAAAGGCCGGTTGCATATCTTCCGCGGCAAGCAACCATTTATCAGCCTGATCCCTAAGCTTGCTTGGCCGAAACCACGCTTAAAGGCATCTAGCTAATCATCTTTGGTAAATTTCGACCAATAAAAAAGGCGCCGAAGCGCCTTTTTTGATTCGAGAGGATTAAGCCAGTTCTGGCTCAAGCGCCTGCTCGTCTTGATCTTCTGCTTCCAACTCAGCCATCATTTTCAGTGGGTTGTCAGAGTTTAGAAGTTCACGCCCTTGAAGCGTTGGGAACTCAACATCCAAGTCTACGATACGACCATCACGACAAACGTTGATGATGGTATCCATACAAGAACTTAGTAGTGAGTACTTCTCATCCGGTGCAGCGATAATTGTCTGCAAACCAAGATCGCTCATAAAACCAAGTGAAGTTACTGTGTTCTCAGAATCCAGCTTGTTGAAGGCTTCATCGAATACAGACAGGCTCATACCACCTAGTGGGTTGCCATCATTACCTTCACGTAGACGGTATGTCGCAGCTTGGGCCGCAGCAATTGCCACGTAGAACGGTACTTGGTGCTCACCACCGGAACCGGTTTTGATACGCTGAGTCAGGGTTGTTTTACGGTTACCATCTAGATCTTTTACAACCAATTCGAAGTTGTAGAAGTTACGGTAATCCTGCAATAGGCTGCTCTCGCCTTCATCCTTCAGAACTTCGTGAATCTTAGCCAGTGCATCTTTATGAGGCTTGTCGCTATCGAATTTCAGATCGAATAGAGAACCAACGTTCGCGGAATCCATCTGAGTGTAAGCTTCTACCAGTTCCAGAATATCTTTCAATTCTGGGTTAGGCATCATGTCAAAACTGTACATCTCTTTATGGAACGGACGACCTTTAAGATGTTGGTTAAGCTCACGAATAAGATCTTTGATCTTGTTGATCTGATCGTTCAAGTGCGCAACAAAGTCAGATCTAAATGCAGTTTCTGCTTCTAGACGTGCACGTTCTGCTTTCTGACTGTAGTTAGCCAGCTCAGAATCTTTAAGCGCTTGAACAGTTTCATCTACAAATGCAGACAGTTCTTCGTGAGTAGAATCAGGTGTAACTTTATCTAGCTGCTGATGGCTTAAGCCACCGCCATGGTATTTCGCTTTGTACTGGGCAACACCATCGCGAACAGCATTTTTCTTCTTCTCGTGTAGAGACAGTTCGGACTGAGCCTTCTTCGCCGCTTCAAAGATAATACGCTCTAGTTCGCCAGAGCATGATTCATCTAGGTAATCACGTTTTTCCTGCGCAGATTGCGCATCAAACTCGCCCTTCTCTTCACACGCAGTACGTGCAGTAGAGTGCTCTTCTAGTTCTTGATCAAATACTTCTAGGGCTGCCGTATCTTTGATGATGGACGTACGTACTTTCTGAAGCTTATCCATCAAGCTACGTTGCATCTGTTCAGTAGATTTCTGCTCAGCTACTAGATCAGCGATACGCTGCTGAACGCCAGTATCATCTTGGTTACGTAGATCGGTGATTGCCTGACGCTGACCTTCGATCTCAGTATCAAGCTGTTCGCGTTGGGTAACCAAATCAAATACGCGTTCATTCACATTGTCTAAACCGTTGTTCAGCGTAATTAACGCATCACGTAGTTTTTCCAATGTATCGTGATTTTTACCCAACTGTGTAAATTCAGAAACCAGCTGATCAACCTGCTTACCTTGTAGCGCAGCTTGGTCAGAACGACGACGAATACCCATAATAGGCTGCTGTTCGTTGATCGACGTTGTCGAACCTTCTGTCTGCAACATGCAGTCATAAGTTAATGCACGCTCATGACGCAGAAGTTCGGTTTCAGTCTCAACCGCCATCACGCCGCCTAGTGCACGATTCATATAGGCACGAGCATGATCATTTTCTGTATCGATGAAATAAGCCAATGAGCCCGCTTTATAACGGTTTAACCAATCGCCAGATTTTGTCGTATTAACAATTCGGCAACCTTTCAGGTGACGACCTTTTCGACGGTACAGCGTGATCGCTTCTTTCACACGATCTGGATCGACGATTAACGCTTCACGACGTGCACCTAGGAAAGACTCAATCGCAATACGCCATTTGTCATCATTGATATCCGCTAGTTCACAGATCGGCGTGGACTCAATGCCGTACTCTTGAAGCAATTCCATCAACTCGCGAGTGTTACGACGAACTGGTGCATGACCTTGCTTTAGCGCTTCAACGGCACTCTTCTGGTTCTGAATTTCAGAACGCAGCTCATTGATACGAATAACCGAGTGCTCATAACGACGCGCGATATCACGGCGAACACCTTCAACCTGAAGTTTTAGGTTTTCTAAAACGTTATCAACTTCTACAGGAGATTGTGGCCATAGATCCGCCATAATATCCTGACCCGAACGCCACTGTTCTACACACTGCTCGACAACAGGACGGAATTTCTCAGGCAGCAGTTCGCTGTTTTCAGCAAAGCCTACGGTAGTGCGCATCAAGTTATAAACGCCTTGGATGCGCTCTTTCACAACATTAACTTCGTGCGTTTTAGCTGTGATTGAGGACTCAAGCGCCTTAACTTTGTGAGCAGAATCAGAGGTATTTAGCTCTGCACGGGCTTCAGCCAAGTTCTGCATAATCTGGTTGAGTTCTTCACTCTTCTTCTCCAGATCGACCTGTACCTGTTCCTCTTTCGCTTGGTTATCTTCCAAGCGCTCTGCAGCATCCTCTTTTTTAAGGTCTGCATTTTCAAAACGGGTTTCGTGAACAACCCACTCGTATTCAGCAGCGTTTTTCACATTGCGCTGAATACCGTTACAAAGCTCTTGTACCTTCTCTAGCTCACCAATGCGGTTAGCTACTTCGCGCGTCTTAGTTTCCATCGCGCGGTATTCATCAAGAGACTTACGGAATGCGCCGACATGGACAATATTTTCGTCTAGGACGAACTCACGGATAAAGCGTGTAGGACTATCGATTGGGACGAACTTAAGCGCGTTCTTAAAGTTCTTAACAAACTTATCATCATCGTTCGGCATCTCTGGGTCGTAACTTAGATGCGTTACCAATTCACGAACAAAACGGCTAGAACGCTTCTCCAGAATCATATCCGGGCATTGCTTGTACAAGTGATCTCGAACTTGATCCCATGCTTTAGGCAGACGGCCTTCACCAGCTTTTTCGGTAAAGTCATCTAATGACACAGCACAATCAGGCAGAATAAAGCGGCCTAGAACATCTTCATCAGCGGAAGCCGTGGATGCGCTAATTGCTACACCAACCGTCGTTTCTTTAGCCGTTTCAGTATCAAAGAAGCTCAATGCTAAATAACAAAGCGAGTCATGACGCGCGGTATTCTTTTTACCGTCGTCATCAAGGAAACCCAGACAGTAAGTACGTAAGCTACGCTCACTCTTTTCACCCGCCGATGCGTTGAAACTTAAATGACGCTTGTTACCACCCATTAATACTGTTTGGATCGCATCCAACAGCGATGATTTACCAGAACCGTTTGGACCTACAACCGCAACGTTACCTTTAATCGGTATCTCTACAGCACCAAGAACGTACCAGTTAACCAGAATAATACGATTTAGCTGCTTCATTCAGCTGGTACCTCTTCTTTTTCTTCTGCCGTTTCAGCGACTGCTTCGTTTGGCTCTTCAGATGTTTCGTCAGCAGCTTCTGCTTCAACTTTTGTTTCTGAGACATCCTCGTTGTTTTCTTCAGCAGGCTCTACCGCTGCTTCCGCGACTTCATCCATATCCAATACAACTTCACCTTCTTGCTCGTTGGACTCACAAAGACCTTCAAGCTGACGAATAAAGTCTTCAACCACAACTTGGCGGATTACTGGATTGATCTTAAGCGGAATATTCTTAGGTTCCATCTCATCAGGTTTACCGCGTTCGATAACACCGTGACGAGAGAACAAGGAAAGGATCTCTTTCAAACGCGTTTCGTTTGGAATCTCTTTACGCGTTAGGTTTTCATAAACGGTAAGCAGTTCGTCAGTGCTGGTATATGCCTGCCCTGCTTCAACTTCGAAACTCTCTAAACGCTGCTCATACTGCTGACGAATGCAAAGCAGCAATAAGGATTCATCCAAGCGTAAACGCATAAAGCGCTCTTCACCTTTAGGGATGATACCCATATAAGCTTCATCAGGCTGATGGATAAAAGACCAGCCAATCGCTTCAAAAAGGTTAGTAAAGTAGTCTACATGCGAAGCAACTAGAAAATAGCTTTCACGGTGCCCAGGACGTTCCGCATATAGGAACTGATTGGTCAGCAGTTGATTCGCCGCACGGCTAAAATCGCTGGCTTGATACTGATCGCTGCGACCGATAATTTTCTGCAGATCACCTAGCATTTGAAACTTCCTTTGAATGATCTTTTCTAGTTATATAAAAATCACGACACTCAACCATGTCGGCAACGCTTACGTAATTTTCCTGGAATTTAATCTCATACTGCTCGCTTGTCTTACGCGCTTTCTTACCTAATGACTTAAGGTGGCGGACATAGCTAAAGCAGATGTAATCTTCGATCGAGCTGATCTCGAAATCAGAGGCGTTGATCTTTTCACGGCCAACCAAATGGCGCTCTAAATACGCTTCTATGCGATCAACTTTAACTTCACGACGCTCTTTATATTCCTTAAAGAGTTGGCGAAGCTGCAGAACTTTCGGATCGATCTCTTTGCGCGTAATAACTTGTGGTTCTGCAATGGTGCGACGTTTAACCGGTGCACGAATACTACCCGGCGCAAGGAAGCCAACGGTATCCAGGGTTTGAATATGTGGGATTTCACGACCATCTTTTTCGCTAATTTGAGCAATCACACGGGATAGACGTGAAGCCATACCTGGCGTTGTTTTATCCATATAGCGAACAGTGTCAGATACACGTTTTTCCAGCTTGTAGCGGAAATCGTCAATGATCGCTAAACGCTGATCGACTGATTCGAAGATACGGATAATACGGTTGATATGTTGATGCACACGCGCTTCAGCATCATGAATATCAACTTCAAACTGCTGTTGATAGTGCATGATCAATTGCTCCAGTTTGACTGTATCAAACTGTAACTCTCGCAATAGAGATAGGATCTGTTGACGGAATCGGAACGGGTTATTTTTGGTTTTCAGCGTTTTATAGTCTGATACCAAAATATGCTCTACGAATCGCTCAAAGAAATTGCGAACAATCTCTTGTGGGTTATTGGTTTGCGACAGATTGATCTTTAGCTCACGCAGGCCAAGCATCATATCTGTAAGGTGGGCGCTGAAATCAGCTGCTGTTTGAGCCGCTTCCGATAACGTAATACCACGCCCTTGCGGATCATTAATAGCTGATTCTAACGAACTCAATACGTTAAGAACCGCACCGCCGTAACTACGCTTCTCTAGGTTAGCAATCGAAACCAAGGTACGTAATAAGAAACTATTCGCAGGAGATAGCAGGACATAACTGCGATAGATACGCTGCTCTTCTTCCAACCACCCGGTAGCTACCAAGCGACGATAGATACGACTGGTATATTCGGCAGTTGAACGAGGGGGTTCTTGCTGATCCTCTTCAGAATCATCCTCTTCTGGTTCCCAACGACGAACACCTAGACGTATTACCGCCCCTTCGATCGTTGAACGTACCAAATCCTTAGGTACAAAAGGGTCAACCAAATCCTCATCAAAGAACAGGTCGGCCAATGAGATAAGTACAGCCTGATAAACCTGTCGATTCTGCCCGGATAAAGGCAAAAACAAGTTATCAGGAAGTTTATTAAACAGCATTCAGCGTTAATCCGCGGTCTTTAAACCCGTGAACAGGGTTCTATTTTTATAAGGTAATAGGAACCGATTCTAGCGGAAAATTGGACTAGGGATAAGGGCTAAATCCACTATATTCGTAGTTGCATATAGACAGGATTATCTCTTCCCCCAGAAAACAAAAAAGCACCCATAAAGGGTGCTTTTAACTAGTTGATAACTCTATCGATTATTAGTTGATACCATCATCGATGTTGTTGTTATCAAGAAGCTGCTGTAGTTGCGCCGCTGTATCCGCATCCGCTGCAACATTGTTCAAGTCGATTGTCTGAACAACATTCGAGCTCGATGCATCAGTGATTTGCAGCTGTAAGTTGCCATCAAGATTCTCTACCGCAGAGATCACATGCGAACCATCAGATAGTACATCCGATAGATCAATTACATCATTTTCTGAAGTATTAAAGTCATTGATCTCATCTGCAGCTGGTGCACCACCCGTACCTAGATCGGACTTAGACCATACAAACAGATCTTCACCTGCACCACCGGTTAAGATGTCATTACCCGCACCGCCGATAAGAACATCATCGCCCTCACCTGCAGTTAGGATATCGTTTCCAGCACCTGCTAGTAAGATATCGTCATGCTCTGTGCCCGTTAGAGTGCTACCAGAGACCTCAGTGATATCCACGATAGTTGAATCAGAAATTCCAGTATTACTTAACTCGTACTCGAACTGCGGTTCTGAAGAAGCCGCACTCGAATCAATCGACATATACAATTCGTATGTATCATCCTGATTCGAACTACTTTCAGATACCACTTTTATGTAGTACGTGCCTGATTCACTCGCTGTATACCATAGGAACGGCTCACCGCCTCCATCGACCTGAGTGAATGAAGATCCACTTGGAGTCATAATTTCAATATCCATATCATCATTACTGAAGTTATCAATATCGAAGTGGATACGCTCACCTTCGAAGAGTTCCACTTTCAACCAATCTTCATCTTGGCCTGCGCCATTTTGATCATGAATAGATCCGAAGTACGCAGCTGTCGGATACTGATTGACGAATGAAGAGCCACCAAATCCAGTACCTCCAATACCAAACGCTGAACGAGGCAACTCAACAGCTGTTGCTGTTGTATTGTTCTGCTCATTGTTTTCACGGTCAGCACTATCTTCATTAATGATTGTCGCTTCAGATCCGAAACCATTTGAATTTGATGTAAAGACGATATCATCGCCATTATCAACAATAGAGCCCAATATCGGATTGCTAACAGACGATAGCGAAGCATCTCCACTTAGTTCATCGTTATGTAACAAGGCAACCTTAGGAATAATCACTGGAGAACCTTGGGCAATGTTGGTAATCACATTATCACGGTTAGCATCAATGGCTGCAGTGAAGTCGATATCCAATGTCAGATTCAACGACGCTGTATCACCATCATTGTCGACCGCAGTGATTGGGAACTGCTCTTGAGAACCCAACAGAGTAGTTGTAACAGTAATGTTGTAGCTGTACTCACCTGTAATGAAGTTCAACTGCATCTCACCGCCTAGCGCAGTATCCACAGTCAGAATCTCATTATTAGCTCCCGATACCAGACCAGTAAGATCAGTAGAAGCAGGGATTGCCGACATTGTTGAAGTATCTGGGTTATATAGATACTGAACAGTGTCGATAGTGATCGATGTGATATGACCACCATCGGCGCCCAATAGGAAGCCGCTATCACCAGAAGTACCTAGCGTACTATCAACTGTACCCGTGATAGAGTCGCTGCTGAATGCTTCAAGCAATGCGTTAGCCAAGTCATTTGGATCAGACAGAAGAATTGTATTTTCTTCTTCTGAGTTGCTGTTATTCGCATTTACGTATGCAGGATCCGTTGAGTAAGCAACATCGTTTAGGTGGTTAACTGCAGAGCCACTATTAGCGATTACATTACCTATACCGATTGCATAAGACTCAGTAATACTGTTGTCCTCAAGGAATGCCTGCCAAGCTTCAGGACCAGATAATGATGTACCAGCATCAGATGTGTAAGTAACCGTACTATCAACACCGCGGTTGTTGTTTGGTACACCGTCAGTTACGAAATAAGCAAATGTCTGATCTGCAGGTGGAGGAGTTACCAATTCATACGAATTCATTACTTGGTTAAGCGCTGTATCGTATTGAGTACCACCATTAGCGACCAAATTATCTAGATAAGTATAAGCCGACTCAACATCATCGACTAACCAACCACTACTTCCTGTGTTATCAGAGAAGTCAACAATCATCACATTGACATTACCCGCACCATCCGCAGATTCCATTAGCTGCTTAAGCGCATCGCGAGCGATTTCAAGATAGAACAGGCCATCATTGTAGAAATCATCCGCCATACTGCCAGAACGGTCTAGTGTAAGGATAAGGTTTGTTGTAGTGATATCTTGATCACCTAGTAGTGTCTGATTGATATCGAAGCCAACGATTGCATCATCTTCAACATTAACAATCAGATCTGTCTGAACACTGTCGCGGCCGTCAGAAACGTCAGCGACAAATGTTAGCTGTTCAACATTTTCACCATTCCCAGCTGGGTGAGTGATTGCAGAAACTAGATCAACTGTATAGTCAGCAGTCTGAGTACCGTTACCTGCATCAACAGGATCGAATACTGTAACAGTCGCTACAGTTGCTCCTGTAACGCTATTCGTACCCGTTAGAACACCGTGAGTGCCATTACCGGCATTGGTATCAGCTACCCAAGTCCAAGTAACAGGATCTTGATCTTCACCGGCAGTTACACCTGCTGGGCCTGTTAGAGAGATAAAGAATTCAGAATGATCAACATCTGCAATTGTGATTGTGCCTGTTGCTGAAGTTGTGTCGGCAGCATCTTCAGGTCCGTCAATTACGCCAACAGTAGGAAGTGCTTCCTCAGATACAGTTAATGGACCATCAACAGAGATAACCGGAAGGTCGTTCACAGCATTCACAGCGACTGTCACTGTTGCAACATTAGATACGTTACCAGCCAAATCTCGAATAGTGTAAGTAAAGGTATCTACACCATAGAAATCATCAGCAGGGTCATAAGTCACAGTGCCATCAGCGTGAACAGTCACAGTGCCGTTAGCTGGATCGGATTCAATCTGGATAGATGATGGGTCTAAATCACCGTCTAGATCCGAGTCGTTGGCAACTAGATTGATATCAACCGGCGTATCTTCTTCAGTAACGATTGGATCAGATACTGGGTAAGAAAGGTTATCAGCAACCCAAATATTCGTATCAGAACCATCCAATAACTGCAGGTCAAAGACATAATTGCCACCTTGATCCCAGTAGAACACCTCAACGGTATGCTTACCGCCTGTCAACTCAACAGTCTTAATAGACTCTGTTGGTGGCGTGATGTTGTCGTAGTTGAAGATATCAATGCCATCTACATATACCACAAAGCCATCATCATGCTGCACGTCAAAGGTGTATGTACCATCTGCTGGGATGTCGATCATACCAGAGATATGTACCACACCATCTGTAGCTGCTTGCGTACTAGAACCTTGGATAGACGCGGCATCTTGTTTCAAGAACTCTTCAAGGTTACTTGGAACACCACCACCTGCGGCAACATCATCAGCTAGATCACCTGTACCAACAACCTCACCAGCGTCATAACGGTTGTTACCATTCGCATCATCATAACCATAGTTAATCTGCGTAGAAGTGAAGGTGATTTCAGCTGTATTAGCTTCAACGTAGTCCTTAACCTGCTGAACGCTAGTTAGGTTGCCACCATCAATACCTTCTCTGTAACCATAGTATTCAGAAGCTAGGCCACCTGTAACGAATCCAGGGTCATCAACTGCAACTGGAGCGTGGTCATCATCAATGATTTCAGTGGTAACAGAACCTGCAGAACTATCAGCTGCAATGTGTTCAAAGTTACTATCAGTAATGGAATCGATAGTAATTTCAAATGATTCAGCAGCTTCGACTACACCATCTTCCAATGTATCAATCGTAAAGGTTGTTGAGTTACTACCCGCTGGTATTGTAACGCTTGCAACACTTGTGAAGTCACTACCATCAGCCGCGATACCACTGTAAGTAAATGAAACAACAATCGGAGTTGTAACATCCGCTGCAGGTTGGTTCACCGATACTGTGTAAGGCGTTGTTGTATTGCCTTCGATTACAGACGCAGGGCCTGTGATAGAAACAAACGCTGTCTCAGTCGTTGGCTCTGTTGTGCTTGGATCAGCATCATCAGTAATCGTAGTTTCTACTGCATTGTTAGTTGCATCTTCAGCAATATGCTCGAAGTTGCTATCCGTGATCGTATCGATCTCGATAGTGAACGCCTCGGCACCTTCTGCTAGGACATCGTCCAACGTATCGATAGTAAACGTTGTAGAGTTGCTGCCTGCAGGGATCTCAACACTTGCTACGCCAGTGAAGTCCGTACCGTCTACCGCTACACCACTGTATGTGAATGTCACTGTAATCGGTGAAGTCACGTCAGCCGCTGGCTGATCAACCGATACCGTGTAAGGCGTTGTTGAATTGCCTTCGATTACAGATGCAGGGCCTGTGATAGACACAAACGCTGTCTCAGTCGTTGGCTCTGTTGTGCTTGGATCAGCATCATCAGTAATCGTAGTTTCGACTGCATTGTTAGTCGGATCTTCAGCAATATGCTCGAAGTTGCTGTCCGTGATCGAATCGATCTCGATAGTGAACGCCTCGGCACCTTCCGCTAGAACATCATCCAACGTATCGATCGTGAACGTTGTAGAGTTGCTACCCGCTGGGATCTGAACGCTGGCTACGCCAGTGAAGTCAGTGCCGTCTACCGCTACACCACTGTAAGTAAACGTTACAATGATCGGGCTTGTTACATCAGCCGCTGGCTGATCAACCGATACGGTATAAGGCGTTGTTGTATTGCCTTCGATTACAGATGCAGGGCCTGTAATAGATACAAACGCTGTCTCAGTCGTTGGCTCTGTTGTGCTTGGATCAGCATCATCAGTAATCGTAGTTTCGACTGCATTGTTAGTCGGATCTTCAGCAATATGCTCGAAGTTGCTATCAGAGATAGTATCAATCTCGATAGTGAACGCCTCAGCACCTTCCGCTAGAACATCATCCAACGTATCGATCGTGAACGTTGTAGAGTTGCTACCCGCTGGGATCTGAACGCTGGCTACGCCAGTGAAGTCAGTGCCGTCTACCGCTACACCACTGTAAGTAAACGTTACAATGATCGGGCTTGTTACATCAGCCGCTGGCTGATCAACCGATACGGTATAAGGCGTTGTTGTATTGCCTTCGATTACAGATGCAGGGCCTGTAATAGATACAAACGCTGTCTCAGTCGTTGGCTCTGTTGTGCTTGGATCAGCATCATCAGTAATCGTAGTTTCGACTGCATTGTTAGTCGGATCTTCAGCAATATGCTCGAAGTTGCTATCAGAGATAGTATCAATCTCGATAGTGAACGCCTCAGCACCTTCTGCTAGGACATCATCCAACGTATCGATCGTGAACGTTGTAGAGTTGCTACCTGCAGGGATCTCAACACTTGCAACGCCTGTGAAGTCCGTACCGTCTACCGCTACACCACTGTATGTGAATGTCACTGTAATCGGTGAAGTCACGTCAGCCGCTGGCTGATCAACCGATACCGTGTAAGGCGTTGTTGTATTGCCTTCGATTACAGATGCAGGGCCTGTAATAGACACAAACGCTGTCTCAGTCGTTGGCTCTGTTGTGCTTGGATCAGCATCATCAGTAATCGTAGTTTCGACTGCATTGTTAGTCGGATCTTCAGCAATATGCTCGAAGTTGCTGTCCGTGATCGTATCGATCTCGATAGTGAACGCCTCGGCACCTTCTGCTAGGACATCGTCCAACGTATCGATCGTGAACGTTGTAGAGCTGCTGCCTGCAGGGATCTCAACACTTGCTACGCCAGTGAAGTCCGTACCGTCTACCGCTACACCACTGTATGTGAATGTCACCGTAATAGATGAAGTCACATCAGCCGCTGGCTGATCAACCGATACGGTATAAGGCGTTGTTGTATTGCCTTCGATTACAGATGCAGGGCCTGTAATAGATACAAACGCTGTCTCAGTCGTTGGCTCTGTTGTGCTTGGATCAGCATCATCAGTAATCGTAGTTTCGACTGCATTGTTAGTCGGATCTTCAGCAATATGCTCGAAGTTGCTATCAGAGATAGTATCAATCTCGATAGTGAACGCCTCAGCACCTTCTGCTAGGACATCGTCCAACGTATCGATCGTGAACGTTGTAGAGTTGCTACCCGCTGGGATCTGAACGCTGGCTACGCCAGTGAAGTCAGTACCGTCTACCGCTACACCACTGTATGTGAATGTCACTGTAATCAGTGAAGTCACATCAGCCGCTGGCTGGTCAACCGATACGGTGTAAGGCGTTGTTGTGTTGCCTTCGATGACAGTCGCAGGACCTGTTAGGGATACGTAAGCAGTCTCTTGATCCGGTTCAGTTGTGGTTGGATCAGAGTCATCAGTGATCGCTGTATCAACAGAGTTGTTCACGGCATCTTCAGCGATGTTCTCGAAGTTGCTGTCCGTGATCGAATCGATCTCGATGGTGAATGTCTCGGACACCTCAGCAAGCACATCATCCAACGTATCAATCGTGAACGTTGTCGAGTTGCTACCCGCAGGGATCTGAACGCTAGCCACGCCAGTGAAGTCAGTACCGTCTACTGCTACACCACTGTAAGTAAACGTTACAGTGATCGGGCTTGTTACATCAGCCGCTGGCTGATCTACCGATACTGTGTAAGGCGTTGTTGTGTTGCCTTCGATGACAGTCGCAGGACCTGTTAGGGATACGTAAGCAGTCTCTTGATCCGGTTCAGTTGTAGTCGGATCAGAGTCATCTGTGATCGCTGTATCAACAGAGTTGTTCACGGCATCTTCAGCGATGTTCTCGAAGTTGCTGTCCGTGATCGAATCGATCTCAATGGTGAATGTCTCGGATACCTCAGCAAGCACATCATCCAACGTATCAATCGTGAATGTTGTGCTGTTACTGCCTGCAGGGATCTGAACGCTGGCTACGCCAGTGAAGTCAGTGCCGTCTACCGCTACACCACTGTAAGTAAACGTTACAGTGATCGGGCTTGTTACATCAGCCGCTGGCTGATCAACCGATACCGTGTAAGGCGTTGTTGTATTGCCTTCGATGACAGACGCAGGACCGGTTAAGGATACGTAAGCAGTCTCTTGATCCGGTTCAGTTGTGGTTGGATCAGAGTCATCTGTGATCGCTGTATCAACAGAGTTGTTCACGGCATCTTCAGCGATGTTCTCGAAGTTGCTATCCGTGATCGTGTCGATCTCGATGGTGAATGTCTCGGATACCTCAGCAAGTACATCATCCAACGTATCGATCGTGAACGTTGTAGAGTTGCTACCCGCAGGGATCTGAACGCTAGCTACGCCAGTGAAGTCAGTACCGTCTACCGCTACACCACTGTATGTGAATGTCACTGTAATCGGTGAAGTCACATCAGCCGCTGGCTGGTCAACCGATACAGTGTAAGGCGTTGTTGTGTTGCCTTCGATGACAGTCGCAGGACCTGTTAGGGATACGTAAGCAGTCTCTTGATCCGGTTCAGTTGTGGTTGGATCAGAGTCATCTGTGATCGCTGTATCAACAGAGTTGTTCACGGCATCTTCAGCGATGTTCTCGAAGTTGCTATCCGTGATCGAATCGATCTCAATCGTGAATGTCTCGGACACCTCAGCAAGCACATCATCCAACGTATCGATCGTGAACGTTGTAGAGTTGCTACCCGCAGGGATCTGAACGCTGGCTACCCCAGTGAAGTCAGTACCGTCTACCGCTACACCACTGTATGTGAATGTAACAGTAATTGGTGAAGTCACATCAGCCGCTGGCTGATCTACCGATACGGTATAAGGCGTAGTCGTGTTGCCTTCGATGACAGTCGCAGGACCGGTTAGCGATACGTAAGCAGTCTCTTGATCCGGCTCAGTCGTTGTTGGATCAGCATCGTCAGTGATCGTGGTATCAACGGAACTATTCGTCGCATCAGGGCCAATTACAGGGAAGTTAGTGTCAGTAATACTATCAATAGCAATGGTAAACGTCTCAGCACCTTCCGCTAGCACATCATCCAACGTATCAATCGTGAACGTTGTAGAGTTGCTGCCCGCTGGGATATCAACACTTGCTACGCCGGTGAAGTCAGTACCGTCTACCGCTACACCACTGTATGTAAATGTCACAGTAATTGGTGTTACAACAGATGCTGCAGGCTGATCCACAGAGACGGTATAAGGTGTGGTTGTATCCCCCTCAATAACAGACGCAGGGCCAGTAAGAGAAACTAGAGCACCATCATTATCTGTAATTTCAGTATCAACCGAGTTGTTCACGGCATCTTCTGCAATGTTCTCGAAGTTGCTGTCCGTGATCGAATCAATCTCGATAGTGAACGTCTCGGACATCTCAGCAATCACATCATCCAACGTATCGATCGTGAACGTTGTCGAGTTACTGCCCGCTGGGATCTGAACGCTGGCTACGCCAGTGAAGTCAGTGCCGTCTACCGCTACACCACTGTAAGTAAACGTTACAGTGATTGGTGAAGTCACATCAGCCGCTGGCTGATCAACCGATACGGTATAAGGCGTTGTTGTATTGCCTTCTACTACAGATGCAGGACCGATTAGGGATACGTAAGCAGTCTCTTGATCCGGTTCAGTTGTGGTTGGATCAGAGTCATCTGTGATCGCTGTATCAACAGAGTTGTTCACGGCATCTTCAGCGATGTTCTCGAAGTTGCTATCCGTGATCGAATCGATCTCAATCGTGAATGTCTCGGATACCTCAGCAAGCACATCATCCAACGTATCAATCGTGAACGTTGTAGAGTTGCTACCTGCAGGGATCTGAACGCTGGCTACGCCGGTGAAGTCAGTACCGTCTACCGCTACACCACTGTATGTGAACGTTACAGTGATCGGGCTTGTCACATCAGCCGCTGGCTGATCTACCGATACGGTATAAGGCGTTGTTGTGTTGCCTTCGATGACAGACGCTGGGCCTGTTAGGGATACAATCGCAGTCTCTTGATCCGGCTCAGTTGTTGTTGGATCAGAGTCATCAGTGATCGCTGTATCAACGGAGTTATTGACGGCATCTTCAGCGATGTTCTCGAAGTTGCTGTCCGTGATCGTGTCGATCTCAATCGTGAATGTCTCGGATACCTCAGCAAGCACATCATCCAACGTATCAATCGTGAATGTTGTGCTGTTACTGCCTGCAGGGATCTGAACGCTGGCTACGCCAGTGAAGTCAGTGCCGTCTACCGCTACACCACTGTAAGTAAACGTTACAGTGATCGGGCTTGTTACATCAGCCGCTGGCTGATCAACCGATACCGTGTAAGGCGTTGTTGTATTGCCTTCGATGACAGACGCAGGACCGGTTAGGGATACATAAGCAGTCTCTTGATCTGGTTCAGTTGTAGTCGGATCAGAGTCATCTGTGATCGCAGTATCAACGGAGTTGTTCACCGCATCTTCAGCGATGTTCTCGAAGTTGCTATCCGTGATCGTGTCGATCTCGATGGTGAATGTCTCGGACATCTCAGCAAGTACATCATCCAACGTATCGATCGTGAACGTTGTAGAATTGCTACCTGCTGGGATCTGAACGCTGGCTACGCCAGTGAAGTCAGTACCGTCTACCGCTACACCACTGTATGTGAATGTCACTGTAATCGGTGAAGTCACATCAGCTGCTGGCTGATCAACCGATACGGTGTAAGGCGTTGTTGTGTTGCCTTCGATGACAGTCGCAGGACCTGTTAGGGATACGTAAGCAGTCTCTTGATCCGGTTCAGTTGTGGTTGGATCAGAGTCATCAGTGATCGCTGTATCAACAGAGTTGTTCACGGCATCTTCAGCAATGTTCTCGAAGTTGCTATCCGTGATCGAATCGATCTCGATGGTGAATGTCTCGGACATCTCAGCAAGCACATCATCCAACGTATCAATCGTGAATGTTGTGCTGTTGCTACCCGCAGGGATCTGAACGCTGGCTACGCCAGTGAAGTCCGTGCCGTCTACCGCTACACCACTGTATGTGAATGTCACTGTAATCGGTGAAGTCACGTCAGCCGCAGGCTGATCTACCGATACTGTGTAAGGCGTTGTTGTATTGCCTTCGATGACAGACGCAGGACCTGTTAGGGATACGTAAGCAGTCTCTTGATCTGGTTCAGTTGTAGTCGGATCAGAGTCATCTGTGATCGCTGTATCAACTGAGTTGTTCACGGCATCTTCAGCGATGTTCTCGAAGTTGCTATCCGTGATCGAATCGATCTCAATCGTGAATGTCTCGGATACCTCAGCAAGTACATCATCCAACGTATCGATCGTGAACGTTGTAGAGTTGCTACCTGCAGGGATCTGAACGCTAGCCACGCCAGTGAAGTCAGTACCGTCTACCGCTACACCACTGTATGTGAACGTTACAGTGATCGGGCTTGTTACATCAGCCGCTGGCTGATCTACCGATACTGTGTAAGGCGTTGTTGTGTTGCCTTCGATGACAGACGCAGGACCTGTTAGGGATACGTAAGCAGTCTCTTGATCTGGTTCAGTTGTAGTCGGATCAGAGTCATCTGTGATCGCTGTATCAACTGAGTTGTTCACGGCATCTTCAGCGATGTTCTCGAAGTTGCTGTCAGTGATCGTGTCGATCTCGATGGTAAATGTCTCGGACATCTCTGCAAGCACATCATCCAACGTATCGATGGTGAACGTTGTCGAGTTGCTACCTGCTGGGATCTCAACGCTAGCTACGCCAGTGAAGTCAGTGCCGTCTACCGCTACACCACTGTATGTGAATGTAACAGTAATTGGTGAAGTCACATCAGCCGCTGGCTGGTCAACCGATACGGTATAAGGCGTAGTCGTGTTGCCTTCGATTACCGTCGCTGGGCCTGTTAAGGATACGTAAGCAGTCTCTTGATCTGGTTCAGTTGTAGTCGGATCAGAGTCATCTGTGATCGCTGTATCAACAGAGTTGTTCACGGCATCTTCAGCGATGTTCTCGAAGTTGCTGTCCGTGATCGTGTCGATCTCAATGGTGAATGTCTCGGATACCTCAGCAAGCACATCATCCAACGTATCAATCGTGAATGTTGTAGAGTTACTACCCGCTGGGATCTGAACGCTGGCTACGCCAGTGAAGTCAGTACCGTCTACCGCTACACCACTGTATGTGAACGTTACAGTGATCGGGCTTGTTACATCAGCCGCTGGCTGATCTACCGATACTGTATAAGGCGTTGTTGTGTTGCCTTCGATGACAGTCGCAGGACCTGTTAGGGATACAATCGCAGTCTCTTGATCCGGTTCAGTTGTGGTTGGATCAGAGTCATCAGTGATCGCTGTATCAACAGAGTTATTCACGGCATCTTCAGCGATGTTCTCGAAGTTGCTGTCCGTAATCGTGTCGATCTCGATGGTAAATGTCTCGGACATCTCAGCAAGTACATCATCCAACGTATCGATCGTGAACGTTGTAGAGTTGCTACCTGCAGGGATCTGAACGCTGGCTACGCCAGTGAAGTCAGTACCGTCTACCGCTACACCACTGTAAGTAAACGTTACAGTGATCGGGCTTGTTACATCAGCCGCTGGTTGATCTACCGATACTGTGTAAGGCGTTGTTGTGTTGCCTTCGATGACAGTCGCTGGGCCTGTTAGGGATACGTAAGCAGTCTCTTGATCTGGTTCAGTTGTAGTCGGATCAGAGTCATCTGTGATCGCTGTATCAACGGAGTTATTCACGGCATCTTCAGCGATGCTCTCGAAGTTGCTGTCCGTAATCGAATCGATCTCGATGGTGAATGTCTCGGACACCTCAGCAAGCACATCATCCAACGTATCAATCGTGAACGTTGTAGAGTTGCTACCTGCAGGGATCTGAACGCTGGCTACGCCAGTGAAGTCAGTACCATCTACCGCTACACCACTGTAAGTAAACGTTACAGTGATCGGGCTTGTTACATCAGCTGCTGGCTGATCAACCGATACTGTGTAAGGCGTTGTTGTGTTGCCTTCGATGACAGTCGCTGGGCCTGTTAGGGATACGTAAGCAGTCTCTTGATCTGGTTCAGTTGTAGTCGGATCAGAGTCATCTGTGATCGCTGTATCAACAGAGTTGTTCACGGCATCTTCAGCGATGTTCTCGAAGTTGCTATCCGTGATCGAATCGATCTCGATGGTAAATGTCTCGGACATCTCAGCAAGTACATCATCCAACGTATCGATGGTGAATGTTGTGCTGTTGCTACCCGCAGGGATCTGAACGCTGGCTACGCCAGTGAAGTCAGTACCGTCTACCGCTACACCACTGTATGTGAATGTAACAGTAATTGGTGAAGTCACATCAGCCGCTGGCTGGTCAACCGATACCGTGTAAGGCGTTGTTGTGTTGCCTTCGATTACCGTCGCTGGGCCTGTTAAGGATACGTAAGCAGTCTCTTGATCTGGTTCAGTTGTAGTCGGATCAGAGTCATCTGTGATCGCTGTATCAACAGAGTTGTTCACGGCATCTTCAGCGATGTTCTCGAAGTTGCTATCCGTGATCGAATCGATCTCGATGGTGAATGTCTCGGACACCTCAGCAAGCACATCATCCAACGTATCGATCGTGAACGTTGTAGAGTTGCTACCTGCAGGGATCTGAACGCTGGCTACGCCAGTGAAGTCAGTACCATCTACCGCTACACCACTGTATGTGAATGTAACAGTAATTGGTGAAGTCACATCAGCTGCTGGCTGATCTACCGATACGGTGTAAGGCGTAGTCGTGTTGCCTTCGATGACAGTCGCAGGACCTGTTAGGGATACGTAAGCAGTCTCTTGATCCGGTTCAGTTGTTGTTGGATCAGAGTCATCAGTAATCGCTGTATCAACGGAGTTGTTCACGGCATCTTCAGCAATGTTCTCGAAGTTGCTGTCCGTGATCGAATCGATCTCAATCGTGAATGTCTCGGATACCTCAGCAAGCACATCATCCAACGTATCGATCGTGAATGTTGTGCTGTTGCTACCCGCTGGGATCTGAACGCTAGCCACGCCAGTGAAGTCAGTACCGTCTACCGCTACACCACTGTATGTGAATGTAACCGTGATTGGTGAAGTCACATCAGCTGCTGGCTGATCTACCGATACGGTATAAGGCGTTGTTGTGTTGCCTTCGATGACAGTCGCAGGACCTGTTAGGGATACAATCGCAGTCTCTTGATCCGGCTCAGTTGTGGTTGGATCAGCATCGTCAGTGATCGTGGTATCAACGGAGTTATTCGTCGCATCAGGACCAATAATTGGGTAATTCGTATCGGTGATGCTATCTATAGCAATCGTAAACGTCTCAGCACCTTCCGCTAGCACATCATCCAACGTATCAATCGTGAACGTTGTAGAGTTGCTGCCCGCTGGGATATCAACACTTGCAACACCGGTGAAGTCAGTACCGTCTACCGCTACACCACTGTAAGTGAATGTAACCGTAATTGGTGTAACAACAGATGCTGCAGGCTGATCCACCGATACGGTATAAGGTGTAGTTGTATCTCCCTCAATAACAGACGCAGGGCCAATTAAGGATACTGTAGCACCATCGTTGTCTGTGATTTCGGTATCAACCGAGTTGTTCACGGCATCTTCAGCAATGTTCTCGAAGTTGCTATCCGTGATCGTATCAATCTCAATCGTGAATGTCTCAGCGCCTTCGGCTAGAAGATCATCCAACGTATCGATCGTGAACGTTGTGCTGTTGCTACCCGCAGGGATCTGAACGCTGGCTACGCCAGTGAAGTCCGTGCCGTCTACCGCTACACCACTGTATGTGAATGTCACTGTAATCGGTGAAGTCACGTCAGCCGCAGGCTGATCTACCGATACTGTGTAAGGCGTTGTTGTATTGCCTTCGATGACAGACGCAGGACCTGTTAGGGATACGTAAGCAGTCTCTTGATCTGGTTCAGTTGTAGTCGGATCAGAGTCATCTGTGATCGCTGTATCAACTGAGTTGTTCACGGCATCTTCAGCGATGTTCTCGAAGTTGCTATCCGTGATCGAATCGATCTCAATCGTGAATGTCTCGGATACCTCAGCAAGTACATCATCCAACGTATCGATCGTGAACGTTGTAGAGTTGCTACCTGCAGGGATCTGAACGCTAGCCACGCCAGTGAAGTCAGTACCGTCTACCGCTACACCACTGTATGTGAACGTTACAGTGATCGGGCTTGTTACATCAGCCGCTGGCTGATCTACCGATACTGTGTAAGGCGTTGTTGTGTTGCCTTCGATGACAGACGCAGGACCTGTTAGGGATACGTAAGCAGTCTCTTGATCTGGTTCAGTTGTAGTCGGATCAGAGTCATCTGTGATCGCTGTATCAACTGAGTTGTTCACGGCATCTTCAGCGATGTTCTCGAAGTTGCTGTCAGTGATCGTGTCGATCTCGATGGTAAATGTCTCGGACATCTCTGCAAGCACATCATCCAACGTATCGATGGTGAACGTTGTCGAGTTGCTACCTGCTGGGATCTCAACGCTAGCTACGCCAGTGAAGTCAGTGCCGTCTACTGCTACACCACTGTAAGTAAACGTTACAGTGATTGGTGAAGTCACGTCAGCCGCTGGCTGGTCAACCAATACAGTGTAAGGCGTTGTTGTGTTGCCTTCGATGACAGTCGCAGGACCTGTTAAGGATACGTAAGCAGTCTCTTGATCCGGCTCAGTTGTTGTTGGATCAGAGTCATCTGTGATCGCTGTATCAACAGAGTTGTTCACGGCATCTTCAGCTATATTCTCGAAGTTGCTATCCGTGATCGAATCGATCTCAATCGTGAATGTCTCGGATACCTCAGCAAGTACATCATCCAACGTATCGATCGTGAACGTTGTAGAGTTGCTACCTGCAGGGATCTGAACGCTAGCCACGCCAGTGAAGTCAGTACCGTCTACCGCTACACCACTGTATGTGAACGTTACAATGATCGGGCTTGTTACATCAGCCGCTGGCTGATCTACCGATACTGTGTAAGGCGTTGTTGTGTTGCCTTCGATGACAGTCGCAGGACCTGTTAGGGATACGTAAGCAGTCTCTTGATCTGGTTCAGTTGTAGTCGGATCAGAGTCATCTGTGATCGCTGTATCAACTGAGTTGTTCACGGCATCTTCAGCGATGTTCTCGAAGTTGCTGTCCGTAATCGAATCGATCTCGATGGTAAATGTCTCGGACATCTCTGCAAGCACATCATCCAACGTATCGATGGTGAACGTTGTCGAGTTGCTACCTGCTGGGATCTCAACGCTAGCTACGCCAGTGAAGTCAGTGCCGTCTACCGCTACACCACTGTATGTGAATGTAACAGTAATTGGTGAAGTCACATCAGCCGCTGGCTGGTCAACCGATACGGTATAAGGCGTAGTCGTGTTGCCTTCGATTACCGTCGCTGGGCCTGTTAAGGATACGTAAGCAGTCTCTTGATCTGGTTCAGTTGTAGTCGGATCAGAGTCATCTGTGATCGCTGTATCAACAGAGTTGTTCACGGCATCTTCAGCGATGTTCTCGAAGTTGCTGTCCGTGATCGTGTCGATCTCAATGGTGAATGTCTCGGATACCTCAGCAAGCACATCATCCAACGTATCAATCGTGAATGTTGTAGAGTTACTACCCGCTGGGATCTGAACGCTGGCTACGCCAGTGAAGTCAGTACCGTCTACCGCTACACCACTGTATGTGAACGTTACAGTGATCGGGCTTGTTACATCAGCCGCTGGCTGATCTACCGATACTGTATAAGGCGTTGTTGTGTTGCCTTCGATGACAGTCGCAGGACCTGTTAGGGATACAATCGCAGTCTCTTGATCCGGTTCAGTTGTGGTTGGATCAGAGTCATCAGTGATCGCTGTATCAACAGAGTTATTCACGGCATCTTCAGCGATGTTCTCGAAGTTGCTGTCAGTGATCGTGTCGATCTCGATGGTAAATGTCTCGGACATCTCTGCAAGCACATCATCCAACGTATCGATGGTGAACGTTGTAGAGTTGCTACCTGCAGGGATCTGAACGCTGGCTACGCCAGTGAAGTCAGTACCGTCTACCGCTACACCACTGTATGTGAATGTCACTGTAATCGGTGAAGTCACATCAGCCGCTGGCTGATCAACCGATACCGTGTAAGGCGTAGTCGTGTTGCCTTCTACTACAGATGCAGGACCTGTTAGCGATACGTAAGCAGTCTCTTGATCCGGCTCAGTTGTGGTTGGATCAGAGTCATCTGTGATCGCTGTATCAACAGAGTTATTCACGGCATCTTCAGCGATGTTCTCGAAGTTGCTGTCCGTAATCGTGTCGATCTCGATGGTAAATGTCTCGGACATCTCAGCAAGTACATCATCCAACGTATCGATCGTGAACGTTGTAGAGTTGCTACCTGCAGGGATCTGAACGCTGGCTACGCCAGTGAAGTCAGTACCGTCTACCGCTACACCACTGTAAGTAAACGTTACAGTGATCGGGCTTGTTACATCAGCCGCTGGCTGGTCAACCGATACTGTATAAGGCGTTGTTGTGTTGCCTTCGATGACAGTCGCAGGACCTGTTAGGGATACGTAAGCAGTCTCTTGATCTGGTTCAGTTGTAGTCGGATCAGAGTCATCTGTGATCGCTGTATCAACGGAGTTGTTCACGGCATCTTCAGCGATGCTCTCGAAGTTGCTGTCCGTGATCGAATCGATCTCGATGGTAAATGTCTCGGACATCTCAGCAAGTACATCATCCAACGTATCGATCGTGAACGTTGTAGAGTTGCTACCCGCTGGGATCTGAACGCTGGCTACGCCAGTGAAGTCAGTGCCGTCTACCGCTACACCACTGTATGTGAATGTAACAGTAATTGGTGAAGTCACATCAGCTGCTGGCTGATCTACCGATACGGTATAAGGCGTTGTTGTGTTGCCTTCGATTACCGTCGCTGGGCCTGTTAGGGATACAATCGCAGTCTCTTGATCCGGCTCTGAGGTACCTGGATTACTATCATCCAAAATTGTTGTAACCACTGTGCCGTTAACGACTTCAATATCGTTAATGCCACCGCCAGAAATAGAATTAATATTCGCAGAATAACGTTCACCGCTATCGGCCAACACATCATCGAGTGTATCTACATCAAAAGTTACAGATGTCTGACCGGCAGGAATAACAACATCCTGAACAACAGGGACTAAATCACCGTCATCTGTTGTGATATGACCAGTTGTCACACTAATAGTCATATCGGTGGTTGGCGCACGACTGATAGTGATTGTGTAAGTTGCTACCTCACCCTCTATTACCGTCGCAGGACCAACAAGATTAATTTCTATACTTTCAGGAATGATCTGTTCGTTATTGATTCCACCAAATTGCTCAAGCGCGTCATCACCCTGCGCAAAGCCTGTAGTTTCATAACCAGCAGTTGGATCTACTTCCTGTGCTGTACGCTCAATATTTACCGTGCTTGAACCTTCATTACCCTGACCGCCCGCTGCTGGAGCATTACCACCCGCGGCAGTTTCTTCGGCAACCTCTGTAGGGTCGGCGCCCGCCAAGATAGCCGCTTGAATAGATTCCACATCCGCTACAGCTTCTGTAAGATCGAAGTTATCTGCTTCTATATATGTCTCGCTACTAGCCAACCAGTTCTGACCACCTTCTAGTCGAACAGGATCGCCGCCTTCCATTGCTATTTCGATAGATGCATCTGGCGCAACGCGAACCATCTCGTCTGCGTATATCTCGTCGCCTAATACCAATAGTCTTTCTGTACCGTCTGCTTTAATAGCTACTGCACGACCAATTAGATGCGAAACTGTACCAATAACGTTCATACTTACTAATCCTTAGAAAACAGATCTTTGGGTGATTACACCCTTTATAGATGCACAAGACATTAAAAACTATTGTACCGAGGTACAGGTACCATTTTTTTTCTAGTTTTTAATAAGTTAGATCAACTTAATTTAAAATCAAAAACCCACCTTACATAGCTTACATGTACTTTATCTGAACAAAATTCGAACTAATCTCAGCTAAAATTGTTTACGCTATAATCAACCCTAAAAATCATTGAATTTTTTATAAAAAATCCCTTGACGCCCTACCCCTTGGTCATTAAGATACGCCGCACTTTCAAGGCTAATCCCTGATAGCTCAGTTGGTAGAGCAGTAGACTGTTAATCTATTGGTCGCTGGTTCGAGTCCAGCTCAGGGAGCCAACTTTGATAGTACAGCTGATGATCCCCGATAGCTCAGTTGGTAGAGCAGTAGACTGTTAATCTATTGGTCGCTGGTTCGAGTCCAGCTCGGGGAGCCATTAAGTCGGAGTGTAGCGCAGCTTGGTAGCGCATCTGGTTTGGGACCAGAGGGTCGGGGGTTCGAATCCCTCCACTCCGACCACTTTCATTGGCAAATATTCTGAATACCTGCTCAGGTATTATCGTCGGAGTGTAGCGCAGCTTGGTAGCGCATCTGGTTTGGGACCAGAGGGTCGGGGGTTCGAATCCCTCCACTCCGACCATTTTCATTAGCAAAATTCCTCAATACCTGATCAAGTATCATCGTCGGAGTGTAGCGCAGCTTGGTAGCGCATCTGGTTTGGGACCAGAGGGTCGGGGGTTCGAATCCCTCCACTCCGACCATCTTAATATTCTCAATTTAGCTCATCACGATAAACCAAATCATTAGCAGTATATTTTAGGGATGAGAACACCCAAAGGGGTTCGAACTGAGCGCAGCGAGATAACGGAACGAAGTGACGACCCGCAGGGTAAGCGTAGCGAATAATCCCTCCACTCCGACCACTTTTATTCAGTGCATCCTTTCATAAACACATAAGTAGCTCTGCATAAATACGCTCTGTATGATGCTTAACAACACCCTTTTATATCATTCTGACTAATAGTCATACTTAATTTCTTAACGTATATTAGCACTTTACCACGTTGTAACATCTCTATGATGGCAGATCAGATATGCGCAGACCTTCTATAAAGTATGTTCAAGCGGGCCTATTCACCCTTCTTTTGAGCTCCAATTTATTTGCCAACAACATCGTTTGTGATTTCGAACGTTGCGAACAAACCTCAAAAGAGACAGACGAACTAATTCAGGAAGATGGCTTCAGCTTTGGCCGCATCCATGAGGTGGTAGACGATATCCTACAGGTATCTGGTTTAGAGCCAAATTTTGAAATTCGTATTCGTAATTCAGGCAACGCCGCTGCACTTATTCGCAACGAAAAAAGATTCTTAGTCTATAACCCCGTTTGGATGGAGTCCTTAAAGGGAAACCCTCGAAGCCAATGGCGACTTTATGGTGTTCTCGCCCATGAAATCGGTCATCACTTGCAAGGTCATACTATTGATGCAATCGGTAGCAGACCACCTACTGAACTAGAAGCAGATAGTTATGCAGGATTTGTCTTAGCGGGATTAGGCGCAAGCTTAGCCGAAGCACAATCACTTTGGCAGACACTCCCTACGCGCGGTTCTTTTAGCCACCCTCCCCGAGATCAACGATTAGTTGCTGTTAAAAAAGGCTGGGATAGATGGCAACGCTTGGTTAATGGCTATAAACCCAAAAGCCAGCCTAGATCACAACCTAAACAGTCTCCACAATCCAGCCAGAATCAATCCGGAATTGTTTTGGCCATGAGCAACCTGCGCCAACTGACCACAGCAGATGTCTCCGGCTTTAATCACACCAAATTACGTTTAGCAAGAAACGAAATTTTTGCGCGACACGGCTATATTTTTAATTCACCAGAGTTAGCCAAGTGGTTTGGTGATAAGCCGTGGTATACACCTAGTACCCGAGCTGTAAATCTATCCCCTATCGAACGTTACAATGTTGGCTTTTTGCGCAATCTAGAGCGACAACCAAACAACACCACTCTGTCAGTAAAAAGTCAGAAACATGATTGGCTCCTACCTCATTCCAGCAACCGCTTGATCACAAAAAATGAGCTTCGCCACTATTCAAGATCAGAACTGCGCTTTGTCCGTAATGAAATTTTCGCCAGACATGGTTACATCTTTTCATCTCAAGACTTAAACCAGTATTTCTCAGCCAAAAGCTGGTATAAGCCAAGGACTAAGCAAGTCAACCTGTCCGAAATTGAGTCAGCAAATGTCAAACTAATTAAGTCCCTGGAACGATGAAAAAATTAATCACTTTTATATTATTGATTGCTCACTCCAGCCTTGGCTTTGCAAATGTCACACTGGACGAAAAGCTCAACTTGCTTATTGCTAGCTACCCCAGCCTACTTTCTCACGTAGATCCTGAATACCTGTACGCTAAAGATGGCACCAAATGGCTTATTGATGACAAAAAAGTGAAAAACCATAAGGAAAAGTTAGTAGGCGCTGACATTCAAGATACGCTGGAACAAATTTACCCTCTAGAAAACTGCGCTACCCAAGCTGATGTTAACTTTGACCCAGGCAGAATTCGTTCACAATCGCTGCTTAAGTTCCTTTTTGGCGATAACAAGCAACAAGTAGGCAAAAATACACAACAGATAGATTGGTTCGGACAGAAACTAGCCATGACTAAAAATCATGGCGCAGCAGAGGCACTAATTAGGGTACAGAAAGAACTCAGCCAATACCCCAAACTAAAAATGTATCTAACCCCCTCCGCCGGTACGTTTAACTGGCGTAATATTTCCGGGACCAATCGTTTATCTGTACACAGTTTTGCAGCAGCGATAGATTTGAATACCAAATATGCAGCATACTGGAAGTGGTCATCATCTAAAGGAAAGGTTACTCCCTATAAAAACCAGTACCCGAGCAAAATTATTTCTATTTTCGAAAAACACGGATTTATCTGGGGTGGTCGCTGGTATCACTACGACACTATGCATTTTGAGTTTCGACCTGAACTGATCGCTATTGCCAATGCACACAAATGCTCAAACGAAGAAAATAAAGGCGATAAAAATTAGATTAAATCCGCAAGATAACATATCAACTCACGCGACCAAGGGCTTTAAAAGCAGAGAAAGTCATTGATTCTCAAGCTTTTTTAATTGCCCATACAACTCTTCAGCTTCTCGTATTAGAAATGAATACTTTTCTATATCACCATTTCGCTGCGCCTGCATAGCTTGCTCAAGCTTGGCGTTATATTCTTTTTTAAGTTTTTTCTCAGGATTGGATTTCAGAAACGAGAACATCTATTTCACCTTAACGTCAAAGAAACAGATATTACGAGAGGAGAAAGTGAACCGATCACATAGACACTGTAACCGGTTTTAATATGAACAATATATGATTAAACGACTGACTCTCCGAAGAATTTGGCCAACACTTTCGTCAAATTAACAACATCCTTAGTGCCAGCCATTTCACGAATCGAGTGCATCGCAAATTGCGGAACACCAATATCCAGTGTTTTCACACCCAGCTCCGCAGCTGTAATTGGCCCTATGGTACTACCGCATGCCATATCACTTCTTACAACAAATGCCTGAACCGGAACATTCACCTGCTGAGCGAGATCCCTAAATATCGCACTCGTTTCACTATTTGAAGCATAGCGCTGATTCGCATTTAGCTTAATTACAGGCCCCTCATTAATCAAAGGACCATGGTTTGCATCGTGCTTATCCGCAAAATTAGGATGAATACCATGAGCGTTATCTGCCGAGATCATCATGGAGCGACTTATCATCCGCACTCTCTGTTCAACATCAGGCATCAATCTCTCCAACACCTGACTCAACATTGGCCCCTGAGCACCAGAAGAACTCATACTGCCTACTTCTTCATGATCATTACAGACCAAAAGCGCCCCTTGCTCAAAATCAGATTGCAACAATGCAGCCAAGCCCATGTAGCAACTTAATAGATTATCCAGTCTCGCAGATGACAAATACTCTTTCTTTAACCCTGTCAGTGCTGGCTTTTGCGTATCATAAAGCGAGATTTCATAATCAAGAACCTCAGCAACATCCTCAACACCTTCAATAGATAATCTATCTGTTAGCATCTGCTTAAAGCTGAACTCTTTGTCTCCTTGTCCCACAATAACTGGCAAATAGGTTTGAGCATTGATTGTTCTACTTTTATTTGCCTCTCTATCTAGGTGGATAGCCAAACTCGGAATTAGCGCGATTGGATCTTTAAAGTTAACTAATGCCTGACAACGCTCACCCTTTAAAGATTTATAACTTACTCGTCCTGCCATAGACAGATCACGGTCAAACCAAGGGTTTAACAACACACCGCCATAAACCTCAACACCCAACTGCTGATAACCATGACGATTCAGCTCAGGAACCGGCTTAACCTTTAAACAAGGTGAATCAGTATGAGCACCCACCATACGCAAACCAGATTCAGCCAAACTTGCATCATGCGGTAAAGACAAAGCAATGATGGAAGAACCATTTCGAGTGACATAATATTTTCCACCCGCTTTTAACTGCCAACTATCTTCTTCACGCAGTTCTACAAAACCATTTTCAGCCAAGCGCTGCGACATTCCCTTTACCGCATGATACGGCGTTGGGGACGCTTCTAAGAACAACTGTAAATCTGCAATTAAGTCTGTCATTAAAAATCCTATTTCTCAGAAGCTGTAAAGTCGATTAATTCAACTTTAAATATCAAAGTTGAATTCGCAGGAATATCAACAGTTGGGCTAGTGGCACCGTAAGCCAACTCCGGCTTGATATAAAACATCCAAACCGCCCCTTTATTCATCATAGCTAAACCCTCAGTCCAGCCGCGAATAACGCGATTTAACGGGAAGGAGCTCGGCTCACCTCGTTTATAAGAGCTATCAAATACATGCCCATCAACACGCGTGCCTTCGTAATGAACAGTTACAGTATCAGTAACATTAGGGCTCCCACCCTCTCCAGCTTTAATAATCTTATATTGCAAGCCACTCGCTGTTACTTTTACAGTTTGATCTTTTGCATTGGATTCGAGGAATGCCACTCCTTCTTTTCTTACATCATCGTTAAGCGCTTTCTCAACTAACGCCTGACGAAACTTTTTCTCTTCCGGATCTTCACCACAACCACTAACTATCCCTAGCGCCATCGCCAGAGCGGTAAAACCTACGAATTTCATGTTCATAAACGAATACCAAATAAATCCATACACTCTTTATAAGCAATTGATTTTACAACAGTGCCGCGCATGTCTACACTCAACAAACCGTGACAGGGAACTCACACCCCTTTTTTAGGGTCATAGTTAAATCCAGAGCGCTGAATTAAGACTTACATTATGCATAGATCGCTATTAAAGCCACTGTTGTTTACTGCGTTATCCTTCCTAATTCCAAGTACCGCCAATGCACTTGCAACACCGCTCAAATCCGAGCCAGTGCATAAGCAAACGTTATTAGAAATTACAGAATCGCTCAAACTAGGCCACTATAACAGAGTCAATTTGGATGATTCATTATCTGGACAGATCTTTAATCAATATATTAAGGACCTCGACCCAGCACGTAGCTATTTTTACAAAAGCGATATAGATGAGTTCGAAAAATATCGCTTGGTACTGGACGACCAAATTCGCTCAGGAGAACTCTCTGCAGCTTATTTCATTTTCAACCGCTATCAAGAGCGCATTGAAGGCCGCCTAGAGTTCATTATTGATGAATTAGAACAAGGCAAAGTATTTGATTTTTCTATTGATGAAAGTCTAAATACCGATCGAGAAAATGCTTCTTGGATCGAATCGAAGGTAGATATGAATGCGCTTTGGGATCGTCGACTAAAGAGCGCTCTTCTCAACCTGCTTTTAGCTGATAAAACTGAAAAAGAAGCACGAGAAGTTCTTATAAAACGCTACAAGAATCAACTAAAAAGAAGTCTACAGGTAAATAGCGAAGACGTATTCCAGTCGTTTGCCAACGCTTTCACCAAGCAATACGATCCACATACCCAGTATTTCTCACCAAGAAAATCTGAGAACTTTAAAATCAATATGAGCTTATCTCTTGAAGGGATTGGTGCTGTATTAAAAAGTGAAAACGAATTCACTCAGATTGTTCGCCTTGTACCTGCAGGTCCTGCAGAAAAAACCGGCCAACTAAAGGCGACCGACCGTATCATCGGTGTCGGCCAAGGTGAAGATGGCGATATCGAAGATGTCGTAGGCTGGAGATTGGATGACGTTGTACAACTTATTCGCGGCCCAAAAGGCACCACGGTTAGACTCGAAGTAAAGACATCTGAACGTGAAGACATCCCCTCTAAAATCGTAAAAATTGTTCGCAATAAAGTAAAATTAGAAGAACAGTCCGCCCAAAAGCGCGTACTTGAAATTGAACATCTAGGCCAACCGTTCAAACTTGGCGTAATTGAGATACCAGCCTTCTACATTGATTTTGCAGCACTACAACGTGGCGATGACGACTATAAAAGTACCTCTCGCGATGTAGAAAAACTTATTCAAGAACTAAAAGACGAAAATGTTGACGGCCTGATCGTGGACCTTCGCAACAATGGTGGCGGCTCTCTACGTGAAGCAAATGACACTGTAGGTCTATTTATACAGCGCGGTCCCACAGTTCAGGTAAAAGACTCTACAGGTCGAGTTGAGGTGCTTCGCGATCTCAACCCTAAAGTGTCTTACGGTGGGCCAATGGCCGTTCTGGTTAATCGCCTATCGGCTTCAGCATCTGAAATTTTTGCCGGTGCAATCCAAGATTACAACCGCGGCATCGTTATTGGCGGCCAAACCTTTGGTAAAGGCACAGTTCAAACCTTGCTACCGCTTAACCACGGCCAACTTAAACTAACGCACGCCATGTTTTATCGAATTTCTGGCGACAGCACGCAGAATAAAGGGGTAATGCCAGATATCACATTCCCTACCCTATATGATCCGGAGATCATTGGAGAAAGCGCACTGGATCAAGCTCTAGCTTGGGATAAAGTTCGATCTGCTCCTCATGGCGTTTACCCAAATCTGAAACAATTTTTAACCCAGATAAATTCACGCTATCAATCGCGAAGCATGACGAATCCTGACTTTATTTTCATGCGCGAACAAGTTGAGCATCTCAACGAAGTACGCAAGGAAAGCAGTCTTATTCCTCTACAAGAATCAGCGCTTAAGATTGAACGGGAGAAAGCGGAAGAATGGCAAGTTAATGCCGAAAACCGTCGTCGCAGCAAAAAACAGCTACCACCAATTAAATCACTATCAGAGCTTGATGAGGATTTAGAGAAAGACGCTCAAGGCAGACCTATCAACCCAGAAGCTGAAGCAATGCTAGTAGAAAGCGGAAGAATTCTACTTGATACCGCCTTCCTACAGCTGCAATATTCAGCTAACGAAACACCAAAGAGCGAACAAAAATAAGGACGATGCGTAGCGAGCAATCGCTGCGCAGCTCTAGACCAAGAACGTCAGCCACCAAGATAGGAAAGCAGTAAACAATGAATACCAGAAAGCTTCTTGTAGTACTGATCATCATTCCAATTGTTTTAGCTGTTCTTGGCGGCGGTGGTTATTTTGCTTATAACGAAATGCAAGGCCAACACCAAGAAAACCTAAAGGACTTGGAAAAGTTTGGTTTCACTGTTTTACCCAGTAATGTCCACACTGAATCAACCGGCGAGCTCGGAACCAAGCAACTTCCAGCAACCTTCGCACAAGATAAACTCACCCCCACTCAGAAAGTCATTAAAGGCTTAATGGCTGATAATGAAAAACTACTGGATGAACAGGAAGTTTATCAAAAAAAGATAGAAGGGCTTAAGGCCGAAATAGCCGCCCTAGAAGAATACAAAAAACTTAATGAGCATTTCGCACCTTTGACCATTACAGAGGAAGTCGCTGAAGTAGAGAGACAACTAAAAACTTTGCTTATTGATATGCCCGATGCCCGCCGCTTCTCCAATCTACAGATAGAAGCAATGTCCGCAGCAGCAGGTAACGAGTATAAGAAGTTCATTGGTGGTAAACGCTTAATTCTATCCGATAGCGAGCGCGAAGATCTCGTAAAAACCTACATGCCTGAATTCTCCTTCTGCGTTGGAGACGGTATTGAAATCGCAGCAAACTCTCCTCGTGAAGAGCGCCTTATCACTCAATTTTTCCGTAAACAAGATAGCAGCAATTTAACCAGTGAGTTAAAAACCGATCTAGATACAGTTGTAAAACCTTGCCAAACAGCACTTTACGCCCGTCTGGACGATTACGATAAGCCTTTTTAATAATCCGCTAAAACCTTATACACTCTCTGTCAATTTACTGTATAATGTGCGCTCAATTTCTTTTGAGTTGGGCGCTACACCGGTCAAAACGCCCTCTTCATAATTATTAAACTGACCCTGTAGATCCGGTTTTACAGGCTGAAGTGCTGTTATCCAATCTCTCATTCTTAGCGAGATAAAACAGCCCTTATATAGGACATATTCAATGAGCGAAAGCTTTGCTGATCTGTTTGAAGAATCCCTTCAATCACTAGACATGACTCCAGGTAAATTGGTAATTGGTGAAGTTGTTGATATCGACAGCGACTGGGTTACTGTACATGCTGGTCTAAAATCTGAAGCAATCATCCCGCGTTCTCAGTTCCTTAACGATGCTAATGAACTAGAAATCAAAATCGGTGACGACGTTAAAGTTGCACTAGAAGCGGTTGAAGATGGTTTCGGTGAAACTCGTCTGTCTCGTGAAAAAGCGAAACGCGCTGAAGCTTGGGAAGTTCTACAGACTAAATTTGAAGCTGAAGAAACTGTTAAAGGTTACATCAGCGGCAAAGTTAAAGGCGGCTTCACAGTTAGCATCAACAACATTCAAGGCTTCCTACCAGGTTCTTTGGTAGACGTTCGCCCTGTACGTGACGTTGATCACCTAGAAGGCAAAGAGCTTGAATTCAAACTAATCAAGCTTGATCCTAAGCGTAACAACATCGTTGTTTCTCGCCGTGCAGTTCTTCAAGAAGCTAACAGTGCTCAGCGTGATGAGCTACTAGCTACTCTAGAAGAAGGTCAAGAAGTTAAAGGCTTCGTTAAGAACCTTACTAACTACGGTGCATTCATCGATCTTGGCGGTGTTGACGGTCTTCTACACATCACTGACATGGCTTGGAAGCGTATCTCTCACCCATCAGAGATGCTAAACCCAGGCGATGAGATCACTGTTAAGATCATCAAGTTCGACAAAGAATCTGGTCGTATCTCTCTAGGTCTTAAGCAGCTTTCTCAAGACCCATGGTCTCTTATCAAAGAACGTTACCCAGCTGGTGCTAAGTGCAAGGCACGCATCACTAACCTTACTGATTACGGCTGCTTCGCATCTATCGAAGACGGCGTAGAAGGTCTGGTACACGTTTCTGAAATGTCTTGGACTAACAAGAACATTCACCCATCTAAAGTTGTTCAGATCGGTGATGAGCTTGAAGTAATGATCCTTGACGTAGACGAAGAGCGTCGTCGTATTTCTCTAGGTATCAAACAGTGCACAGCTAACCCATGGGTTACTTTCGCAGAGCAGTTTGCTGCAAACGACAAAGTTACTGGTACTATCAAAACTATCACTGACTTCGGTATCTTCGTTGGCCTACAGGACGAGCTTGACGGTCTTGTTCACATGTCTGACATCACTTGGGAAGCTGATGCTGAAGCAGCTCTACGCCAGTTCAAGAAAGGCGAAGAAGTTGAAGCAGTTATCCTTTCTATCGATGCAGAGAAAGAGCGTATCTCTCTTGGTATCAAACAGCTTGAAAGCGATCCATTCGCTGAATTCGCTGCAGCTAACGACAAGAACTCTATCGTAAAAGGTAAAGTTATTTCTGTAGACGCTAAAGCAGCTATTATTGAACTTGCTGAAGGTATCGAAGGTACTCTGAAAGTATCTGAGATCTCTGTAGACCGCGTTGAAGATGCATCTTCTGTTCTTAACGTTGGTGAAGAAGTAGAAGCTAAGATCATCACTCTTGATCGTCGCAACCGCGTTATCAACCTGTCTATCAAAGCGAAAGAACAGGCTGAAGAAAAAGCAGCAATCTCTGCTGTACGCAACGCTGAAGTTGAAGTATCTGGCCCAACTACAATTGGTGACCTGATCAAAGCTCAGCTAGACAACCAGAAGTAATCACTTCTTGTTGAAGCTAAAAAGCCGCAATCATTGATTGCGGCTTTTTTGTTTTCGTTAAATAAACCTAGCTAGCAAACCGATAACCACGCTTACCGCTTCGCTTCACTGTATACATTGCATGATCAGCTTCCCTCAGAAGCGCCTCAGCATCTTTATTTAGCGCCCCTTCTTCTAAGAGCGAAATCCCTACACTTACGCCAATACTCACCTCTTGTTCCTTGCCATTCATATCGACAATCAAAAAAGGCTCATTCATCACAGCAATAATTTTGGATGCAACAACCTCTACATCTTTAGCAGATTTTATCCCTGACATTAAGATAATAAACTCATCACCTCCGATACGACCTACCGTATCCACTGCACGGATTTGGCGAACCAAGCGCTTTGCAGATTCAACCAACACTTGATCACCTGCATCATGACCAAAACTATCATTTACCGATTTAAAACCATCTAGATCAACGAACATGATCGCAGCTGAACTCCCCTCACGCTGCGCTTGAGCAATTACTTGAGCCATACGGTCGCGACACAACCGCAAACTAGGCAGCCCCGTTAAGGCATCATAATGAGCGAGCTTATCTAATCTTGCCTTAGCCTTCTCTGCCTGTTGAATCGCATTATGTAGCTCTGTAACGTCATACTCAGAAACCAACAGAAGGTAATCGCCCGTCAATGGATGACGGCTTGTGCGGAGATCCACAACATGTCGGCGCACGCCTTTACTCGTTACCATCAGATGCTCAGACTGCCCATCTTGATGCTTCCGCCCCTTCTCAAGAAGCTCAAGTCCTTCCTGGACGTCGTGAAAGCGTCGTACAAACACAGATGCATCATTATCCTGAGCACTAACAAAGCCATATAATTCTGCTGCAGCTGGATTCTCAAACATCGGCGTACCCGCCATATTAAAACTGGTAACTGCAACTGAGGTATAACGGATCGCTTCAGAAAATATTAGATGCTCGGGCTGCTCGCCTAGATCAACTTGCTCACTGATAAAAGCGATAATTCCGCGATGCTTTTCAGGACCAAGCAGAACCGCTTTATGTCGCATCAAGAGCGTTTTAGGTTTACCGTTTGGATAAGTTGTCCAAGGGTCAACGGTCATCCCTTGAGCTGCAGCTTTATAAAATGTTTGCTCTGTTCTTTTACGAGCACCTTCTGTATCAGCCGATAGATCTTTATCAACCAAGGCTTGGACTGAGTCTAGCCCCCAAAACTCCAGAGCGGGCCGATTCCCCCACCAAAAACCATGACGATCTAGATTAAAAATCCAAATAACATCAGGCACAAAATCGAACGCAGATATTGCATCGAAATTATCTAAAACTGGCAGGTGATTAAATTGATCAGAAATGCTCAAAGCCATTATCTCCAACTACAAGATATAACTTTATGTTAGGAAAACCCTAACAGCAAATTAGATGTTAAGCATAAAAAAAGCGCCTTAGGCGCTTTTCTACTATTCGATTATGTAATCTTCAAACTCTTCTTCGGAGATCTCATTATCTTTAACTTCGCACCAAGTCAGCACTGAAGCACCTGATTCAACCACCGTCTCTTGGCGCCCAGACAATAACGGGTGCCACTCAGGAAGATCTTTACCTTCATGAATTAAGCGATAGGAACAGGTTGGTGGAAGCCAATGAAAGTCATCAACATCCTTGGGAGTAAGCTTGACGCAGTCAGGCACTAAAGAGCAACGCTCTTCATATTTTGTGCAGCGACAAGTATCAAAATCTAGAAGATGGCAAACTACAGAGGTATAAAAAACCTCTTTTGTATCCTCATCTTCTAACTTGTGGAGACAACAAAGCGCACAGCCATCGCAAAGAGATTCCCACTCCGAAGAGCTCATCTCCTGTAGGCTTTTACTGCGCCAAAATACTTCTTGAGCTACCACTTAGCGAACACCAGTTTCCGGGCGATCTTTATGAAGATCCAGCATGTAATCATCTTTTGCCGGTGGCATCTGTAAGAAATAACCTTTCTCATCTAGATCAGCCAACACCTTTTCAGTATCAACTCTAGCCAGCTCACGCTTAGCCGTTAAAGGAATATCCATTACATGCTTTGGCGAACCAAACATTTCTAATAGCGCTTCCGGCACTTTACTCAGTTGATCTCGCTTATCTACATAAAGATACATTTCATCTTTACGTGGGCTCAGGTAAACAGAGCATATTTTCATCGGTTAAGCACCTTCAGTTCTTAATTTTTCAATCTTTTGCAATTCGGCTAACAATTGAGACGCAAGAAGCTCCTGCCTCCAAGCCGTAATCTTTTTAGGTAAGCTATACTCACCCTCATCAACCCCGGAACGAATAAGTAGCTCTAACTCTTTTCTTCGCAATAAAATTTCAGGAGCGACATTCTGTTCTTCAGCTACACGCCGAGCAATCGCTTTCAGCTTCTTAATATGTTTATTCCAAAAGAAGTGTAGCGGCTTAGGGATGGGGGCCGGGCTGTTTTGAGCCGCACTATCCTGACCAGACTTTAACAAGGCTAAAATCGCTTCGCCATCAGTACGAAGTATACGCTTTTTCACTTCATCTAGCCGCGATAACTCAGATAAACTACGCGGCCATTTTTCAACTATTTGCAACAAAGCCTGATTTCTAAGGATTCTATTACGTGGAACATCTCGCTTTCTCGCCACCTGTTCGCGCCATGCAGTCAGATCACGCAATGCTGCCATTTTATGCTCTGGCAGATTCCACATTTGGGTGAAGCGACGGTAATAACCATAACCCTCAACATCATCCACCAGCGCCTCTGCTAAAAGCGCCTCATTTTCCTGTTCAGCCCAATGATAACGCTCTAAAGCTTCCAGCTCTGATTTTTGCATCTGGTATATAGCAGGGAGGTATGCCACATCTAGCGCTGCATATAATTCTTGGCTTGCTGTCAGAGGACGCTGAAGCCAATTAGACGTAGTCTCATGTTTCGCTAATTGAATGCCTAGCTTTTGCTCAAGCATTCTTTGAAGGCCCAATGAGAACCCCCAATTCAATACAGCACCACCTAATTGCGTATCAAACAACGGCGTTGGTAGTACGCCAAACATTTTCAGAAATAATTCAAGATCTTCATTTGCTGCATGCATCAGTTTTACAACTGAGCGATCAGCAAAAAGATCAGCCAAGGCAGTAAAATCTTTAATCTCGAGAGGATCAATCAAGTAACAAGACTGATCATCAGCAACCTGAATTAAGCCTGGGATAGGGTAAAAGGTCTCAACCCGCTGAAACTCAGTATCTAAGGCAATCACTGAGAGCTTGCGCCATTTGCCACAATACTCACCCAAGTCAGCTTCAGAACGAATCCAAATAGGTTCTTTGGCAGATGCTTCTAGCTTTTTCCAACTATCTTCTGTCATTTAGAGACTCTTACCTCAAAGCAGAGAACGCCTTCCCGCTATTGCGTGGGCTAACGTACCGCCATCCACGAATTCTAACTCTCCACCCACAGGCACCCCGTGAGCAATACGAGAAACTTTTACATCCAGATCTTTCACTTGAGCAGCAATAAAATGGGCGGTTGCTTCGCCTTCTACCGTCGGATTGGTCGCAAGAATTAATTCTCGAATGTCGTTCGATCTAACCTTCTCCAAAAGAAGATCAATACCCAGATCTTCAGGGCCTATGCCATCAATAGGCGACAGATGCCCTGAAAGAACAAAATAACGACCGTTATAACCACCCGTTTGCTCAACCGCCAATACATCTACTGGAGATTCAATAACACAAAGTAGATGCTTATCTCTTGTTTCTGATTGGCAAATATCACAGATATCCTGCTCAGATAAAGTGCGACATTCACTGCAATGACCGATTTCTGCAACCGCTTTTTCAAGCGCAGCAGACAGAGATAACGCCCCTTCAGAATCACGCTCTAACAGATGAAAAGCCATACGCTGAGCTGACTTAGGACCAACCCCCGGCAAACAGCGTAGAGCGTTTATTAACTGTTGAATTAATGGACTGAATGACATTGATTAGAACGGCATATTGAAACCAGGAGGCATTCCCATACCACCGGTCACTTCAGACATTTTTTCTTGAGTGTAAGATTCGATTTTACGCACTGCATCGTTTACTGCTGCAGCGATCAAATCTTCTAAGATCTCTTTGTCTTCTTCCATCAAGCTGTCATCAATATTGATGCTTTTAACGTCGTGACGGCCGTTCATTACAACTTTCACAAGGCCCGCACCAGATTCACCTGTTTGTTCCGCAAGTGCGATTTGCTCTTGTGCTTTTTGCAAGTTCTCTTGCATTTTTTGGGCCTGTTTCATCAGGTTACCCATACCGCCTTTCATCATGTATCTCCTCAATTAATTATCGATGGGAACCACGGACGAGAGTTCAATCCGTGCATCAAAATGCTCTTGTAGTAATTGTACCGTACTATCGTTACGAATAGATTCGACAGCTAATAGATGGCGCTCTTCTCGTTTACGATTTATAAATTGCGCAGGTGTTTCCTGCTGTTGCTCAGCTTGTAAAAACTCAACCTGAACAGGCTTCTCAAAGTACCCATTCAGTGCATCTAAAATACGCTGACACTGCACTTCATTCAGCATCGTCTTCTGTTCTTTGGTGTAATGTAAAACCATCGAATCAGACGATAACTGCTCCAAAGAGAGATGAGTTGCCAAACTTTCAGTCATCCCACTTAGGCCAAGACTACGACTAATATGTACCCAATCAGGCAGGGAAACTTCTGCTAAATTCCGCGAACACTCTACAACCTCTACACGTGTTTTAGAGATCTCACCTATGTCTGCTGTTACTTCAGCTTGGACGACTGGTTCTGAAACAGGTGCCACTGCTTCCATTCCAGAATATGAATTTTCCGCTGCCCGATGAGTAGGCGCTGAATTATCAAAACCACCGACCTCATCCATATCCCAAGGAGGCGGCTCATCTCCTTGGTTATTTAGCGCTTCAGGCTTTTTTGCAGGGCTTACCTCCGCCACTGGCGCCATCGGACTTTCCTGCCCTAATGGAGGAATATCTGATATTGGTGGCTCACACGCCGGTGGAGCTTCTACTGCTGGAGGCTGACTATCCATCGGCGCAGGAACCGGTTGCATTGGCGTAGATTGTGGCGCTGGTGAAGTTTGAGCAACTGAAGCCTGAGCGACAGGAGCTGGTTGAATCGATTCAGCTACAGGTACCGGCATTTCCGCAGTTACAGGAGCATTAGTGGCCTGACTCACTTGTTGAGGAGAACTTGATGCGACCTCAACTTGACGCGGCTGAGCGCTAGCAGGACGAAATGCCAGCATTCTCAGCAAAACCATTTCCAAACCTTCGCGTGGATCAGGAACGAAAGGAAGGTCCTTACGCCCCATCAAAGCAACTTGATAATACAGTTGTACGTCTTCAGCCGTTAATTTGCCGGCAAGTTCTATTATCTGATCTTTATCTCCCATACTGTTATCCACAGCATCAGGGATCGTTTGCGCCATCGCGATACGGTGTAATACACCGATCAAATCACCTAGCACCGTATTATAGTCAGGTGAAAACTGAGCCAAATCAGTCACTGCCGCCATTAGGCCTTTAGCGTCTGATGCCGCTAAGCAGAACAACATCTGATAAACCAAACGCTGATCGATTGTACCCAGCATCGCGCGAACATCTGCTTCACCAATCTGCCCAGCACCAAAAGCGATCGCCTGATCAGTCAAACTCATCGCATCACGCATAGAGCCGTCTGCAGATCTCGCTAACAACCATAATGCAGGCTCTTCAAACTGAATCTGCTCAGCTGTCAGAACCGTTCGTAGATGATTAACGATTCGCTCAGGGATCAAGTTTTTAAGATTGAATTGCAAGCAACGAGATAAAATTGTAATCGGTAGCTTCTGAGGATCAGTCGTTGCTAATAAGAATTTAACATGTGGAGGTGGCTCCTCCAGCGTTTTAAGTAGCGCGTTAAACGAGTGAGTAGAAAGCATGTGCACCTCGTCTATCAGGTACACTTTGTAGCGCCCATGGGTCGGTGCATATTGCACGTTTTCCATCAGCTCACGCGTATCTTCTACTTTCGTACGCGAAGCCGCATCGACCTCAATGAGATCAACAAAACGTCCTTCGGCAATTTCTTTACAAGCAGAACATTGACCACAAGGCGTTGAAGACACACCCTTTTCGCAGTTTAGAGATTTGGCAAACAATCGAGCAATCGATGTTTTACCGACACCACGGGTACCAGTAAAGAGGTAGGCATGATGTAAACGATCATCATCCAACGCATTAACCAGTGCTTTAAGCACGTGCTCTTGCCCTACCATTTCCTGAAATTTAGCAGGACGCCATTTACGCGCTAGAACCTGATAACTCATCTACTTTAGCTACTTATTATCGTCTAAAAATATTCGCTCTATGCTACCTGTTGAGAACGACTTGTACCAGTGAAACCTTATTCACTTACCGGCACAAACCTGTTTCTAAGATAGCTTCTATCTCTGTAATTGGAACAGGTTTAGAGAAATAGAAACCCTGAGCTGTATCGCACTTTAACTCTGTCAAAATCGCTAGCTGCTCATCAGTTTCCACTCCCTCAGCAACCACTTTCATTCCCAACGTATGTGCCATTGAAATGATCGTCGCCATGATCGCTTTTTCTGACTTGTTACAGCCTAATTCTGCAGTAAAGGCTTTATCAACTTTCAACACATCAACAGGTAAGCGACGTAGATAGTTTAGAGAAGAATAACCACTTCCAAAGTCATCTAATTCGATCGCAACTCCTTTACCTCGAATAGCTTCAAGAACGGGTAAAACTCGATCTATATTCTCAATTACCGCTGTTTCGGTTATTTCTATGCTCAAATAAGCTTCTATCAGTGGATATAGATCCAACTGTTTACTCAATTCTGCCACCAAATCAGGACTTACTAGCTGGCGTGGGGACAGGTTGATAGAGACCCTCTCTCCCTCTTGCAACACCCCCTGCTTCATCCACTGATCAACTTGCTTAAAAACAGTCGCAAACACCCAATTTCCCAAAGGCAGGATCAATCCGCTATTTTCAGCCACAGGTATAAACTCTGCCGGGGAAATGCTATTGCCATCAAAATCAGTCCAACGTAACAACGCTTCCAAGCCCATCACTTTCCTCGAGGTAAGGCATACTTTCGCTTGGTAATAGATTTCGAAAGATTCTGCATCAATAGCAGCACGAATATCCGACTTCATCTGAATCTGTTGTAGGTTTTTACGGTTAAGCTCCGAATCAAAGAAACAGACTTGGTCACGCCCTCGGTTCTTAGCGCTATACATGGCTGCGTCTGCATGTTGTATCAATGTTTCGGCACTATCAGCGTCATGGGGGTACATAGCGATACCGATACTCGCCCCAATAAATACATCACTATTTTTTAACCTGAACGGACGTTTTAGCTCCTCCAATACATTGTTCGCTATAACCAAGGCCATATTTGCTTGAAAGATTCCAGGCAGAATCAGGATAAATTCATCCCCCCCCCAACGAACTACCGTATCTGAGCTACGCACTTTTTCTTTAACACGATTAGCTGCCTCAACTAGCAATTGATCACCATATTCATGCCCTAGGGAATCATTTACATGCTTGAAGAAATCCAAGTCGATAAACACTAATGCTAAAGACTCTTTATGCCTATTGGACAGTTCCATGTCATGAGCTAAACGCTCCTTACAGAAAGTTCGATTCGCAAGATTGGTCAAAGAATCATAGTAAGCAAGATTGCGCAGAGAAGCCTCGGTTTTCTTTTGCTCCGAAATATCCGTAAATACGCCAAAGTAACCGGTAACACTATCTTGCTCATCTTTAATTGCTTTGACTGTGAGCCATTCAGGATAGATCTGACCATCTTTCTTTCGGTTCCAGATCTCACCTGACCATAACCCTTTCTCTTCCAGCTCTCGCCACATGGCTTCATAAAACGAGGTTGGCTGTTTATGGGAGTTCAGGATATTCGGTGCCTGGCCGATCACTTCTTCCTTGCTGTACCCAGTAACTCTCTCAAATGCAGAGTTTGCTTCTACAATTCGGTTGTACTTATCCGTGACAATTATGCCGTCATTGGTGGTTTCAAAAATATATTGAGCCAAACGAAGAGCTTTATCTTTTTCCGCTCTATCACTCATATCGGTAGTAATCGTGCACACCGCATATAACCGACCATCGTCATCAAACAGAGGAAAACACTCACTATAAAGAGACTTAAATTGCCCTTCACACTCGTAAGTTAACTCCCAACTGTAATGCTGCTTTGACTGGATAACTTGAGTATCCCCTTCTCGTGAGGCGTGTATCACTTCGGCCGGTAATTCCTTTTCGGAAGCATCACCTTGCAGTGCACCCGCTGAAGCTAAACCTGCAAATCGCAAATAAGCTGGATTGGCCCTTAAATACAGGCCTTTAACATCCCGAATAACGATCATTGATGGCGAGTTCTCAAGCAACTCGTCCAAGAGATCAACGTTCGCTTCTAGCTGAGCATGTATAGAAGAGATCTGTTTTGCCATCTGACTAAATGCAGAACCGAGTGTTCCTAGTTCATCATTTCCTGCTTGATCATCAAAGGCAGTCTTCTGACCTTGCGTAAATGAACGACTCGCTGAAACCAACAACTGCACACGAGAAGTTACCAACCGGTTGATTACGAACATCAAAATCAGAGCTAGAAATAGCATAGCGACAGACAACGCCGTAACTAATACTGTTAGCTGTTTTCTGATTGCTTCATTCACTTCCTTGTCACTTAGCGCAAGAATCATCACCCCCTGTTCAAGTTCTTGTTTCGGCTTACCAAACGCAGGAATGCCAATTGGAATCAGTGAATAAAGAACATTCTCTTTTTCAAAATAAGCATGCTGTAACACCTGCCTATCTCTAACTTGAATAATGGTGTTGAGATCTAAATGAACATCTACACGCCGACTGACAGTTTTGCCCAGATCTTCACTATGAGATGAAAAACGAATTTGGTTGGAAGAATCCACCACTAGAATTTTGCTTACCTGATCTGACTTTAGGTTTTGGCGAAACTCACGATTTACGCCTGTAGAATCCCCTCTCTCTAAAAGATAAGTCAGAGTGCTTTTTAGGCGCTTCGTCACATTTTGAGCTTCATTCTGCAACAGGCTCTGATGTTGTTTCTGAATAATTGGAGCAACAAAAAAAAGACAGCTAGGTATTATCAATGCTGTAACAAGCACAATAATAACCGGAATAGAAAAACGTAACGGTAAAGATAGTCGCATAAGAAAGCTTTAAATATCTGGATACTTACCGGCTTAACATAGCTCACTAGGTATAACCCAGCCAGCAAGGCATCGCCTTATTTACAACATAATTCGTAATTATAAATAAGGATAAGCTAAAACTATCCTCGCAAGCACCCTTATTTAGGTTTAAAATTGTACAATTCCTAGGTCATGGTCAAGACTATGTTTAAGAAAGCCCCAAGCAAAGCGGAATTACGCGATCAGTTAAATGCTGAGGTATCGCGCTTTCTGGAAAAAGGCGGGGAAATTAAACAAGTTGAGATGGGTGAATCTGGACTAGTAGACGGGCGTTATACTCATCACAAATCTAACTTTGAACAAGCTAAACCGCAAGAACGTACTCCCGTTCATGGCCTCTTAGCTGCTATAGATGCTCGCCGTAAAAGCAAAACGGCTCCCTCATCTAAATCTAAACGTGGCAAACCCCATAAGAAAATCATCTATGATGACTTCGGTGAACCAATAAGAACGGTTTGGATAGACGAATAGTGTTTTTAAGTGGATAAACAACCACAGCCATCCACCGACCCTTTACGACCTAATCAAAATCAATGCTGAAATAGCGGAATGTATTTTTTCCGGCACGCTTCGCTTCATACATAGCAGAATCTGCGTGTTCAAAAAGCTTCTCTGGCAAGTGATCATCTGGGTAGATCGAGATACCGATGCTCACGCCCATCTTCAAATTCACACCGTTAAACACAAACGGTTGCTGTACTGAATCAATAATCTTCTTAGCCACAACCTCAGCATCATATTTAAACTCTAATCCAGATAGGAAGATCACAAATTCATCACCACCTAAACGCGCCACACAATCAGATTCCCGGATACACTCAGACAAACGTTGAGAGATCTCCTGCAACGCCTTATCACCCGCTAAATGGCCATGTGTATCATTAATCTCTTTAAAACCATCCAAATCCAGATATAAAAGCGCAAGAATTGCTCCCTCTCTTTTAGCCTGAACCAACGCTTGGGTTAGTCGCTCGTTAAATAGACTGCGGTTTGGCAAACGGGTTAACGCATCATAATTAGCCCTGAAACGTATTTCGTCTTCTTGCTCTTTACGTTTACTGATATCTGTAAACAGAGCGATATATTCCAACGGTTCACCCTCTTCATCTCGAACCATGGCAATAGTCTGCCACTGAGGATAAACCTCACCTGATTTTCGTCGATTCCAGATTTCACCTTCCCAGCGGTTATTCTTTTGTAGCTCTTCAAACATCGACTTGTAGAAAGACTCATCATGATGGCCTGAGTTAAGCACTCGGGGGCTTTGCCCTAGAACATCTTTCGATTGATAACCAGTAATTTCATAAAATGCTGGATTCACCATCGTGATAGCCCCATTAAGATCCGTAACCATGATTGCTTCTGATGCAGCATCAAATACGGTAGTTGCGACTCGCATTCGTTCTTCGATCTGCTTATATGCAGTCACATCTTCTTTCACTGAGATATAGTGAGTCACCTCTCCATTCTCAGAACTTACTGGAGAGATAGAAGTTTTATCCCAATAAAGACTGCCATCTTTTCGACGATTACACAGCTCCCCTTTCCAGCTTTTACCGCTGGTGATGGTTTGCCAAAGGTCGATGTAATCCTCTTTATCAGTTTCACCTGACTGCAATAATTTCGGATTTTTACCAATCACTTCTTCTTTGCTGTAACCAGAAGTACGGTAAAAGCATGGGTTGGCATATGTAATTACACCATCGCTGTCTGTCATCACCACCGCAACAGGGCTCTGTTCTACAGCCTGAGATAACTCTTTCAGGTGCAAACTTTCACTGTTTCTATCTTTCTCATATTGCTCCAGCCGTGCCCCCATTAGATTAAAGGCTTGAGCTGTTTCAATAAGTTCACCACAGGCCTCTTCCGACACTCGGAAGTTAAAGTTACCCGCTGCAATATGACTACTTGCTTCTCGAAGATGTGACAGCTGTTTGGATATCACCCTAAGCGCAAAATGCGCTCCAAGTACCATAAGAAAGATCTCAAACAGCGCTAAACCTAATACTTGATAGCTTGCCCCTTGAACAAGTAAGTTAGTTTTTTCTGCCGACAGTCCATAATGAATTTCGTAAGACGATCCATCCTCACTACGCAATAACACCTTCTGATCAATAACATCACCGCCATCTCCCCATAACACTGCCAAATCATGGGAATGGGAAATATCATGTTCACCAATAGAAACGATGGGCGAACCGCTATGGTCATAAATCAGCAAATACTCTAACGAACGCGTTTGCATTAATTCATTTGCTTTAGGCGCTAATCCATCACGATGAAGTGCGTTTAACTCGGGTAAAAGCGTAACGCCTAAAAAGGTGTTAACAATCTGAATCCGTTGCTCTACTTCAGCAGTAGCCGAGGCTCTAAGGAGGTTTAACGTCAGCGCGGACAACGCAGCAAGAAAGGCAAGACCGAGAATAATCACGGCCAAAATTATTTTGGTTTTGTACTTCATAGCAAACCGTTAACGCATTTTTATAGTAATTATAATGAAAATCCGTTCAATATTAATACAATCTAAATGAACGTAAAATTACTCTCTAGTACTTAGAAACCCTTATTTCTTTGTTGTTTTAATCGTCAAGAGTTAACCCAAATTATACAGAGCAAAAAATCGAATTGTTCGTAAGGTTTAAAAGCTTTTAAGAGCAATCCGTGGGATAATTAAAAGATAAGTTTTAACCTGATAGATAAGTGGTACTACCCAAATGACTTCTCTTACGATTACACGCCCTGATGATTGGCATATTCACCTACGTGATGGTGTTCAACTTAAAGACACTGTACGTGATGTAAGCCGCTATATGGGACGCGCAATCATCATGCCGAATCTAGTTCCACCTGTAACTAACACTGAAGAAGCGCTTAGCTACCGCCAACGCATCATGGATCAAGAGCCACAAGGTAACTTTGATCCTTTAATGGTGTTATATCTAACAGATAACACTGACCCTGCTGATATCAAAAAAGCAAAGGATACAGGCAAGGTTTACGCAGCCAAACTATACCCAGCTGGCGCAACCACAAATTCCGATTCAGGCGTAACTTCCGTTAAGAATATTTATCCTGTTCTTGAAGCGATGGAAGAAGCAGGCATGCTTCTGTTGATTCACGGCGAAGTAACAGATGGTGATATTGATATTTTTGATCGTGAAAAGATCTTCATCGAAACTATCTTGAAAGATGTTGTAAATGACTTCCCTAACTTAAAAATTGTACTCGAGCACATCACAACTAAAGATGCTGCAGAGTTCGTTGAGTCTGCTGGGGATAACGTTGCTGCCACCATTACCGCTCACCACCTACTTTACAACCGTAACCACATGTTGGCTGGCGGTATCCGCCCACATTATTACTGCTTGCCAATTCTTAAGCGTAACATTCACCAAGACGCACTGATTAAAGCAGCGACTTCCGGCAGTAAAAAGTTCTTCTTAGGAACAGATTCAGCACCTCACATGAAACACGCTAAAGAAGCCGCGTGTGGTTGTGCAGGCTCCTACACAGCTCACGCTGCGATTGAACTGTACGCTGAAACATTTGAAGCAGCTGACGCGCTAGATAAGCTAGAAGCGTTCGCAAGTTTGAATGGCCCAGACTTCTACGGTCTGCCGCGCAATACAGATACCATCACCTTGGTTAAAGAAAGCTGGGATGTTCCAGCAACTTATCCTCTGGGTGAAGATAATGTAGTTCCTATTCGCGCAGGCGAGCAAATTGCGTGGAAAGTAAAATAACCTGACATTCAATCCACAGGTTATATATCTTAGGGAGCCCACCTTAGCTCCCTAAGATAATCATCAAGCTAATAGTTCTTGTAAGCTCATATATTCAGCTAGAACTTTTCGAGCACTCGCATTCCCCTGAGCCTGCATGCGCTGATAGTGGCTGATATTCTGCCTTAAGTATTCTTGATGATCATCCTTCGCTAAATCCCACATCGACCCACCAACTACAGGGATATCATCTTCGCTTAACGTAGACAGATGGATCGCTTCATAATAGCGTCCCCCATCTTTAACAATTTTCTCGTTAACCAATCCCAAACCAAATGCCTTTGCACCGCAGCGAACTTTATGAAGTTGTCGTACCGGACAGAGAAGAAAGTCGATGTCGCAATCAGGATTATTTTGCAAGACAGCCTGAACCATATCTAGCGTCAGGTCACCACCTACACCAGCAATAATAAGTAGGTGACGATGCTGAATATTCGTAGCATTCTCAGGAAGAGGCAAACGAAGCTGTTGAAGATCTTTACAGTGAACTTGCCAGCGTTCATTTGAATAGTCGCTACTGGTTAAATGTTGCTTGAGTTTGGACGTAATAGATTCCACTACATCCAAAAAGTGCACTTTAGCCTCAGGCTTTGCCTGCAAAACAGCCTGGCCTAAATAACCATGATCACAACAACAATCCCAGATATGCTCATAGTGGCTATCTATCATTCCCAATATTGAATTCAAACGTGAAGAAAGATTCAAACTCTACGTTTCCTGATATCAAAAGCTAATTTTTCAAACAAAAACAGATTTTACCATTGTCTTTTAATGCAAAATCAACAACTATCTGTAGAAGTGTTTGTTGTAATAAAGGCGCCCGTAGGTAAACGCGTTTATGAAACCGTTAAGATTTCCCCTAAGATTCATTCTATTGACGGCTATGCTGTGCGTTTCCGTAGTTCCCATCGCCTTATTTTCCTACTGGACGATTCAGAATGCACTAGAGAAAGAGTTTGATGCTGTTCATGAAAAGCACCTTTTACTTGCGCACAATACTACGGCTGCGCTAGATCGCTATGCCCTTGATGTCAAAGCGGTGTATGACACGAGCGCTCAACTCGCGCAAAACCTTCATTTCCATTCAGAACAGATCTCTTTGATGGAGCAGCTCAACATACTAGCTTTTGCACAATATGATCCTTCAGGGAACCTCATCGAAAGATTCTACGGTCAACCAGCTTTATTACCACATTCTTTATCTGAAATAGGAATGATACCTGCAGATATAAAACCAGAGATTCAATTTTCTAAAATCCATATCTCAGAAAACGCTCCACCTACTATCTATCTTACGTCTGTAGACCCAAAAGCTAATATCTGGATTGCAGCTATCAACCCCAACTACCTATACAACATTCAGAAATCTATTAGCTTTGGCGACAAAGGACATGCTGCAATTGTAGATCAATTTGGCTCAGTGATTGCCCACCCCAATCCATCCTGGGAAAAGGCAGGCAAGAACATAGCTAAAATCAGCATTATAAAGCAAATGATGCGAGGAGAATCTGGAGTAGCCCAGTTTTATTCTCCTGCGATGAATGCCGACATGATCGCTGGCTTTGCGGTCGTACCAACAACCGGCTGGGGAGTAATGATTCCTCAACCAACATCTGAGTTGGAATCAAAACTTAAAGATCTAAAACAAGTCACCCACTTCATAGCCGCTCTCTGCTTTATCATCGTGGCATTATTAAGTTGGTGGATTTCAGGCATTGTTGTGAAACCGGTTAAACGCCTGATCAAGATGACTGAGGACCTTTCGCATCACCAATATCCTCTCCCGTTCAAAAAAGATGACTCGCTAACCAGTATCGAGATAGACACCTTAGTAACTAGCTTTAACACTATGGCCGAGGAAGTAGACCGCGGTCAAAAAGAGCTAGAAAAACGCGTCATTGAACGCACAGAGAAGCTACACAAAGCGGAAAAGCAAGCACGCCACTTAGCATCCCACGATTTAGTCACAGGCCTACCGAATCGAATTGCTATCCGCGCAGATGCTCAAAAACGCATTCATCGAAATGAACCATTCACCCTGCTCTTCATAGACCTAGATGGGTTTAAACCGATCAATGACCAATACGGCCACCAAATGGGCGATCGTTTACTCAAAGCATTCGGAGAAAGACTACGATCAAATTTGAGTGAAAACGACAACATTGCTCGCTATGGAGGCGATGAATTTATCGTGCTTCTGGCTACCGACAGTAAAGAAAGTGCAAAAGAGACCGCAGAACAGTTATTAACCTACATACGCAATCCCTTTGCATTTGGCGAACATAAAGTCAGCATTCAAGCCTGTATTGGTCTAGCACAATCCAAGCCCGATACACGTGATCTAGACCAAATTATCCACGATGCAGACATCGCCATGTACAACGCGAAGAAAGCAGGCAAGAACTGCATCGTTTGTAGTTCAGAGTAAGTAAGCCTGTAATACCTTTTAGGCCTTTGAGACTCCAATTAAGAAACGGGTAGATCCCCTAGGATAGCCTTTGTTTCCATAAACTCTTCGATGCCGTAAAGCCCCCACTCTCGACCGTTGCCCGATTGCTTATAACCACCAAATGGCGCTTTGATATCAACCGGCGCACCATTGAGATGAACCATACCGGTTCTCATTTGAGCTGCTATTGCTTGCGCTCGCGCCAAATCACTTGAATAGACACCACCGGAGAGACCATAAATACTGTTATTAGCGATTGCTACCGCCTCTTCTTCTGAACGATAAGCCATGATGCTAACCACCGGACCAAATATCTCTTCTTGAGCAATGGTCATTTCAGGCGTAACGCCTGCGAATACCGTTGGTTTTACATAACAACCTAATGAACAACCTTCCGGTAAACCTACACCACCGGCAACGAGTTCAGCGCCTTCATCAATCCCCTTTTGAATAAGACCTTGTACACGCTGCCATTGTAATTCTGAGACCACTGGGCCCATTACAGTTTCTTCTGATTGTGGATCACCAACAACGATTGAATCCGCAGTTTTCTTGGCGATCTCGATGGTGTCATTCAAACGAGATTCTGGAACTAATAAGCGCGTTTGAGCATTACAAGACTGGCCTGAGTTACCCATAACCGCTCTTACACAACGAGAAATAACCTTAGAGTAATCAGCATCGTCCAGAACAATAGCAGCGGACTTTCCGCCCAATTCTAAAGAGACCTTTTTTAAGTTTTCCGCAGCAGCAATAGAGACTTGTTTTCCAGCTTCTGTAGATCCCGTAAATGAGATCATATCAATCTTAGGATGAGCGCTCAGCGCAGCACCTACAGCCGGCCCTGTACCATCGATTAAATTGAATACGCCCGAAGGAACACCAGCAGCATGCATGATATCTGCAAAGATATGCGCAGTGCGCGGGGCGATCTCACTAGGTTTTAGTACAACCGTACAACCTGCTGCAATAGCTGGAGCAACTTTGCAGGTGATTTGATTTAACGGCCAATTCCAAGGTGTGATAAGACCGCAAACACCAATCGGTTCTTTAACGATACGGGTCGACCCAATGGCCTCAGTGAAATCATGCTTTTTAAGCAGACTTAAAGCTGCCTTAAAATGCCCTAACCCAGCAGGCACCTGAGCTTGGCGAGATAAACCTAAAGGCGCACCCATCTCTTCTGTTGTCGCCTCGACAAGTGCTTCGGCACGCTTTTCATATTCAGTAATAATACGTTGTAAAAGCGCGGTTCTTTCTTCTTTGGAGGTTTGCGAGAAAGATGGAAAGGCAGCAACAGCTGCTTCGACCGCAAGATCTACGTCATCACTATTGCCAAGACTAATTTGAGAAACAACCTCATTGGTCGCCGGATTAAAAACATCCAAGACGTCATTGCCAGATGACTTAATCCATTCACCATTAATATAGAATTTTTTCAGGTCATTCATATCTCACAATCCTTTCTACCGTCTCTCAAACATAGACTATTCATGCCGAAGCAGGCACAAAAAAAGCCGCGTTTGCGGCTTTTCTTATTAAGGCATTACACACCGATAATCGCTGCGATAAAACCAATCAAACCACCGAAGACACCACCCCAAACAACCAGCCAACCTAAATGCTCACGAATCATCTGCTGTACAATCTCTTTGACCAAACTAGGTGTTAGCTCATCTAATCGCTGCTGAACAATGACTTCAACCTTTTCCTGCATCTCAGCCATAACATCTGGGCTTTCAAGCTCGTCTTTTAATAGAGTGATAAAGTTTTCATCACGTGTCATCTCTTCAATTGAGCTTTTCATCTTTTCCACAAAAGGCTCTCTTAAAGGCTCAAGCGCATCGGTGCCACCCACCATCGCGAGCATACCCCCAAATGGAGAGTTTTGGATAACCTCGATAAGCGAATCAAAGGTCGGAGCAAAATCAACTTTTTCGATTACCGGCGCTAAATGCAGATCAGGCTGTTTGCCATTATCAGCACTGAGAAAACGCTCAATATTCTCTTCAGTAAAAAACTGCTCCATCATTAGTGTTTTGATGCCACGCTTAAAATCTTGAAAACGCGCAGGGATCACACCAGAACCATACAGCCCTGGAACCTTCTCAAACAACATATGTACCGCTAACCAGTTGGTTAACGCGCCAGATAGAGCAAACAAGCCAACGGTCAGTAACACACGATCATCTGTAATAAGACCCGCCGCAAATGCAATAAAGGCAAGCAGATTCGTTAGGAGGCTTTTATTCATCGGTATTCATCTCAAGAAATATTTTTTGGCGATCATATAGGGCTAAGGAGCGGTTTTAAAGCACTAAAACCTTAGATCAATTAGTGCATGATGCCAGTTTTATATTAAGAGTGGGATCTGAAATTGCTGTATCATTATGTGTAGCACTAGGGAACCTACGAATAAGTCTCATACTTTCTCAGTGGGTTATAAAACGACCAAATACGCGAAAGCCAGCACAGTGAAATGTCTAGACCTTTTCAAGTTGGCTGACATTATTGAAGTCATTTTCAGTTATAATCACTGTGATTTTTAAGTAGCCGAGCTAAAGCATGAACCGTAAGAAGAAGATTAAACAGATCCACACCAAGCGAATAAAACAAGCCAAGGCTAAATTAGCGCCCAAAAACAATAAACCGCGCTACGTATCTAAAGCAGATAGAGCAAAGCTTGAAGAAACCTCGGAGACTCCCTCAGAGGTTTAAGCTATTGGCTTAGAAGCTCTCCTTAAACACATGCCAACGATAACGACGAAAACTCTTACCCGCTTCATTCATCATCGCTTTAGGCCCACAAAGATAGCAATCACCGACATCAGCTGTGGAAAATGCTTCTGCCAAAGTCATCCAACAAGGCCGACCGATCTTAATATCCACCCCGCTTAAACCGTCTAGCCATTCGGGTAATTCCACATTTTCACCTTGGGTTAAATAGATCGAGATCTCAGATCGTTCTTTTTCTAACAGCACAGGTTTAAGCCACACAAGGCGATCGATATCTTTCACCACCCAGATCAGTTGAGTATTCGCACAGTATTCTGCATTGAGCCAATGCCAATAAGGGGTGATGCCTATTCCCCCTGCAATCAATAGACGCTTTTTGCTATGACGGCTTTGGCTCGCAGGAGAAGAATAAGGCCCCCTCAGGGACACAATGCACTCTAAATTATCACCAAGTGCCATGAGCTTGCTCGTCCAATCCCCCGCCACATTAATTTTAAGGGTTAACAAACCTTCGTCATAACTGACAATAGAGAACGCATGCCATTCTGTCTTACTCACCTCTGGAATTCGGACTTTGACATAATCCCCTGCATGTATTGTTTGCTTAAAATTTGCGCTGACGACTAGCTTTATCGTTTGCTCATCCAATCGTTTCAGTTCGCCCTTACAATAATGCTGAGCGGATAAACGCTGTACACTCCAGTCCCAAAGCAACAATACCCCAACTGGAGCCAGCCAATACCACTGCGGCACATGAAGTAACAACAAAGGCAGTGACCAATAACCTAATCGATGTAACAATTCAAAGTGGTGGTAAACCCGCTTACGCACTACCGGAATAGAAGTCACACCAATCAATATAAATAGTACAAACAACAGTAAACCTGTGACATTAATCCTAAATTGCCGAGACTGGACGCCGGAATAACTTAAATTTACCACTTCCTCATAAGTCACAAGCGGCAAGGATTGAATAGCATAGGTTTGAGTTGACGTTGTACTGTGACATTTAGTGCAATCATCTTTCATGATCGGACGAATCTGTTCATGAAACATCATTTCGGTGCGACCTGCTTTCACCCAATGATCAACAATATCGATCGACTCATCCTCAGTCACAAACTCATACATCGTGCTCCGCATAGATCGCACGAGATCTGATTCTGTTCCTAACAACGCATCAGTGAATGGAATATCCAGCGTAGTGTAATACTGCAGTTGGCTAGCGCCATGCCCCAAGGTAAAGATAACCAACAGATAACCTATCCATCGGTGCAAGCGCTTTTCATTTAAAATTTGATAACGTGCCCAACGACTAGAGCGAGCCCTTCTGAGCAAACTATTTAAAACAGGAAGCCACAATAAACAGAGGAAAACGAGTAACACTGCAGCGCAGGAATGACTAATACGTAACCAAATATTGGTGGTCTCATTCGACTCATACTCAAAGCCCTCTACAAATTCGTACCCTACCAAAAGAATTACTGCGACAAGCAGCACAGTAGAAAGTAAAAATGCTGGGCGATGCAGTCTAGAAAACAACATCTCTATAAAACGGGAGATAAGCATAGGAAGATCGATTCAGCAGGCAGAACGAACTGGTTTTACTCAACCCAGCTCGCTCAATCCTATTCTGACTTACTTAGAGAAATTCAGGCGTAGCGCCTTTTTATGGAAAATGTGATTGATTTGAGCGTTATCAAAAACCGTCACACCAAATAGATATTGCTTACCAAGATCAGAAAACTGTACATCCTGAATTTTCGACTTTGGATGCTCAGTCACTAACTTACGCTTGATCTCCAATGTCCAGAAGCCATCTTTCCATTCACCCCGTGCTTGCAGATCACCACGTGAACCTTCAGCAGCTTGCGCCACAATACCGCCGATTACAGCGCCAGGTTCAAATTTATCGACAAACGGCACTTTGTTATCAGACATTACCCAGTATTTTGCTAGCGGGTCTGCTTTTGCTGGCATCCATGCAGGCGCAGTTTTATCTTTGTTTATGTTATTTTTGTAACCACCACCTGTTTTCTCATCACTGTTGCGTCCCCACCCCTTATTTTCATTACGGAAATGGTTCACATACTGATCATCAACTTGATAAACCGGGTTACTACGCGCACTCTTCCAGTGCCAAATATCGATTGTCTCATCAGGAGAGCGAGTGAAGTGGCGGCCTGCAGAGGTATCTTTAATATCATCAACCATGCCATCTTCAGCTACGTGACAAGAACGATCACAGCCTTTTTTCGCAAAACCTTTTTCAGAGATATTCCAGAAGAATGCGAACTTATCTTCATAGTAAGTATTACCATGACCAGTAGAGTCTAAGTTCTTAAGCTGTTTCCAGCTTCCATCGTCCTGTTTCACCCAAGGGAAGCGCTCCAAACTCAGCGTTGGATCGTTCCAACGTACGTGCATGTATAGGTATTCATCATCGTACATCGCACGTAATTCAACATCGCTTTCTTTAATCCCCTCATACCCGTTGTTTGGCTCATAAGGCAGTTCATCAACGGTAACGTGTAGCGGCTCAGTAATATTCCAAGCCTCTTCCGTCAATCCATCAATGGCTACAGCCCCCTGAATTCGCTTAGCCATCAAGGTGTTATCAGCAGCATAGACTCCATGACTGAACATAGCAGCCATTGTTATTAGCGTGATTTTTTTCACTTTTTATTACTCTTCCATAAATACAAATACAAATGAGAATGCTTATTATATTAAATATAAATTTAATTTAAACGCTTGTTTGACTGTATTTAAGGATTTTATTTATTAGCAATACACCTCTCTGACTAAAAAAGATCTGATCAACAACCGAAACTGGCACACTTAGCAATCTGCTGATAACATTAATACTGTATATATAAACAGTATTAATTATGTTGCGCTTTATTCCTATCTATTCCAGCGCCGGTATCAGCGGTTTTGAATCACCTGCAGCTGAATATACCGAGCTAGCACTTTCACTCGATCAGCTACTCATTGATCACCCCCATGCAACCTACCTAGGCTTTGTTGAAGGTAGCTCTATGCGTGGTGTGGGGATATTCCCTAATGACCTACTTGTCGTTTCGCGAGCCGAAACAGTGAAGGAAGGCGATGTAATCGTCGCCACATTAAATGGCAACTTCGTCTGTAAAATTGCCAGTATCAAAGAGAGAAAACTTCTCTCTTCTGCTCCCGGCCACAAGCCCTATCAACTATGCGAACAGGATGATTTTTCTATCGAGGGGGTGGTTACACGTTCTATTCGATTATTTCGCCCGTTAAAGAAGGGACTTAATTAGGATGTACGCCCTGATCGATGCTTCCGGAATGTACGCTTCATGCGAAAAAATATTTGACCCCACAATCCGAAAACGCCCTGTTGTCGTCCTAAGCAATAATGATGGCTGTATTGTCGCAACCTGCCCTATTGCTAAAAAAATGGGCGTCCCAAAATTTGGCCCCTATTTCAAAATCAAAGATCAACTAGACAGAGCAGGCGTAGTTGCCAGATCCAGCAACTACGAACTTTATGCCGATATATCCTCACGTATGATGGAGCTCTGCGCCTCCTTTGCCCCAGAACAACACATCTACTCCATAGATGAATGTTTTTTACGCTTTGACCACTACATACCACCTGAAGGCTGGCATGAACTAGGTATGAAAATCAGAAGAAAGGTTTGGAAGGAAGTAAGGCTCCCCGTAGGCGTTGGCTTTGGCCCAACCCCAACCTTAGCAAAAGCAGCTAATCACGCGAGTAAAAAACTACCTGGTTTCAGCGGTGTGGCCGTTATCGATAACGATCAAATCAGAAAGCAGATTCTGCAACAGATGGAAATTAGGGATGTTTGGGGTGTAGGACGACGTATAGGCGAGCGACTAAACCTTCTCGGCGTCAAAACGGCTTGGCAACTAGCACAAACGAAACCCGCGTTGATGAAAAAGCACTTTTCCATCTTAATCGCTAATACAGCAGAAGAACTCAATGGCTTAACAAGAGTAAGCTGGGACGATGTTCGATCACCCAAAAAACAGATTTACTCCACACGCTCTTTTGGGCAACGCATCACAGGACTCACTGACCTAAAACAGGCGCTTGCTACACACGCAACCATCGCCGCACAAAAACTAAGGGCCCAAGAGAGTGCTACCAGCAATATCATTGTCTTTGCACACAACTCTATCCACGATAAGGAATCATTTTTTAAACGCTCTGCATTCCACCAATTTGCCACTCCCACCTGCGACACCGCAGTCATAGTAAAAGTAACAAGCCAACTGGCTGAGCAGATATACCAAGCAGGAATTAGATACTACAAAGCCGGAATAGGCCTGTTAGAAATATCTACTGCAACACCTTATCAGCCAGATATTTTCACCCCTTCCGCTGACCAACCTGAACTTATGAAATGCCTAGATCAAATCAATTCAAAATACGGCAGAGATACTCTTCACTTAGCCCGCCAAGGTATACAACAAAACTTTAAGATGAAACGAGAGCTTCTATCTCCCAGATACACTACGCGAATAGAAGATATTCCAATTATCAGGTGTTCAGAATAAAGGCGCAATCTAGGAATTAACTGTATAAAAATAACAGGTATCCATACCCTTAAAATTGACTACCAGCATAAGCATTACCATCTGACATAAACTAAGCAATGCTTATGCAAAACCGCTTCTTACCTAAACCTGCAACATACAAATAATCTAGGAAAGCTTCCAAACATTAATTATTGGAGCTATTCATCACAGATCGACGCACCAAATAAATAACACCAGCAGCTATAACAAATGATGCTAATAGATGGTCCGGTTCTGTCATAAAGTGAACGATACCGCTCATCACACTAGCCTGCTCTGAGCCATCATGAGCCATAGCTGGCAAAGTAGTTAATAATGCCGCCGTTGCAGCTAGTTTAGTCATTAAATTTTTCATATCTTTTACCTCTTAAAGCATCAGATTAACTGCTTAAACGACAGCCTTAGCTGGCGGTAGTTCTTTCGCTTCCAACATACCTTCAGTGATGATGAATTGGATAATATCATCTAGCCCTTTAGCCTGTTTCAGGTTAGAAAATACAAACGGACGATCGCCGCGCATCTTAGTGGCATCCTGATCCATCACATCAAGGGACGCACCTACCAATGGTGCAAGATCGATTTTATTGATAATAAGCAGGTCTGATTTAGTGATCCCTGGACCTCCTTTACGTGGAATTTTGTCACCTGCAGAGACGTCAATCACGTAAATGGTCAGATCAGACAGCTCAGGACTGAATGTGGCGCTTAAGTTATCACCACCGCTTTCAACAAATACTACGTCCAGTTCACCGTGACGATCTACTAACTGATCGATGGCGGCGAGGTTCATTGATGCATCTTCTCGAATGGCAGTGTGAGGGCAGCCTCCAGTTTCTACCCCGATAATACGGTCGGCATCGAGTACTTCATGACGGGTAAGGAATTTTGCATCTTCTTGGGTATAGATATCATTGGTCACTACAGCAATATCATAGTAATGGCGCATAGCAGCACATAAAGAGCGAAGCAGTGCTGTTTTTCCTGATCCTACCGGACCACCTACTCCTACGCGCAGTGTTTGTTTTGGTTTAGTCATTAATGTTACCTCCTGTTACTCCGCGATTAAGTACATAATCTTATGAGCGGAATAAACGTGAATACTGTTGTTCGTGCAGAGCGCTGGCAATTGCTAATGCAGGCAGCCCTGCTCCGATCTGATCTTCTTCTATGGTTTCAGCCGCACTGATTGCTTCACTGATCACCGGCTGAAGTTCACCTAATAAAATCTGTGATTGTGTCTGACCTAAAGGTACAAGTTTGGTCGCTGCAGCAACCTGATTTTCTAACCATGCCCAGCTGAACCCGAGCATGGCAGTTTCTGTATTTATCCCCCAATTTACTGCTGCAATCGCAAACAGAGAGACAAAGCTAACATCCTCGGCTTTAGGGCCGTGTTCAAAAGGTTGTGGCACTTCTAGGCTGTTCAGCAGACGTACCAGAGCTTCGCCCATAGCGGTATCGGTTAAGCGCAGTTCTTTGGTTTCGCGGCAGGCTAGGATCAGATCATTCAGCCTCAGGATCTCAGCTGTATCCTGCACTTGCGCTGCCTGCATCAACAGTCTTAATAACGGTAGATCTACCTGGGCCACAGAGTGTAAAAGTTGCATCTCTAGCCAGTCGTAGACCTGAGCCTGTTTGCGCAACCAGCCGCAATCGATGGCGTATTCCAGCCCTTGAGAGAAGGAATAGCCACCTACCGGCAGGCTAACGCTACTCAGCTGTAACAACCGAATCAGGCTACTATCAGTGGTGGTGATGTCCATGGCTGTAAGCTCCAGATTCAGGGACAAAAACCGCTTCTTCGTGACTGACCACTAAGCCCAACTGCACCAGCATCTCTTCCAGAACATGATCCGGTTTGATGCGTAACCAACGCTCACCCACTTCAATTTTGGTATGACGGTTACCCAAGTGGTAACAGGCGCGAGCAAAGGTGTGCCAATCGTCGCAAGAAGCGTGAGCAACCTCCTCTTCTGCGCCTTCCACTTTCACATAGCGACCACAGGTGGTTTTAAGATATTCACCCACCAGCAACGGCTTACCACGATCCAAAAATACACGTACCTCTTCACCGTTTTCACTGGTCAGGCGCAAACGACCACGATCACGCTGTTCATGATTCAGTACCACGACACTGTCGATCTGTTCGTGACAGTGGGTTCCCAGACGCTCATAAACTTCCAACATAACGTTTCCTTAACCCCCTCTCTTAAAACAAGGTATAAAGCTGTGCCAATGGCAGCTCTTCAGCCGGTTCACAGGTCAGTAATTCTCCATCCGCACGTACCTCATAGGTTTGCGGATCAACAGTAATTTCAGGCATCCAATCATTCAGTATCATGTCGGACTTAGTGATATTACGGGTGTTTTTACAAGCCACTAAACGGCGCTTCAGCCCCAGCTCTTCACCAACGTTGTTATCTAACGCAGCCTGACTGACAAAGGTCACAGAGGTTTTCGCAGGAGCACCACCGAAAGAACCAAACATCGGACGATAGTGCACCGGCTGTGGCGTTGGGATCGAAGCATTAGGATCACCCATAGGCGCAGCTGCAATCATTCCGCCTTTGATGATCATTGAAGGCTTAACGCCAAAGAAGGCCGGTTTCCACAACACCAAATCAGCCAGTTTTCCCTCTTCGATCGAACCGATCTCATGGGAAACACCGTGGGTAATCGCCGGGTTGATGGTGTACTTGGCGATGTAACGTTTAGCACGGAAGTTATCAGCCCCAATCTCTTTATCTTCATCCAACAAACCGAACTGGCTTTTCATCTTGTGCGCAGTCTGCCAAGTACGTGTTACTACTTCACCAACACGCCCCATCGCCTGAGAATCAGAGGAGATCATGCTGAAGGCACCGCGGTCGTGGAAGATATCTTCCGCCGCAATCGTCTCTTTACGGATACGGGAATCAGCAAAGGCGACATCTTCAGGGATATTGCTATCCAGATGGTGACAAACCATCAACATATCCAGATGCTCGTCCACAGTGTTATGCGTGTAAGGACGGGTTGGGTTAGTTGAAGATGGCATCACATTGGGATATGCACAGGCACGAATAATATCCGGTGCATGTCCCCCCCCCGCCCCTTCGGTATGGTAGGTATGGATTACACGGTTTTTAAAAGCACCGATGGTGTCATCAACAAAACCAGATTCGTTCAGGGTGTCTGTGTGGATTGCCACCTGAACATCGTATTTCTCTGCCACGCTAAGGCAGCAATCAATCGAAGCAGGCGTGGTGCCCCAGTCTTCATGCAGTTTAAGACCACAAGCGCCGGCATTGATCTGTTCTTCCAAAGCATCCGGCAGACTGGCGTTACCTTTACCCAAGAAGCCTAAATTCATCGGCATATCATCGGTCGCCTGTAACATTTTGCCCATATACCAGGGACCAGGTGTACAGGTTGTCGCATTAGTTCCGGTAGCCGGCCCGGTACCACCACCAATCATAGTTGTAACACCAGACATCAATGCTTCTTCAATCTGCTGAGGGCAGATAAAGTGAATGTGGGCATCAATACCACCCGCTGTAAGGATAGAACCTTCACCGGCGATAACTTCTGTACCGGGACCAATCACTATGTCGACGTTATCCTGCACATCCGGGTTTCCGGCTTTACCAATCTTGGCGATACGCCCCTCTTTCACACCGACATCAGCTTTAATTATTCCCCAATAATCCAGAATTAAAGCATTGGTGATCACCAGATCCATGGCTATTTCGTTGGTGCACTGACTTTGGCCCATGCCATCACGAATTACTTTGCCGCCGCCAAATTTCACTTCATCACCGTAAACGGTGTGATCTTTCTCTACCTGAATCCATAGCTCAGTATCACCCAAGCGCACACGATCGCCTGTCGTCGGACCGAACATCTGTGCATAACTACTACGCTCCATCTCAGCCATTACACACCTCCTTCTTCAGCAACAGGCCCCATCACATCACCACGGAAGCCATAAATAGTTTTGCTACCGGCGTACTCCACCAACTCCACTTCTCGACCCTGACCCGGTTCAAAACGAACCGCTGTACCGGATGCGATATTCAAGCGATAACCTTTAGTCGCTTCACGATCAAAGTTAAGCGCGGGATTCACCTCATAAAAGTGGTAATGGGAACCGACCTGGACCGGACGATCACCACTATTTTCTACACGCAGGCGCTGGGTTTTACGACCAGCATTTAATTCGATACGGCCTTCGGCAGCCTGAATCTCCCCTGGAATCATCTTCACTACCTCAGCTAATTGGATTATGTACAGTGACCAGTTTGGTCCCATCTGGGAACGTAGCTTCAACCTGCACTTCGTGGATCAGTTCAGGGACACCGTCCATCACCTGATCAGCCCTAAGCAGGTTTTTGCCATAACTCATCAACTCCGCAACAGACTTACCATCACGGGCTCCTTCAATAATCTCCATTGTGATGTAAGCCATGGCTTCCGGGTAATTCAGTTTCAGGCCACGGTTAAGGCGCCGCTCGGCCAAAAGCGCTGCGGTAAACACCAGCAACTTATCTTTTTCCCTTGGTAACAGTTCCATCGTTTTCTCTCTTAAGTGGCCCAGATTCTTGGTTCACAACCTTCGCGTTCGATCAGTTGTGGCCGAATATACTTCCAACATTGGGTAAACAGTAAACGCGCCTGCTCTGAGCAATTTCCCAGATAGCGCACTTGTAAGAATTCATCGTTAAGACTGACAGCGGTGAGTGACTGACTATCGTCGCAAGTCTCACGTAGCTGACCGATCAATTCGCCTATAGCAGCTTCATCAAAAAACGGCCCCGCAATCATCAATCCATTAACCGAATGACCTGCCAATCCAGCTTTACTTGCCATCATGGAATTAGCTTTAGGATTAAGATTTAAACGCTCACGCAGTTTGATACGGCCTTCACGGCTAAGCTGCATCTGCTGGCTGACTTCACCTCGGTCAAAGTGCTGGCCACTAGCTGGTAGCCCAAAGCAGGTAATTTCCCATGCAATAACAGAAGCTCCTTCAGCCAACTGGATATCCATGCTGAGCTCGGTGTTGGCATCAGGGAATATAATGTTTTCTAGCGGCAACCACTCCAGAGTGGAGTTGGCTTCAACATTGAGCTGGATATGCTGCTTTTGTAAACGACGATCTGGGCGGGCACGATAAACTCGCCCCGCACCCGGCGTGGTAATGAGTGCTTGAGCTTTATCTTGCGTCGTAACACTGATTCGCAAATCATCGCCAGACACCATGCCACCCGGAGGATGGAGTAGGTATAGATGTGCTAATTCACGACTCTCCGGATAAAACGGCTTTTGCACATACAATGGCCCTTTATGACTGCAGTGGCGTAAAACCGTACCCCGTTCAGTTTTAACCAAACCCAGATCCAACTGCGCCTTCCAGATGCTGTTCGTATCGACTGAAGAGTCAAATTCAGAACGTTCTTTAATCGGTGAAGTGAATGAGTTCATAAACTTCTCCTTTACACCGCCAGATATTGCCGGATCAGATCTTCGCTAAGGTTTGCCATCTGATCACTAGCTACCACACGACCTTTCTCCATCAGACGGAACTCTTTACCAACACGACGAGCAAATCCCAGTTTTTGCTCCACAAGAATAACGGTAAGACCCTCTTCTTCATTCAGCTTGAGGATGACATCACCGATCTGCTGTACAATATTCGGCTGTATACCCTCATTAGGCTCATCAAGGATCAATACCTTAGGTTCGATTACCAGCGCGCGCCCAATTGCTAGCTGCTGTTGCTGGCCCCCAGACAAGTCTCCACCTCGCCGATGCATCATCTCTTTTAATACTGGGAACAGTTCAAAGATCTTCTCAGGGATCTCTTTAGCGTTATCTTTGCGGATCGGTAGACCAATACGTAAGTTTTCTTCCACCGTTAACATCGGGAAAATATCACGGCCCTGAGGCACATAACCTATACCTGCCGGAGCTCGAAACTCAGCAGGTTTGTTTTGTAGAGATTTGCCATCAAGTAAAATTTCGCCACTTTCAACCGGCAACAACCCCATCAGGCATTTCAGCAACGTAGTTTTACCAACACCGTTACGCCCCATAATGCAGGTGCAAGACCCCTGTTTAATATCCAAGTCCAGATCCCAAAGAATCTGTGTACCGCCATAACGTTGGTTTACTTTTGAGATCTCAATCATGGCGCTTCCCCCAGATAAACTTCGATCACATCAGGGTTGTTCTGCACCTGATCCATTGTGCCCTCGGCTAGCACAGTGCCTTGGTGTAATACCGTTACGGTACGGGCAATACTTCGCACAAACTCCATGTCGTGCTCCACCACAATCACGGTATGATCACCAGCTAATGAGGTCAGCAGTTCAGCGGTACGTTCTGTTTCCTGTGCGGTCATACCGGCAACCGGTTCATCCACCAGCAACAAACGTGGCTCGGCCATCAGCAGCATACCGATCTCCAGCCACTGTTTTTGACCATGGGAGAGAGCTCCCGCCTGCATAAAGCGCTGCTCAGTCAGACCGATAATTTTTAATACTTCATCAATACGGTCGATCTCACTTGGGCTTAAGCGTGCCATTAGCGTCGAGATCACACCTTTTTGTTGTTTCAAAGACAGTTCCAGATTATCGAAAACACTATGCGCCTCGAATACGGTAGGTTTCTGGAACTTGCGGCCAATGCCTAAGTTGGCGATATCTGCTTCATCGTGCTGTAAAAGATTGAGTGTCTGACCGAAATAAACCGAACCACTATCTGGTGTCGTTTTACCGGTAATCACATCCATCAGGGTGGTTTTACCTGCACCGTTTGCTCCGATCAGACAGCGTAGTTCGCCATCGTTAACGTAGAGATTAAGATCATTCAGGGCTTTAAAGCCGTCAAAGCTGAGGTTCAGGCCCTCCACATACAAAATTACATCGTGAGAGACATCGACCTCTTTATGATCCTCCTGCAGGAAAGACCAGACACGGTCACGACGCATCACCTCACGTACATCGTTTAATGCGTTCATGCGCTCGCCTCCTCTGCTTCAGTGGTTCCTTTACTTTCCCGTTTGGCTTTTTTGCCGATCACCTTGTTAAACAGCCCAACCAAACCTTGTGGCAAGAACAGGGTCACCAGTACAAACATCGCCCCCAGCGCGAATAACCAACCGTCCGGCATGATCGCGGTAAATTTAGTCTTGGCGTAGTTAACAAGCAGAGCACCCACAATGGCACCGATCAAGGTTCCACGACCACCTACAGCCACCCAGATTACGATCTCGATGGAGTTAAGCGGCGAGAATTCACCTGGATTGATAATGCCCACCTGCGGTACATACAACGCACCGGCAATACCCGCGATCATCGCAGAATAAACAAACAGCCAGACCTTATAACGCTCAGTGCGATAGCCCATAAAACGAGCACGGCTTTCACCATCCCGGATCGCCACGATCACTTTACCCATGCGGGATTTAAGGATCTTATGGCTGATAATAAAGGTCAGCCCAAGAAAGAAAGCTGTCGTTGCAAACAAGGCAACACGGGTGGTATCCGACTGCAGGTCAAAGCCAAGAATATCTTTGAAGTCGGTCAGACCGTTGTTACCCCCAAAACCCATCTCGTTACGGAAGAATGCTAGAAGCAGCGCGTAAGTTAGAGCCTGAGTCATGATCGACAGGTACACACCTGTCACACGGGAACGAAATGCCAACCAACCAAATACAAATGCCAGCAGACCCGGTACTAACAGCACCATCAACATGGCAAACCAGAACTGGTCAAAGCCGTACCAGAACCAAGGTAGTTCGGTCCAGTTGAGGAAGACCATAAAGTCCGGCAGTTCAGGGTTACCGTAAACGCCACGATCGCCGATCTGACGCATCAGGTACATGCCCATGGCATAACCACCCAGAGCAAAGAAAGCTCCATGTCCGAGACTGAGAATACCGCAGTAACCCCAGATAACATCTACCGCTAAAGCCAACATAGCAAAGCAGAGATATTTACCTAACAACGTGATGGTGTAAGTGCTGACATAGAAGATCGAATCTTCTGGCATTAGTAGATTGCCCAGAGATGCCAGCGCGGTCAGGATCACCAACACTGCCACAAATGGCGCGACTTTGCTGTCGCCATGTAAACGGGTAAAACGCATGAACTGGTTCATTCTGCAGCCCTCCCTTTCTGTGGGAACAGACCCTTAGGTTTTTTCTGAATAAACAGGATGATAAATACCAGCACTAGAATACTGGCCAGTACTGCGCCAGTAACCGGCTCAAGGAATTTATTCGCCACACCCAGCGAGAATGCAGCAACCAGCGTACCCCAAAGGTTACCCACGCCACCAAAGACCACCACCATAAAAGAGTCGATGATGTAAGACTGACCTAGGTTTGGACCTACGTTAGTAAGCTGACTCAACGCCACACCGGCGATACCAGCGATACCAGAACCTAAACCAAAGGTCATAGCGTCGACCCAGTTGGTTCGGATTCCCATAGCCTTGGCCATACTGCGGTTTTGCGAAACGGCGCGCACGTTGAGTCCCAATGATGTTTTACGTAGCGTCAGTAGGAGTAGTCCAAACACCAGCAGGGCAAAAGCCAGAATATAAAGGCGATTCAGCGTCAAGCTCAGAACAGGATTGATCTCTAAGGAACCACTCATCCACAGAGGTGATTCCACCTGACGGTTAAGCGGTGAGAAGACCGTACGCACCAACTGCTGCAGAATCAGACTGATACCAAATGTCGCCAACAATGTTTCCAAAGGACGACCGTGAAGGAAACGAATTACACCACGTTCAATCAGTACACCCATCAAGCCAGAAACAAGAAACGCAGCTGGAACAGCAACAATCAGCGAGTATTCAATATGATTCGGCATCAGAAGCTGGACCACGTAAGTGGTATAAGCACCCAACATGATCATCTCACCGTGAGCCATATTGATAACACCCATTACACCAAAGGTGATCGCCAGACCAATGGCTGCTAACAGAAGTACCGAACCCAGACTTAAACCAAAGAACAGCTGATCAACGAAATCGTAGAATTCGATGCGTTCGTTGATCTTCTTCAGTGCTTTAGTAGCTCTGGCTTTTACTTTGTCATCGCTATCATTTTCCGAGATAGCCGCCAGCGCATTACGTGATTCGTTTTCCAGACTTCCACTCAGAACTGTGACTGCAGCAAGCCTAGTTTCAGCACTGTCACTTTTGCTATCGTGAAGGGCAAACGCCAGTTCCATTGTTGATTTAACGTCTACATCAGTCTCACGTGGGTAAATCGATTTTAGTGTCGCAATGGTGTCATCACTTAAATTACCTAACAGCGCCTTGACCGCCACCAGACGTTTTTCAGGATCAGGATTTTGAATCTGAAGGCGTGCAATCGCCTGACGCAGGAACACGCGTAGTTTGTTATTTACACGTATTTTTTTAACCTGCTTCTTAGTCATACTGCCCAGCGATTCACCGCTAAACAGATCAGAAACCAAGTATTCACCGCTCTTTTTCTCGGCCGCAACAACCTCATTGGTTGCCTTAACAAAGTAAAGATTGCCTTTCAGCATAGTCTGGAACAATGGCAGCAATTCAGCGCCACTCTGCTTTTCCAACTGCTCTAGTACAGGAAGGGTTTTTGAAAGTTTGACCTCTACCAGCCGCTGAATCAGCGCCTGGGTCTGCGGGTCAGTTATTGCCTGATCTTTGGCCTGTACGGAGACAGAAAACACAGCAATATAGCAGCACAAAAAGGCTAACAGGTGTCTCACGTATTTTCTCCTTTAGCGATGGCAACACACGGTTAGTTGTTCTTGTTGGAACTGCACATCAGGAATAGGGAGGCTCCGCTAAACTAGGTTTAATCGGAGCCGATAAAATGGAGCTTACAGCTAAGAGAACGATCAAAAATTAACTGTAAACCCCATACGCTTGCTATCTAAGCTAGCCTTAGTAGTTCTGACCAGAACACGCTTTAGTTTTGGTATTGTAGTTACCGCACTTAACTGGCTTGGTCCAATCAGCGATCAGATCTTTAGAACCCGGTAGGTAGTCAGACCATGCATCACCCATAACGATGCTTTCTGTTTCCCACACTACTTCAAACTGGCCATCCCCCTGAATTTCACCAATCAGCACTGGTTTACTCAAGTGGTGGTTTTTGTTCATCACTGCCATACCGCCAGTAAGGTTTGGTGTTTCCTGGCCGATCATCGCCTCTCCAACCGCATCAACCTCAGTCGTACCGGCTTGCTTAACCGCATTTGCCCACATATTGAAGCCGATATATGTAGCTTCCATTGGATCGTTGGTTACACGCTCTTCGCTGGTATGAGCTTTCCACTTAGAAATAAATTCATCGTTTGCTTCACTATCAACGCTCTGAAAATAATTCCACGCTGCTAAGTGACCTACCAACGGCTTAGTATCGATACCGGACAGTTCTTCTTCGCCTACAGAGAAAGCTACAACTGGGATATCTTCAGATGAGATACCTTGGTTACCTAACTCTTTGTAGAAAGGTACGTTTGCATCACCGTTAATGGTAGAAACCACCGCAGTTTTCTTACCTGTGCTACCAAACTTCTTCACGTCCGATACAATCGACTGCCAATCCGAATGACCAAACGGCGTGTAGTTGATCATAATGTCTTCTGCTGCTACACCTTTCGACTTCAGGTAGGACTCGAGAATCTTGTTGGTAGTACGTGGGTATACATAGTCGGTACCTGCAAGAACCCAACGCTCCACACCTAGCTCATTCATCAAATAATCCACGGCAGGAACCGCCTGCTGGTTTGGCGCCGCACCAGTGTAGAAAACGTTTTTAGAAGATTCTTCGCCTTCATACTGAACCGGATAGAACATTAAACCGTTCAACTCTTCGATTACAGGCAATACAGATTTACGGGAAACTGAAGTCCAGCAGCCGAAGATTACGTCTACTTTTTCTTTCGTCAGCAGCTCACGAGTTTTCTCAGCAAACAGAGGCCAGTTTGATGCAGGATCAACCACGACAGGCTCAAGCTTTTTACCCAACAGCCCACCTTTTTTGTTCTGTTCTTCGATCATCATCAGAACAGTGTCTTTTAAGGTCGTTTCTGAAATTGCCATAGTTCCTGACAGCGAGTGCAATACACCAACTTTGATAGTGTCAGCCGCCATTGCGCTGAAGCTTACTACTGATGCACCCATTGAAAGTGCAACACCTACTGCCAACGATTTAAGTTTCATTTCCTGCCCTTCCCTTCATTTTGTTAGTCGTGTAGCAGAAGACTTGAAGCTGTTCGCTAAAAATTTCCGCATTGCAGTTAGACTATTAAATGGAGACTTAAACAGGTATTCGGTGATTGACGCAGAGAGGTACGTCATTTGACGTATCTGCGCACATGAGGCGGTGATCACTCGGGATAAGTATCCCAGTCATCACCTTATGATAAGATTAAATTCAGCCCCTTGATTTAAAATGTTTGGCACTGATTTTTGCTTGTTTATAGAACTTACCTAAAGCTCTATCACTTTGACGACGCTGAGCAATCGACTCATTATTACGCGCCTGTTCTAGCAACAACTTCTGGTAGTTCTGCAACCGACGCGGGTCTAATTTGCCCGTTTCGACTTCAGCCATCACAACGCAGCCCGGTTCATTATGGTGGCTACAATCACCAAACCGGCAGCTTTGCGCCAGCTCGCTGATATCAGCAAAGGTGGCATGAATACTCTCTTCACTGTCCACAATCTGAAGTTCCCGCATCCCCGGCGTATCTAAAAGCAGACCGCCATCGGGAAGCAGATGTAAACTCCGCGATGTAGTGGTATGCCTTCCCTTGCTATCACTTTCGCGAATACCAGCAGTATCCTGATCATTCTTACCTTTAAGCATATTAGTCAGGGTTGATTTACCCACGCCGGATGAACCAACCAGCGCAACCGTTTGACCATTACCGATCCAAGATTTAAGTACAGTAACGGACTCAGGATCAGTCGCATTAACCAGCTCCACCAAAAGTAACGGAAGGCTCTGTTGCAATTGCTCCAAATATTCCGATGGGTCTGTGCTCAAGTCTTTTTTTGTCAGAACCAGTACAGCATGAATATTGGTCTCAGCCGCAATCGCTAGATAACGCTCGATACGGTTGAGATTAAAATCATCGTTGCAGGAACTGGTAATAAACAAGGTATCCAGATTGGCCGCGATCATCTGGATATAAGCCCTATGGCCGGCCGCTTTACGCTGAATCTGGCTTTTTCGTTCAAGTAACTTAAGCGGCTGAAAATCCGTATCAAGCATCAACCAGTCGCCTACGGTAGGATGATTTTCCGATTCATCATTACGCCAGTGATAAGTTGATATCTGGACCTGTTGAGCCTGGTTTTCAGCGTCTAGACCGATACAGTCAATCAAGTTACGCTGAACACCGATAACGCGAAAAGGAAGCTGTGTTTCTAGTTCATTAAGGGTGAGTTGAGACTGAAAAAAGTGGTTCCAGCCTAAGTCGATTAGGGTACTAATCTGCATGTTGTTATCCCAAAAAATGCATAGCAAAACGCACATACAAAACGAGTATGCACATAAATAGGGATTCTCGTGAACCCCGGCTTACAGACCGGGTAATTACAGGCGAATTAGACTAATGTTCTGACAAGAACAATCTGAATAGTTTAACTCTGCTTACTCCAAGCCTGTAAATCACGGATAACAATCATGCAAACGCCCCCTGCTGAATTCTATGGAATGAAGTTTGATTATAAAGGGACTCTACTCGGGAGACTAGAGGCGGGAGTCAATAGGCCTAATCGAATGCTTAGACATTTATAACATATTAGAAGTTACACGCAGGATAGAACGTAACTCTTAGAACTTTTCATGCATACATGAAAGCTAGCTATCTACAACTGCAAGAATCCTTAACGCTACTCCCGCTGCTGCAGTACGGTTCTCAACCCCAAGTTTCGGAAATAACTGTTCCAGGTGTTTGTTGACGGTTCGTGGGCTCATACCGAGGATCTCAGCAATATCTCGATTGGTTTTACCATTGGCTATCCAGTGCAGCACTTCTGACTCTCGATCAGTGATTTCCAGCTTATCTTTCAACAATGCTGAACCGGATAAGCGATCACCATCGATAAGCCTGACCAGTATCTGATTATTCTCCTGAAGGGAGAGTACTTTCAGCTCTATGCTCTGTTCATCCTTTTCCAATTTAATGTTGTTCTGGCTTAAGTTCGGCTCAGCTAATACAGGAATCAGCTTTGGTGGTAGCTCTGCTTTAAGCCAAGACTCGTCCATGCCCGCACGAGCCAATTGCGCATGCGCTTGAGGAGATCCCCAGAGTACACTGCCAGCAAAGTTAAGAGTCATCAGGTACTGACCACTACTATCAAGCGCATTCTGAACATTAGTAGTTTGACGAGCATTATTGAGATGAACTTTCATGCGAGCTAACAATTCGCTGGGGTTGATTGGCTTGGTTAAGTAATCGACCCCCCCTGCTTCCAAACCTCTTACCAAATCACAGGTATCAGTGAGCCCTGTCATAAATATCACTGGGATAGATGATAGAGAGGGATCAGCCTTCAGCGCCACACAGGTTTCAAAACCATCCATATTTGGCATGATCGCATCAAGCAAGATGATATCTGGGCGTATTCGTTTCGCTATAGTTAAAGCTTGCCGACCTTCTAGTGCGACTAGGACATCCATCCCCGCATCTTCAAGCGCATCATTAATCAAACTCAACGCATCGGGCGAGTCGTCAACAACTAAGACGATATCATTGGAGATTTTCATATTCATATGCTTCCCGTCTCAATATGCTTTGCCAGCTTTTCCAACTGAAAGCCATCACTCAAGTTCCTAAACGCAACAATAATATCCTCAGGCACTAACTCTTCCTCTTGAATACGCTTAAGACTGGTACTGACACCTTTCTGATAACCCATCTCAGCATAAGCCTTCAGCTCGAGGAGCAATTCGTGCTGGTTAGGAAACTCTCTAGACAGCTCTCTAGACGAAAGTGATTCGCCTAAGTTTTTTGTATCTATAGATGTTCGCCGTACTGCCTTGTCACTTGCTTCACTTCTATAAACCCATTTGATATCCAGATGTAAGCCTATTCTTTCCAAAAGCTGATGGTTATTGACCGGTTTAACCAGATAATCGTTGTAGTGATTACGGTAAATACTCTTCTGGCTATCATCCTCGACATTGGCTGATAGCATTATGATGGGGGCAGTTACCTCCCTGTCACGGAGCATTTCTGCCAGCTCCAATCCACTGATACACGGCATTGATATATCAAGAAGGTAAAGGTCAGGTCGGTTAAAACTTATCAATTCGAGTGCATTTTCCCCATCATAAGCTTCTACCACATTAAACCCGAGAGGGATAAGAAGATCCGATAGCAAACCTCTGAGAATAGGATCATCATCAGCGAGTAAGACTGTTCTTTGCAAACCTTCATAACCAACGATCTGACGACGCTGAGAATCCTCAGATAGGTTTTGCTCTACCCAAGGCAAAAGTAGGCTGACCTTAAATTCACTACCCTTGCCCTGCTCGCTTTTAACCTGCAGGTCGCCACCCATGATTTCGGTAAGCAGCTTAACAATGGTTAGACCCAGCCCTGTTCCCGGCAAATTTGCCGTTGAACTGTTCCTTACCCGCTCAAAGGGCTGAAAGATACGCTCCAGATTCTGTTGATCTATACCCGGCCCTGTATCTCGAACAACAATTTCTGCAACCTGGTTTTTGTAGCGTATTTCAAAATCCACCTGCCCTTTTGCCGTGTATTTAACTGCATTTGATAACAGATTGATCAAAATTTGACGCAGGCGCTTTTCATCCGTCATGACGTAATCAGGTAAATGGCCTGTCACTTTATAATTTAAAACCAGTGATTTTTTATCTGCCTGGACCTTGAACATCTCAACCATCTGATCAATTAGCTCAGGCAGGTAAACCTGGTTTCGGAATAGATCCAAACGCCCCGCTTCAATCTTAGATATATCCAATAAACCTTCAATCAGGTCGGTAAGATACTGACCGCTGCGGTGGATAATCTTGAGCCCTCGCTTCTGATCGTGCTCCACACCCTCTTTTTCAGAAAGTAGCTGCGCATAACCTAATATCGATTGCAGTGGAGTTCGCAGTTCGTGACTAATACCCGTGAGGTAACGGCTTTTAGCTTCGTTAGCTCTTTCAGCGTGCTCTTTTGCTTCCTGAAGTTCGCGGTCAGTCTGCTCATGCGCATCAATTTCACGGGTTAGCTTGGTACTTTGACGATTAGATTCTTTCTGGGCAGTAAGACGGCTCTCATGAGCGAGCAGGAATAGCCAGGCAATGACCCCCGAGCTTATAAATAAGGTTACGAACAAAGTGATCAAGGCTTGCTGTAACAGTTCAGTCTCACTCACTGAGGCAGGATTCATCTGATTAAAAATCAGAATTAACAGACCCGCTAGAAGGCTGTTTGCTCCAATAACTAAAGCAATAAACCGCCCTAGCCTCGAATAGAGCGTACGAACAAATTTCGCAGGAAAATGACGATACAACCCTCGCAAAAAGCTATGTGCTAAACCCGCTTTAGGTTTACAGGCATCCAGACACCGCACATCCAACGAGCAACACAGGGAGCAAATGGGCTGCTGATAAGCCGGGCAGTACGTCATATCCGGCATTTCAAAGTGATTCTCGCAGATGCCACACTGCACGGTTGCATTAGCCGCGGGATGGATCAATTTGTGGCTATGACCACAAACATTATCTGCTGTAAGTTCAGTTGCTTCACGGGCCAAGTAGTATCGCCCTTTAGTCACTGCAGCAATAACAGGGACACAAATTAAACAGCTGAGCAGCGTTACAAAATGGCAAAGGTGCTTTGCTTCATCCCCAAATACACCAAGAAATGCCAGAAAACCCACCACAGTGGAGATCAGCATTGAGCCTACACCGACAGGGTTAATGTCATATAGATGCGCCCTTTTAAACTCAATCTGCTTCGGGCTTAAACCCAATGGGCGGTTAATGAGTAGGTCTGCCGAAAGTGAGCCTAACCAAGCTAAAGCTAAAATGGCAAACGTTCCAAGGATCGCTTCCAGCGCCTGATAGATACCCAGCTCCATAAGCAAGAGAGCTATAGCGACGTTAAAAACTAACCAAACGACCCGCCCCGGGTGACTATGCGTCAGACGTGAGAAAAAGTTAGACCAAGCGATTGAACCTGCATAAGCATTCGTTACATTGATTTTCATCTGACAGAGAATAACCATCACAGCTGCCAGAATCAGAGACAAGGCAGGAGATTGCGTCAGATCCTGAAACACCCGCTGATACATATAGGTAGGATCAACTGCTTGTTCAAAAGGAATCAATTGCGAAATAGCTAAGTAAGCTAGAAACGATCCCAATAACATTTTGATCAAACCCACCCAAACCCAACCAGGGCCAGAGAATATTACCCAAAGCCACCAAGACTTCTGGTTAGCTTTGGTTTTCGGCGGCATAAAACGCAGATAATCAGCCTGCTCCCCTATCTGGGCAACGAGTGCAATTAATACCGAAACTGCAGCTCCAAATAAAGCCAGATCAAATCCCCCACTCTGAGGCAGATCCGGGACCGTATAATTTGTCCACCCCCCAAGTTGATCAAACTCATAAGTCAGTACTACAACCACAGCCGAAACTTGCAGCAACAACCAAACAAACTGTGTGCCTAGCTGAAATTTACTAATCGCGGTAATGCCATGAGTCACTATAGGGATAACCGCCACTGCACAGATGATATAACCAATAAACAAAGGGATGCCCATAAGGGCGTTAAGAGCTGAGGCTAGAATAGCCGCTTCTATCGCAAAGAAGATAAAGGTGAAAGAGGCATATATCAGCGATGTGATTGTAGAACCAAGATAACCAAATCCCGCCCCTCTGGTTAGGAGGTCAATATCTAAGCCGTTTTTTGCACAGTGGTATGCAATAGGGAAACCGGTTATAAACAATACCAAGCAAACGGCCAGCATCGCCCACAAAGCGTTTATGAAGCCATAACTTAAAGTAACTGCTGCAGCCAACCCTTCTAAGGCTAAAAAAGATGTGGCTCCCAAGGCTGTCATTCCCACCTTGGAGATACTCATATGCCTACCACCTACAGCAGTAAACCGCAGGGCATAATCCTCCAAGGTTTGATTAGCCACCCACTTATTGTAGTGTCGCCTCTCTTTTAGGATCCTTTGACTGGCACTCATCCACTCCTCTCACTTGCACCAAAACAGACAATAAAGCACCAGAGCAGTGCATAAGTACGCACACTCAACTTACATAATTGATTTTCATGCCCCATATTCAGGCCATTTACGAAAACCCTAGGCAAAAACAACGATTAGTCTCATTTTATAGAGCATGCTTTATGCCAAATTACCGGGAGTGCACATCAAAGGATTAATTTTGGTGGAGATAACTGCAGACACAAAAAAAGCCCCGCGGTTAAGCGAGGCAGTTTTGTTCTAAATAGGTGATGCTCAAGCGCCTTTAGATCCCTTTATCTACTTCCTTAAACTACACAGTAGTAACAGCAACCTTCTTTGGCATACATCTTGATACTCAAAGACTTTTTATCACTCAAACTTTTGGATCAAGTTGGATGTCTACGGTTGAGCAGTCCACATCATCATGTGAAGTAACAAACTATCGACGCTTACTCAAGTATTGCAAACATTATCAAAATTTCGATGAGGACCTAAGTAAACTAAATAGATATTGGGATTCCATTTCAACGATTGGCTCAATAAACCAAGACCTCTTACAAGGCTATGGGACGCCGTTATTAGAGTCTATGCGTGAGATTCGTAACAACTTCACGTCATTACAAGGACGCTTGTTACAGAGCTTAATTGGAGAAACGGCTGCCAAGACTACAAGTGAATTGTCTTTTTTGGCTCAAAATACAATCGACATTCTGGTTCGAAACCTTTTTGAAAGGACGGCTGATGTAGGCTTTCTTGCAGTTGATGAAACCGTGGAGGATTATCTCAAAGGCATTAATATTTCTGAGAAAATGATGAGCCAGAGATTACAAGCCTACGTCGAGAAATATAGTGTCTACGATGAGATATTAATTCTTGATACAGACGGAAACATTAAAGCCCAACTTAATCCCGACAATGAGATTCAGACCACAGACCATAATCTACTCGAACAGATAGATAAGGCAGAAGACTATTTCGAATACTACGGCTACAGTAGTTTTTTCCCCGATCGCTTTGAAAGCCATATATTTGCCAGCCCTGTTGTGTCAGGTCGGAGTGAATGCCGGGAACATTTAGGTTATTTAGTGATGTTTTTCCGGTTTGAGGACGAATTAACCCGGATTTATCAACAGATGTTGAAAGATGGCAAGTCTATTTCATTAGTTCTCACAGATCATAAAAATACGGTGCTATCCACCAGTTCACCTGAATTGCTCGCAGTGGGTGACAGGAAAGAGAAGCGCGATGGAACGATAAGCAACCCACTAATTATTAACAATAAGGAATATCTAACCATTTCTTTATGTTCCACAGGCTACCAAGGTTATATGGGGCTGGACTGGACTGCTACAGCTTTAATGCCTGTAAGTCATGCCATGGATATGCCCTTACAAAAGAAACGTCAAAGTGATTGCAACGAGGGTTTGGTGTTATCACCTGACCTAAGCCAAATATATCAAGAATCCCATAACATCAACCGCCAATTGCGGATCGTGACAATCAATGGCAAAAGCCTAGCAGCGAGGCTTGAAGTAAGAACCTTTGTACCTATTCTGGAAAAAATCCAAGATGTCGGAAATGAGATGACCAGTATCATCTCGGACTCTATAGGCATGCTCAGCCAGACGGTGATGGACGCTGTGCTTTCTGACTGTCGCTTATACTCAGGTTTAGCGATAGATATCATGGACCGTAATCTTTATGAACGCGCTAATGATTGTCGCTGGTGGGCTTTGACACCTACCTTTGCAGAAGAATTCGAAAAAGCGGCAAGCAATGATTTGAGTGCAAAAAAAAGGCTCGAAAAAACCCTAAACTACATAAATAGTTTGTACACGGTTTACACAAACATCATAGTGTTCGGTTTGGATGGAAAAATCATCGCTTGCTCTCGGGATACAGATAAAAATTCTCTAGCTGGCACAACACTGACCGATAGAAACCTCATTTCTTCAACCAAAAAGCTATCCAACCCACAAGAATATGTCGTTTC